>NZ_JAYMDY010000001.1:0-577453 GCF_037027245.1 Pseudoalteromonas sp. CH_XMU1449-3
ACCAAAACTGCGCCATCTAAAACATGCTAAGCAATTTTTATTTTGGCTGACCTCTTATAAAAACTCTTCAGGTCGATTACCAAAACTGCGCCATCTAAAACATGCTAAGCAATTTTTATTTTGGCTGACCTCTTATAAAAATGTCTAAGGTCGATTACCAAAACTGCGCCATCTAAAACATGCTAAGCAACTTTTATTTTACTTGACCTCTTATAATAATGTGTAAGGTCGATTACAATACCGCCATCTAAAAGGCAGTTGCCTTTATCTGCAAGCAAATAGAGTGGATTTTCTTCTTCATGGCAATCAAACTTGCAATTAATGGTTTTGGTCGAATCGGGCGCAATATCGTCCGTGCACTGTATGAATCAGGGCTTGAAGATCAAATCAAAATTGTCGCTATTAACGAATTAGCCGACCCTAAGGGCATTGCCCATCTCCTTAAATACGATACATCTCACGGCCGCTTTTCATTCCCTGTTAATCTTGGCGAAGATACTTTAACGGTTGCTAACGACTCTATAGCCTTATTTGCAGAAGAAAACCCTGCAGAACTGCCTTGGCAAACTCTTGATGTTGATGTGGTTCTTGAATGTACTGGGGTGTATCACTCTCGTGAACATGCAGAACTACACTTGGCTGCTGGTGCAAAAAAAGTATTGTTTTCACAGCCTGCAGATGCTGATGTTGATGCCACAATTGTGTATGGTATTAACGATGATGAGCTAAAAGCTGAACATACGATTGTTTCAAACGGTTCATGTACCACAAACTGTATTGTGCCAGTAATTAAAGTGCTGGATGACGCATTTTCGATTGAATCTGGGGCTATTACAACGATTCATGCCTCGATGCATGATCAGCAAGTGATTGATGCGTACCATCATGATTTACGTCGTACTCGCGCTGCAAGCCAGTCTATTATTCCGGTGGATACAAAGCTTGCTCGTGGTATTGAGCGTATTTTGCCTAAGTTTCATAGTCGTTTTGAAGCCATTGCTGTTAGGGTACCAACGATCAATGTGACGGCGATGGATTTAAGTGTAACAGTGAATACCGATGTGAATTTAGCGACTGTCAATCAGGCACTTAAGTTAGCAGCAAAAGACCGTCTTGACGGTATTTTAAGCTACACAGAAGAGCCATTGGTATCGGTAGATTTTAATCATGACCCACATTCTTGTATCATAGATGGCACTCAGACACGTGTTAGTCATAAACGACTGATAAAGTTGTTAGTGTGGTGCGATAATGAGTGGGGCTTTGCTAATCGTATGCTCGACACCGCGCGTGCGATGATGGCTGTAAGCCAATAATTTATAAATATAATATTAGTATCGTTAACTAAGGAGAAGTCCATGTCGGTCATTAAAATGGCAGATTTAGATTTAAACGGCAAACGCGTGTTAATTCGTGAAGATTTAAATGTGCCTGTAAAAGAAGGTAAAGTGACCTCTGATGCACGTATTCGTGCAGCATTACCAACTATTAAATTAGCGTTAGAAAAAGGCGCTAAAGTAATGGTGATGTCACACCTTGGCCGCCCTACGGAAGGGGAATATGATGAAGCGTTTTCACTTGCCCCTGTGGTTAATTATTTAAATGATGCCCTTGAGCAAACAGTTCGTCTTGAAAAAGACTACCTAGAAGGCGTAGACGTTGCTGATAACGAAGTGGTTGTTTTCGAAAACGTACGTTTTAACGCTGGCGAAAAGAAAAACGACGAAGCACTGTCTAAAAAGCTTGCTGCATTATGTGATGTTTACGTAATGGACGCATTTGGTACGGCTCACCGTGCACAAGCATCTACTCACGGTGTGGGTTTATTTGCTGATGTTGCATGTGCAGGCCCACTACTTGCGGCAGAGCTAGACGCATTAGGTAAAGCGCTTGATAACCCAGCTCGTCCTTTAGTTGCTATCGTTGGTGGCTCTAAAGTATCAACTAAGTTAACTGTACTTGATTCACTTTCTAAAGTGGTTGACCAACTTGTAACAGGTGGTGGTATCGCGAATACCTTCATCGCAGCAGCAGGTTACCCAGTAGGTAAATCTTTATTTGAAGCTGATTTAATTGATGAAGCTAACAAATTAAGTGCTGCGGCAAAAGCTAATAACGGTGAAATTCCGGTACCGACTGATGTTGTTGTAGGTAATGAGTTCTCAGAATCTGCAGTGGCAACACTAAAAGATGTGAATGAAGTAACAGACGAAGACATGATCTTCGATATTGGTCCTGATACAGCAAACCAATTAGCAAAAATCATTGCTAATGCGGGTACTGTTGTATGGAATGGCCCAGTAGGTGTATTTGAATTTGACCAATTTGGTAACGGCACACGTGCTATTGCTGATGCGATTGCTAATTCAAGTGCATTCTCGATTGCTGGTGGCGGTGATACGCTTGCAGCGATTGATAAATACGGCATTGCCGATAAAGTTTCTTACATTTCAACAGGTGGTGGTGCTTTCCTTGAATTTTTAGAAGGGAAAAAATTACCAGCAGTTGCTATGCTTGAAGAACGCGCTAAGTAATTAGTGCGTATACCAGCGTAGTTATTAAGTAATTACGCTGGTTCAGCTGTTAATAAAATACCTCTCACCCTCGTTTTATTTACAGCTGTTACGGTAGGCGCGAGCTTTTCGTGATGCAGTGATGCATCAAAAAATAACTTATCCGTTCAAACTAGATAGTAGGAAACTACTGTCGATACAATTTGGAGAATACCAAATGGCTTTAATCAGTATGCGACAACTTCTTGATCATGCAGCTGAAAATGGTTACGGCGTACCTGCGTTTAACGTTAATAACCAAGAGCAAATGCGCGCAATTATGGAAGCGGCTGACAAAACAAACAGCCCGGTAATTGTACAAGGTTCAGCAGGCGCACGTGCCTATGCTGGTGCCCCTTTTATTCGTCATATGATTTTAGCAGCCGTTGAAGAATGGCCTCATATTCCAGTTGTAATGCACCAAGACCACGGTACTTCACCAGGTGTATGTCAGCGCTCAATCCAGTTAGGCTTTTCATCAGTAATGATGGATGGCTCATTAATGTCTGATGGTAAAACCCCTTCAAGCTACGAATATAATGTTGATGTAACACGTCAAACAGTTGAAATGGCACATGCTTGTGGTGTGTCTGTTGAAGGCGAGCTAGGTGTTTTAGGTTCACTTGAAACAGGTGAAGCAGGTGAAGAAGATGGCGTAGGTGCAGAAGGTAAATTGTCTACGGATCAAATGCTAACAGATCCTGAAGAAGCAGCTGATTTCGTTCGTAAAACTAAAGTTGATGCACTTGCTATTGCTTGTGGTACATCACATGGTGCCTACAAATTCACGCGTCCACCAACAGATGATATCTTAGCGATTGATCGCATTAAAGAAATCCACGCGCGTATCCCTAACACACACTTAGTAATGCATGGTTCTTCTTCTGTTCCACAAGAGTGGTTAGAAGTGATTAACCAATACGGTGGCGAAATCCCTGAAACGTATGGCGTGCCAGTAGAGCAGATCATCGAAGGTATTAAGTACGGTGTTCGTAAAGTTAATATCGATACCGATCTTCGTTTAGCATCAACAGGTGCAATTCGTCGTCACTTAGCTTTAAACCCAGCTAACTTTGATCCACGTAAATACTTAGCTGAAGCAACGAAAGCAATGACAGAGATCTGTGTTGCTCGCTACGAAGCATTTGGTACGGCAGGTCAAGCTGGTAAGATCAAGCCTATCTCTTTAGATGATATGCATCTTAAATACTTATCAGGTGAACTTGATCCACAAATCAAGTAATTGATAAAAAATTTAAAAAGCCGGCTTTTTGCCGGTTTTTTATTGCCTTGATCAAGGCGGATCAGCGATATACTTACTCGCGCTTTTCAGGATCACTGTTTTACTAACCTTAGCTTTCACGGATCATTATTTTACTAGTTGTATACTGATCACAGGCTTTTCTTTGCTCATCTTTTAAACGAAATGCTGAGCGTCTTAACATTAAATCAACAAGTTATCTTATTCTCTAAGTAAAAAACTGATCTGAAGTTGATCTTCTTAGTAAAAACCTGATCCTGATCTGATTAAGTTGGTAGATCAGTGATCCGTGATTTTTATGTGAAATATCTCCTCCTCGCCTTGACCAAAAGCCCTTTATGTTCGATTTTTAAGTTATTGCTTAAATTGAGGATCGCTACCATGAATAAACCTGCCATGATGTTGTCGAGCTTTGCAATGTGCATTATTTCTTTTCATAGTGCTGCCGAAGCTGTAGATGTGTATGGTCGGGCCCATTTAGGGGTTGCTAATAGCGACACTGGCGATGGCAGCGAAACTTCTATTGAGAGCTATAACTCTCGTATGGGGATCAAAGGCAGCGGTGAAATAAGTGATGGTTTAAAAGCCGTATATAAGTTTGAATTTGCAGTAAATGCGGCAGATCAAGATAGCGATGGTAAAACTGAAGAGAATATTACCGCGCGTAATCAATATGTTGGACTACAAGGCAGCTATGGGCAGGTAGTGCTTGGTCGTCACGATACGGCGTTAAAAGTATCGCAGGGTAAAATTGATTTAATGAACGACTTTAATGGTGATGTTAAAGCCTTGTTCAATGGTGAAAATCGCCTTGGTGATGTGGTTCATTACAGTTCGCCAATTGTTGGCAATATGCAATTTGTGGTCACCTATATTGCTGAAGATAACTCCAAACAAGATGAAGAAACCGGTGTTTCTGCGGCATTTATGTATGGTGATAGTAAATTTAAAAAAGCGCCTTACTTTGTAAGTGTTGCCCACGACAGTAAAGTAGCCGGTTATGATACAACACGGTTTACGGCGCAAGGCAAATTAGGCGATTTAACCCTAGGCGGTATGTATCAACAAAGCGAAAAAGTCACAGGTTCTGACAAAGAAGATGGCTTTTTAGTGAGCGCATCTTACAAAATAGATAAATATAAGTTGCTGGCGCAATATCAAGATACTGATGGCAGCTTTGGTAAATTGAAAGATTCGGGTAGCGGTACTTCTGTTGGTGTTGAACGAAGCCTGTCAAAACAAGCACGTATGTACATGTGGTATACGCAATTTTCACTAGATAATAATGCTGATGAAGATCATCTTGCAGTCACTTTAAGGTATGACTTTTAATCCGAAATTTACTATTTAAGCGTAAAAAATGGCTATTTTTGCTTTGATTCTTTTGCGCTTTTTCAATTACTCGTTAGACTTTCATAAAAATGTCATACTTAGTCATAATAATGAAACCAGTTCGCTAACGAAAGAGATAAATTGGAATGTCACGTAAAGTACTAGTCGTCGATGACGAAGCGCCTATCAGAGAGATGCTGGTTTTTGTTTTAGAGCAAAATGGTTTTCAAGCAATTGAAGCAGAAGATTATGACTCTGCGATTGAAGCTATGGTTGAACCATACCCAGATATGGTTTTATTAGATTGGATGTTACCTGGTGGTAGCGGTATTCAAATTGCTAAGAAATTTAAGCAAAACGAATATACTCGTCAGATTCCTATCATTATGCTGACTGCTCGCGGTGAAGAAGAAGACAAAGTACGCGGCCTTGAAGTAGGTGCTGATGATTACGTAACCAAACCATTTTCTCCTAAAGAATTAATGGCGCGCATTAAAGCGGTTATTCGCCGTGTTTCACCAACCTCATTAGAAGAAGCCATTGAAGTTCATGGCTTACGCCTTGACCCAATTTCACACCGTGTAACATCAGAAGGTAGTGAATTAGATATGGGGCCTACTGAATTTAGATTACTACATTTCTTCATGACGCATCCTGAACGTGTTTACAGCCGTGAACAATTACTTGATCATGTATGGGGAACAAATGTATATGTAGAAGACCGTACTGTTGATGTACATATTCGCCGTCTACGTAAAGCGATTGCACCATTAGGGCATGACCGTTTAGTGCAAACCGTTCGCGGTGCAGGCTATCGTTTTTCAAGTAAATTATAAGTGTCATGGCAATGACCTTAACAAGCTAATTTACATACTTAAGGTAAAGTGAGTGTATGTATCGAGTAGTGAATAAACAGGCGTTAGCAAAACGCCTGTTTATGTATTTCTTACCCTTGTTATTAGTTGGCGTACTTGTAGGTGCGCCTTTTTTGCTTTTATTTTTAGGCTCTTTTGCACTTTTAATTTGGCATTATCATCAATTATATCGCCTCAGCGATTGGCTCCTTAATCAACGTAGTTTTAACCCACCCGAAGGGGAGGGAGCATGGGAGCAAGTCTTTGAAGGGATCTATCACTTACAACACCGCAACCGTAAAAAACGCAATGAACTGGCAGACTTAATACGCCGTTTTCGTGATGGTGCCGAAGCTGTGCCTGATGCGGTTGTCGTATTACAAAAAGATCTTAGCATTATTTGGTGTAACCAATTGGCTTTAAAGGTTTTAGGTTTACAGTGGCCTACCGATCATGGGCAACGCTTAGATAATCTTATTCGCGATCCTAAGTTTGCAAAGTACATGCATAAAGCTTGTTTCGATGAACCGCTCGAGCTTGATGGTGGCCACAGCTACGATCAAACCTTAGAGTTTCGTGTTATGCCCTATGCAAGTTCACAGTTGATGATGGTGGTGCGTGATGTAACTCGCTTAAAGCAACTTGAGCAGATGCGTAAAGACTTTGTGGCCAATGTTTCTCATGAGCTGAGAACACCGCTTACTGTGGTAACCGGTTACTTAGAGATGCTTGATTCAGATAGCTTACCACCTCCTGCAATGTGGCAAAAAGCGCAAACAACCATGCTTGAGCAATGTAAGCGTATGGATAGCTTGGTCAATCAATTACTGTCGTTGTCGCGTATTGAAGGGGCACGTCGTCAAGATAACGATAAGCCTGTCAATGTACCGCAGCTACTTACCTATATTCAAACCGAAGCACAGTCATTGAACCAAGACAAAGGCCATGAGCTTATATTTAATGTTGATGCGAGTTTAGACATTAAAGGGGCCGAAGACGAATTACGTAGTGCCTTTTCTAACCTTGTTTTTAATGCCATTCATTACACCAAGCCAGGTGGCAAAATTGTGGTTGATTGGCAGCTTAAAAATAACCAAGCCGCATTTAGTGTGACCGATAATGGTGATGGTATTGCCGCAGAGCATATTAACCGTTTAACCGAGCGTTTTTATCGTGTAGATAAAGCGCGTAGCCGTACGACAGGTGGATCTGGATTAGGTTTAGCTATTACAAAACATGTACTTACAAGGCATGATAGTCGTTTAGATATCAGCAGTAAATTAGGACAAGGCTCGACCTTTGCGTTTGCATTTGGTAGCGAAAAAGTCGTGCGTATTGCAGGTAATACCAAAAAAACCGCAAAGTCATAAAAATGTCATTTAAGGGTAATCTAACTGTCATCTAGTGTCATTAGAGTAGACCGCAGTTAGGAAATGGGACGAACAAATCGGAGTAACCCCTATGAAATTCAAAAATCTCGTTGCCGCAATGGGTGTGGCTGTAACAACATTTGTATCAGCACAAGCAGCTGCAGTTGATAAAGATATGCCTGAGTACACTAAAACAAGTGGTATCTCTGGTAACTTCTCATCTGTTGGTTCTGACACTCTTGCAAACATGATGACGTTCTGGGCAGAAGAGTACAAACGCTTCTATCCAAACGTAAACATTCAAATCCAAGCAGCGGGTTCTTCAACTGCTCCTCCAGCATTAACTGAAGGTACAGCAAACTTCGGCCCAATGAGCCGTCGTATGAAGTCAAAAGAAATCGAAGCATTCGAAAAGCGTTACGGCTACAAGCCAACTGAAGTACGCGTTGCAATCGATGCTCTAGCTGTATTCGTACACAAAGATAACCCAATCAAAGGTTTACGTATTGACCAAGTTGATGCGATTTTCTCTTCTACACGTAAATGTGGTGCAAGTGAACAAGTTAACCGTTGGAGCGAAGTAGGTCTTGAGGGTGATTGGGCTGCAAAAGATATCCAGCTTTACGGTCGTAACTCAGTATCAGGTACTTACGGTTACTTCAAGAAGAAAGCCCTTTGTAAAGGTGACTTCCGTAACAATGTAAACGAACAACCAGGTTCTGCATCTGTAGTACAGTCAATCTCTTCTTCTGTGAACGCGATTGGTTACTCAGGTATCGGTTATAAAACATCAGGTGTACGTACAGTACCACTTGCTAAGAAAGGCGATAACTTTGTTGATGCAACATTAGAAAATGTAGCAACAGGTAAATATCCACTATCTCGTTTCTTATATGTTTACGTGAACAAGCACCCTAACAAGCCGCTTTCACCAATCGATGCAGAGTTCTTAAAAATGGTTCTTTCTGTAGATGGTCAAAAAATTGTTGAGAAAGATGGTTATGTGCCACTTTCAGGCAAAATGGCAATGGCTGAACTTAAAAAGCTAGGCCTTCTGTAACAACCATACAGACATAGATGAAAAAACCGCTCATTGAGCGGTTTTTTTTCGTTTAGCTTTTGGCAAAGAGCTTGGCTTTAATACGTTGCTGAGCAATACGTACTTGCTTGCGCTTTTTGGTGCCTTAAAGCTTTGAATAGGCATTACCGTTGGGTATTCATTGGGTAATGCAGGCACACTAAAGTCAGCGTGTTCATCTTTTGGCAAGCCAATTTCTTGTTGATGTACACGAAGTGCCGCTAAGGTATCATCGTTTTCAACTTCACTTGGGCATAAAAATAAACCCATTTTACGCATTTTCACACCTAAGCCGATGCTGCTTGAATAGCGTACAATTGGCGCTGCTAAAATAAGGCCTACTAAAATAGGTGATAACCACCAAAAGAAAGTCGGTGTGTAATAGTAGGCAACCGAACCCCAGATAATCGCGGTAATAGTCGAAAATAACGTATAACCAATCGCTTCTTTCCACGGCACCATTCTGCCTTCGCGAGGTTGTGCATCCCAGCTAACTTTTTTGCCTAAAAATACGCACACTACAAAGTAGCTATGAAACACCATCATTAAAGGGGCAATCACAATCGCAAAAATAGTTTCGATGAGTGAACCGGCAATTAACTTCATCGTACCGCCAAAGGCTTTATTACGATGCACTAAAGTCACAATTACGCCCATTAATTTAGGCAGTAACAACAATACAGCTGTAATAAATAACAACGAATCAATTAAATCCGTTTTAGCAATTTGCCAGGTTGGGAAAAGTTGATAAGCATGATTAAAGTACACGTCGCTATTAAGTGCACGAGTTACTGCATCTAAGGTACTTAATGCCAGCATAGATAACCAAATCAACGATGAAATATAAGCTGTGGCACCAAATAAAAAGTGCATTTTACTCATTAGCTTCAGGCCTGATTTAGGCAGTAAACCTAAATGCTGGATATTTCCTTGCACCCAACGTCTATCACGAATCGCGTAATCGAGTATGTTACTTGGCACTTCTTCATAGCTACCTTCAACATCGCTAAGCAGCAACACATCCCAACCACTTCGGTGTAGCAGAGAAGCTTCTACAAAGTCATGACTTAAGATCTCACCACCAAATGGGGCATTGCCTTTTAAAACAGGTAGGCCGCAGCACTTTGTGAATGCTTCAACGCGAATAATCGCATTGTGGCCCCAGTAGTTTGCTTGGTTTGTTTGCCAAAAAGCAGAACCAGTTGCCAGCATTGGGCTATATAAAATTGATGCAAACTGTAAAAAACGACCAAAAAACGTGTCTTGGCGAACTGGAATAGGGATCGTTTGGATCAAGCCTGATTTTGGATTGCTGATCATGCTAGAAGTCAGTTCAAGCATACATTGACCCGTCATAATGCTATCGGCATCAAGCACAATCATGTGATCGTACTGGCTACCCCAACGTTCACAAAAATCAGTTAAGTTACCCACTTTACGGTGTTTATTATCTTCACGGCGACGATAAAAAGTATGCTTTGCTAAATCACCTAAGCGCTCAGTAAGTGCATTCCACGCTTTAAGTTCATTACGTGCAATTTCAGGGTCTTGCGTATCACTTAGCAAGTAAAAGTCGTAATGCGGCATTTGCCCTGTTTTAGCCAGCGAGCGTAAACTTACTTCAAAACCGGCGATGACACGCTCTGTATCTTCGTTGTAGATAGGCATAACAATGGCTGTTTTAGTTTGGCTCAAGGCATGCTGATTAATCTCGATTGGCTTTTGACGTTTTAAGGTCAACGGGTCAATACGAAATAATTGCAAGATAAAGCCCATACAGCCACTACAAAAGGCTGTAACAATCCACGCGAAGGTAACTGTAAATAATGCCAGTAAAGCGTACTCAAGCGGTGTCATGCCGTTTGAATTTAAAATATCGAACATGATCCACACGCCATAGGCGGTAATGGTAAGCGCTAGGCTCGAAAAAAGCCAAGCGCGGGTCTTCTTAAATGGCATTGCTGTTGCCTTTAATGCTTTACTATTGGACGTCGTTTGGATACCAGACATAGCTCCATACCTCGCTGATTTCTTTATCACGTAGTTTTAACGATAAGCGCATATCAACAGGCTTATCTCCCTCTGGCGCCACTTTAAATGCTACGCGCCATCCTTGATTGTTTGGTAACTGCTGTACCGTCTTATCGCTTATTTGCCCAGCAGAGAGTGTAAGATCCGCCTGCATGGCAAAATTAGCAGATAGTTGATTAATGGTTTCCCCACTAAAATCAACGGTAAATTGGCGGTGGCTTTTTGGTGGTGGATTGTCTTCACCAGGTAATGCTGCACTACCAATTCGGGTTCTTAACACACTCGCTTTATCTTGAGTTGCAAGCGTGGCATTGAAAGTCGAAAGCTTGTAACTAAAGCTTAAGCTGTCACCAGCTTTCATAGGCTGCTCTGGCACCCAATAGCTAACAATATTGTCGTTGGTTTCGGTATCTGTAGGGATTTCTACTAACTCAACACGCCCTTTACCCCAATT
The DNA here is from genome assembly GCF_037027245.1 of Pseudoalteromonas sp. CH_XMU1449-3. Taxonomy (NCBI): domain Bacteria; kingdom Pseudomonadati; phylum Pseudomonadota; class Gammaproteobacteria; order Alteromonadales; family Pseudoalteromonadaceae; genus Pseudoalteromonas; species Pseudoalteromonas sp. CH_XMU1449-3. The sequence goes on from NZ_JAYMDY010000001.1 coordinate 10,933, forward strand.
ACCCACTGGCTCAATCCACATGCTCGGACGGTTGTGATAATGCGCTTCGGTATCAAGGTAGTTATTAAAGTCTCGGTCTCGCTGTGCAAGGCCAAAGCCTTTAGGGTTCTCGTAGCTAAACGAAGTGACACTTAATTTTTTTGGGTTATTCAGTGCACGCCAAATCCATTGACCTTGTTCTGATTGCATTAATAGGCCATCAGAATCATGTACTTCAGGGCGGTAATCATCAAAAAACTTAGTACTATTTTCACCGTGGTAAAACATACTTGTTAGCGGGGCTATGCCGAGCTTTTTAATGTCTTTACGGGCAAAAATTTGCATCTCGGTTTTTACTTCAGTGTTAGTAGAAGGTGTTAGTTCAAAACGATAGGCTCCTGACACTGAAGGGCTATCTAATAATGCATAAAGCACGATGGTAGTATCTTCGGGTGCAGGTTTTACTAACCAGAACTCTTTGAAAACAGGAAATTCTTCGCCTGAGCTCAGTGCTGTATCAACTGCAAGACCTCGAGCTGACAGACCATATACTTGATGCGGGCCAACTAAACGAAAATACGAAGCACCTTGGAACACAGCTACTTCGTCTTTGTACTGGTTGTTGTTCAGTGGAAAATGCAAACGAAAGCCAGCATGGCCAAGTTGCGTATTGGCAATAGCGGTGCTGATCTCTTGCTCTAATGGTGCAGCGGTTGCATCGTAACGATAGTAATCCGTTTTAAAAGGTAAACTTTTTACTTCGGCATTTTGCTCAAGAGTATTAATTGCAACCGGTGAGCGATATAAGAAGCCTGGGTGGAATAACTGCACCTCATAAAGGCTTTGATCTTTCCAAATTGCTTGCTCAGTACGAAAACGAATTGCACGGTAGTCCTGATAACCAATGCTAGTTAATGCTTCAAGCTCTAACTCTTTAGGGGCTACATACGGCTCAGAGGCTAATTTCTTCGCACGTGCAGTGATAACTTCAAATAGCTTTTCTTCTGGAATCGTGATCATTGCAGGCTTAAGCTCAACCGCAGCACTATCCTTTACTTGCTGTTTTTCATTTTCGGTTGCTTGAACCTCAGCGGCTGTTTGTTCTGTTTCAGTTGCTTTTGGCTGATCTGGTTCTTCAACTGCGTAACTATGACCTGCGCTGATGGCTAATAATACGCCCAAGAAGGTCTTCTTTTTAATAGCGCTGAAGAGCTTAGTTCGGGTTTCTGGTTTCATTCAATTTTCCTTTAGCCGTAAATCACGTTAATTCTTTCATATCTCATAGCAATTACTGGACCCAAAATAAAAACTAACAATCTCAATGGCTTTGAGTTGGTGCAGCTATATGCGAAGAGTAAAATTTTGAAATTAGTGCGAAACAATTACACGGTTGCAGTTGTTTATTCGTCACCAATATGGAGAAGTTTAATGAACGAAAGCTTGCCCTAATATGAATAGCTTAAAGGGTAAACAAAAATATGAACAAAATTACCAGAGGCTTAATTGTGCGAGTGAAATTGTAATCGTGAGGGGGAGTGCAGGCACCGAATAGGTTTTCAGTGCCTTAAAAAGCGAGTCGTTGTTATTTAACTTCGCCTAACTTTTCTGCATTGGCTTTACATTGGTTGTAAGCTTCAATGCACTTGTTGCTACAGACTTTATGAACTAAGCCATCTGCAGTACTTTGTTGTTCACAGCTCGCTTCGCATTGATAGTTTTGCTGAGCACATTGCTGCATTTCTGGGTTGTCAATTTTGTTTGAGCAGGCAGACAGTAATGTCATAGCAAACAATGTTGCTGTAATTGCTGGTAATTTTTTCATGCTTATCCCTAGTTTATGTCTTTTCTTTGCAATCCATCTTACCCAGATTGTTGCTATTTAATCCAGCTCAACTTGTAAATTGTCAATTAAACGTACTGAGCCCAAATAAGCAGCAGCTAAAATAACAAGTTGTTTATCAGCCGCGGTGGCTGGTTTTAGTGTTGAGCGCTCTGCAATCGAATAATAGTCAGGTTTTAGTCCAGCCTTTTCAAGCTGTACTTTTGCATCTGCCTCAAGTGCTGCAATGTCTGTGCTGCCTTGTTTAAGTGCAGTTGCAGTATTATTTAGTGTGGCAAACAGTACTTTTGCGGTGTCTTTTTGCTCATCAGATAAATAGCCATTACGAGAGCTCATTGCTAAACCAGAGATTTCGCGGCAAGTAGGTACGCCAATAATTTCAACTGGAATAGATAGGTCGCGCGTCATGGCTTTAATAACCTGTAGCTGCTGAAAATCTTTTTCACCAAAACAAGCAAAGTCAGGTTGTACTAAATTAAATAGCTTAGTGACAACGGTTGCAACGCCTTTGAAGTGACCAGGACGCGAGCCTCCACAGTAACCCATAGAAACACCCGGTACATCGACAAAGCTTTGCTCGCCTAAACCATTTGGGTAAATCGTCTCAACGGATGGGGTAAACACGATATCAGTACCAAGATCTGCTAAACCTTGTTTATCTTCGTTTAGTGTACGCGGGTAACTATCAAGGTCTTCATTGGCACCGAATTGCATCGGGTTTACAAAGATACTCACAACCACTTTATCAGCCAATGTTTTGGCTTTTTCAACAAGTGAAAAGTGACCTTGGTGTAAATTGCCCATGGTAGGCACTAGCGCAATGCTCAGGCCCGCTTGACGCCAAGCTTTGATTTGGCTGCGTAACGATTTGATTTCAGTGATTGATTGCATTTATTTAAACTCGTGTTCGGTACTTGGGAAAGCACCACTTTTTACATCTTCACAATACTTTTGCACTGCTGCTGGCATATTGCCGGTTTCTAATAAAAAATTCTTTGAAAACTTAGGGATATAACCTGCCGAAATACCAACTAGGTCGTGCATTACTAAGATTTGCCCATCAGTTTGATTACCTGCACCAATACCAATGGTAGGAATGTTTAGCTCATCAGTAATACGTTTAGCAAGCTCACTTGGAATACATTCTAAAACAAGTAACTGTGCACCTGCCGCCTCAAGAGCTTTCGCATCGCTGACCATTTTATCGGCTTGAGATTGCTCACGACCTTGAATTTTAAAACCGCCAAAAACATGCACTGACTGAGGTGTTAAGCCTAGGTGGCCACATACTGGAATACCTTGTTGGGTCATCGCACGAATGCTGTCGTGCAGCCATTCGCCACCTTCAAGCTTAACCATGTTTGCCCCAGCACGCATCAGCTCTGCTGCATTTTTACAGGCATCAGTTGGGTTGGCGTAGGTCATAAATGGTAAGTCAGCAATCACAAATAATTCGCGGCTACCGGCACGCACACAGCGAGTATGGTATGCAATATCTGTATTGGTTACAGCAAGGGTGTCATCAGCACCTTGCAATACCATGCCTAGTGAGTCACCGACTAAAATCACCTCGACGCCATTATCATGAAACAATTTAGCAAAGCTGGCGTCGTAAGCCGTTAATGCGGTGATTTTTTGTTGTTCTTGTTTCATTTTATTCAAGGTTGAAACGGTGATTTTAGACATAATTTCCTCTAAGGCTTAGCCTTGGTTGATTACTGCTGAGGGAGTTGTTGTAAATCGTTTAAAGGCAACGTTTTTGTTATATCAGCAAGTGATTGATTATTCGGTAGTACAAGTGTTGGTGCAATTTCCAACAAGGGATAAACAACAAACTCTCGCTCTGTTAGGCCATAATGAGGCACAGTTAAGCGAGGGGTGTCTATCACGTCATTACCGAACAATAAAATATCTATATCAAGGGTACGCGGACCCCAGCGTTCTTCTTTTCTAACACGGCCATGCTCAAGCTCAATGGCTTGAGTTAAATTAAGCAACTGCTCTGGCTTAAGTGCAGTTTTAACACACGCAACTGCATTTACATAATCGGGTTGATCTTGTGGTCCCATGGGTTTGCTTGCGTAATCATGGGATACACAAACAAACTCAACATCTTTTAATGCTTTTAGGGCCGTGACAGCAGCATGAATTTGTTTACGTGGTGTGTTTAAGTTGGCACCTAAACCTAAATAAACGGTATGCATACTTAGTCTACTTTTTTCTTGCGTGGGCGACGACGGCGCTTAGGGCCACCTTGGTGTCCTAAATTTTTAACCATCTCTTTTTGACCATTGATGTCTTGGCTTAGGTAGGTTGTCCACCAATCAGCAAGCTCTTTTTGTTGCTCTTCGCCAGCTTGCACACGCAGTAATAAGAAATCATAAGCGGCTTTGAATCGAGGCTGTTGAGTGAGCCTATAAGCGCGCTGACCACCTCGTTTATCAAGGCGTTGCTGAATATGCCAAATATCGCGTGCACCCAAGGTGAAGCGTTTTGGTACTGCTACCTGTTGCGCGTTTTCACTCAGCACTTTGTTCATTGCTTGTGCAAATGCATCGTACTCTGAAAGTTGGTCGCGTTGTTGTAACTTCTTCGCAATGCTCTGCAATGGGAACCACAATAAGGCTGCAAAAATAAAGGCTGGGGTGACTTTTTTATCAGCATTAATACGTTTATCGGTGTTTTTAAACATTTGCAGGATAAACGTATGCTCAAAGCTTTCAGGGTTGGCATCTAAGATTTTATCAAGTGCAGGAAATAATGCTTTGAATAAACCATATTGGCGTAGCATTAAGTAGTTTTCTTCAGCTTTGCCGTTTAAAAACAATTTGAGTGATTCTTCAAACAAACGAGCAGGCGGGATATGATCAAGTAAGTTAGCAAGGCCTTTAATTGGCTTTTCGGTGCCAGGTGCAATGCTCATTCCCAGTTTGGTGGCAAAACGCACTGCACGTAACATGCGCACAGGATCTTCACGGTAACGTGTTTCTGGGTCGCCAATTAGCTCAATTTGTTTTGCTTTTATCGCGCTAATGCCATTGGCATAGTCATAAATACAAAAATCGTTAATTGAGTAGTAAAGTGCATTAATCGAAAAGTCGCGGCGCTCGGCATCTTCTTCGATGCTGCCATAGACATTGTCACGCAGGAGTTGGCCGTGTTCACTTGATTGGCTAATTTGATTTTTGCTTTCTTCGGCTTCGTGATGGCCACGCATGGTCGCCACTTCAATAATTTCTCGACCAAACACGATATGGGCTAAACGAAAACGGCGACCAATTAGGCGACAGTTACGAAATAGCTTTTTGATTTGCTCAGGGGTTGCGTTTGTTACAACGTCGAAGTCTTTGGGTTGTTGGCCTAACAATATATCTCGAATACAACCACCTACAAGGTAGGCATCAAAACCACCTTCTTTAAGGCGGTACAATACTTTGATTGCATTTGGGCTAAATTGTTTGCGCGAAATACCATGTTCACTGCGCTCGATCACCAAAGGTAACTCGCTCGTTGGCAAAGCATCACTTGATGTCGTGGTATTTGGGCCAATAATCTGCCGACAAAATTGAAAAAGCTTAGAAATAATAATCTGTCTCCTACGACGCGGACTTTGCGACTCATCAAGTATAGCGTTTGTTTGATACTTCGCCGATGTGAGATTGACGTGTAATCAGTGTGTTTTAAATGGCGCTAAATTAAGGTGTTGATGATTCGCACACTTTGGGTCGCTATCATATACCAGCAGGGCTGAAAAATTAAGTTACTCGGCCTTTAAAATTGGCAATTTATTTTTCAATAGTAACAAAGTTACAAAAAGGAGAGTTTGGATCCTCGCTAACTTGTATTTCTTGCACCTTTGGTATGTGTTCAAGGCGGTAAGTTTCAATAGCCCAAGCTAACATCTGATCGATATTTAACGATAAAAGTGAGCTTTCTGGCTTTAAGCCTAAAAAGCGCAAAGCATCGAACAACGCGGGCTTTGGATCTGATTTTGCTATTGCCGGAGCGTAATTTTGTTTTGATAGCTTAAAACCGGGTTTAGCTACTGCTAAAGGTAGGTGGGCGTATTCTGGGGCCGGTTTATTTAACTGCTTAAACAAACTGAGTTGTCGTGCGGTCGGTTCGAGTAAATCAGCTCCGCGAACGACTCTTGTAATACCTTGTGCAATATCATCGGCGACTACGACGAGTTGGTAAGCAAATAAACCATCGCTTCGCTTTATTAAGTAATCTTCTTTGGCAAGTTGGCTATCAACATACACTTCACCTTGAATTAAATCATGGTAGTGACTGGTTGCAAATTGCTGGGTTAAACGTAGCGCTGAATCAGTTAAAGCGTGGTTTTTATACCGGCAGTGGCCTTGGTATATTCCACCGATTGTTTTAATTTCTTTGCGCGTGCAATGACATGCATAAACAAGGTTTTGCGAAATTAACTCGTCAACAATGGCTTGGTATTGCTCATGACGCTGGGTTTGGTATATGACAGGCTCGTCCCAGTAAAGACCGTAAGCCTCTAAGGTATGTAATATATCGTCGCTAGCACCGCTTACAACACGCGTTGTGTCGATATCTTCAATGCGTACTAGCCATTTTCCTTGATTGGCTTTTGCATCAAGGAAGCTACCCACAGCCGCTATAAGTGAGCCAAAATGTAATGGCCCTGAAGGGGATGGCGCAAAGCGGCCACGATATTCACGCATTGGCGTGTTAACGGCTGTGGTAGACATGGGCTAATTAAAGGATGTAATTAACCGCGTCCAGATTGCTTTTCTTTAATTTCCGCAAGCGTTTTACAGTCTACACATAAATCAGCTGTAGGACGCGCTTCTAGGCGGCGGATACCAATTTCGATACCACATGATTCACAGAAACCAAAATCGTCTTCTTTGATTAATTGAATCGTTTTTTCAATTTTCTTGATCAGTTTACGCTCACGGTCACGAGTACGAAGTTCTAATGAGAATTCTTCTTCTTGTGCTGCACGGTCTACTGGATCCGGAAAGTTAGCTGCTTCGTCTTGCATATGCGATTTAGTACGGTCTACTTCGTTACGTAAATCGTTACGCCAAGCTTCTAAAATTGTTTTGAAATGAGCACGTTGTGCTTCATTCATATACTCTTCACCTGGCTGTTCCTGATATGGTTCTAACCCGGCCTGAGCCAATAACCCTAGTCTTTTTTGGTCTGGCATAACTTTCTCCTAAATCCTTAATATTTTGCCCAGCGTTAGCCGGCGGCTATAAATAGCAGAATCATTAGACTGAGGCAAATTTATTTTTAATTAATCCTCTTGACCTTGCGCTAATGATTGCTCAAATAATTATGGGCGGTTTTGTAAGCCCTTAACTATCCATAAATTTTTTAAATTTGCTAAGTTATATGGGCAAAAAAAAATAATACAACTAAAATAGTGCTTTTATTGTCGTTTTAGTAAAAGAGTAGCTTAGTTCAGAAAATCACATTTTTCTTGCAACTTAATTTCTTCTGCCGAAATTTTTGCTTTATAAGCAATCACTTCAACACCATTATCTATAGCTTCAGTTAAAAGTTGGGCGTATTTTGAGTCGATATGTTTTGCCGCACTCACTTGATTGATACCTTCATGTAAAACTGCAAAAAATAGCACTGCACGATGTCCTTGTTGCACCATCTCTATTAGCTCTCGCAGATGTTTTTGGCCTCGCTCAGTTTTTGCATCCGGAAAATACCCTTGCCCAGATTGTGGGTCTGTTTGCGAAAGCAATGTCACTGATTTTACTTCTACATAGCAATGGGGTTTGTGTTCACCTGTTAATAAAAAATCGATACGGCTATTTTCTTGGCCGTATTTTACTTCTGCAGCAATTGTTTGATAGTCAACAAGTTCAGCAATCGCGCCTGCATTTAAGGCTTCTTGCACAACTTTGTTTGCAATCGCGGTATTAACACATATTAAGTGATCGAATTGGTTCTGAGTTAATTGCAAGGATTGAGGGAACTTACGTTTAGCATTATCACTGGTTGAATAAAAAGCTTTAAACCCAGGCTCTGCACAGCCCGTCATTTTGCCAGTATTGGCACAGTGAGCTGTAAACTCTGCGCCATCGGCAGTTTTTAAGTCGGCTAAAAAACGTTTGTAGCGTTTAATTAAGGTAGCTGTTTGTAATGCGGGAGTAAACTTCATGGCTCTTAGTAATTCGTTTTTCTTTATTGTAAGTGATTCATTACGAGGATTGAACCACATCTCATAATGCTATTTATCGCAAGCTGTTGGGAACTGACGTTGGCTGTAGTAAACTCGAGTAACATTTTTAGCGCAAAGAGTATTCTAACATGTCAGAAAAATTTCTAGTTCAACTTAGCGAGCAGGGCGCTGCCGCGCATTGGGGCGAAAAAGCCGCTCTTTCTTTTACTGAACAAGGCGCAACTGTTCATTTAACTGAGCAAGATACACTTAAAAACGTACAAAAAGCAGCACGTACGTTAGCTAATCAAGGCTTAAAAAATATTGCCTTAGTGGGCGATGTTTGGTGTACAGAAACACAATGGGCTTTCTACCAAGGCTTTGTTTCACCAAAGAATTTAGATGCTATTGAGTTTGTTGAAAATGCAAAAACAGACGGCAAAGAATTGGCTTCTTTAAAGCAAGCTGCGACGTGGGCTCGTCAAATGATCAATGGCACAGCTGATGATATTTTCCCAGAGAGCCTAGCTGGTAAAGCAGCTGAGTTTATTCAGTCACTAGCACCTGAGCACGTAAGCTACCAAATTATTAAAGGTGATGCTTTATTAGAGCAACAATGGATTGGTATCCATGCGGTAGGCCGTGGTAGTGAACGTCCACCAGTATTATTAGCATTAGATTACAACCCAACTGGTGATGAAAACGCGCCTGTTGCAGCCGCTTTAGTTGGTAAAGGCATTACGTTTGACTCAGGTGGTTACTCAATCAAAGCAAGTGAAGGCATGTTAGGCATGAAATGCGACATGGGTGGCGCAGCAACTGTGACTGCAGGTTTAGCACTTGCTATTAGCCGTGGTATCAACAAACGCATTAAGTTGTTCTTATGCTGTGCTGAAAACTTAATTTCAGGCCACGCCTACAAACTTGGCGATATCTTAACGTATAAAAATGGTACAACTGTTGAAATCGTTAATACCGACGCTGAAGGTCGTTTAGTACTAGCTGATGGCTTAATGGCAGCAGGTGAGTCTGGCGCGCCATTAATCATTGATGCGGCAACCTTAACAGGCGCTGCGCTTGTTGCTGTAGGCCAAGAGTACAATGCATTGTTTGGTCTTGATAAAGAGCTTGTACGTGACGTACAAGACTTTGCAGAGCAAGAAATGGAAGCTGCTTGGCCACTACCACTTGAAAAGTGGCACCAACAAAATTGCCCGTCGCCATATGCTGATACGGCAAACAGTCGTCCACAAAAAGGTGGTGGCTACGGTGGTGCTTCTAATGCGGCTGGTTTCTTATCACGCTTTGTGCCAAATGAAGGTAAAGGTTGGGTTCACATTGACCTTGCTGCTGCATTTAACATGGGTAGCACAAGCGAGTGGGCTGCAGGAGCAACAACACAAGGTATGCGTACCGTTGCAAGAACTTTACTAGAAAAAGCATAAGCAATTACCTTTTTCTAGTTAATTAAAAGCCCCTTAACTTTATCTAAGTTAAGGGGCTTTTTTAATCTAAAGGGTAATTTTACAAACTGATACAAGCTTTTTTGAGTAAATTAGTATAAAATCACGCCCCACATTTTCTCAACCTGTGGTTAGTTTTTATTAAATTAGCTACACTTGAATGATCAATTCACACTGGGGTCTCTATTTATGTCAGATAAGTGCTATATCACTGCGCAGCAGCTTCTTGAAGATTCATTTCGTGTTGCGGCACAAGTTTATGAAGATGGTTTCCGTCCTGATTTCATCATTGGTATTTGGCGTGGTGGTGCTCCAATTGGTATCGCAGTTCAAGAATATTACGATTACAAAGGTATAGAAACTGACCATATCGCAGTGCGTACTTCTTCGTATTACGGTATTAACCAGCAATCTAAAGAGATTAAAGTTCACGGTTTGCATTACATCATTGAAAATGCCAATGCAGACAATTCATTACTAATCGTTGATGACGTGTTCGATTCTGGCCGCAGTATTTTTGCATTAAAAGAAAAGCTTTCGGAATTAATGCGTTTAAACCTACCACGTGATATTCGCGTTGCATGCCCATATTACAAGCCGAAGAACTCAAAGGTAGACATGGTGCCAGATTACTTCATTCATGAGTCTGAAGAGTGGTTAGTGTTCCCTCATGAGCTTTCAGGCCTAACGCCAGACGAAATTATCGAAGGTAAATCTGATTTAGCGAACATCCACGACATTTTACTTGAAAAGTAACCTTGTCCAAATTTTTCATAAAAGGCTCTTAGTGAGCCTTTTTTATTGTCTTAAATTAAGAGCGTAAAACTCCCCATTGATAATAGTGGTAGTTTAAGCAGCGTAAATGCATTGATGCTTATCAGAAGAGAAACTTGGTGTTTATGTATATTTTTTAAAGGCAATAAAAAACCGCGCATAAGCGCGGTTTTAAAAGCTTTATTAGCGTTGTGGACTAGCCACCGTTACCGCCTGAGCCAGATGAACCTGTACCACCAGTGATTGGTTGCTCAACAACTTCACAAACTGTAGGAATATCAAGAGTTACAGGTGTTGTGTTTACCTCTAAATCTTGAGAAAGCCATTGTCTATTACCATAGTCATAATATCTAATTGAATAGCTTGAACCTTCCTCTAAAGCAACATTAAATGTAGCACCTTCTCCATAGTAAGTATTTACAAGTGCATTACCTGAGAATAGACGAGAATATGTAGGTGTAGGAACTGGATCAGCGTTAACATCAAAGTCTTCAGTGTTACTACAAACTAACTGAGTAGTAACTTGCTTAGAAATAATGCCAGGGTTTGAAGTAGTTAGCTTTAAAGTTTCGCCATCTAAATCACAAATATTACTAACGCTCAATTTCGTAGCAGTAGTACCCGCATCACTTGCTAAACCGGCTAAAACGTTTGCACCCTTTTGACGTATTTTCAATGTTACAGGGAAGCCAGGAGGATTAGCTATATTAGCTTGTGAATAATCGCCTCTATTAGCTCTTAAATTACGAACATTACGGCGGAAACCGTTATTCTCAATTACTAGACTATATCGGCCTGCATTTGGTTGGTCGTTACTGTCAACAATATCGAATGATACGCTAGAACATTGATTGTTGTTGAAGTAATCTAAGTTCCAATAAGATAAGTGATTAACGTCTACAGAAACGTCAAACGTGTCTGCACTATCATTGGCTTTAACTTCACCATAGCTTTCAAAAGACCACTTACCAGCGTCTTCATCATAACTCCAAACTGGGAATACATCACCTACAGCGATTTTACGAGCTGTTGGAGAAGTTAACGTACAAACACCCATGCTGTAGCCATTAGCTTCTGCATACGTCGAAAGGTCAGTTGTACCAGCCGGAACTGAAACTGGACATGGGTTTGAAGTATTCTGATCGACCTGCATTGCAACAGTAAGAGAGTTTCCTTCACCGAATGTTTTTACTTTATTACCAGCATCATCAGTAAGCTCGATCGCAACGAAACCACCTGATGTAAATGAACCAGAAACATTTGAATCTGAGCCATCAGGGTTTGCAACAGAAAGGGCTAAACCACCAGGAAATGCATCAAGAGATGAATTTTCAACTGTAGCGCTATCAGCTTCAGTTTCATTACGTGTTGCTTCGTTAGCAAAGTAAGCCACAGTGATTTCAGGCACTGTTTCTAAAGCTGTACCGTCAGCAGTTAAAAACTGAGTACCGTTTTTAATTTTAACAGTAGTACCACCAACAGCAACGCCTGCTTTGTTTACAGATTGAGGAAGTTCAATTTCTTCTTTATCACCAGAAACACTTAAGCCGGTTGTTGGATCATAGGCTACAGTTGTATTTTCACCTTCAGGTACTAAAGATTCTAATGACTTTGTTTCCGCAACAATAGGAACATCAGAATCAGCTAAATTACGTGGCGTTAGTCGGATTTCATCAGCTGCTACGTTTTCGGTAGTTGTTACTGTGAATGAGCCAGAATTATTTAAGTATCCTTCAGCAGAAACAACATAATCGTAAGTTACGCCGTCAGCAGGGATCGACTCAAGAGTAAAGCTGAAAGCTCCATCCGTAGTTGACTTGTCTTCATCAGAAAGTGCATCACCAGCAACACTTAGTAAGCCATCTTCAGAAGATGTAAATGTGATGGTTGCCGTCACTGATTCATCAAGCAATTCGCCTGTAGCATCAATTAAGCTAACAGAGATAGCACCTGCTTGAGTCTCAGCTGCCGTAGGTGGAACTGCTACATCTTGTGTTGGAACTGGTGGCTCAGGCACTGTGTCGTTTTTGTCGTCATCACTCAAACAACCACTTAAGCTTAAAGTGACACCTAACGCTAGCGCTAGCTTGGTTAGTTTAAATTCATTGTTTCCCATAATCGTTACCTTTCTTTCCTTTCTCGTAAAGTAATCAGACTTTTATTAGAGCAAATAGTACCGGTTTGTGCACCGAAAAAACGCCACACATGGTTATCTGTTATTGAAGGATAAGCGTACATTATATATACGTCAAGTGAACATTATATATACTTTCATTAATAAAATAAGAAAGTTCTGTCTTATCTTTCAAGTGCAACAGCTGATAACACACCGCTTTGCAAAATTATAATATAGAGCTTTGCAGTAAAGAAGCTTAACTCTATGAATATTTATAGATTATCCAACTGAACTTGTGCTGACTTTGCTTTTCAGTTTGGTAATATTATTTTAAAGCATTTAAGAAAAATTTGTAACACATTTATAACTGCGCAAAACTTTCTACGTAGTCGCTAAGCTTGTCGATATCTACTACTTGTAAACCTTGATTGCTTCGCTGCACTAAGCCTTTTTCAACTAGTTCTGTAACTACTCGTCTATAAGCTCTTTCTGTGGTGGCAAAGCGCTCAGCTTCAGCATTTACGGTAGGGTAGGCACGCAGTAGTGTTGGGTTGCTGTTTTCTGCTCTTAATAAGCAATCTTTAGCTATATTGTAGCTAAGTGGTAATAGCAGCTTATCTAAGTTTATTTTTTGATTTTCTTGGAACTTAGCGGCAATTGTTTGTGCTGTGTATAAGCTTAATTCTGGCTTTTCTAAGAGTAGTGCGCGCCAATGTTTAAGCTCAATTAGGTTATAACTTACATCGCTAAAGCACGTAACAGTGTAAATACACGGGTAGTTATTCAGTGCTTCAATCTCACCAATCAGTGTGTTGTTACAATCAAGCTGGCCCAAAAGAAGGCGTCGGCCATTACCCACGTCATAGCTGAACGACACTGTGCCGCTTCTCACTAATACGAGTTTTGACAAGGGTTGATCTTGATGGATCAGCACTTCTTTTTTAGCTTGTTGAAAACTACTGCCAGCAAATGTCAGTAATTGGTCAACAAGATAGCTTGAAAAATGATATTGAAACATTAACGCCGCTCTTCGGACAATTGTCCTATTTATTACATCTTAATGACGTTAGCATTAAGATTCTAAGAATTTACGCTAACTTGCTAGTAAGGTTATTCACGTTACTGATACCTTCATTTCCCGTGTAATGATTTTAAAGCCAAGATTATTCTTAAGCTTTACAAGGTTTTTAGTAAGTTAGCTTTTTTATTTTATTGTCAAAGTAGCACTGAGTGCGTCAAAAAAAATGACAAGCTCCAATGCTAACCTAAAGCCTAGGAGAGAACAATTGAGTTGGGAATATTTAGGCTATTTAGCGTCAGCATTGTTGGTTGCTTCTTTGACAATGAGCGATGTAGTAAAACTACGCTGGCTCAACCTAGCAGGGTGTATTGCATTTACATTCTACGGGCTGGCAATAGGTGCCGTTCCGGTGGCCTTCACTAATGGTTTACTGGCGTTTGTGAATATTTTCCACATCATTAAATTAAAGCGTCAGCAAAAAGCTGACGCCGAGTAATATTATTCCTCTTTTTTATATTTTAGCTCGCCCGCAATCCAAGTTTGTGTCACGTTTATATCGTGGATCTCAGAAACTGGGGCTTTGTAATAGTCTTTATCAATCAAAATAAAGTCAGCCCACTTTCCTTGCTCTAAACTACCTACCTTAAATTCTTGATGTGCAGCATAAGCACCACCTAAAGTAAATGCACGCAAAGCTTCATCACGCGATAGCAGCTCTTGTGGTCGCCAGCCACCTTCAGGAAGTTGATTATGATCCATTCGTGTAATGGCTGAATATAAGCCATCAAACGGATCAGCAAGCTCTACAGGAAAGTCAGAACCTGCTGCAATCACTGAGCCTTGCGCTAAAAAGGTTTTCCAAGCATACGCCCCTTCAAGTTGTTTTTCAGTTAGGCGCTGCTCTGCCATATGCATATCAGAGGTTGCATGAACAGGCTGCATTGATGGAATAATTTTTAACGTTTTAAAACGAGGGATATCTTCAGGAGTCACAATTTGTGCATGTTCAATTCGGTTACGCAGTAAAATCCCACCGGTTTTTTTAAACACATTTTCATAGGCACCTAGCACAACATGATTGGCTTTATCACCAATTGCATGGGTGTTCGCACTAAAGCCATGAGCAAAGCTTAAGTTGAATAGCTGTTCAAGCTTTTCTTGGGTTTCAAGCATTAAGCCGTGGTGATTTTTACGATCTGCGTATTCCTCAATAAGGGCTGCGCCTCGACTTCCTAAAGCACCATCCGCATACACTTTGACACTTCGAATCGACAGCATGTCATTCATGTCTTTATATTTGCCAGCTTTGAGCATGGTTTCTAGTTGAGGATCGGCAGCACTTAGCATGGCAACGATTCTGACAGGAAGGGACTTTTGCTCAGAGCGCTGCTTGTACACTTGCCACGTGTCGTAATCGATACCGGCATCATGGGTTGATGTAATACCCAAACTTAGTAGATGTTTACCTGCATTATCTAATGCTGTATTAATGCTGGCATGGCTTGCTTTTGGTACATGTTGGGTAACAAGCGTTTCGGCTTTATCAATGAATACCCCTGAAGGTAAGCCAGAATCTAACTTTAAAATTTCACCGCCGGCAGGAGAGGGAGTTTGTTTATCAATACCTGCAAGTTCCATGGCTTTTGAGTTAACCCACACAGCATGGCCATCAACGCGAGAAAGCACCACAGGTTTGTCTTTTACATATTTGTCTAAATCAGCTGCAGTTGGAAACTCACCGCCAGGCCACTGCTCTTGATTCCAACCGCGACCAATGATCCAACCTTGTTTATCTTTGGCAAACTCAGCCAGCATTTTGCCAACCTCATCTGCCGAGTTCGTATTTCTGACATCAAGTTGTGAAAGGTTATTACCTAAACCAATTACATGGCCATGAGCATCGACTAAGCCAGGTAACAACGTGGCTTGCTTGCCATCAATTGCGGTGGCGTCAGGGAAGCTATTTTTAATTGAGTCAGTACCTGTTTTTACGACTTTACCGTCTTTAAAAACCAGTGCAGAAAAGTGTTGGGTTTCGCCTTTGTAGGTAGGCGTGTAGCCATTTATATTATAAATAACAGTGGTGTTGGCAAAGCAGCTAAGTGAAGCTGTTGCTAGTAAGCTGATGATGAGTTTCATAATCTTCTAATAGTTTTTATTGATTTATGAAAACAGTATCAGAGTTGCAGTAAACTGCAACTCAGCAGCAAGTAAATAGTTAATTGTAACGCTTTATTTGCTTGCGTAGACCTTAAATTCACTAAGCGATAATTTATTATCTTTATCGCTGTCGTAGTTTTTGAAACGTGACCACAGAGCAGGGTCTCTCGCAGACTCTGAGCGAGTCAGGTAACCATCGTCATTACGATCAAGTTGTTTAAATTTTTCACCAATACTATCTGCAGCAAAACTTATTGTGCTAAATACACCACATAAAATTAGGCTGGCAAAGGTTAATTTTGACATTATTTTAACTCTTGTTTGTTAAATAGTGTTTAAATTCAAGGAGCGAGATTTGTTGATCTTTATCTGTATCCCACTGTGCTATGCGTTTTTGCAAGTGCGGTTGAGAAGACAGTTCCTGCACAGATAAAAAACCATTTTTATCTTTATCAAGGTGATCAAATCGTTGTTTTACATCCAATGCTAAGCTATTGAAGCTTATAGTAATTAAGGTGCATGAAGCAAGCCAGAAAATTCTCATAATTACTCTCCTTTATAAATAAAAGTGCTTGCCATAATTTAACTCCCAAAATTTAAATCCGTTTACACATTCCCTCTGGGATTATGGCAAGCACTTTAAGCCGTTAAGGTTTAAATTTTTCAAACTCTTGTTCAGACAGAACCTGATCGCCGTTTTCATCCAGATCGGCAAATTGCTTAAGTAGGTTATCGTGTTTGGTTGCTTCAGTTAATGAAATCTCGCCGTCGGCGTTTGTATCAAATTTAGCAAATCGAACATCCATTTGTGATGCTAAAACGGTGGCGCTGATAACTAAAAACATTAGCGAGAATGCAGCTAATAGTTGTTTCATTACAATCTCCTATTGAATAAACGACTGAAACTCAGAAAATGAAATTTGGCCATCTTGGTTACTATCAATTTGCGTAAAGTTGCCATGTAATAATGCATCTTCAGATGCTTCTGCTTCACTCAAAAAACCATTACTGTCTTTATCAAGCTCGTTAAACGTTGTTTGCAAATCTAGTGCATAACTACTTACCGAGATGAGACTTAAAAGCAGGGTGGCTACCTGGGCCGTTACTTTCATTTTGTGTCCTAAATAACTAATTTGCTTAATACTAATCAAAATTAGTGCCAAAATTAAAAGTTTTTAATTATCAATGATTTATTGTTTTTATGTGGTTTTTAATGCGAAATAGTTACAGGGTGTTGTGTCTTTTTTGCAACGATTTTCAGGTGTTAAAAGTTTATCCTTATTATTTCAATTAGTTAGCATGTTGCCAAATAGCAACTTTGTATCGGTTTTTGGGTAAAAATCAGTACTTTTTAAGGTCGGATTCAGCGAGTGTCTAAGTTTGTTCACTAATAATCAGCATCTGCAATTATGTTGAGAGTGAATATGCAAAATACAGTAGCGATAAAAATAAAACAGTTACTCAATTGGCGACCTAGTCTTATTGGCCAGTTCGTCTGTAGTATTTTGCTGTCTTTACTACCGTTATCTTTGGTGGTGATTTTATTTTTAAATGCGCTTAATAAGCAGCTAGCGGTGACTCAAGAAATCGTCGGTGACAATTACGAAATCACTAAAGCATTTAATAACCTCAAACAAGACTTAAATAGCTTAGAAAGGGCAACTCGACAAAATTGGGTGCTTAAAAGTGAATCCCTCGATAGCTTGATTGCCAATAAGTGGCAATCTTCACTGCAAAGTATTGATGAGCTTATATTTTTAAGCCCAACCGCTGATTATGTCTCACAGTGGCGGCAACTGGCTGAGGTATTACAATTTGCACAACAGCACTTGTTGATAGAGCAAAAGCAAGACGGTGAGTTATTTGCTCCTGCCAGCAAGCTTATCAGTGAGCAAACAAATTGGCTCAAAGAGCAAAATGAATTACGCATCACAAAAAATCAGCAGCAATTAAAAGCACTCCAAACTTCATTTATTAATTGGTTAGTTGCGTTAATTCCTCTCACGTTATTGGTTGGAGGCGGGTTTCTTTGGCGGATCAGCGGACGGCTCAGGGAGCTTACACATGTGATTGATAAACTAGGGCAAGGCCATTGGCAGCAAAAAATTCAAGTTCGCGGCTCGTCAGAGTTAGTTGAATTAGGTAATAAACTTGAGTGGGTTCAAGCGCAGTTGCATATGCTTGAGCAGCAAAAAGATACATTTTTACGCCATGTGACACATGAATTAAAAACCCCCCTTGCTTCGATGGTTGAAGGCACAGACTTACTTGCAGATGAAATTGTTGGCCCAATCAATAGCGAGCAACAAGCCGTTCTTGAGTTAATAACACAAAGTATGGTGCGGCTCAGAGCCATGATTGAAAGCCTACTGAGTTACAACGCTATTCGCACGAGTAAGCAAAGCCTAAGCGAGCTTAATTTTAACTTGATGATGAATAAAATTGAGCGTCATTTTGAGCACCGATTATCAGCGCGTGATTTATCCATTGTATGGGTGAACGAGTTACCAAATAAAGCCTTGTTTATTTCTATTGAGCTACTTGAAATGGTGCTTATTCAGCTTACCTCAAATGCGTTAAAGTTTTCGCCGGAACATGAGTCAGTGACAATAAAAGCAAGCTTAAAACAGGGACAGTTAATTTTGAGTGTCAGCGACTTAGGAGTAGGGATAGAGGATACTGAAAAAGCCGCTGTATTTGGGGCTTTTTACCAAGGTAAGAATGCAAAACAACATACTGAAATGGGCAGCGGGCTTGGTTTAACCATAGTTAAAGAAACCGTTGAACAATTAAACGGTAAGCTCTCTATTACAGATAATGAGCCACAAGGGTGTGTATTTACAGCCATTTTACCAATTCAATTAACCCAAGGAGTTAACTGATATGGGCTTAGCGAATAAAGCCAGTTTTATGCTTGTTATAGGCACACTTTTTATAACAGGGTGCACGATAACGCAAAAGCATGTTGAGCCAAAGCAAGTAGAGCCGACAGCAGATGTGAAATCTCAAGGACAACCTAATCCAAAACCTCGGCCGAAAAGTGAGCCGTTATACCCGCCTGCAAGTACAGTCATAGCTTGGCATGCTGCCAAGTGCGGTGGCTTTAAAGCAAGCTCTGATAAAGCAAATTATGTTGGCGAAAATGAGCTAAAGCGCCTGTTTGAGTCGATTTGCTTACTCGCTGCTTCAGAGCCAGAAAAAGCCCTTAGTCAGCTTGAAAAAAGTGACCATGCTTTTTATTGGCCAGATGATATTAAGCAGTATCTATGGTTACAAAAGCAATATTTACAACAGAATTTAGCGGCAAAACAAGCTAAGCAAGCGCTAAGTGATGAAATGGAAAAAACCTTATCGTCGCTTGCGACTATCGAACAACAACTTCTGCTACGTGAAGAAACCAAGGAGCAGTAACTATGAATGAAGTAACAAAACCACGGGTTTTATTAGTAGATGATGATGCGAGTTTATTAAAGTTACTAGCGATTAGAATTGAGTCTAAAGGCTATTTGATAAGCACAGTCGAAAGTGGCATTGAGGCATTACAAATACTAAAAAACCAAACCTATGATGCGGTAATCACTGACTTAAGAATGGATGAAATGGACGGCATGGCTCTACATCGCCAGTTACAAAGTCGTTATCCTTCAATGCCGGTGATTATGATGACAGCACATGGTTCGATACCTGATGCAGTAGAAGCGACTAAGCAAGGTATATTTGCGTTTATTACCAAACCGGTTGATAAAGATGAGCTGTTCGACAGCCTTGCTAAAGCTATCGAGATTCATGGTGTACATGGCGATGAAACACCCACACAAACCAATATTGTCACCCGTAGCGGCGCGATGTTGCATTTACTTGAGCAAGTTAAATTGCTTGGTCCAACGCAAGTGAATGTATTGATCTCCGGTGCCAGCGGCACAGGTAAAGAGCTGCTTGCACAAGCGATACATCAACACAGCCATGTTAGTGATGGGCCATTTGTGGCAATTAACTGCGGCGCTGTGCCGGGGGAGCTTTTAGAATCTGAATTGTTTGGGCATAAAAAAGGCGCGTTTACAGGCGCAGTCAAAGACCATCAAGGTTTGTTTCAACAAGCACAAGGTGGTACCCTTTTTCTGGACGAGATTGGTGATATGCCGCTAAATTTACAGGTAAAACTGCTGAGGGTTTTACAAGAGAAAACCATTCGCCCTGTGGGCTTTCAAGAAGAGATCCCAATTGATGTGCGGGTGGTGTCGGCGACTCATAAGAACCTCCCTGAGGCAATCAATAATCAGCAGTTCCGTGAAGATTTATACTACCGATTAAACGTGGTGAACTTAAAACTGCCTCCGCTTTGTGAACGCCGAGAAGATATCAGTTTGCTAGCACAGCATTTTGCAGGTCTAATTGCTAAACGTATGGGGCAAGATCAAAAGCAGTTTGCCAATGATGCAATGCATGCTTTGGTGCGCTATGACTGGCCGGGTAATATCCGTCAATTACAAAATGTGATAGAGCAGGTAGTAGCCCTTACACCTGGTAAAGTGATTGCTGCTCAGTTAGTTGAGAGTGCATTAAATAGTAATGTTAGTATTGCTGAGCCACTTTCGTTAAATGATGCAAAAAAAGAATTTGAGCGAGACTATTTAATTAATACGCTGAAAATGTCAGCGGGTAATGTTGCCGAAGCCGCAAAGCTTGCGAAACGTAATCGCTCAGATTTTTATAAATTAATCAAAAAGCACAACATTAATGTTGAAAGCTTAATATAAGGAAAAACATGGCGCTTTTTTTAGTCTATCTGGGCGGTCGTATTCAAGGTTGCCACATTGAAATGCACGACGTTCGATTTGTCGTAGGTGATAACATTGAACAAACCTACTCAAAACTAAAAGCACAATGGGTGGGTGATAAAAACAATGTGCATATGGATAGCTACATGCGAATTCAGCACATCGATGGCTATCAGGTCGAAGTGGTTGATACTGCGCATCACCAAGCCGAAAAACTGTATTTTGTGAATTTAGGTGCTTACCGAGCTGATAGTCTTGCGGAGCAACATGATTTTGCATTGTACGTTGCGCGTAGCAGTGAAGAAGCAAAGCAACGCGCTAAAGAGTCTTTATTGGCGGGAATGACTCATCTTCATAAAGATGACTTACACGATGTAGACGATTGTTTTGCGATTGATTTGTTAGATAGCAACTTATCAATCAAATTAACGCCAAGCGGGCAAGCACAAGCAATGAAGCCCGATTGGTTTGGCTATTACGTTCTGTAATACCAATCCGCAATAATACTTAATCATTTTGAGGGATTAAACCTGTCGCTAGCTGCGTTAAAAATTTCTGATTTACGACTGCATGGATGCAGAAGGTAGAGCAATGCAGGAGCAATTGCCGAGCACAACTAAATAACGAAATGTTTGCCTTGCTATCAACGAGGTTTTCTTGCCTCAAAATAGACCACTTAATTAAGCGAATTGGTATAAGCTATTCTTGGTTATCGTTTTTACTGGCAACTTTAAAGGCGATAATCACCAATCCAAACAAAGCAAATGGCAGTGCAGCGAGTAAATACTCAACGGTATGGCTGTCTTGGTAGTTGGGCTGGAGTAGGAAGTGACCTGCAACACAAAGTAAAATAGCCACGAATAAAACGGGCAGTAAAATCAGTTCTTTTTTAGGTGAGTGTTTTTTCATTACAAGGCGTTATATTCCAAAGGTGCGCCATTGTAATGAGCTACCCTTAGCTAGGTCAAATAAGTTGCTTTGTAGTTTGCTTTATATTGCGCTGTATCAACTTTTTTTGTGTCAGCTTTTACAGGCTGCTTTTTTGGAGCCGCTGGTTTATCGGTTGCTTCATTATAGCTAAATAGCCCCATAATGAACTCAATCTCTTCACGTTGTAATCCAGATCGCATGATGCCCTCCAAAGAATAATTTGCCTTTTGTATTACAAATATTACGTCCTGTAATCTGAATTATCGGTGAATACCCAGTCATTAAACTGTAATCATATGTAACGCAAATATGCTTATTTAATAGGCAACTCCACAGTAAACACAACACCTGTGCCATCATCTAAATTTTCTGCCAATACTTTACCGTGATGGTAATCGCAAATAAGCCTTACAATATAAAGACCTAAACCCAAGTGTGGCTGCTGCTGATGTTGCTGACTTCTCACCGAGACCATTGAGTCGAAAATGTGTTCAACTAAACCGTCAGGGAGCAAAGGTCCTTGGTTGCTAATTGTTAATAATGCATGGTGCTCTTGCTTGGTTAAGCTGACTGAAATTGTGCTTTGCGAGGTTTTAAACTCAAGTGCGTTGTTGATGAGCTTATCGAGTAATTGGGCAATAAATTCTGGTGCGCCACTAACATTTAACGGCTCTTTACAAAGCGACAAGGTAAATAGGCTTTCACCATAGGTTATTTGATAGCCCTGCATGCAGCCGGTGATCACCTTGGTCAGGTCAAACTCTTCTGCCTCGGCGCTTTGAATACTTTGTTCAAGGCGCGTTGCTTCACTCATGGTGGTAATAATTTTACCTAACCGCTCAACCCCTTCACTGGCACGGTCGAGGTATTTTTGACTCAGTTCAGATTGCGGCTGCATTTGTAAATTTTCAAGCGATGAGCGCACAACAGCCACGGGCGTACGAAGTTCATGGGAGAGTCGTGATGACATATTTTCTAAGTAATCAGTATAACCACTTAAACGGCTAACAATGTTGGCAAAGCTGCGAGAAAGGTCGCCAATTTCGTCATTCGAATCGGCATAAGTAATTTTGCCGGTGATCCGCCCTTGGGCATCAATGGCTTGCTCGGCGTTGTCACGTAAGCGGCGAATACGGCTGGAAATTCTTGAAGCAAAAAAGAATAGCGTCACAGTGCCTACAAGCATCACTGCTAAAATGACATTAAAGAGCTTCTCTAACGATTTATTACGTAGGGTGCGCACGCCATTGGTGGTTTCTTCTGCGATTACTGCACCAATGACTTTGTCTTGGATCCAAATAGGGTAGGCCGCCGATAAAATAACGGCTTTGTTATCTGGAGTTAAGCGCCATGATGATGCAGGTTTCCCATTTAAAGCACTGGCTATGTGAGTACCTTGCATCGCTGCGACATCATGTAAGGTATCAATAAATTCATTTTCTGGGCGAGTTAAAATTTTATAGTAAAGTGGGTGTAAGTAATCTTGCTCAAAGCGTTGCCACCAGGTTGTTGCAGGCTCCTCTTTTAAGCCGTCTGCCCAAACGCCATCGGCATGATGAATTGAGCCTGATTGCGCAAGTACACGATGATGGTTATCGACGACCCAAATTCGGCTGCCACTGTGGCCCATGCCTTTCAAAATACGGTTAATTTCTGGCGAAGGTACTAAAACAGAGCCGATATCATTGGGGTTTTGTAGGTTTGAGGTCGACATAAGCTGAGGCTCAACTTTGTCTTCATCCCAATCTTCAATCGCAAAACCAAGCTTATTACCTAGCATCGAAAGCGGAAAACGCAGCTCTATGTTGTAGCCCGTGTCGGTGCTTTTAAAATAGCCTTGGATTTTAGTGACAGGCTCTTGTGTTGTGGCATCAAAGGCATTAACCCAGCCATCTTGACGGGCGGCCACCACATAACTTTTAAATTCACCTTCTGGTGTTTTTAACATGATCTGTAAGTGATCATTACGGGTAAAGCTAAGCACATTTTTAGCACGATACACCAGTGAGCTGTCAGTGACTTTAAATGCCGCATAAAGGTAGTTTTCGTACTTGCCTACCATGTGATCAAAACTTAGATCACTTTCTTGATGCTCATTGCTTAGCCCTTGTAAGTAGCGCTTGTCATAATGCCAAAATAAGCTTTGATAAGGCTGCCACTCCGACAATTTACCATCAAGTTGAATCGGGTTATTTAGATTATAGGCATATAAATCTCGGCCTTTTACAACTTGATCTAAAAAGTTGGTTTGCGAGTCAAACAAAGCAGGGCGCTCATGTAATGCTGTTGCAAGTGCGCGGGTGGTGCCCACTAAGGTTTTTTCTTGCCCTTGCCTTAAGAACTTTTCCATTTCCCAAACATATTCATAGCCAAGCCAAGGCAATAAAAATAAAAAGCAGGATAAGAAAATAAACTTAGTTCTAAGCCCCAAACGCAGCATTAAGCTTGCTCCCAGCGATAACCCATACCGTAAACGGTATCAATGCAGTCAAATGCACCATCTAAAGCAATAAATTTTTTACGAATGCGTTTTACGTGTGAAGTAATAGTGCTGTCATCAACATAAATCTTGGCATCACTCATTAATTCGTTGCGGCTTTTTACATGGCCAGGGCGCTGTGCAAGCGAATGTACCATCCAAAATTCTGTCACAGTTAAATCAACCAGTTGCTCTTGCCAAAAAACTTGCATGCGCTGAGTATCTAACTTTAACGGGCCGCGATGCAAAAGAGCGGTTTGATCGGCGGGTTGATCAAAGGCATCAAGGCGTCTAAACAAGGCACCAATGCGAGCAGCAAGATGCGCCATACTGATGTCTTTGGTTAAGTAATCGTCAGCACCCATGCGCAGGCCACATACGGTATCAATTTCGCTATCGCGGGCGGTTAAAAATATAATCGGTAAGGTTTTAGATAGACTTCGTAATGTTTGGCAAAGTAAAAAACCACCATCCACTTCATGGCCAAGGCCAATATCAACAATGGCTAAATCGGGTAAAGATTGACTAAATGCCAGTTCAGCACTCGCTCTGTCAGCAAAGCCTACAACCTGATAGCCCTGAGCGCTGAGCATTTCTGTGTAGTTTTCGCGGATTGCTGTTTCATCTTCAACGATTGCTATTTTCTTCATTGTTAATACTTACTTAAATTCTTTCTATAGCGAACTATACCTAATTTTTTGCCTTACGTACTGGCAAAAACGCGATTGCCATTTTTCTGCCACAATTGCTCAGCAGTTTGCCTTTTTTGATCCCCTTTATTGCCATTTCGACTTGTTTTAATAGCTCCATACCAAGTTCGCAACACCAACCAATGTTGCCAAGCAATTAAGTAGAAAAAGGATTAAACCATGAAAAAATTAATTATTGCCGCTGTTATCACATCTGCTGTATCTGTAGCCCCTTTTGCAGATGCTGCGAGTCAAAGTAAACAAGAAACACCAAAAGAAACAGCCATTGGCTTAGGTGCTGGCGCAGTTGTTGGTGGCATAGTCGGCGGCCCAGTAGGGGCATTTATTGGCGCGTTTGCTGGTGGCTTAATTGGCGAAAAAGAAGCGGCAGACAACACCATTGATGAACAAGCTCACGCATTAGTTGTAATGAAGGAGCAAACCGCTGATTACCAACAAGTGATTGCCGATAACGCAGCACTAAGTGAGCAGCTTGAATTATTAGCTGACGAAAAAGAGCAGTTACTACAAGCCCAATTGAACACCTTATTGGCGATGACGGTACAGTTTAAAACCGGCTCTAGCGAAATTGCCCCACACTTTGCTAATCAACTCGACAAAGTCGCACAGTTATTGATTGCCCAGCCAAATTTGGCTATCGACTTAAATGGCTTTGCAGATCAGCGTGGTGATGAATTGGCTAATTTAATGCTTTCAAAACAGCGTGTAAATGCAGTGCAAAGCTACTTAATTAAACAAGGTGTACCTCATACGCGCTTAACCGCTACTGCCTTTGGTGAGCAGCAAAGTGTTGCCGATTCAAATAATTACGAAGACAACGTGTTTGACCGCCGCGTAACCTTAACGACACGCCCCGTGTCACAAAGCAGCTTACGTACAGCACAAAGTAACCACTAATTCATCGGTCGATGGAGTGACATATTATGTTGAGTAACCGTACCAAAAGGCTCCTTTTTGGGAGCCTTTTTATCCTCTTATTAGGCTATGCAATTAACCCTGCATTTGCAGCCAATTCCAGTGCCGAACTGCGTTTTTATGATGATTCAAATAGCCAAGTGTCGTCGGGCTTATTAGTGAAAAACGATGTCACTATGACGCTCACTGGGCTTATTAATCATGTTGTTGTTAAACAACGTTATCAAAACCCGCACCCGTTTGCGGTTAATGCACGCTATGTGTTTCCGTTACCTGATGAAAGTGCAGTTCATGCCATGCAAATGCAAATTGGTGAGCGCATTATCACCGGTAACATTGCCCTTAAACAGCAGGCTGAACAGCAATTTGAGCAAGCTCAAAAACAGGGTAAACGCGCCGCTTTAGTTCGTCAGCAACGTGCGAATATTTTCTCTACTGATGTGGCAAACCTTGGAGCAGGGGAAGAGATTGAAATTACCTTGCAATACCAAGAGATAATCGGTTTTCGAGATGGTGTGTTTTCACTGCGTTTTCCAACCACTATTACGCCGCGCTACGAACCTTTAACAGCAGAACTACAGCAAAAAGCGAATCTAGAAACAAAAGGCACTGAACAACAGAACGACGCAACAGCTAACACAGCTCAAGTGGCATCAGCGTGGCTAAAGCCTGTTTTTCATCGTACACAAAGCCAAGAGTCTGATGCGAGCCTAAACCTTGCAATTGCGATGGATATTGGCCTTGAACTCAGTGATATCAGCGCTAATTTAGCGGGCATGCAAATCGATAATCCAAGTTTTGGTCGCTATCAATTATCACTTAATCGTGATGTTCCAATGGATAGAGATTTTGAGCTGACATTTAAACCCCTTGATAAAGCTCACTCTCAGGCTGCATTTTTTACCGAAACAGTAGCAGGGCAAGAATATGGTTTACTGATGTTAGTACCGCCAAGCGACCACTTTACCTCGCAAGCCCGTCTGCCTCGTGAAATGGTGTTTGTTGTTGATACCTCCGGCTCAATGCATGGTCAATCAATGGAGCAGGCTAAACAAGCCTTGTTTTATGCTCTATCGTTATTGGATGAAAATGACAGTTTTAACATCATCGGCTTTGACAACGAAGTGTCGGTATTAAGTGACGCGCCAATGATTGCCAATGACTTTAACATTCGCCGTGCAGAGCGCTTTATTTATGGCTTACAAGCTGATGGCGGCACTGAAATCGCAAAAGCACTGACTCAGGTACTTGATGGTAAACAGCATGATGGCTTTGTACGCCAAGTGGTGTTTTTAACCGATGGCAGTGTGGGTAACGAAACGCAGCTATTTAAACAAATTCAAACAGATTTAGGTGACAGCCGACTCTTTACCATCGGTATTGGTAGCGCGCCTAATAGCTTTTTTATGACCAGAGCTGCTGACATTGGTCGTGGTACATTTACTTTTATAAGTAGCACCAGCCAAGTACAGCCAAAAATGCAGCTACTTTTTGATAAGCTGGCGCATCCAGCAGTTACTGAGCTTGCTCTTGAAGGCGACAAAGCAGCCCTTGAGTATTGGCCATCGCCATTACCTGACTTGTATTTTTCAGAGCCGGTTTTGGTTGCTGTGAAGCTTGATGGCAGTCAGCACTTAACATTAAAGGGGCAGACAAACACAGGGCCAATGACGATTAATTTAGCAACTGCCAATGCTGCACACGGCGAAGGTATCGCTAGACTCTGGGCCAGACAAAAAATTAAGTCATTGCTGCTTTATAACGAAAAACAGGCGGTACGCGCAGAAGTCGAAGCATTAGCACTTCAGCATCATTTACTTAGCCCTTTTACGGCCTTTATTGCAGTTGATAACTACGCGGGTAATGAGATTGCAGAGCGTTCAATGCAAGTACGAAACAAGCTTCCTAACGGCATGACACTGCCACAAACCGACGGACAAAGTCGAGTGTTTATGCTACTTGGGTTGTTGCTGCTTACATTCTCATGGTTATGGCAATGGCGACGCTAAAAAAAGCGCTGCCATTATGCAGCGCCTTACTTGGTATCGCACTATTTGTTAATGGTGGATATATGCAGGCGAAAGCGTGGCTGGCACAGGCATTGATTGAGTCTGCTTGGCAGCAAGCTTTGCAAAGTCCTAATGAGCAAGTAAGGCCTTGGTTTTACGCCGATGGTTATGTCACTGCACACATAAATTGGCCAAGCCAGCAGCAAGAATTGACTGTGCTTGCTGGTGCATCGGGGCGAAACCTCGCGTTTGCCCCCGGGCATTTTTTGCCAAGCGGTGAACTTGGCAGCTCAAAAGGGGTGTTAATAGCTGGCCATAACGACACCCACTTTGCATTTCTAAAACATGTCGCAGTGGGTGAGCAGTTCAGTATGCAGTTGCAAAGTGGCCAGATTGAGCACTATCAAGTTCGTAGCATTGATGTTATTCATCAAAGCGAACAGGGCTTTTTAGCACAATCAGGCCTTTATTTATTAACCTGTTACCCTTTTGACTCGTTAGCTTCAGGGACAGAGTTTAGGCTATTGGTGTCGGCTGATAAATTATCGTCGTCTACGTCAACTTTCAGCTCTTGATGACGTTGACTAACAATAACACCGGCGAATACCACTGCAATACTCACCCATTGCCATAGTGTGAGTACTTCGCCAAGTAAAATAGCTGACAAAATTAACGCAAAAATTGGAATGAGGTTTGAATAAGCAGCAGCAGTTAATACCGACACCTTACTAATGGCGTAGTTGTACATGCCATAGCCGCCTAAAGTGACACATGAGCCTAAATATAAAATGCTCAGTAAGGCACTTAAGTCGTGCTGATTTTCGCTGGGTAGTTCAATGAAAAATAAAAAAGGCGCAAAGAATAAGCTACCGCTAAACCCTTGAATTGCAATTAAAGTAAGTGGTGAGTAACGAGCTACTAGGTGTTTTACGCTCACGGTATAAAACGCCGCGCACACCATCGCCATCAACTCTAAAAAGTTACCAAGCAGTGGGTTAGGGGCTTGCTCAGTGCTTGGTGATAATAGCGTTAATAAAATACTGCCACCAATACACAAGGTAAAACCAACGACGATGGCTTTACTGATGTACTCTTTTAATATTAAGAACGCCAAAATAGCGACGATAATAGGTAAACAAGAGACTATTACCCCAGCTTGCGATGCCGAAGTGTATTCAAGAGCATGCCCTTCAAATAAATAATAAAAGCAAGGCTCGGCCAGTGACATACCAATTAAGTACTTCCAGTCACCTTGTTTAAACTCAAAGCGGATTATATAGCGCCATAAACATAAGCTAATCAATAACGTGGTTAGCATTCTTAAAAAAATCACTAACACAGGGTCATAAACATTGATTGCATGCTTTAAAGCAATGTAAGAGCTACCCCATAAAAAGGTCGCAATAATTAAGCATAAACTGGCTGGCATAGGTGTCGCTATTGAGTAAAAAAACGAGAGCGCGATCCTAGCATGAATTTTTTTAACTTGTTCAAAAATTGTTAGCTGGTATATATATACCCAAACTACCTCAATATGCGAGTTTCAGTTGGAATTAAAAGCGATTTAGGCAAGGCATTGATTGCAAGTAATAGTGGTTCTATTGTTAAAATCAATAACGCAGTATAAATCGCTTTTAAACCAACCCTTTGGGCGCTTCACAGGCACTTACTCTCATCGTTGTTACTTCTTAAAAGGGACTGCCATTCTTGCAAAGTAACGCCTTGATATTAAGTACCTGTGAAACGCTGAATTCTGCATCTTGAGGTAGCTTGGGTATAAACTTTCAATTTTAATTACAGAATATAAGAATCAAATGCAAAGGCCACACGTCGTTGTTGTAAAGCTGGGCACAAGCGTGCTGACAGGCGGTACCGACAAATTAGATAAAGCACACATGGTTGAACTTGTTCGCCAATGTTGTGAATTAAAAAAACAGGGTTATCAGGTTGTTTTAGTATCAAGCGGCGCGGTTGCTGCAGGTCGCGAGCAACTCATTACCCCCTGTGGTCGTTCTTTGATTGAAAAACAAATGCTTGCCGCAATCGGCCAAGGACAGCTTATTCATATTTGGCAGAGTCTGTTTGCTTTGTATGGTGTGAATGTTGGACAAATGCTACTGACCCGCGCCGATGTAGAAGACCGTGAACGTTACTTAAATGCCCGCGATACCTTAAATGCGCTACTTGCGCACAATGTAGTACCAATTATTAACGAAAACGACGCCGTGGCAACCGCCGAAATTAAAGTAGGTGATAACGATAACTTATCTGCTTTAGTCGCGATATTAGCGAATGCAGAAAAGCTGTTACTGTTAACTGACCAAGAAGGCCTATTTACAGGCGATCCTCGCTCTGATGCCAATGCGACACTTATCAACGAAGTTGAGCATATTAATGATGAGCTAAGAGAGCTCGCTGGTGGCAGTGGCACTACCCTAGGTACCGGTGGTATGGCAACCAAACTGCAAGCAGCCGATATTGCACGTCGCGCTGGTGTTGAGGTCATTATTGCCAAAGGGGCAGGTAAAAATGTGATTTTAAATTGCATGGCCGACAAGCTCCCTGGTACACGCTTTTTAAAACTCACCGCACCAAAAGATGGCCGCAAAAAATGGCTACTTGCAGGACCTAAAAGCACGGGGCAATTAGTGATTGATGATGGCGCAAGCCTTGCACTTAAAGAGCGTGGTGCAAGCTTACTGGCAAAAGGCGTAAAAACTGTGCGAGGGCAATTTGAACGCGGTGATGTGATTGAAGTAGTGACGTGTCAAGGGCAATGTATAGCCAAAGGCCTTGTTAATTTTAACCATCAAGAAATAGATCAAATTAAAGGCTGTCATTCGTCGCAAATTACCCAGTTGCTTGCATTTGCACCAAGCAGCGAAGTAATTCACCGAGATGATATGATTTTGTTATAGTTTTTTAGTAATTCTGATAAAGTTAACTAAACTAAAGTAATAAGCGGTTTTGGGGACTTTTTAGATGGCGGCTAACGCTTGCGGACATGACTGGGTTGTAGAAATCACCCAACAAGAAGAAGAGCCTGAGCTCGATCAGGCGCTCATTAATGCCGTTAGTGAATTAGATGAGTTTTCTCGTTTTGCTATTTACATCAATAAGTTTTTTAAACCTGGCCTGCCTGCAAGGCTTCTAAATAAAGATTCGGTTATCGAAGAGCTCAGTGAGCACGAAGTCAATGAGCTCATCGAAAAAGTCAGCCGCAATAAAATTCGCATCAGTCGCAACTACGGTTTTATTTCTACTTATGTGCCCATTTATTACATGGGCAATGTGGTTGGTGTACTGGTCATTGAGTCTGAAAAAGAGCTCTCAGAGCGCTGTAGCATGCTCGCCATCTACATGCTAAATATCTATGCGAATCAACTGTCGTTACTTTATAAGTCGCAACTTGACCCTTTAACAGAGCTTTTAAACAGGCAAACCTTTGATAAAAAGGTGATTGAAATTGCAGCCGATGCCGCTGTAGATCATGAAAGCCATGAGTCAAAGCAACGTCATTGGTATTTGGCGATGGTCGATATTGACCATTTTAAAAGCGTAAATGACAACTATGGACACGTTATTGGCGACGAAGTGATCTTGTTAGTAGCGCAGCTATTAAAAAATAATTTTCGAATTGAAGATTACGTTTTTCGCTACGGCGGCGAAGAGTTTACTGTGTTATTTCAAGCAAGTGACGAACTCGATGCACGTAATGCCCTAAATCGTTTTCGAGGCTGTGTGGCAGAATACCCCTTTCCTCAAGTTGGTAACTTAACTGTGAGTAGTGGTTTTATGCCAATTTACGAGTTTGAAATGGTTGCCAGCCTAGTCCAAAAAGCCGATCAGGCCTTGTACCATTCTAAAAACAGTGGTCGTAATTGTGTCACTGCCTATTCAGAGTTAGATATTCAACAAATCAAACCTCAAGATGATTCTATAGAGCTGTTTTAAGGTGTTGCAGCGCGCTTAGCTGTGTTAAAATTGCCCACTATTTTTAGAGCCACATGAGAAGGTAAAATGAAGTTTGTTCGTTGGTTGTTAGGCCGCATCATTTTGTTTTTTGATTTTGTATTCACACCACGCAGTAAAAAGCGTCCGGCAGCAGAGCAAGCAGCGCTTGACTCAGTGACGTCACAATTTAAGCTTTATCAATTTAAAGCCTGTCCATTTTGCGTGAAGGTACGTCGTGCTATTAAACGCCAAGGTCTATCAGTTGAAACCCGTGACGCTAAAGGTAACGAGCAATTTCGCCAAGAGCTATTAGAGCAGGGCGGCAAAGTGAAAGTGCCTTGTTTACGTATTGAAGAAAACGGCCAAGTAACTTGGTTGTATGAATCAAACGATATCATTGCTTATTTAGATAAAGTCGCTGCATAAAGCGGCTTTTCACTTCGATTATAGCCCGTGCTGTGCTAGCATTTGGGCAAATTTTTAATTGTCTTTTGAGAGATATAACCATGACAATTCGCACCCGTGTTGCTCCGTCACCGACTGGTGACCCGCACCTAGGTACTGCATACATCGCATTATTTAACTACTGTTTTGCTAAGCAGCAAGGCGGTGAGTTTGTGTTACGTATTGAAGATACAGACCAAGTTCGTAGTACGCCAGAATCAGAGCAAGCTATTATGGATAGCTTACAATGGTTAGGCTTAAACTGGGATCACGGTCCAGATGTAGGCGGTGAGTTTGGTCCATACCGTCAATCTGAGCGTAGCGATTTATATAAGAAATTTGCGCATCAGTTAGTTGAACAGGGTAAAGCTTTTTACTGTTTTGCTACGAGCGAAGAACTAGACCAAATGCGTGAAGAGCAAATGGCCGAAGGCCTACGCCCTAAATACGATGGTCGTGGTTTAAATCTTTCTGAAGATGAAATTAAAGCAAATCTTGAAGCGGGTAAGCCTTACGTAATCCGTATGAAGATCCCAAGCGAAGGCACGTTCAAGTTTAACGATTATCTACGTGGCGAAATTGAGATCCCATGGGAAAATGTAGACATGCAAGTGCTACTTAAAGCTGACGGTTTCCCAACTTACTTCCTTGCCAACGTTGTTGATGATCATCACATGCAAATTAGCCACATTTTCCGTGGTGAAGAGTGGATCAATTCAG
Source organism: Pseudoalteromonas sp. CH_XMU1449-3 (assembly GCF_037027245.1). Taxonomy (NCBI): domain Bacteria; kingdom Pseudomonadati; phylum Pseudomonadota; class Gammaproteobacteria; order Alteromonadales; family Pseudoalteromonadaceae; genus Pseudoalteromonas; species Pseudoalteromonas sp. CH_XMU1449-3. Next base: position 43,391 of record NZ_JAYMDY010000001.1, read on the forward strand.
CGCCTAAGCTATTAAAGTTATATGAAGATTTCGGTTGGGAAGCGCCAGTACTAGGCCACTTACCGTTACTTCGTAACCCAGATAAGTCAAAATTATCGAAGCGTAAAAACCCAACTTCAATCAACTACTACAAAGAAATGGGTTACCTACCAGAGGCACTATTAAACTATTTAGGCCGTATGGGTTGGTCAATGCCTGATGAGCGTGAAAAGTTCACGTTAGCAGAGATGATTGAACACTTTGATATGAAACGTGTGTCGCTTGGTGGCCCTATTTTCGACATCGATAAGCTTAGCTGGTTAAACGGTATGTGGATCCGTGAAAACTTATCTGATGCTGAACTAATGCAACGTTTTGTTGATTGGAAGTTTAATACTGAGCTATTCGCTAAAGTATTACCAGAAGCAAAAACGCGTATTAATACGCTTTCTGATATGGTTGACCTTGCCGGTCACTTTGTCGGTGGTATTCCAAGCTATGATCCTGCTCTATTAACAGCAGGTAAAGCTGATGAAGATGTAATCCGTCAAGCATTACAGTTCTTCATCTGGCAATTAGAAGGTTTACGCAGTTGGGAAAAGCCAGCGATTTTTGCTATCGCAAAAGAAGTGGCGACTTTCCATGAATTGAAGATTAAAGACTTCCTTGAGCCAATTTTTGTGGCTATCACAGGTAAGACATCTTCAACTTCAGTACTTGATGCGATGGAAATTTTAGGTTCTGACTTATCACGTGCTCGTTTACGTGTTGCACTAGCACACCTTGGTGTGTCTAAAAAGCAAGCGAAAAAAATTGAGCGTGCATACCGCGATTATCCACAAGCATAATCGTGATAAAACTTCCAAAAACCGAGCTCTATGCTCGGTTTTTTGTTTTTAGCTGTAGCTGTTAAAAGTGCCTGCTTAGTAATAAATAAAGCGAAATCGTCCTCAATAACTATATGTCTTACCTTTAGTCACTGGTAAAGTCTTTACAGCTTTCAATCCAGTAGCCATTGCCACCTCTATTTACTACTTCAAGTTTTAGTTGCTCAATAGCTATACTATTTATCTCAGTCGGGCTGTAGCCACCAGATTGCACTGAGCGTTCACCAAGACAACTAAATCCTTCAACATCAGCTAAGTATTAAGCGCCACTTTTCTTTTATATTCAGTAATATTGTAAGAAAAAACGAAATATTGATGCTTCTGTAGTAACTTTAATGTTAACAGTGTGTACAAAACGCTACACGAATGTACGACATTTTTAAAACCTCTTGTGGTTATATTGTAGTCGCAAGCAGTGAAATGGATTTTCACGTAGCTTGAATAATTACTCTAACTAACTATCCAGGGGATACTTTATGCAAGTGAAAACACTCTCGATTGCTGTTGCCGCAGCTCTCTATAGTGCCAGTGCTGCTCATGCAGTGGGTGTAGATAACAATCAAGTTAAACACCAATTAAAAGCACCTAATATCACATTTGAAGAAGTAAAAGCGTTTAGCAAAGAGTTTAACCAAGGTGACTCTAGCAACATGCTACAAAACGATGGTCTAAATGTTCAGCTAAATAGCAAAGCAAATAAATTTGCTGAAGAAGGCATTGATGGTGAACATATTTATATTATTCGTTTACGTGATAACTCAGTGGCACTTGAAGCCCGCGATTTAACCTCGCCATTATCACAAACACTTCAAGCACAAGGCGTTTCAAAAGTATTTGAAAAAGGTCAAGCAGCGGTCTCTGCCGTAACTGAGTATCAAAATAAACTACTTTCAAAACAACGTACTGTAATGCAAAACGTGACAGCGGTGACTGGTCGTACTGAGATGCGTCGTCAATTCACTAAAGCATTAAATGGTTTCTCTGTAAAAATGACTGAGCAAGAAGCGATGCGCGTTGCAGAGCTTGGTGCTGTTGTTTCTGTAATGCGTTCGAAAAACTATGATCTTCTTTCTGATGAAGGCCCTAAGCATATCGGTGCGGATCAAATTTGGGATGGCTCAAGCGTTCCTAGTGGTATCAAGGGTAAAGGTGAAGGCCAAATCGTTGGTATCATCGATACCGGTATTAACTCAGATCACCCTTCATTTGCAGCTGTTGGCGGCGATGGTTACGAGCATGAAAACCCGTTCGGTGCAGGTGTTTATGTAGGTGACTGTGTTGAAGAGCCTGAAGAAATCCAATGTAACAATAAATTAATCGGTGTGCGTTCTTATGATGTGATCACGGATGCGTTTGATGCCATGATCCCAGGCTGGCCTGCAATTGGTGAAGATTACCAAGGTCACGGTTCGCACGTTGCTTCAACAGCAGCTGGTAACGTCGTTAAAGATGTACCGTTTATGCTTCCGAGCTTTGGTGAAAACACCGATGGTAATATCTTAAAAGAAGGTTTATTCCCTGAAATCTCAGGTGTTGCACCGCACGCCAATATCATTGCTTATCAAGTATGTTACCCATCAAGTGACGAATACGCAGGCTGTCCTGGCGAAGCGCTCGTAGCCGGTATTGAAGATGCAATTTCTGATGGTGTTGATGTAATCAACTTCTCAATAGGTGGAGCCGATTCAAATGTGTGGGCCGATCCAGTACAACTTGCATTCTTAGCAGCGCGTGAAGCGGGCATTAACGTTGCCGCGGCAGCAGGTAACAGTGGTCAAGCATGTGGCGCGGCTGAGTGTTTTGGTTATTTAGATAATTCATCGCCTTGGCTTGCACAAGTTGCAGCAACAACGCATGGTCGTACTGTAGCAGTTGAAACTGCCGTTGAGTTTGCTGGCTTTGCTGACGAAACTCTGGGTTCAGAAGTACCTAGTTGGTCTGAAACTGGCCTTGTTGGTGGTTCAATTAACAGCGAAGAAATTACCGGTGTTGTTGTTTGGGCTAAAGACTATGAAGACGTCAATGGTTTTAAAGATTACAACGGTTACTGTACGGCAGATTACCCAGAAAATACCTTCAACTTCTACAAAGATGGTACTGAAATCGCAGGTGCGGCTGATGGTAGCACCAATGTTATTGTTATCTGTCAACGTCACGATCCAAACGATTCAGCAGCCAATGCGCGTACTGCAAAAGTTGATCACGTAAAAGCCGGTGGTGCAGATGGTTTCATCATGTTTAACCGCAACAGAGACCAAGGTACTGTAGCAGAAGGTTATTCATTACCAGGTGTTCACTTTACTTATGACCAATGGAATGGTGTTTATCCAGAAGATGGCTTAGAAGATTGGGTAGATAGCTACTCAGAACTTGGTCACATGATCACTATTAAGCCAACAGTGATTGAACGTCGTGTTGATGCTGAAGATGCTGATTGGTTAGCGACATTCTCATCACGAGGCCCGTCTTATTCTAATGTTGAAGTACTTGCTCCAACGCTTGCAGCTCCAGGTGTTGATATTTACGCGGCTTACTCTGATGAGCATCCGTTTGTGACTCCGCATGGTCAAGATTACGCTGCAATTAGCGGCACATCGATGGCATCACCGCATGTTGCAGGTTCTATGGCGTTACTACGTCAAATTCACCCTGAGTGGACCGCAGCTGAAATTCAATCTGCATTATCAATGACTGCTGAAAACGTGGTTAAATATCACCGTTTAAACAGCGAAAGTGATGTTGTAGCTGATGCGAAAATCTATCGCTCTGGCGCAGGTCGTATCAATGTTGCTCTTGCTGCTAAAGCGGGTTTTGTAATGGATGAAAGCGCTGATAACTTCTTAGCTGCTGATCCATACAATGGTGGTACGCCACATAAACTTAACTTACCAAACCTTGTTAATTTCTCATGTGCACCTGAATGTCAGTGGGTTCGTACAATTAAAGCAACAGAAGATGGTACTTGGACTGTAAGCCACGAAGATGTTGAAAACTGGGCATTTGATGTAAACACACAAACAGCACAAAATGGTGTGAACATCGATATCTTCCCGAAAACTTTCACACTGAAAAAAGGTGAAACACAAACAATCATTGTTAAAGCATCAATCATGGATACTCAAGATTGGTTCAGTAACTCTGAAGTTGAGTTGCATACAAACCTTGTTTTCCAAGCTGAAGAAGCAGATATCCCTGATGCGCATTGGCCTGTGGCGTTTAAATATGATCGTGGTAACTTACCATCATCATTAGAGACGACAGCTCATTCAAATGAAGGGACTTATGTTGCTAAAGGTATTGTATTACCTAGCGTTGAAGCACCTGTAGCTCGTGCATATGAGCCAGTTAAAGCAGATATCACTACGGTAACTTTACCAAAAGACGATGACCGTACTTTCCCTTGGGCTATGAATCGCACTGATGATGTAGATGCGGCAGATATTTTAGATGAAGCAACATTTACTAAGTTTGTTACTGTGCCAGCTAATTCTAAACGTTTTATTGCTGAAACAGTCGGTGTTGAGTCAGAACTTGAAGGCACCTTGAACGTAGGTAACCCTATTTTATACGTAGGTAAAGACTACAACGGTGATGGTATTGTTCAGCCACAAGATGAAATTTTATGTGTATCTAACCATAAGATTTATAAAAACTTCTGTAATATAAACAACCCTGAAGAAGGTGAGTATTGGGTTGTAGCTTATAATACGAATCAATCGTCTGTTGATGCAGTTGAAGAAACCTTTGAGCTTGCTACAGCGGTTGTGTCAGACCAAGTTGCATCAGGTATGACTGCAAGTCTGCCAGGAAGTGATGGTCAAAATACTGTTGAAATGACAGTCGACTGGGACATGGACCTTGATGCCGATAGCGTGTACTACTCATTATTAGATGTAGGTACATCGGCTGTGAACCATGGCAACCTAGGTTCTATTCCATTTAAGCTTAACCGTGGCAATGATGTTGCACACCTTGATGCGCCATACACAGGTGCAAAAGTGGGTGATATGGTGCCATACACATTTGAAGTGTTAGCGAATAACTCAGGTGTAGACCGTGAGTTCTCACTAGAGCTTGATATCCCTGCAGGTTTGGATATCAAAGCAGAAAATGTCATGGTTTCAACAGCATCAGAAATCAACGTTGAAATTGCTGACGGTAAAGTGATTGTAACAGGCACACAAGCGGATACTCGTGATGTTGAACCTGATTATATCGTGACAGATAACATCACTGATGAAATGTGTCGTACGCCTGATTTTGGTAACTCTAACCCAGGTGGTTATGTCGATTTATCAGAGTTTGGTATCACGCCAATTCTATCTGGTTTCGATGAGAACAACCTTTATAACTCTCGCAGTGGTTATTCATTACCAATCGCAAGTTTCTATAATGGCGCATATGACACATTTAGCCTTTATAACAATGCTGAAAATACTAATATCCAAAACTCGATTATTCAAATTCGTGGTATGGGTACAGTAAATACTAATGGTAGCCGTTACTTCTACCCAGTACATAACCCGTTCCCTTATAACTCATTCCCATATGAGAACATGGGTCCATTATGGCGTGGCTGGGAGTTCACTGATAATGGCTTATTACGCTCTGTAATGTCAGTTGGCTTATCGTCAAATGAAGGTATTTCACTAGCAAGTACTTCAACTGGCTGGGGTATTATTGAGTGGGATAATGCATCAGACTACGATAACCCTGTATATGACCGTACAACGGGCAAATACACTTACACTAAACGTGATAACTCATTTGACTTCCAAGTGTTGTTTAATGCAAATACACGCTTTGGTAAAGGTGAGCATGAAATTTACTATGCATACGATAACCTAGACTATGGGTCTACACGTCCTGCCGGTAGTATTGGCCTGCAAGGTTTCCGTGGTGCACAGTATCAATATGGTCCACTTGAAAACTACCGTGGTATCCAAATCGCTTATAACAATCTAGATGAAGTTATCAGCGATGGTTACGTGGTGTGTATGGACTATGTAGGTCCAGAGTCATCACAATTTGAAGTGACTGCTTGGGCTGAAGTTACGCCGTCTGCAGCAGGTCAAACACTTGAAGTTGTAGCTAAAGCAGCAATCTCTGGTCTGAATGACATGACTTCAACAGCAACACTGGCCATTCCTGGCAACATCACAGTGGTAGCGCTTGATGACATGGTAACAACAGAAGAAACACCGATTAGCTTTGATGTTCATCACATTGATGAAAAGAACTCGAAGAATGAAATCTCGGTAATTTCTGACGACGTAACCTATGAAGTTGATGGCGATACAGTAACGATTACACCAAATGATAACTTCTCTGGTGAGACCGAAGTAACTGTAATGGTATCTGATATTGAATACCCATCAGATGCTGCAAGTACAACCTTTATGTTAACGGTTGAAGCAGTTAACGATGCACCAGTCGTTGCCGTTGAGGCGAGTGCTCAACAAGTGACTGAGGGCAGCGTTATTACCCTAGATGCATCAGCATCACATGATTTAGATAACGATGAGTTAACTTTCTCATGGGAAGGCCCAGGTACAATCGCAAGTCCAACATCAGCAATCACTGAAGTATCAGGTTTAACGGCTGGTGAGCATCAGTTTACTGTAACGGTAAGTGATGGTGTTGAACCGATGGAGCTAGGTGTAGCAGTGACGGTAACGGCACAAGAGACAACCGTTGTTCCTGAAGAAAAAGCGAAATCATCAAGTGGTTCACTTGCTTGGTTAACTGTTCTATTAGCTGGTTTTGCAGGTGTTCGTCGCCGCGTAAAACGAGGCTAAGTACTCCCTAAGTATGTTATGTGACAAAGGGCCTTCGGGCCCTTTTTTTTGGCCTAGAAAATCGTGTTGTATATTTTAATAACCAAAAAGAATAACTAACAACTGAAAACCTATGTAGCAAAATGTACAGGCTATTTTATATTTTTTTCAGTGTGTTAGTTTGAAGATAGGGCGTAAATTAACAGTCTACGCCGCTTTGTTGGTCAAAAAAATTATACAATAAAGCGCGCAAGCGATATGATCGTCCCGGATTAAGTAAAGACTAAAGACTCTTTGGTAGTATTAAGTTGTCATAGTAATTGTTATTTATGACATAAAGGTGAATTGCGTTAATGAAGAAATTGTTTGGCTTAGTATGTTGTTTAACTGCATCCACTGCGTTTGCGCAGGCTGATGTTAAACAACCTCAATTAATTAAAAAGTCGACAATACATGCCAGTATCACTGTGGGTTACGGGGGCATTGAAAACCCGGTACTAGATGCAGACGATGTCACTTCGCCAATTCTGCCAAGCTTTGCTTATTACGGTGATAACTGGTATTTCGATGATTTCTCTGTTGGCTATAGCCTCTATGAAACAGAGAACTTCTACGTTGATTTACTTGGGCGCTTTAATGATGATGGTTTTTTCTTTGAGCTGGATGGGGTAGATAAACTCTATGCCACCGGTGTTGTTCGTTCGAGCTCTGGGCGACCTACATTACCTACCGCATCACCGATTAACCTAACGCCTATAGAGCGTGACCTTTCTTACATGGCGGGGCTGTCATCGGCAGTAAACGTGTATGATAATATCTGGTTAAGTGCTGCGTATGTCCATGATGTAACCAATGTTCATAATGGTTATGAAATTTTGCTAAACGGCTATCAAGTATTTGAACTGTTTTCTGGTACTGCTGGCATTGAGGCGGGTATTAATTATAAAAATGAAGAGCTGATCGATTATTACTACAGGGTGAGTCCATCAGAAAGCAAAACGCGTTTACTAAGCTACAATTTAGAAAGTGCCACGAACTACTACTTAAAAGTAAGTTACGAATATCCTATTAGCGACAGTTTCAGCCTTGACTTCAAACTTAAGCACACATGGCTTGATAGTAACTTAGCTAACTCACATATGATCAATAAAAACGGTTATTTCTCAGGTTTTACGGGAATTACTTACCACTTTTAGGCCAACGAATGGTGATCTCTGCACCGCCTGTTTGCGAACTGTTAGCCAAGCTAATTTTACCGCCATGCCAACTGGCAATACGATACACAATATAAAGTCCTAATCCATAACCACTCGCTAGTTTATCTCCTTCACCTTGTTTAAAAGGCTCAATTAACGCATCCGCATTAATTGGTAAGCCAGGTCCATCGTCTGTAATGCTTATACTGTAATAGCCCGCTTGTTCTGTGCTACTTATATGGATAGTGTGTTTTGCGTATTTTGTGGCGTTGATCAGTAAGTTTTGTACCGCGATTGCCATAAAGCTTGCTTCGCAATAGGCTGTGTCTACTTCAAGCGCAGGAATGAATTTGAGTTCTTTGTATAAATCAAATTTAGCAATTTCTGTGTTGATCAGTTTAGCTAAGTTAACTTTCTCCTGATTAAACACACTTTGTTGGTGCTCTAAGCGAGCGAACGATAAGTACTGCTCTAGACGTAATTCAATCTCATCGATATCGCGTTCTATTTGGCTACTTTCTTGAGATTCCAAATCGGCAATCGACAAAGCAAATCGCATACGGGTAAGGGGAGTGCGAATTTCATGAGAAATAATACGCGATAAGTCATTATGTAGCTGAACAAACTTATTGATGCGCTCAGACATATGAGTGAAGGTGCTGGCTAATGGCGCAATAGATGAATTTGGTTTTATATCAAGCTCTATGCGTTGCGGTTTTTTACTAAAGCGATGAGCTGCGCGTTGTAATAAGCTCAAATCGCGAAATACTGGGCGAATGAATAATAAGATCATCGAACCAAGTAAAAAGTAAAACGCAAAAAAAGCAAGCCAGTCAGTTTTGGCTTGCGAAATCAAAGAAATGGGGCCAACTTTTTGGATGCTGCCGTTATTGCCTTTGAGGTATATATACTGCTGATTGTTTTCGGTGACGCTGATAATGCCATCTTTATCGAATTTAGCTTGTAATGAAGCAGGTAAAAAAAGTTCGTTTTGGTTAAAGGAGCTGATCCTCGTTTCTTTTTGCTCAGCTATTTGAGCAAGTTCAGCAACACTTATTTGCACACTCGGTATCTGCTCAGAAAAAAACTGATTATAAAGCTGGCCAAAAGCTAAAACTAAGGCAATTAAGCTTACCGTGATAATTAAGTACAGCTTAAAAAATTGTTGCTTCATATTTTTGAAATATCCAAGCTGTATCCTTTACCTCGTACAGACTTGATATCTAGCGTTTCTTTTTGCTCGCTAATGGTTTCTTTAAGCTTTTTACGTAAACGGCTAATTTTTAAATCAATCGCTCGGTCAAGTCCGTCATACTCACGGCCAATAACATGCTTGAATAATACCTCACGAGAAACCGGTTCAGGGGTGTTTTTCGCAAGGTAGGCAATGATCTCAAATTCACTTTCATTGAGATTCAATGCTGTGTTATGAAAATAGATATCGCGTTTTTTACTATCGATACGCAAAATATCAATTTGGTGCGAAAAGTTATCTTGGCCAACAGTGTGGGCGATAATCGTTTTAACTTTGGCGAGTAACAGTTCAGGCTTAATGGGTTTTACAAGGTAGTCGTAAGCACCTAGGTTTAAGCCCTTGATTTGTGATTGCACAGAATCCAGAGCCGTTAGAAAAATAACAGGGCAACTGTACTTTTCTTTCAATTGAGAAATTAGCTCAAAGCCATTGCCATCCGGTAGCATCACATCACAAATGATCAATGAAGGCATAAAGGTGATTTCACTGCTACGGTACGCCTCGGCAGTATTAAATACATCTATGGTATAGCCATGCTTTAACAAAAACGTTTGTATTAAGCTTGCTAATTTCACATCATCTTCAATTAAAAAAATATGCTGCATTATAAACTCCAGCCAAAGCGCCGTTTTATTCGGTAATCTTTAGCTTCATAGCTTGCTATTGACAGTAGTTGTTGCTTAACAACTTGATTGCTTAATGGATCAATTAATTTCACTGTAAGCGGATGCTCAGTCTTAACCGTTAATTTCTCGATAATTAAACCACCTTGTTTGTAACACTGCGTATACTGAGGACGCTGAGTTATTTCTAAACAAAGTTCTTTAAAGGGAGCAACACGAAAATGAATCTGTATATTAAACTCACAGGCTTTTTGTTTTGCATCTGTCACACACACGGTGGGTGAGACTTTAAAAAAAGGTTGCTCGGGACTGTCATCGCTTAAACAAAGCGACGAAAAGCAAAGACAAAAAAACAGTAATAGCCAACTAAATCGGTTTATCATTTAACCAAGTCTCTGTTTTTTAGAAGTCTTTTCTTCAAAGTAACAATAACCATCGAAAGCTGATGTAACCTGCCCAACTCACTTTGAGTACTCATTTTTTTGCCGTTTTTTTTAATTATTATTTATGCAGCCTATGAGTGGCGATTACACGATAAAAAAGCGTGTCTATCATACCTCATTTATCGTTATAGCTACAAATAGGTGCTATGCAAAGCCAGTAATTTCAACCTATTGGCGTATTTTCTTTATATTCTAAAGTTAGCTTGTTGTTTTAAAAGGGAAACTGAATTTATATTTAGTTTTAGCTAATAGTTTTTCACTAAATTTAGTTGGGCCTTAGTCTTTACTATTCTGCGTTATTTGTTAATTGTTTCGTACAAATTGATACAATTTAAATTTAGCCTATCAAAACCACTATTTTAGCTCATGCATTTAAACATATGCTGAGCGCGTGATTAATAATTAACAGATTCGACCTCTATTTTCATTTTTTCTGGTAGTATAGTCAGGTTATAAGTAGTTTAAGCAGTGAACAATTATGTTAAGTCCTTATTATCAGCAACATGCTGATTACGTTTCTATCTCACGTGAGCAAGGCTGTCGTTTTGCCAAGTTAGTGGCTGATGATTTCAATCCGTTACATGATAAAGATGCCAAAAAGTTTTGTGTGCCGGGCGATTTACTTTTTTCGCTGGTTTTAAACCGCTATGGCATCAGTGAAAAAATGGAATTCACGTTTGCAGGCATGGTTGATGAAAATTCAAAGCTGACTTTCCCTGAAGGGGCTGATGAGTTTGCGATCACCGATGGCGAAAAAGTCATGCTAAAAGTGAAACGAGAAGGGGCTGTTAGCCAATGTCCTGAGTTAACAAATAGCTTAATCAAAAACTATGTTGAGTTCTCTGGCACGACTTTCCCGCACGTGATTATTCCATTGATGGGGAAGCAGGATGTGATGATCAACCCAGCCCGCCCAATGGTGATTTACGAATCAATGCTGATTAACCTTGACCGCCTTGATATCAGCGCACCTGAATTACAATTTGCTGAGCCTGATTTTGAGTTTACTGGCAAACGCGGCAAAATCACGCTTCGCTTCAACCTGTTAGAAAATGGCGAAAAAGTAGGGTCGGGTGAAAAACACATGCTTGTGTCTGGCATTCGTGATTATTGCCAAGCAACAGTTGATGACCTAATTAGTTTTTATAATCAACGTAAAGAATCACTTAAACCAGCGTAATCTTTACAATTGCTACAAAGGGCGCTCATTGCGCTTTTTTGTTGCTGATCTTCCGCGTACAATAGCGCTTTTATAGCCAAATGTACTTCAGACTATGTCAGTAGCGACCTTTTCAGAATTAAATCTTGCCCCTGCATTGCTAACAGCCTTGCAAGAAGAGAATTATCACACTCCCACAGCAATTCAAGCGCAAACAATCCCCCTTATTTTAGCGGGTGCTGATGTAATGGGCAGTGCACAGACGGGAACGGGCAAAACCGCCGCGTTTGTTTTACCACTACTGCATAATTTGTTATCTGCTGAAGTACTCCCTGATGCCGTTAAAGTCCTAATTTTAACGCCGACCCGTGAGCTCGCTCAGCAAGTATTTGCAAGTGTAGAGCGTTATGCAGCGCATACTGAAATAAAAGCAGCACTGGCTTATGGTGGTGCTAGTATTGGCCCACAAATTAAAGCCATAAAAGGAGCGCAGGTTGTAGTGGCAACACCTGGGCGCTTACTTGATCATGTGATCAAGGGCAGTATTAAGCTTTCAAGTATTAATGCCTTGGTATTTGATGAAGCTGATCGCATGCTTGATATGGGCTTTATTGACGAAATTAAACGCATCTTGCGCCATGTGCCAAAAGAACGTCAAACTTTACTTTTTTCAGCCACATTTGACGACAGCATCTTTAAACTCAGTAAGCAGTTATTAAATGATCCTAAATTAGTTGAAGTGAATAAACGCAACTCAGCAGCGGTTGAAGTTGAGCAGCTAGTATATGCGGTTGATGAAGACCGTAAACGCGAGCTGGTATCACACATGATTGGCATGAAAAATTGGCAGCAAGTACTGATATTCACTCGTACTAAACAAACCGCCGATGTGCTTGCTAAAGAAATGTGTAAAGACGGCTTAAAAACCGAATCTATTCATGGCGATAAAAGCCAAGGTGCGCGTGATAAAGCACTGCAAAATTTTAAATCAGGTGCGACAAGAGTACTGGTTGCGACAGATGTTGCTGCCCGAGGTCTTGATATTGCCTCACTCAAGTATGTGATTAACTATGAGTTGCCTTATGTGGCTGAGGACTACGTACACCGTATTGGTCGAACAGGGCGTGCTGGCGAGAAAGGGATGGCGATGTCGCTGGTTAGCATCGATGAGCAGTGGCTATTGGACGAAATAGATATCTTACTCGACACAAGGCTCACGCCGCAGTGGTTACCAGGGTATGAGCCTGATTTAACCAAAGAGCCAAAGCAAGTTCGTAAAAATACTAATAAGGCACGCCGCTCTCGTGATAAAAAACGTATTTTAGGGCAAAAAAGTAGGAGACGTTCCTAAATCTGGCATATATTTATACTATCCTCCGGCTAAAGTTGAGAGTTTAGTATGTTAGAAGAGAATAAATGGACGTTCCGCCGCGCTGATAAACAGTTCTCCTTAGAAAAGTGGCAGAAAACAATTAATCTCATGACCGAGTTGTTTTCTGCTCCCGCAGGCTTCATCGTTCATAAAACAGATGATGTATATCGTATTATCGTCTCCAGTGAGCAACAAGAAAATCCCTATGATGCCGGGGCTGAATTAAGCGCCGACGATAATATCTTCTGCAAAAAAGTACTGCGTGACATGGCACCGCTTTATGTTGATCACGCCAGTCAAGATAGTCAATGGGATGACAGCCCACTGGTAAAAGATGGTTTTGAGTCTTATCTTGGGGTGCCAATTAGCTGGCCAAGTGGTGATCCGTTTGGCACCTTTTGTGTTATGGATTTTAAACAAACCCATTATCAACAGAACTTTTTAGAACTAATCGAGCAGCTTCGCGATATGGTTGAAGATGACCTTGCACTGTTAGACAACTTTACGCAGATGCGTGAAATTGCTATGCTCGATTCACTCACTAATATTTATAACCGCCGTGCAATAGACCTACTTTGCCAACATAAATTAAATATATCGAAACGTCTTGGTTTTGATATTAGTTGTTTATTTATCGATATAAATAGCTTTAAACCACTCAATGATACGTATGGCCATGAAGTGGGCGATCTCGCACTGATTTGTTTAGCTGACACGATGAAAGAATGCCTACGTGAAACCGATATTATCGGCCGCTTAGGGGGTGATGAGTTTATTGCGTTATTGCAAGTTCAGCCCGGTGATTGCATAGACAGCATCACTGATAAGCTCAACACCACCTATCAATCTAATTTAGAGAAGCGGGGCATTCCTGTCACGAGCTTAAGTATTGGTTCAGGGGTAATAGCTCAGCCAAAAGAAAACTTTGCTGAGCTATTAAAACGAGCAGATGAAGACATGTATGAGAAAAAGCAAGCCTCTAAGGCTGCACGTTAAGCTATTTGCTTCTCAGCTAGGTTTAATTCCATGGTTGCTTTAAGTAAACGATAAAGGTTAATTGACGCATCAATTTCTTCTTTACGATTGGTTAAGCTCTCAATATTTAAACCTAGCGGTACATCTAAATGTGCGCAGCTTTGTAAAATTAAGTCGAGATTCTCACGGCAAATACGCACTGATTCACTCAATGTATTTGCCGAATCTAACATACGGTACTTAGTTGCTTCTGGTACTGAGATACCTAACCATTCCATAAACTCTAAGGTTTTTTCACCACCACAAGGGGTAAACGTTAGAATAATGCGTTTTGGTGTTGTGCCTTGTGCTTTACAGCTACGCGCATAGCTGGTGATTAAATCAATCGTTGCTTGAGCATTGTAAACCGCTTGTGAGATGAAAAACTTACAACCTTGTGCTGTTTTTTCAACTAAACGCTCATGTTCATTGCGTTTGCTGGCATGACGCTCTGCAATAGTAACGCCACCTAAAAATACATCATTGTTCTGCTTAGCAAGCGCTTTATATGCATCAGGTAGGCTTAATTTGATATCGCCATGAGATGATGGACTACCCACTAACACTAAGTTTTTTAGTTCAAAGTCGTTACGTGTTTCGTTTAACCACTCGGTAAACTCTGCTTCTCCACGCTGGGCAACACTTTTATAAGTGATCACATCAAGTTGCGACAAGCTACGTAGTAACTGACTGTATTCACGGGGATCTACCGTTTCTTTAAACGGAAAAGGACGCGGCTTTGCAATACGGCTACTTTCATCTTGAATGTCGTAGATGATTACACCATCGTATTCAATTTCGTGTAAACGACCAAGTAGCTTCTGAGCAATGGTCTCAAGCTGTGCTTTATCAGTACCTGACTTTGGTGGTGTGGTACCAATTAGGTAGACGCCTTGATTGGTGTCTTCAATTTTCTCTTGTAATGATAAAGCCATAATCCTCATTCCAGCTCGTGCTAATGTCTATGACAAATAATATAGCAGCCATTTAGACGTCTAGATAGATTTTTTTCTTGAAAGTTTTTCAATGACTATGAATTTTACTCAAGTTTAAAGCTGAGCGTTTCGCAAAATTGACACACCTGTTTACATAAATTATTGCTCTGACCCTCATATTTTCAGGCGCTTTGATGCATAATCAAGCAGCAATGATTATGAGAAAAATAACTAACAAGGGAACATTATGAAATTTAGATTATTAGCAACCAGTGTTGCTGTAACACTTGCTTTAAGTGGCTGCGCAAGTAACTCACAGTCAACTATGGTTAAAGAAGTCGAAATTGAGCAGCAAGTAAGCCAAGATGATAACCGTGTATTTAGCCAAGATTATCTATTAGAAGAGCTTGAGAATGGCCTTCGCGTGATGGTAGTTAAAACAGATTACCCAGATGTTGTGTCACTGCAAATTCCAGTATCGGTTGGTTCACGTAATGAGGTTGAAGAAGGTAAAACCGGTTTTGCACACTTCTTTGAGCATATGATGTTTAAAGGCTCTGAAAAATTCCCACAAGATGTGTATTCAGATATTTTAAAAAACTCAGGTGTTGATAATCGCGCGTATACGACTAACGATTACACTAACTATCACTTAAACTTCTCAAAAGAGCACTTAGATAAAGTGCTCGAAATTGAAGCTGATATTTTCCAAAACCTGACTTACAGCGAAGAGCAGTTCCGCACCGAAGCGCTCACTGTAAAAGGTGAGTATTTAAAGAATAATGCTAGCCCAATTCGTAAGTTACTTTCTGCCGTTCGTAACGAAGCATTCGAAAAGCATACCTATAAGCACACCACCATGGGCTTTTTCGAAGACATTGAAGCCATGCCTGATCAAATGGCCTATGGTAAAGAGTTTTTCGCTAAATTTTATAAGCCTGAGTATGTATCTTTAGTCATCGTTGGTGATGTTGATCCACAAGAAACCATGGCAATGGTGAAAAAGCATTGGGGTAATTGGAAAAAAGGCGATTACCAAGCAGATATTCCTGTTGAACCAAAGCAACAAGCCGCAAAATATGTACATGAAAAAAATGATGGTTTACCAGGCCACTGGTTGCTTGTGTCATACAAAGGCACTGCATGGGATCCTACTCAAAAAGACCGTGCAGCTCTTGATTTGATCTCACAGCTGTATTTCTCTAATAACTCGGCACTTTATCAAGAACTTGTTGTTGATAAACAAATTGCCAGCCAAATGTTTACCTATAACCCAGATACTAAAGATCCGGGTTTATTACATGTGTTTGTAAAAGTCGAAAACGAAGCGGACCTGGCTAAAGCCCGTGATGCGATTAACCGTACCTATGCACAAGCGCGTACTGAGTTAGTAGATGCGCAAAAGTTAGCTGATTTAAAATCAAACCTAAAGTATAGCTTTATAAATGGTCTTGATTCATCGCAGTCAATCGCTTCAACACTTGCAAGCTACATGCACTTTGAGCGTGACCCTGAAGTGATTAACCAACTTTATGCCACTGCTGATAGCATCACGCCAGAAGATATCAAAGCGGTAGCAAACAAGTACTTTGTTGATCCAAGCCGTACTACGGTGACAATGTCGGCGCTTGATAAAGTGGCTGGTTTTGAGCAAGAAGTTGATTTAAATGCCTTGGTTGCCAGTATCGAGCAAGCCCCAACACAGCGTCATTTTAAAGTACTTGATAAAACCAATAGCTCACCACTAGTTGATGTGAACTGGTTATTTAATACCGGCGCAGCGGCTGATCCACATGGTAAAAAAGGTTTAGCAGCACTCACTGCAGCGATGCTAGCGCAAGGTGGCTCAGAAACGATGAGCTACAAAGATATTCAAAAAGCGTTATATCCACTAGCGGGAAGCTTTGGCTATCAAATCGATAAAGAGATGATTTCACTACGCGGCCGTGTACATAAAGATAATGCCGCGCAGTGGTATGCACTTGTTAGCGACCAGTTGTTAAATCCTGGCTTTAGAGAAGATGATTTCAAGCGTCTGAAAAAAGAGCTTATTGATAGCATTAAAGCAGGTCTGAAAGCGTCAAATGACGAAGAGCTAGGTAAAGAAGTGCTATATCATCAGCTTTATAAAGGCCATCCGTATGAAAGCTATAACTATGGTGATTTATCAGATCTTGAAGCACTGACACTTGACGATGTAAAAGCGTTTTATGCTAACCAGTTTACTCAATCTAAATTAACAGTGGGTCTAATTGGTGCGATTCCGAGTGATGTTAAATCGACGATGATGAAAGATTTAACATCGCTTCCACAAGGTAAAGAAAGCCGCTTAACGATCCCTGATGCGCCAGAACTTAAAGGTCATCATGCAACGATTGTTGAAAAATCAGCGCAATCTACCGCTGTGTCATTTGGTTTCCCAATCGATACAATTCGTAGTAGCGATGACTGGACAGCGCTTTGGTTAGTGCGTTCTTACTTTGGCGAACACCGCAGCTCAAACAGCTTCTTGTATCAGCGTATTCGTCAAACCCGTGGTATGAACTATGGTGACTATGCATACATTGAGTACTTCCCACGTGGTATGTTCCAAACTAAACCTGATGCTAACTTAGGTCGTTCAGAGCAAATTTTCCAAGTGTGGTTACGTCCGCTTCGTTCTAATAATGATGCGCACTTTGCAACGCGTACGGCATTATTTGAACTTGATAAGCTAATTAAAAATGGCATCAGCAAAGAAGATTTTGAAGCGACTCGTAACTTCTTAATTAACTTTGTGCCACAAATGGTTGCAAGCCAAGATCGCCAATTAGGTTATGCGCTTGATAGTGAGTTCTATAACACTGAGAGCTTTGTTGACTATGTGCGCGGCAAGCTTGAAAAGCTAACCCTTGATGATGTTAACCGTGTTATTCGCGATAACCTGCAAACAGAGAATATTCACTATGTGTTTATTACTGGTGACGGCAAAGACATGCAAAAACGTTTAGTTTCAGAGCAAACATCACCTATGGTGTATAATGCTGAAAAACCAGCAGAACTTGTTGCTGAAGACAAAGTGATTGCTGACTATAAACTTGCAATACCAGCGAAAAACATTTCAGTACTTGATGTCGAAAAAGTATTTCAGTAATAACTGGATAAACAAGCTCTAATCAATGCCCCTAATTAGGGGCATTGCTCTAGGTTTAATGGCTCGATGTTATCAGCAATTACAAGCTGATTTCGGCCAGCTTCTTTTGCTTGATAAAGCGCGTTATCAGCCATTTCAATGAGTAACATGGCATCATCAATGCTACTAGGGTAGATAGTTGCTAAACCAATACTAACCGTTAAGGGATGACCGGCAAGCTCTGGTAGTTGAAGCGTATTTAGCGCTGCCATAAACCGCGTCACGAGTTTTTGTGCTTGATGGCTTTGCGTATTACCGAGTACCAGTACAAATTCTTCACCGCCGTATCTAGCGCACAAGTCACCAGGTCTGCGAGTATAATCTGGTAATAGTTTTGCCACTTCTTTTAAGCAAATATCACCCACCAGATGACCAAAGTTATCGTTAAGAGACTTAAAGTTATCAAGGTCAATCATGGCTAACGACAAGGGGTGTTTTAAACGTGCACAGCGACTCCACTCTTGCTTATAAAAATCATCAAAATGACGTCGGTTAGCTATTAGTGTGAGGCCATCGATACGGGCGAGTTCTTGTACTTGCTGCTCGGCGATTTTACGTTCGGTAATATTTATATGGCTGATGACGATAAAGCGTTTTGATGCATGCTCGAAGGGCACTGCTCGCATTAAAAACCAACGCTTGTCGGTATTGCTATGACATGGATATTCTAGGTAATACTCGGTTAGTTGTTGGTTTATAACCTGACTAATACCAGATAAAGCTTGTGCACCAAACTCATCACCTTGCTGTGCAGCTGATTGACATATTGCGAGGTAGTTTTGCTCTTCCCACTGGGTATTACACTGGCAATTATTTTCATCGCCAAAAGTTTGCCAACTGCGATTCACAAATTGAATATCACCTTTCTCATCAATTACAACAATATGTTTTGAGATCGTATCGAGTATTGATTTTAGAAACTCTTTTGATTCAACCACATTCGTTCCTAGCCACTATCACTTTTTTAAGATTAGCAATAAATGCTGGGTTTTCACCGTGGTTTACATAAAAAACAATTGATAAGGTATTTGTAGGTGCTGATATGAAAAAACTGCCAGCACCTAGCTCAACGCTCAGTTCTGACAGTTATATTTTATTTATATGCTTAGAAATGCTAAAGCATTGCGCCAATTTTAACTGCTAGCGCAAATAGCATGGTTGTTATTACAAAGCCGATAAGTGTAGCGTAGCCGCGTTGTTCTTTGGTCATCTATCACTCCTAAAAAATAACAAATACCGTTGCCATACCAAGGGCAAAACTGACAAACGAAGAAGCCGCTACGATTGCAGCGAGATTTTGCTTACTCACTGCATGTGTTGTGCTTTGTTCAGATACTTCGTCATCGAGCTTAATAAGCTCACCTTGGCGCACTTCAAAAACTGCGCATAGGCTCATGGTGGTTTCTTTTGATGCCGCACCTTCTTTTTCAACTCGTTGAATGGTACGTAGGCTTACATCACAGGCATCGGCCAATTGCTGCTGCGTCCAATCGAATTTAAGTCTAAGTGCTTTTATTGTATTAGGGTTCAGTTGCATTACTTACTTCCCAAGAAATGGTTCAATAAAAGTAACGACAGCATAACCCGATATTGCTCCACCAAGAAAACAGCCTAAGGTAACCAAAGCTACTTGTTTTGGATTATCAGTAAGTGAGGTTTGTGTACTCTGTTTAACTAATTTGTCAGCTTTATAAAACGAACATTCAAGCTTGCCTGTCAGTATATTTTTCATCTCGAATTTGACTGCATAAGTATTACCTTGGTAGCTAAAGTCATGATGACTTTTAAAACCGAAGCTGCGTTTTTCACTTACCAATTCGTCGTTTACATATACTTTTTCTTTACCGCTCATGATGTGACCAAAGCAAGCGATTTGGTTGTCACCATCTTGAAAGTAAAATTTATAACCTAGCTTGTGTGAGTTTAGTACGTCGTTTTTCATCATCGTTTCCTTGTTAAGTTGATGATGTAAATTTAATGATTATTTTTGTTTTTTACGCCGTCAGCGATATGCCAGTTCCTATTTTGGCATATGACAGGCAAGATGTCATATCTGTTTTGTTATTGAAAAATAAGCACTTTAATTAAGTTGCTCGGCTAGAGTCAGAATTTGCTACTGTCATATGCGATTGGCAAAAAAGCACAGCAAAAAGAGTAAAAATAGGTATTGTTACTCTGGTTATTAGATATAACCAGAACAAATAAACAACGGGTTAGTACATCTTGCTACAAATCCGTTAAACTTAAGGCTTAGCAGTTAGGTACAACCAGAAAGGCAATATTATGCGTCATGAAATTTGGCAAAAGCTTCGAGATGAAGCAAACGAAGTCGTTTCCCGTGAACCGCTTTTAGCAAGTCACGTTTATTCGTGCGTGTTAAATCATGAATGCTTAGGTTCGGCGCTGAGCTTTATTGTGGCAAATAAACTTGCAGATGCGGTGGTATCAGCATTTACTATCCGTGAATTATTCGACCAAGCCTTTGTTAAATGTGATCTAATGCTGACGCATGTGGCTCATGACATAAAAGCAGTTAAAGATCGCGACCCTGCGGCCGATAGTTACTTAACTGTTATTTTGAACCTTAAAGGCTTCCATGCAATACAAGCACACCGACTCGCAAATTGTTTATGGCAACAAAACCGAAAAGAGCTTGCTCGCTTCATTCAAAGCAGAACCTCAGAAGTATTTGGCGTTGACATCCATCCCGCTTGTAAAGTTGGTCATGGTATTATGTTTGACCATGCAACTGGGATTGTAATTGGTGAAACAGCGGTTATTGAAGATAACGTATCGATTCTACAATCTGTAACCTTAGGTGGTACGGGTAATGAGCAAGGTGACCGTCATCCAAAAATTCGCGCCGGTGTATTGATTGGTGCGGGTGCAAAAGTACTAGGTAACATCGAAGTGGGAGAGGGGGCACGTATTGGTGCAAACTCTGTCGTGTTAAGTGCGGTTCCAGCACACACAACTGTGGTTGGCGTGCCAGCTAAAGTGGTCGGCAAACCGAGCTGTCCCTGTCCAGCAGAGAGCATGAACCAAAACTTTTTAGATGATGGTACGACTACCGCTAGTAATGCCTCCCACACCAGTGCTATGTTGTAGTTTTACACCTTAAAAAAGAGCAATGGAATTGTCTAAGTTATCCTTCGGATTAGCTGTTACAGCGTCATTTATTTGTGGCGCTGTCGCTATGTCACTTTTTCAATCAGACCCACAACAACAGCCACACACTTATCAGCAACAATTTGTTGAAGAACAAATAGTTCAAGCACCAGAGCAGCAAGCCACTGCTATAGCGCCTGTTATTAATAAACAAGTCGCTGAAGTTAATTCAGATAGCTCAGCAGCTGTTAGCAAAAGTGAGCTTGAGCAACAAATAGCAGAGTTAAAGTTACAAGTCGAAAATCAACAAGCGGTGATTGCTAGTTACCGTTCAAGTGCGATACCTCCACAGCAAATCGACTCACACCTGGATGAACTTTATACCTTGTTAGAAGAGCAATCTCGGGATGAGGCTTGGGCCTACCAAGTTGAAACAGCTATGAGTGATTTTTTAATCATGGCCGATTTACCAGTGCAACCACAGCTTAGTGTCTCAACATGCAAAAGCTCTGTGTGTCAGTTTAAGCTATTGCAACCAGAGGATGTTGATGATTTGCCAAGCCATTATTGGCGCAACATGACCGATAAAATGATGGAGCAAAGCTGGTGGAAACAATTCAAATTTACCTCCACCACCTCAAGTGACGATAGTCTAACAATCATTGCAAGCACGGAGTAATTTTATACAACTTTTGATTGCAGTTGACCATCAGCAAGCTCGGTGGTTATAAGCTCACCTACGCTTACATCGTTAACCGATTTTACTACGCCACCTTGTTGGTTTTTAGTAATGCTGTAACCACGTGCTAACACACTAAGTGGACTCACAGAATCTAAACGACTCGCTTGTAAAGAAAGCTGGTTTCGAGAACTTGAAAGTTGTTGCTGCATCGCTTGTGTGAGGCGGGCATGTAATTGCGTGAGCTGATGCTCGCTTTTGGCTAACTGTTTTTCAGGAGAGCGTTGCATCAAACGTGGTGTTAGGTTAGCAAGTACTCGCTCATATCGCTGGATTTTGCCACTCATTGCGCTGTGTAAGGCCAAACTAAGTTCATCTAGTTTTTGCGCTTGTTGATTGAGTTGATTACGGGGATGGCATAGCTGCAAGCGATGCTCAAATTGAGTGGCAGTACTGCGTTTTACAGCTAAAGAGTGTTTAAAGGCATGATTTAAGTGCCTAACTAACTGCGTAACTTTGTTATGTAGCTCTTCGGTATTTGGACTAACTAGCTCGGCGGCTGCAGAAGGTGTTGCGGCGCGAATATCGGCAACATAATCACTAATTGTGGTATCGACCTCGTGACCAACGGCGCTAACAATAGGTAAGCGACTTTCAAAAATAGCGCGAGCTAGTTGCTCATGGTTAAAACACCACAAATCTTCTAGTGAACCACCACCGCGACCTAATATAAGCACATCTACTTCGTTACGCTGATTGGCGATGTTTATTTTTTCTATTAATTGGCTGTGGGCATCTGCACCTTGCACCATAGCTGGGTAAATCACGACTTCTAGCTGCGGAGCACGGCGTTTAAGTACCGTTAGAATATCGCGTATAGCCGCACCAGTGGCTGAGGTGATTACCCCAACGCGATTAATATTGGTTGGTAATGGTTTTTTATGGGCTGAGCTAAATAGACCTTCGGCAGCTAAGCGCATTTTTAGCGCATCGAATTCTTGTTTTAATAAGCCTTCGCCAGCAGGGGCCATATGCTCAACAATCAGCTGATAATCACCACGAGGTTCATATAAAGATACGCGGGCACGCACAGTTACTTGTGCACCATTGCTCGGGCGAAAAGTTTGGCCGCGATTATTGCCACGCCACATTGCCGCTTTTACCTGTGCTCGGTCGTCTTTTAAAGTGAAGTACCAGTGTCCAGATGCAGGGGCTATAAAGTTAGAAATTTCACCATTTAAGATAAGCGATGAAAAGCCTTGTTCTAAAACATGGCGAATTTCCTTATTTAGGCGCGTGACCGTGTAAACAGGCTGTGTTGATTGCGTAAAAGCCATTAAAAACCCCAGTAAAAAATTCTCTGTGTACTTTAACACAAATAAATGAATAATTTTATTTACTCGTGCTCACAACGCTGATAAAATTTGGCCGCAATTCCTTATACTCAGATCCACATGTGAGAAGTTGCACTATGCTAAGAATCGCTAAAGAAGCTCTTACCTTTGACGACGTACTTTTAGTACCAGGTCATTCTACTGTTTTGCCACACACGGCAAATATTTCAACTCGCTTAACGCGTGGTATCAATCTTAACTTGCCGCTAGTTTCAGCATCTATGGATACTGTAACAGAAGCACGCTTAGCGATTGCTTTAGCGCAAGAGGGCGGTTTAGGTTTCATCCACAAAAACATGACAATTGAAGAGCAAGCTAAAAACGTTCGTAAAGTTAAAACTTACGAAGCGGGCATTGTTTCTTTCCCTGTTACTGTGACTGCGGATCTTACAATTGCTGATGCTATCGCGCTTTCAGAAGACAAAGGTTTTTCAGGTTTCCCTGTAACCGACGCTGACAATAACCTTGTTGGTATTGTGACAAGCCGTGATATGCGTTTTGAAACGAAACTTGAGCAACCTGTTTCTACAGTAATGACGAAAAAAGAATCGTTAGTGACTGTTAAAGAAGGTGCAGACCGTGATGAAATCTTAGGTCTAATGCACGAGCACCGTATCGAAAAAATTCTCGTAGTTGATGATGCATTTAAACTGAAAGGCATGATCACTGTAAAAGATTATCAAAAAGCACAAGACAAGCCGCATGCATGTAAAGACGAGCAAGGTCGTCTACGTGTAGGTGCCGCTGTTGGTGTTGGCGCGGGTACTGATGAGCGTATCGCAGCACTTGTTGAAGCAGGTGTTGACGTATTACTTATCGATACATCACATGGCCACTCACAAGGTGTTATCGACCGTGTTGCACAAACACGTCAAGCATACCCAGATCTACAAATCGTAGCAGGTAACGTTGCAACAGCTGAAGGCGCGATTGCCCTTGCTGATGCAGGTGTTGATGCTGTTAAAGTTGGTATCGGCCCTGGTTCTATCTGTACTACTCGTATCGTAACAGGTTGTGGTGTTCCACAAATTACTGCTATTTCTGACGCAGTTGAAGGCTTAAAAGGCCGTGATATTCCTGTTATTGCTGACGGTGGTATCCGTTTCTCTGGTGACATCGTAAAAGCACTTGTTGCTGGTGCATCATGTGTAATGGTGGGTTCAATGTTAGCCGGTACTGAAGAAGCACCGGGTGAAGTTGAGCTATATCAAGGTCGTTACTACAAATCATACCGTGGTATGGGTAGCCTTGGAGCTATGGACCAAAAAGAAGGTTCATCAGACCGTTACTTCCAAAAATCGAACGAAGCAGACAAGCTTGTTCCTGAAGGTATCGAAGGCCGTGTTGCTTATAAAGGTCCTATCGCGACAATCATTCACCAACAAGTGGGTGGTCTACGCAGTGCAATGGGCTTAACAGGCTGTGCAACAATTGAAGAGTTAAATACTAAACCTCAATTTGTTCGCGTAACTTCAGCTGGTATGGGTGAGTCCCACGTTCACGACGTGCAAATCACCAAAGAAGCGCCAAACTACCGCTTAGGTTAATTACCTTAAGGTATTGAAATTACATGGGCTAGCATCTGCTAGCCCTAATTTATTGATCATCTCCCTTTGGGAGAGCAGTTCCTGACTAACGAGATACTCCATGAGCAAAGACATTCACGATTCACGAATTCTCATTTTAGATTTTGGTTCGCAATACACACAGTTAATCGCACGTCGTATACGTGAGATTGGTGTTTACTGTGAGCTATGGGCATGGGATGTAACTGAAGAGCAAATCCGCGAATTTAATCCACAAGGTATTATTTTGTCGGGTGGCCCTGAGTCTACAACACTTGAAAACAGCCCACGTGCTCCTGAGTATGTATTTAACGCAGGCGTGCCAGTACTTGGTATCTGTTACGGCATGCAAACAATGGCAATGCAACTAGGTGGTAGCGTACACAGCTCTGATAAGAAAGAGTTTGGTTATGCGCAAGTTGAAAAAGTAGGTAACTGTGCGTTATTCGATGCTATCGAAGACCACATTACTGACGGCGGTGCAGGCGTACTAGACGTTTGGATGAGCCACGGCGATAAAGTGATGGAAGTACCAGAGACTTTCAAAAC
Source organism: Pseudoalteromonas sp. CH_XMU1449-3 (assembly GCF_037027245.1). Classification (NCBI taxonomy): domain Bacteria; kingdom Pseudomonadati; phylum Pseudomonadota; class Gammaproteobacteria; order Alteromonadales; family Pseudoalteromonadaceae; genus Pseudoalteromonas; species Pseudoalteromonas sp. CH_XMU1449-3. Next base: position 68,498 of record NZ_JAYMDY010000001.1, read on the forward strand.
AACTGCTAAAACTTCAACATGTCCACATGCAGCAATGTCTTGGGAAGAAAAACGTTTTTACGGCGTACAGTTCCACCCAGAAGTAACTCATACTCACCAAGGTTTACGTTTACTTGAGCGCTTCGCGATTGATATCTGTGGCTGTGAAAAGCTATGGACACCAGCTAAAATCATCGACGATGCGATTGAGCGTATTAAGGAAACTGTAGGTGATGACGAAGTTATCTTAGGCTTATCAGGTGGTGTTGATTCATCTGTTGTTGCTATGCTTATTCACCGTGCAATCGGCGACAAGCTAACGTGTGTATTCGTTGATAACGGTCTTCTTCGTTTAAACGAAGGTCAGCAAGTTATGGACATGTTCGGCAACAAGTTTGGCCTAAACATTGTTAAAGTAGATGCTGAAGATCAATTCTTAGCAGACTTAGCAGGTAAGTCAGACCCAGAAGAAAAGCGTAAAGCGATTGGTCATACCTTCATTAAAGTTTTTGACGAGCAAGCTAAAAAGCTGAAAAGTGCTAAATGGTTAGGTCAAGGTACTATCTATCCAGACGTAATCGAATCTGCTGCATCAGCAACAGGTAAAGCACACGTAATCAAGTCTCACCACAACGTAGGTGGTTTACCAGACGATATGGAAATGGGCCTTGTTGAGCCGTTACGTGAGCTATTCAAAGATGAAGTACGTAAAATTGGTCTTGAGCTTGGCCTACCTTACGACATGCTTTACCGTCACCCATTCCCGGGTCCTGGTTTAGGTGTTCGTGTACTTGGTGAAATCAAGAAAGAGTACTGTGATTTACTACGTCGTGCAGATGCTATCTTCATTGAAGAACTACACAAAGCAGAGCTTTACCACAAAGTAAGTCAAGCCTTCACTGTATTCTTACCAGTAAAATCGGTAGGTGTAATGGGTGATGCGCGTAAATACGACTGGGTTGTATCGCTACGTTGTGTAGAAACAATCGACTTTATGACGGCACGTTGGTCACATTTACCTTATGAGTTCTTAGGTGTGGTTTCTAACCGTATCATCAACGAAATCGATGGTATCTCTCGTGTTGTTTACGATATTTCAGGTAAGCCACCGGCAACAATCGAGTGGGAATAATTTTATTATTCTGACCTGAATTGGTACAAAAACGGCGAATTAGCTTGCTAATTCGCCGTTTTGTTTATTTAAGAAGCAGTTAAACTAAAAACTGTGTTTTTTTACTTTACCTTTGAAAAAAGCTCTATATAATTCGTCGTCATTGCAGGGGCGTAGTTCCAATTGGTAGAACAGCGGTCTCCAAAACCGACGGTTGGGAGTTCGAATCTCTCCGCCCCTGCCATTTCTTCCTTCTTTACTTTAATCGCAAATCTCCCTATATTACTTGCTCTTAATCATGATTGAGTTGTTATGAATCCAAGTTACGCTGCGATATTCTCTATACAATCTTTAGAGTTGAATCAACACTATCGAACTGCGCCTGATACTTCTGGCGAACAAATGCCAAACACTCAACAAGAAACACTGACGTTACCGTTACAGTTTCACCAAGACCTCGAAAAGGCATTTGCGCCGTTAGTAATTACCCAAATCGTTAAAACAGCAAGTATTAGCTGGCAAGAGGGCTGCTTAGGCTTACCAAGCGATAAGCTCAATGGCGAACAGAAAAAACAACTTTGGTCTTTAATCGGTGAACAACTTGATAAGCTTTAAACCTGTCGATGCAACCTATATTAGCCAGTTAATGGCTATCGAAAACGCCTGCCATAGTCACCCGTGGACAGAGAAAACCATGCTGTCGTGTTTAGCTGGGCGTTATTTTAACCTGGCCGCTTTTCAAGGTGATGAGATGCTAGGTTTTTATATTGGTGAACAAGCAGGCCCAGATTACACTTTAATGGATATTTGTGTTGCGCCGAAGTACCAAGGGCAGGGCATTGCTAAGCAGTTGTTAAATGCATTTATTGAGCACGGCGAGCAGCAGCAAGCTGAAAACCTATTCTTAGAAGTGCGTGAGTCGAATGCTCCTGCTATTGGCCTGTACGAAAGCGCTGGGTTTTCACATATGTCGGTGCGCAAGAACTACTATCCAACCGCGACAGGCAACGAAGACGCTATTTTAATGGGGATGAGCTTTAGCCTTTAAGATGCTTCTTCAAGGGCATTGATAAGTGCATCGTAGCATTGCTCCACCTGTTCAGTTTGATTACTGCGTAGCGCATTTTCAAGCTGACCTGCGGTCTTATGAATTGCTTCAAAACTAAAACACCCCGCACTGCCTTTTAAGCTGTGTGCTAATGAACGTAGCGCTTCCCATTCTTTAGCGCGATACAACTGTACGACTTGGCTTAAATAATCAGGAAGTTTTGAGCGATAGTTGTCGTTAATTTGTTGGAACTTTTCACTTTTCAGTAAGTTTTCCCACTTGTTTTGACTGTCTTTTTCAATGTGTAAGTAGCTTACAAGCACTTGCTCTAGAGCATCTTTGTCGATTGGTTTGGCGAGTGCTTCATCACAGCCCGCTTCAATGTAGGTGTCAACATCGGTTTTCATTACATTGGCCGTAAGCGCAATAATAGGGCCATCATAGGCTGCGTGACGTAGCATTTGCGTTGCTTCTAAGCCACCCATAACTGGCATCTGCATATCCATGATGATCAGCTGATAATCATTAACTAATGCCATTTCTACTGCTTCAGCACCGTTTTTCGCGATGTCAGGCTCAAGCCCCCAAGTTTGTAACAGCAGTTTGATCAGCAACTGGTTATCTGGGTTATCTTCGGCCACTAGTATATTGGCATCAAAACTGTTTGCTGCAAATGAAAGCTGAACGTCTTTACTTGGCGATAGTTGCTCATAGCTATGAATAAAGGCCTCGTACTTAAGCTGTTCGGCATTTAAGTGAGCAGCAACTTGTACGGTAAAACAACTGCCGTTTCCAGGTTCACTAATCAGTTGTACATCACCACCCAATAACTGGGCTAAGTTCTTCGATATACACAAGCCAAGACCCGTACCACCAAAGCGGCGAGTTGTCGTCGCATCGGCTTGTTCAAACGGTTTAAATACCCTCTCGACTTCGCGCTCAGACATACCGATACCGGTATCTTGAATCGCAAATTGTAAATGCTGTTTTTCGCTGTTGTAGCTAATATCAATCGAGATACTGCCTTTCTCAGTGAACTTGACTGCATTGCTGGCAATATTGATCAAGATTTGTTTTAAACGTGTGGTATCGCTATTAATAGTTTTGGGTATTGGTAGCTTGTAGTTGATATTAAACGCCAGTTGCTTCTCATTAGCCAGTGGTCGAATAATCGAATCAATATCATGAATAAGCTGCACTACATTACATGGCCCGCGCTCAACGGCGAGTTTTTCAGCTTCAATTTTTGATAAATCAAGAATGTTATTGATGAGCTCAAGCAAGTGCTTAGAGTTACGTAAAATAGTGCTTAAATGCTGCTCATCATTCACCGCATCTTTGTTGTGCAGAAGTTGCTCTGTGAAGCCCATAATTGCGGTAAGTGGAGTACGAATTTCATGACTCATATTCGCTAAAAAGCGGCTTTTCAGTTGGTTTGCTTGCTCAGCTTGCGCAATGGCTACTTCTAGCTTGCTATTCATCGCTTCGAGGGCTTTAGTACGGCTCTCTACTTTTTCTTCTAGGTGATGTTTATATTCTTCAAGCTCATCTTGGTAATGACGAATTTGGTTCACCATGTGATTAAAGTCATTAAAAAGCACACCTACTTCATCGTTTGTATGGGCGGGCAAATACACCGATAAATCACCATCACCAACTCGATGACTTGCAGCCCCTAATAATTCGACAGGGGTAAGTAGTAAGTTGCGCACCACAATGTAGATCAAAATAGGCAGTGAAATCACTGAAATAATAACAATTAATGCAGTAATTAAACTGATGGCTTTACCAGACTGATATAGCAAATCTTTGGGAGTGGTAGAGATAAAATAATCACCGTCGGTCATTTGTACCGCGTAGATGATGCGCTCTTCTTTATCGATACTCGACAGCTCAATACTGGCTAGTTTGCCGTAATCGGCCAAACTCTTAATTTGTTCAAGCTCGTATTCACTTAGGTAACTGCCGCGTAGGTCATAGTCTGAGCTAAATAAAATTTGACCTTTAGTGGTCAAAAACAAATTTAGAGTGTTATTAAATGGCGCTTCTAAAATACTGGCATTTAATATCGACGGTTCAACATGAACAACAATAAACCCAAGTTGCTGCGGCTGTTTTAAGTAGTAATCGATATTATAAATGGGGTGCACAAAGTACAGGCTAGTTGAGCCATCTTCTTTGGAGATCATAAATTGCTGTTGGCGCAAATTTGATTGCAGTACTTGATCAAAAAATGGGTAACTTTTCGGCGCAGGGGTTAATTGGCTTGAATAAAATGCATCGCTTTTACCATCTGGGGCAACATAGTTAATACTTACAATGTCAGGGTAAGCTTCTGAATAACTTGCAAATACATTCATTAACTCGCCAAGGCGTTCAATGTATTGGTTTTTTGATTCAGGTTCGCGGGCTAAAAAGTCTGCCAAAACTGGGGAGGTCGAAAGCAACCGGGTAATTGAGTGAAATGAGTCAATGTAATTGAAGATTTTTTGCTGCTGTTGCTCAACAAAGCGACTGACAATCAGCTCAGCTTGTTTTTTTGTTGAATTGGTCACATTGGTTAACGTAAAGCCACCTAAAAACAACAAAGGTAAGATCACTAATGGTGTGATATACCATAATAATCGAATACTGAGCTTACTGGTTTTCATGACCTAAATTGATATCCCTCCGTGCAATTTATCAATAGTATGCGTTACAACTTGATTACACAAGCTTAGCAAAAAAGTGAACAACGAAAATCCTCAACGAAAGGTGAATAATTACTTACAATCGCTGCTTTTTTGGCTAAGACAAACAAGGTATAATGCTTAGCAATTCTATTTTATTTTTACAGTGCGCACCGAGCTTTATAATTTATAAGGCAGTTAAGTGCGCTTTGTTATGACTAAAAGCAGCTTACATGTCTAATTTAACTACCGAAATTAATAAACGACGCACCTTTGCGATCATCTCGCACCCGGATGCGGGTAAAACCACTATTACAGAAAAAGTTCTGTTATTCGGACAAGCGATTCAAAAAGCGGGTACCGTAAAGGGTCGTGGCTCAAACCAGCACGCAAAATCAGACTGGATGGAAATGGAAAAAGAACGTGGTATCTCGGTAACCACGTCTGTTATGCAATTTCCTTACAATGAGCGTCTAGTTAACTTACTTGATACTCCGGGACACGAAGACTTCTCTGAAGATACTTATCGTACACTGACTGCGGTTGACTCATGCCTAATGGTCATCGACGCAGCGAAAGGTGTTGAGGATCGTACTCGTAAATTAATGGAAGTAACACGCTTACGTACCACACCTATCGTAACTTTCATGAATAAGTGTGACCGTGATATTCGTGATCCAATGGAGTTATTAGACGAAGTTGAAACTGAGCTAAACATTGCCTGTGCGCCGGTAACTTGGCCGATTGGTTGTGGTAAAGAGTTTAAAGGTGTGTACCACATCCACCGTGAAGAAACGATTTTGTATAGCACAGGTCAAGGCCACACAATTCAAGAAGTTCGCGTTATTAAAGGTTTAGATAACCCTGAGCTTGATACTGCGATTGGTAGCGAACTTGCTGAGCAGCTTCGTGAAGAGCTAGAGCTGGTAATTGGTGCATCGCACGAGTTTGATTTAGATCTGTTCTTAGCTGGCGAATTATCACCAGTCTACTTTGGTACAGCACTTGGTAACTTTGGTGTGGACCATGTTCTTGATGGCTTAACTGAGTGGGCTCCTGCGCCATTACCACGTGAAACAGAAGACCGCCAAGTTGCGGCAACTGAAGATAACTTCTCTGGTTTCGTATTTAAAATCCAAGCGAACATGGACCCTAAACACCGTGACCGTATCGCCTTTATGCGTATTGTATCTGGCAAATATAGCCAAGGTATGAAGATGAACCATGTGCGTATTGGTAAGCAAGTCAGTATTTCTGATGCGGTAACCTTCATGGCCGGTGACCGTGAGCGAGCGCAAGATGCTTACGCAGGTGACATCATTGGTTTACACAACCACGGTACAATTCAAATTGGTGATACCTTCACGCAAGGTGAAAAAATGAAGTTTGGTGGTATTCCTAACTTCGCGCCAGAATTATTCCGTCGTATTCGCTTAAAAGATCCATTAAAACAAAAGCAATTATTAAAAGGCTTAGTTCAGCTATCTGAAGAAGGTGCTGTACAAGTATTTAGACCGCTTATCAATAACGACCTTATCGTAGGTGCGGTCGGTGTACTACAGTTTGATGTGGTTGTTGCGCGCTTAAAAGCAGAATACAACGTTGATGCGATATACGAAGGTGTGAGTGTTAACACTGCACGTTGGGTAAGCTCAGACGATACCAAAAAGCTTGAAGAGTTTAAGCGTAAGTGCGAAAGCAACTTAGCGCTTGATGGTGGCGATAACCTTACTTATATCGCGCCAAGCCGTGTAAACCTAAACTTGTCGATGGAACGCTATCCAGATATCAAGTTTAACCACACGCGCGAAAACTAATACGCTAAGTCTGCTTCAAATTTAAGTGCCCGTACAGCGGGCCATAAAGGTAAAAATTACAATGAATATTCGTACTCTTTTAATCGACAAAGCAATTGCTGCTATGGTTGCAGCCGGGTTACCTGAAGACACTAATCCAGCGGTAACACAAAGCACACGTCCACAGTTTGGTGATTACCAAATCAATGGCGCAATGGGCGCGGCTAAAAAATTAAAATCAAACCCACGTGAACTTGCACAAAAAATTATTGATAACCTAGACCTTGCAGATATCGCAGAAAAAACAGAAATCGCGGGCCCAGGTTTTATCAACATTCACTTAAAGCCTGAGTTTTTATCAGCTAGCTTAAAAGCGGCAAACGAAGACGAAAAGCTAGCAGTTGCGCCACATGCAACAGCACAAAAAGTAGTTGTTGATTACTCATCACCTAACCTTGCTAAAGAAATGCACGTAGGTCATTTACGTTCAACCATCATTGGTGATGCAGTTGTTCGTGCTCTTGAGTTCCGTGGTGATGAAGTTGTTCGTCAAAACCACATGGGTGACTGGGGTACTCAGTTTGGTATGTTAATCGCGCACTTAGAAGATCAAATCAACCAAGGCGTAGACTTAGAGTCTGTAGCGCTGGCCGATCTTGAAACCTTCTACCGTGATGCGAAAAAACGCTTTGATGATGAAGAAGGGTTTGCCGACAAAGCCCGTAATTACGTTGTTAAATTACAAGGCGGCGACGCACACTGCGAAAAGTTGTGGAAGTTATTCATTGCCACTTCTGTAAAGCACTCTGAAGAAGTTTATAAGCGTCTAAACGTAACACTTACGCAAGATGACATCATGGCCGAAAGTGCTTACAACAGCGAACTTGCAAACATCATCGCACTATTAAAAGACAAAAACATTGCCGTTGAGTCTGACGGTGCGCAAGTGGTGTTCTTAGACGAGCTTGCTAACAAAGACGGCGAGCCTTCAGTGTTTATAGTACAGAAATCAGGTGGTGGTTTCTTATACGCGACGACTGACTTAGCTGCTTGTGATTACCGCTCAAATAAACTGGGTGCTGATCGCATCTTAATCTTTGTAGATGCACGTCAAAGCTTACACTTCAATCAAGTTGAGCTAACAGCACGTAAAGCAGGTTTATTACGTGATGAAACAAGTTATGAGTTCTGCCCATTCGGCACCATGATGGGTGAAGACGGTAAGCCATTCAAAACACGTACAGGCGGTACCGTTAAGCTTGCTGATTTACTGGAAGAGTCAATCACTCGTGCCGCAGCTAAGCTTGCAGAGCGTGAGTCAGATTTAAGCGACGAAGAGCGTAGTGAAATTGCCCGTAAAGTAGGTATTGGCGCAGTAAAATATGCGGATCTTTCTAAGCACCGTACTAGCGACTATATCTTCAACTGGGACACTATGCTGAGCTTTGAAGGTGCGACAGCGCCTTACTTACAATATGCATATACTCGTGTTCGCAGTATTTTCCGTAAATCAGGTATCGATGCAGCTTCATTAACAGCTGACGTTGCAATCAACGAGCCACAAGAAAAAGCGCTGGCGCTTAAACTGCTTCAGTTAGAAGAAGTACTTGATCTAATGATCAGCGAAGCGACACCGCACGTATTATGTGGATACCTATACGAACTAGCAAGCCTATACATGACGTTCTACGAAGCATGCCCAGTTCTAAAAGAAGGCGTAGAGCCAAGTGTTCGTGACAGCCGTTTAGTACTGTGTAATTTAGTTGCTAAGACGTTGAAGTCAGGATTGGATCTTTTAGGTATCGAAGTAATGGAGCAAATGTAATCACCGTCGTATTTTAACCTAATACTGCGTTGTCAAACCGACTGACCCTAATCACATACAAAACACGTATGCTCATAGGGATAAGTCGGTTTTCCGCCTTGTCTTAGGCTAAACTACTTAGGTGAATTCTGCTTCGTGTAGTTCGCTTTAGCTGCGTTAATGAGTTTATTTAGCCTAAGTCACATACAAAACACGTATGCTCCTTGGCATTAATAAACTCATTGCCTTGCTAGCACTCCTACACTTGCAGAACGTTTAAGAGCTCATAGCATCGTAGGTTGGGCAGAGCGTAGCGAAACCCAACATAAATCGAAGGCCCTAGACTCTAGGCGCTAGGAGAGTAGCTTGTAGAACCTAGAACCTAGTTTCGTAGGTTGGGTAGAGCGCAGCGAAACCCAACATAAATCGAAGGCACTAGACTCTAGGCGCGAGGGGAGTAGCTTGTAGAACCTAGAACCTAGAACCTAGAACCTAGAGCCTAGAGCCTAGAACCTAGAACCTAGAACCTAGTTTCGTAGGTTGGGTAGAGCGCAGCGAAACCCAACAAAATTGACAGCTCAATAACCTTGATTAATCTTTAGCTGATAGCTGATAGCTGATAGCTGATAGCTGATAGCTGATAGCTGATAGCTGATAGCTGATAGCTGATAGCTGATTGTAGCGATAGAGGGAATTTTATGAAACTTGAAGATATTCGCCGTGAATATTTACAGGATGGTTTATCTGAAGATATGCTTGATGCGTCTCCAATCAAGCAGTTTGAAAAATGGCTTGAGCAAGCTGTTGCCACTAATTTGCCTGATCCTACGGCGATGGTCGTCGCAACGGTTGATGAACATGGTCAGCCTTCACAGCGTATTGTGCTGTTAAAGCATCTTGATGAAAATGGCTTTGTGTTTTTTACCAATACCGGCTCGCGCAAAGCGCAGGAGCTTAAAGGTAATAACAAAATTTCTCTGCACTTTCCGTGGCACCATATGGAGCGACAAGTCATTGTCTATGGTGAAGCTAAACCCTTACCAACAACTGCTGTGGCTAAGTACTTTTTATCACGTCCTAAAGAAAGTCAGTTAGCTGCATGGGCATCTCAGCAAAGTCGTCCAGTGTCATCACGTAAGGTATTAATGGAAACATTTGCGAAAATGAAGCAAAAGTTTTCTGAGGGTGAAATTCCATTGCCTGATTTTTGGGGAGGCTACTGTGTTGAGCCTACTAAAATCGAATTTTGGCAAGGTGGGGCACACCGCTTACACGACCGCTTTATGTACCAACGCCAAGCCGACGGTAGTTGGCAGTTTGGTCGTTTAAATCCGTAAATGCGTTTTATCGATTCCCACTGCCACCTTGATTTTGGCGAATTTGATGAGACTCGCACAGAGCTCATCAAGGCATGCAAGCAAGTAGGGATCGAGCATTTTATTGTGCCGGGTGTGAGCTTGGCACAATCTACAAAACTATTCTCTTTTGCTAAATCAGAGCCAAGTATTTCAGTTGCTTTAGGCTTACATCCTTATTTTTTATCTGATCACCAAACTCATCACCTCGCTGAACTAGAGCAATTAGCGAAAACCCATACTGGGCAGTTTATTGCCATCGGTGAGTGCGGACTTGATCGCAGTATCGACAACCTCGATAAACAAACGCAGCTTTTTGAAGGGCAGATAGAGCTTGCCAACCAACTCGCTTTACCACTGATTGTACATCACAGACAAAGCCATGACTTAATTGCTCGCTCATTTAAGCGCTGCAAGCCAAAGTATGGAGGTGTTATTCATGCCTTTTCAGGTTCAGAGCAACAAGCTCATAGTTATATTAAACAAGGGTTTAAGCTTGGTGTTGGTGGCGTGATTAGTTACCCGCGCGCTGCTAAAACTCGTAAAGTTATAAGTACAATTGAACCCCAGTTTTTAGTGCTTGAAACCGACTCGCCATCAATGCCGCTAGCTGGTTTTCAAGGGCAGATTAATACACCACTTAAGGTGCGCGATGTGTTTGCTCATCTATGTGAGCTTAAAAGCGTTACAGGCGATACAAAGCAGAAATTGGCTGCTGAACTTTATGATTCTTGCTCTGCACTTTTTTTGATGTAACGGTTGATTTGCCAGTGTTTTAAGCCGCGGCCTAACTGCCAAGTGAAAATACAGGTGATCACTAACATTAATAACACTTGGCGACCTAAATCATGAAAACTACTGTGGCTGGTTGCAATAGAAGCCTGCGTTAAATAGGTAATCGACACAAAGCCAATTGGCCTTTCATCATCACTTATCACCGGCTCTACAAATGGGGTTTTAAGCTTGCTGATACCCGGCGTTGAATCAGGTAATAAACCAAAAGTGTGGTGACTTTGCCAATTATCGCTGGCCGCAATTTGAATACCTTGTTGATCGTAAATCGTTGCCGCTAAAACATACTCATCTTCAGCAATATGATTACACAAAGCATTTAACTCTGGTTTGTTTTTTTCTTGCAGTGGGGTTTTTGCATTTAGTGCCATAAACTTGGTTAAGCTTATCGCGGTGCTGTCAGCACTATCATAAAGTAATTGGTGGCTTTGAAAGCTACTATTCATGGCAACCCAACTTAACAGCACAAAACAGGCTGCAGCCAAGCTCAAGCGCACAACACGTTGGCGATAAGTGGCTGAAAAGGGAATTTTAAGTTGGTTATTTTTCATAGTCACCGTATACGTTACTGACAGCTTTTAAATTTGATGGTACAACATGATAACTTTAACAGCCCCTTGAGTGCGAGTGCCAAATGCACGACCAAGGACAGACATAAGTCTAATGTGGAGCCACTATGTCACAGCTTAGCTTAGCTGCTACACCTTCAGCAAATTTAGCAGAACAAATCAGCCTAAATTGCTGGTATAAAATTGAAAACAAACACCTTATTACAACAGACTTTACGCCAAAAGCAAATCAAGGCGTGTTCAGTGTTGCCTTTGGTAATGAGCTTAATGCTGAGCAATTACTTGCTATTAGCGATTTTTTAGCAGCGCAAGGATTTAGCAATTTATCGCTTTGTTGTTATCAGCCAATCTCAGACATGCCAGTAGCGTGGAGCTTTCATAGCGATACAACAACAGCACTAAGCCCTTTGGTATTAGTTGAGTTTGCTAAGCAATTGGGTATTCAATTGGTGCAATTAACTAATCCACCAACAGTGAATGAACCAGGTTTATTGCTGATGGATATGGACTCAACAGCCATTACTATTGAGTGTATCGACGAAATTGCGCGTCTTGCCGATGTGTATGATGAAGTTGCTGCTGTGACCGCGCAAGCAATGGCTGGTCAGCTAGACTTTGCACAAAGCTTAAAGCAGCGTGTCGCAAAACTAGAAGGTATCGATGTAGATTTAATTGACGGCTTAAAAGCGCGTTTACCTCTAATGCTTGGTGTGAGTGAATTATGCCAATACCTAAAAGCGCATAACTGGCATTTAGCGATTGCATCAGGTGGTTTTGTGCCATTTGCTGAGCAAGTACAGTCACTGCTTGATTTAGATGAAGTGCACGCTAATACCCTTGAATTTAAAGATAACCGTTTAACAGGCAAGGTCATAGGCACGATTGTTGATGCTGAAGAAAAAGCCCGTGTACTTAAACGAATCGAACAAAAGCTTACCTTAAACAATCGCCAAACTCTTGCTATGGGTGATGGTGCGAACGATTTGAAAATGATGGCTGCGGCAGGGCTTGGTGTTGCTGTGCATGGTAAACCTAAAGTAGTTGAGCAAGCACAAACTGCAATTAATGAAGGCTCATTACTGCAAGTTGCTTACTTACTCTCTCTACCGTTAGATTACTCGCTTTAACCAAGTCGCTTTGCGTTTACTCATTTCATTGATCAGCCTTCGGTCAATATCAAAATGGGTAAGCGCTTCTTCGGTTATATCAATTAAATCACCCACACCAGCTACTGCCCATAGTGCTTCTTCTAAGTCTTTTGCTTTATGTAATGCGTACTGACTAATATATTTGAGTTCATTCGCTAAGTAATCAATATCAGGGCGACCAGTTCGTGATACATATAAACGAAATACAAAGACTAAATCGTTTTTCAGCGCTTTTTTCACAAACAAAGTTTGTGGTTTGTAATCATCTTCACTAATACAGCGGCTGGTAATTGCATCGCTTATTTCGGCTTGGCGCGGATCAAAGCGAACAAATAGGGTAAATGGCAGAGGTGGATCTTGGCGACTACGGTCTTTGATCAACGGGGTGATCACTTCTGTAATTTGATCCGTTGATAAGAATCCGTCGATGCTGGTTGTTTCGTTCAATAACGCAAAATTTTGTAGTAGTACATGAAGTGGGCTTGGATATAAGCCTTGGCCAATAGCGCCAGCTTTAAAGTGGGCAGCTTCTTTATGTAAATAAAACGGGAATTGGCACACGCTTTTGGTCACCATATTTCTGAGTGCAGTTGATAGCCCCGGAATTTTAGGGGTTTCTTCACAAACACGTAATTTGTCTTTGTTGTTATCGATTAATACGGTGAAAAACTTAATCGCCATATGCGGTAAGTCACCAACTTTATGCACTTTTAAATTTACCGTTGTCAGTGATTTACTTATAGCCATTACTTCATAAGCCAGATTTGTTAAATCGTGCTTTTTGGTAATTTTTTGCAAATCAGGCAAGTTTAGTTTGATGATATCGCCTTTTTTGAACTCAACCGGTTGGTCGCATTCAATTTGCAAGCCCATCACAGACAAATCACGAGTATGGCCTGTAATTGTTTGCTCATGATGTTCAATGCTGATAGCTGTTTTGTATAAATAGCGTTTATGAGCACGAAGGTTCACATACTCAAGCGCCACAGGCTCTAAATGAGGAGGCGTTTTATGCTTACTGTGACCAAACTGTTTAAGTTGGTTTACCGCATCTTTATTATAATCAAGCTGTTGGTATGTTTGTTGTTCAAACTTAGTACCCACCGAGGTCAAAATCAGTAGATATTTAACATCTTTAATCAACCCCTGCACCCGTGGTGTCGGTGGCTTATTAAGTTTTTCGATGTTTTTGCCAGCACTGCTGGGCAGCGACAGCGGAATATACGAATCTTCCGGATGGCTTGGCATCAATTGAAGCTTAAAGCATTGCCAACTGTCTTTTTGGCTACCAAAGCCGAAAAATAAATCTCTCAGTTGTGGTTGGCTATCAAGCTCAGTTCGCGTAGCTGAGTAGTAATAAATCTTGCCAGCAACGGTATGAGTGAAGGTGTACAGGTATTCTTCTTTTACCGCATCTGGTGAACTGAGCAAGTGACCTAAACGTTGTTGATTGATAATGCTATATAAGCATGACAACTTACGCTCATCACAAAAATAGCGCTGAATAAAAATGTTATTTTCTGTGGTTAACGCAAGGCTAGGATATAGTTTGTCGCCTTGTAAGCTCAAAAAAGTATAAAGCGAGGTAACACGTGGAATGTAGTATTGCTCGTAGCCTTTCGATACAACCGCATCTAAGGTATTGTCTAGATTCACTTTATAGCGACGTTTATTACCGTGAATAAAGCTTTCTAAGAACTCATCAAACTTATCATTATTTTCAATAAAGGTGCGCTTTAAGCGTACATGGTTGTATTCACGGGATACTTTTTCTACCGCAACCACTTCGTATTGAATTCCGTTTTTTAAGCCCAGTTCAAAATCTTGCTCTAGGCCAACTAAGCGCAGACCAATTAATTGGCCTTTTTTAACTTTATACCGTGGTGCTAACTTGATTTTTGCGCCACTTAAAGAGATATCAGAGGTGGAAGCTGCAACCTTATTGTCTTTATCTAGTTCAACGGTAATTTTAATTGAGTAGTTCATCCGCTCTTCGCGGCGACTTTCATAGGATGCAAACTTAATGACCTTGGCTGACTGCTCTGTCGTGCTACTATCGTCAGTTAAAGCTTGTTCAGCGGCTTTTTTTTGCATTACGCGGTGATTGTTTTCGGTATTCATTACCGCTTCGTAAACGGCAAGGGTGTAACCACCGTGGCGCTTTATAGCATCTTCAAACACTTCAATGGCTGTATCGTCCATAAAGTGTTGCTTACCATCATATTCGTAGGGTTTGACTTGGCCGGTTACCTGGCCACGTAAATCAATAAAGCGTGCTACAGGCTGAGATAAGCGCGACATTTCCATTTTGATCAGAAACTGCTCTGGCTTTGTTAAGCTAGCTGTTTTTGATTTAAACAGTTTGTCGAACTGGGGAGTGCCTAAATGTGCCTTTAGTTCTTCAACTAGGCTTTCATATTTAAGCAGTATGTCTTCAGCCATTTATAAAACCATCACCGTCTATCTAAAAAAGTAGGTATACTAGCTGGCTATTGAAAGCCAAAGCAGTGTAACTAGTTTTTTATTTTATTAGTTATTGTTATATGTATTCGCCAATTAAATGGCAAGCACTGTAAAGTTTTATTTGTAAGCAAAAACTGTGCCCTTAACCATTTCTTAATTAAGCACTTAGCATGATTAAGCGTTTTTCATGGGGCAAGTTACAGCATATTATCTTTTGTGACTACAAAAGTGACTCTAGATTAATTACCTGAGTCATATGTTTTACTTTAGCTATTATATGCTTGAAAATACAGAAATAGTCACAAAACAGCGACCAAAATAGGTAAGGCCGAATGGCAAAATCAGCAAAAATCGAATTTGTCTGCACTGAGTGCGGCATGAACTATCAACGCTGGCAAGGTCAGTGTAAGTGTGGAGCGTGGAATACGCTGGCAGAATTTAAGCCTTCAGCGGGGCAATCGAAGCAAGCGGCAAGCCGTGCGGCAGTGGCAGGCTATGCCGGTATCGCTAGCGGTGGCTCAAAGAAAATCAATGAAGTTGCCACCACTGAGGCCGAAAAACGCCTTACAGAAATAGGTGAGCTAGACAGAGTACTAAGTGGTGGCGTAACCACAGGCTCTGTTAACATTATTTCTGGCGACCCTGGTGCCGGTAAAACCACCTTGCTGTCAGATTTAGTTGCACGTATGTCAAAGCTAATGCCTTCTTTATACTGCACAGCCGAAGAGTCTCTATCGCAGTTCAAAAACCGTGTGAATCGCTTACGTTTAGATTACAACGAAGATGAGCTTTACTTGCTGTCTGAAACCAGTGTTGAAGCCATCATTGAAGAGCTTGATAAAAACAAAATTAAGTTCGCGGTGATTGACTCAATTCAGGCCGTGGTAACAGAAACGGCAAATGGTAGCCCTGGTTCACCCTCACAGGTAAAAAGTGCAGCTCAGGCACTAACACAATACTGTAAGCAAAATGATGTAACTATGTTCATCATTGCTCATGTAAACAAAAATAACGAAATTGCTGGGCCGCAAACACTTGTACACATAGTCGATGCTTTATTACATATCGATACTAACGATGGGCAAATCAGAACCTTACGCGCTAATAAAAACCGTTTTGGCGATATCGATACCGTGGGTATTTTCAGAATGTGCGAGCGCGGAATGTTGAGCGTTGATAACCCAAGCGAAATCTTTTTATCTGGTTCTAGTACCGAGTCTCCGGGCTCTGCTATCACTTGTATCCGTAAAGGTAACCGTAACTTACTACTCGAAATACAATGTTTAACCACAGAAACCGAAGCCGAATTCCCGCAGCGGGTGTGTGTTGGCTTGAATATGAATCGTATCAAGATGCTAACAGGTATTTTACGTAAGCACACAAAAACAAAAATCTTCCACGATACTTTTTTCAACATTGTTGGTGGTTTAAAAATCGATGAGTCAGAGACTTGTATCGATTTAGCATTGGTAGCAGCACTTTTAAGCAGCTTGAACGAATTTGTTGTACCGCGTACCACCTGTATTATGGGTGAGCTAAGTTTAAATGGTGATGTAAGACCAATCGACAGCGGCGTACCTCGAGTTAAAGAAGCTGCGCAACACGGTTTTACTGAGATCTTTATTCCATATCGTAATTACCATAAATCAATGGAAGGCCTTGGTGCTAAGATCACCCCAGTAAAAACCGTGCATGAGCTATTGTCGTTAATAAACTAAATACAATTTGATACACTGATAAAAAATTTACACCAATTAAAGGAAATAAAATGAAGAAGTTAATTATTGCAGCGGTTGTTGCTGCGGCTGTCGGTGGCGTAGCTTACGCAAATTACGCAGCTACACAGGAAGTGAAAAAGGTGGTTGATAAGCAAATCAGTGCGTTATCAATCCAAAGCGGTGTAGAAATTAAATATAGTGATATCTCAGCCAGTATTTTTGATAGCAGCATGCAGTTATCTGAGATCACGGTTTCAAATAGTTTAAGCAATGAGCCTGTTGCAACAATCGATAGTATTGATGTGTCGGGTTACGAAGTGGATGCGGTGCCGCCTCACACAGGTTTTGTTATGAAGAACTTTCGTTTTAGCGATGAATTTTTAGCGCAGCTGCCAGAAAACTCTAATAACAAGCTAGCATCAACAAGCTATAACGTTGACTCATCGCTTGATTATAATAAAGATTCAGGTGATAGCGACTTTGCTCTTAAAGTGACTGCAAATGAGGTGGCTGACGTTAACTTTAATCTTGGTTTAGCTAAAACCACAGCGCTGATGGAAGCATCACTCGCTGTTAGCCAGATGCAAAATGAAGCAGCTGATGGTCAGCTTACTTTAGAGCAGCAGTTACAACAGCAATCGAAGATGATGGCAGCCCTCACTCAGTTAGAGCCACGTAGCATTAATATGTCGATTGCTGATGAAGGTGAGCTTAAAGCGGTTGTTGATAGCTTCTTAACTGCGCAAGGTATGACTCATGAGCAATTTAAGCAAGTCGTTGCGATGCAATTACAGCAAGTACCAGTGAGCGAAGAGCTTGCTACAGCGATTAGTAACTTTGTGAATGGTTTATCATCTTTCTCAGTATCAGCTAAATTACCTGAAGGTAAAACTATGATGGAGATTAATCAGCAAATTCAAATGCTGATGGGTCAACCTGAAGAGCTTGCGAAATTCATCAACCTACAAGCAAGTGGCGAATAATCTCAAGCCTCTTCTGTAAACCTAACCTTAAAGTGACGAGTGATTTAACTTACTCACTTTAAGGTTGTTTTTTATCTGCATCACACCTTGGCTGTGTTCTAAAAATTTCTGTGCTAAAGCGCGTTGAAAGCCCGTTTCTGCAATACCTTTTAGTTCAACAGTTTCACCTTCAACAATCACTTGTAAGTTTTCAATGTGAAAGTTAGGGTTACGAGTTAACTTCTGTAATGCCATTTGCTGTAAGCGCGGTTGCGCAGATGTGCTTGTTGTTAGCACACTAGTATTGGCGCTCACAGTCGTTGCGCAAGCAAGTAAAAACATACAACTCAATAAAGTAAGTACTACGGTTAATTTGAAGCGGCTCATACAATTCCCTCGTTAATCTAGTCTGCTGTGAACTATTGCTGAACCTGTTACAATTATTATTCCAACATTTAAGCTGTTGAATTTTATTGTTTTATTTTTATTGGTGTGATGTATGGGCAATAAAGTGTGAACTAATTACACAGTTAATAAGTAAAAAGGGTATGGCACAAAAATGCCGAGACAAGCTCGGCATTTTTACAGTAATGATGTTAAAGTTAAAACTAAAACTACTTCTTCTTCGTTTTAGCTTTGGCTTTTTTCTTTGCCTTCATTTTTACAGGATCTTTTTTCTTTTTAGATGGGATCTTCGCTTCTTTGTGCTGTGGCTCAAGCCCTTTAATTACTCGGCGTTTCAATTTTTGCTCAATGTAGCGCTCCACCTTACCAACAATTGCCACGTCATGAGCTTCAATAAATGAAATCGCAATGCCTTTTTTACCTGCACGACCAGTACGTCCAATACGGTGGACGTATACGTCTGCGGTACGTGGCATATCAAAGTTGATAACATGGCTGATATCAGCAACATCAATACCACGAGCAGCAACATCCGTTGCAACTAAGATATTGTTGCGACCAGAGTGAAAGTTCTCCATCGCTTTCATGCGCTTGTCTTGTGGCATTTCACCGCGTAACCAAGCTACACGAAGGCCCTCGTTGTTTAACTCACCAACTAATGTTTCTAGGCGCTCACGGGTTTTAACAAACACAATTGCTTTATGAATGTCGTCACCATTTAACGTTTCAACCAACATTTTTAGCTTGTGGTCGTAGTCATCAGCAAGGTGAACCCATTGATGGATTTTGCCTTTCTCTTTGCGTGAAGATTCGGCTTCAAGCAGTGCAGGGTCGTTTAAGATACGTTCTGCAAATAACTCAACGCTGTCACCTTCAAGGGTCGCTGAGAATAAGAAACATTGGCGGCGGTTACGTGCTTCATCACAAATGCGTAGCATTTCTTTACGAAAGCCCATGTCTAGCATGCGGTCAGCTTCATCAAGAATAAGCATTTCAACGTTTTCAGCATGGAAGTTCTCTGTTTCAAGGTACTCCATTAAACGCCCAGGTGTGGCAATGAGAATGTCGTTATTGCTTTCGAAAATTTCTCTGTGTGTCCCGTAGTTTATACCACCTGTTACAACCCCAATTTTAAGATGAGTTTGTGCTGCGAGTAATTCACATTGCTCATGAATTTGATAAGCAAGCTCACGGGTTGGTGTCATGATCAATACGCGCGCAAAGCCAGGATCGCGACGTGGGAAATCAAGCAAGTATTGAATTGCAGGGATCAAAAACGCGGCTGTTTTACCCGTACCAGTAGGGGCAGATGCCAAAATATCACGACCTTGAAGTGCTTCAGGGATCGCCTGTTGTTGAATACTGGTAGGCGTATCAAAACCCATTTTATTAATGGCATTTAACAGCTTGTTATCGATATCAAATTCAGAAAATTGCATAGAGTGACATAAATAGAGGACAATTGAGCCTAATTATACGCGTTAACGCGGCTGTGGTGAATGAAAAGGTGAAAAAATGTCAGGCTTTGTGTTTAAACAATTTACGGTAACGCAAACACGCACGGCGATGAAAGTATCGACCGATGGTATTTTGTTAGGGGCGTGGGCTGATTTAAGTGGTGCTAAGGGCATTTTAGACATTGGCACAGGCACAGGGTTGTTGGCGTTAATGGCAAAACAAAGAGCGCCTGAAGCAAAAGTAAGTGCCATCGAAATTGACGCGGGTGCCTGTAATGATGCTCGAGATAACTTTGCGGCTAGCCCTTGGCCAGAAATAAACCTTTTAGAAGGAGCTGTACAGTCGTTCAACGCAGCAGAGCCTTTTGATGCGATCATCACCAATCCACCGTATTTTAATGCGAGCCTAAAAGGTGAAAATGATGCTCGAAATACTGCCCGTCATACTGACGGCCTTAGCTTCAGCGAATTGATAGAAGCGTGTACTAGGATTAGCCACGGCAAAACGCTTTTGAATGTGATTTTGCCTTGCGTAGAGGCAAAACAATTCATTGCGGTAGCTGAGCAGGCAGGCTGGTACTTAAATCGCCATTGCTTGGTACGTACAACCGAGAAAAAACAACCAAGTCGTAGCCTGTTGTTACTCAGCCAAAACAACGGCGAATGTGATACATCATCGTTAACCATACATGCAGCTGATGGCAGCTATAGCCAAGATTATAAAGAGCTCTGTAAAGCTTTTTACCTAAAGATGTAATCGTTATTCAGCAATGCTCGCTTCAAGGCCATCTTCACTTAAAAGTAAAGTGTATGACTGCCCATATGATGCGTTGCAGATTGAGACTGGTTCATAAACTCGCTTATCTTCATCATTGAGCTTTGATACTTTTAAATCATCAGCGCAGTCATCAATGTGGTACCAGTAACTTAATTGATTTTGATATAAATTGACGATTTGATTTTCGATTTTTAAGCGAAGGTTTTCAGTTGCGAGAATACGTATAGCAAAAAAGTCATCTTTATCATCATTAGCTTTTTTGACGAGTGTTAAACGAAGCTTTTCTTCATTTTGCCAAGCCACAAAATGATAAGGTTGATTTTGCTCTACCTGATACATCTGTGTGGCTGAGTTAGTTATGTCGCTGTGATCGACTACATAAAATGAAATACGACTACGTTCATTGTGAGCATGTGTTACATCAATGGGAAGTGATTGCGATGCAAGCGTATCAATATAGTATTGAGAGTCTTTAACTTCTTGAGCATCACCAAACAGGTCAGTGTTTGCCATGTAATAGTCCACTTCTAAATCAGTGGTATTTACGAGTGTGTAATTGTTCTCATACATTTCATCGCCAAAGTTATGAGTTTCTTCAACTTCTAATTCATCACAACCAGTTAGCAAAATACTTGCGGCAATCATTATAGGTAGCGCACTTTTCATTGTTATTCCTTTTACAAATGAAGGAGCTGATTAGCATACTTATAAGTTATTGTACCTTTATTGGTTGTTAAATTGTACCGGTGGCTGTAATTGCATTACTTCATCAAGCTGAATTTGTTGCACATATTCAAGCTCTAATAGGGCGTCTAACACGGCTTTACTGTGCGACTTTTCTATTTCGGCACTGCAAAAGTCAATAATGCTAAAGCGGCGTTTTATCAGCAGGCCGTTGATGTCAGGTAAAGGATGTGTGGTTTCAATTAGCACGCGGGTTGTAGGGCAGGGATCGGCATAGCCTGAACGTAATAACTTTTTTAAATTAAACAAGTTATCATCAAGCCGACCCAGTTCAATGGCGGCTTTAGCGCTATCAGGAATAAATAATGGCTCAGCAAAGCGATTTATTTTTATTTCGCCCGTGGCGTTAATTGTAGCTACCTGATTACTGTCGTAACTGACAATATCACCGGTAATTAATGTGAATTGACTCATTGTGTTCCCTCGCAATGCTGTGTCGATTTCGGAGCTTAGAAAATGGTGTGTTTGGTTAAGCCCTGATATAGTGCCAAAGTCTTAAGTTTTATACGAGTTTTTTATGTTCCGTTTATCAATTGTTTTATCTGCCTTATTATTTTCTCAGTTGAGTTTTGCTGCATTGACGCCAGTGGGTCTTTGGAAAACTATTGACGAAGAAACGAATGAAGCGAAATCTTTAGTACGTATTAGTGAGCAAGATGGTGTATTGGTTGGTAGTGTTGAAAAAATCCTTAACCCAGCCAAGCAAGACGCAATCTGCGAAGAGTGTAAAGGTGATAAGAAAAATCAGCCAATTTTAGGGTTACAAATTATAGAAGGTGCTAAAGATGCCGGTGATGGTAGCTGGCAAGAGGGGGAAATTCTAGACCCAAACAATGGTAAAACCTATACCCTTAAACTAACACCACAAGAACAAGGTAAGGTACTTGAAGTACGCGGTTATATTGCATTTTTCTATCGTAATCAATACTGGCAACGCGTTGAATAATCATTAAAAAAGCCAAGCAATGCTTGGCTTTTTTATCCATGACTTACAAGCTTTCGCTGTACTCAGTCATGACTTGTTCAACCCAGCTTGCGATACGCTCATCGCTGAGCTCGTATTGACTGTCCTCATCAAGGGCTAAGCCAACAAATAGTTTGCCATCTTCAGTGAGTGCTTTTGAAGCCTCAAATTCATAACTTGCATCGTTAGGCCATTTGCCTAACAAGGTAATGCTTTGATCACAAATTTCATCGTGTAACATGCCAAGTGCGTCTTGGAACCACTGACCATAACCTTGTTGATCGCCCATACCAAACAGAGCCACGGTTTTGCCGTTTAGGTTAACATCTTTAATGTCGTCCCAGATTGATTCCCAATCTTCTTGCAACTCACCAAAATCCCAAGTTGAAATGCCGAAGATCACGAAATCAAATTGCTCTGCATTTTTTAATGGCTCATCTTTGATATTGTGAAGGCTCACGATGTCGTGACCAATAATATCGCGAATTTTCTCTGCCGCTATTTCTGTGTAGCAGGTTGTAGAACCATAAAATAAACCAATCTGCATCGTATTTATCACTGTGTATTTGCCTGATATGATAGGCGTAAGTTTACCGTAAGGTATAATCAATTGATACCTTGATAAGGATGAGAGTACGCGTGGCTGATAATAATTCACAAGCCCAAAAAGGTGTAATAACAGCAAATAACGCCGAACATTTAGAGTTATTTTTAGATACGCTGTATCTTGAGCAAGGGGTCAGCGAAAATACACTCGCTGCTTATCGCAGTGACCTTGAAAAGTTTTGCCAATTTTTAAAAGATAAAGACCTACTAGCTGTTCGCTCTGATGATATTGAAGCGTATTTAGCATACCGTGTTGATTTAGGGCTGAAGTCGCGCAGCACAGCGCGAAGCATCAGTGCGCTTAAGCGTTTTTATCAGTATTTTGTACGCGAAAAAGCCATTGCCGATTCGCCGATGGTCAATATTGCTCAACCAAAAGCTGGGCAGTCATTACCAAAAACGCTGTCAGAAGCCGAAGTCGAAGCTCTGCTTGCAGCCCCAGACATAGAAGATCCTATGGGACTTCGAGATAAAGCCATGCTTGAGCTGTTATATGCCACAGGGCTTCGTGTTACAGAGCTGGTGGGACTCAGAATGGAGCAAATTAATTTGCGCCAAGCGGTAGTCTTTGTAAAAGGTAAGGGTAATAAAGAGCGTTTAGTTCCCCTAGGCGAAGAAGCTATGTACTGGCTTGAGCAGTTTTTAAAAGTGGGTCGTTCGCAAATGATTAAACATGCCACTGACTTTGTGTTCCCATCTAAGCGCGGGATTGGCATGACACGACAAACTTTTTGGCATCGCATCAAACACTATGCTATTTTGGCATCAGTTGAATCGCCGTTATCACCGCATACGCTCAGACACGCGTTTGCAACGCATTTGCTTAATCATGGGGCGGACCTTAGAGTCGTGCAAATGATGTTAGGTCACAGTGACTTATCAACAACACAAATTTATACCCATGTAGCGAATGAAAGATTGAAGTCGGTACACGAGCAACATCATCCACGTGCTTAGTGCAAGATTTTTAGAGATGTACCGGTCTATATAAAAAATGATCAGGATATAGGATATTTATGAAAAAGTTAGTTTTAGCCACAGCACTACTAGGCACAAGCTTAAATGTGTTTGCCAATGGCGTATCAACAACAGATGCTGCTGATGCCCCTATTATTGCTAAGTTTGCTGAATTAGGCGTAACCGTTAAGCAAATCAACCCAAGCCCAGTGGCAGGCCTTAAAGAACTAATTACTGATAAAGGCGTGCTGTACGCAAGCCCTGACGGTCAATTTCTAATGCAAGGAACACTGATTGACCTTAATAACCGAGTTAATCTAACAGAGCATGCACTGAGCGATGTACGTAAAGAAGGCATTGCTGAGTACGAAGACTCAATGATCGTTTACAAAGCGAAAAACGAAAAGCATTCAATCACAGTCTTTACCGATATTACCTGTGGTTACTGCCGTAAGTTACACCGTGAACTTGATGATTTCTTAGATGCGGGTATCACGGTTAAATACCTAGCTTTCCCACGTGGGGGCTTACGTGGTAAAGGTTATCAAGATCTAATGAATGTATGGTGTGCTAAAGACCCTGCTGAAGCGTTAACAGAAGCAAAAGCGGGTGCAGAAGTCGCAGACGTGCCAGGTTGTAACGCGCCAATTGCTGAGCATTACCAACTAGGTCAAAGCTTTGGTATGTCGGGTACTCCAGCAATTATTTTAGAAGATGGCACCATGATCCCAGGTTATCAATCAGCTGCGCAAATTAGCCAAGCGCTTGATGCCTTACCAAAAACATCTTCATAACTGATTTTTTAAACGAAAAGGCCTATTTGTCGTAGGCCTTTTTTATTTGTCTTAAGCAAAGAAGTACCATTTCCGACATGGAAAAAATAATTCAAGCTCGTCCTCATGTTGATGATTCGCATCTACCACACCATTTACACCCTGTAATTAAGCAAATATATGCGACTCGACAGGTGCAAAGTGCCACCGAACTCGATAATAGCGCTGCGACATTACATGACTTTAAGTTGTTTAAAGATATCGACAAAGCTGTGGTGCTATTGCAACAAGCCCTCGCGGCTCAAAGTCGCGTGTTAATCGTCGGTGACTTTGATGCCGATGGCGCAACCAGCACAGCAACCTTAATGCAAGGTCTTGCTATGTTTGGCTTAAAGAACCTTGATTACTTGGTACCTGACAGATTCAGCCTAGGTTATGGCTTAAGTCCTGCGCTTGCTGAGCAAATAGTGGCTATGCAACCCGAGCTTGTGATCACTGTTGATAACGGTATTTCATGTATAGATGGCATTGCAATTGTTAAGCAAGCGGGTATTAAAGTGCTGGTAACTGACCACCATTTACAAGGTGAAGCTCTGCCAGATGCTGATGCCATCGTGAACCCGAATCGTCATGACTGTCAGTTTCCATCGAAATCAATAGCAGGCGTTGGGGTAGCTTTTTATCTGCTCATTGCTTTACGTAGCCACTTACGTGAACAAGGGTATTTTCAGCATAACCCAATGCCAAATTTGGCTGAGTTACTTGATATTGTAGCCCTTGGTACCGTTGCCGATGTGGTCGCTCTTGATGCCAATAACCGTACCTTAGTTCATCAAGGTTTAGCACGTATTCGCAGTGGTAAAACACGCCCAGGTATCAGTGCCCTAATCGAAGTGGCAAATCGTAATGCTGCCCGTTTAAGTGCCAGTGACTTTGGCTTTTCATTAGCGCCACGCTTAAATGCAGCAGGGCGTTTAGATGATATGAGTTTAGGTATAGCCTGTTTGTTATCAAGCGATATAAATCAAGCACGCCGAATTGCCGGTGAGCTCGACAGCCTAAATCATGAGCGCCGTGAAATAGAGCAGGGCATGCAAACTGAAGCACAGGCGGTGCTTGACCGTTTAGCATTTAAAACTGAGTCAGTGCCTGATGCCATTTGTTTATACCAAGCTGATTGGCACCAAGGTGTGATTGGTATTTTGGCTGGTCGCTTAAAAGAAAAGTATCACCGCCCGACGATTATTTTTGCAGCTGGCGATAACGGCGAAATAAAAGGCTCTTGCCGCTCTATTGAAGGGCTGCATATGCGTGATTTACTCGAGCGAGTAAATACACTCTATCCGCATTTGATCAGTAAATTTGGTGGCCATGCTATGGCGGCCGGGCTGAGTATCAATGAGCAAAGTTTTACTGAGTTTAAATCCGTGTTTGAGCAAATGGTAACAGACACACTCACTGAAGAGCATAAGCAAAGTATTTTACTTACCGACGGTGAATTACCTAATGAGTGCTTTTCGATGGAGTTTGCCAACTTACTAAAAAATGCCGGCCCCTGGGGACAGCAATTTCCAGAGCCAGTGTTTGAGCATGTGTTTGAGGTAATACAGCAGCGCATTGTCGGTGAAAAACACTTAAAACTGGTTTTAAAACATCAGTCTGGACGATTAGTTGACGGCATTGCATTTGGTGTTGATGTGCGTGCATGGCCAGATACCGAAGTGCGTTATGTGAAAGCTGCTTATCAACTCGATATAAATGAATTCCGTGGTAAATTCTCGTTACAGTTGATTATTCGAGAGCTACAAAAAGCGACATAAAAATATCGTTATAATCGACATAAAAGGCTAATAAAACGCTCGGTTTTTTGTTAAAATCGGGCGTTTTTAATATTTGTAGATAATTTACCGTATTTATTGTCGATAACGGTGCGCGGTAAATCAGCCATTTTGGAGTAATGTACATGTTTGAAGTGAATCCTGTGATTAATCAAATCAAGGAAATTCGCGAACGTACTGAACTGCTTCGGGGGTACCTTTGACTACCCTCTTAAGAAAGAGCGGTTAGAAGAAGTTAACGCAGAACTTGAAGATTCAGCAGTTTGGAATGAGCCAGAGCGAGCTCAAGCACTTGGCCGTGAAAAGTCGGCACTCGAAGCTATCGTTGAGACCATTGATAATCTAGTGTCAGGTACCGAAGATGTTGAAGGTTTAGTCGAGCTTGCTGTTGAAGCAGAAGATGAAGAAACCTTCGCAGAAGCCGAAGCTGAATTAGGCGATTTAAACGCACAGCTTGAAAAGCTAGAGTTCCGTCGTATGTTCTCAGGCGACCATGACCAAAACGATGCTTACCTTGATTTACAATCAGGTTCTGGCGGTACCGAAGCCCAAGACTGGTGCAACATGCTACTACGTATGTATTTACGTTGGGGTGAAGCAAAAGGCTTTAAAGTTGAACTGGTTGAAGCAACTGATGGTGATGTGGCTGGTATCAAAGGCGCAACAGTGCGCTTCGTGGGCGAATATGCATACGGTTGGTTACGTACAGAAACAGGTGTTCACCGTTTAGTGCGTAAGAGCCCGTTCGACTCAAGTGGTCGTCGTCATACCTCGTTTGCATCGGCATTCGTTTACCCAGAAATCGACGATAATATCGAAATTGATATTAATCCGGCAGACTTACGTATTGACGTTTACCGCGCATCAGGCGCCGGTGGTCAGCACGTAAATACAACAGAATCTGCGGTTCGTATTACTCATATACCAACTAACACTGTTGTACAGTGCCAAAATGAGCGTTCACAGCACAAGAATAAAGACCAAGCAATGAAGCAGTTAAAAGCGAAATTGTTTGAGCTTGAAATTCAAAAGCAAAATGCTGAGAAACAAAGCCAAGAAGATGCTAAATCTGATATTGGCTGGGGTAGTCAAATTCGTTCATACGTACTTGATGACTCGCGCATTAAAGACTTACGTACAGGCGTTGAAAACCGTAATACACAAGCGGTTCTTGACGGCGACTTAGATAAATTTATTGAAGCCAGCCTTAAATCTGGCCTATAACCACCAAGCTAAAAAAGAGCTAAAAAATGACTGATCAAATCCAAGACGAAAATAAGTTAATCGCTGAGCGTCGTGGCAAATTAGACGCAATCCGCGAAAATTGCCCAGCCAACGGTCATCCAAACCAATTCCGTCGTGAACATTACACGGCTGATTTGCAAGCTGAGTTTGGTGATAAATCGAAAGAAGAATTAGTTGCTGAGCAACACGTTGTATCAGTAGCGGGTCGTATTCTTGCAAAACGTGGTCCTTTCCTTGCGTTACAAGACATGAAAGGCCAAATTCAAGCGTACGCATCAAAAGACGTACAAAAAGAATTAAAAGCAAAATATGGTCAACTTGATATCGGTGACATCATCGGTGTTAAAGGCGCACTAAATAAATCAGGTAAAGGTGACCTATACGTAGAAATGACAGAGTACGAGTTACTGACAAAGTCATTACGTCCGTTACCAGAAAAATTCCATGGTTTATCTGACCAAGAAACTAAATACCGTCAACGTTATGTTGACTTAATTACTAATGAAGCGACACGCGAAACCTTCCGTATTCGCTCAAAGGTTGTTGAAGGTATCCGTCGTTTCTTAGCAGAACGTGACTTCATGGAAGTTGAAACCCCGATGCTTCAAGTGATCCCGGGTGGTGCGTCTGCACGTCCATTCGTAACACACCACAATGCACTTGATATCGACATGTACTTACGTATTGCACCTGAGCTTTACTTAAAACGTTTAGTTGTGGGTGGCTTTGAGCGTGTATTCGAAATCAACCGTAACTTCCGTAACGAAGGTTTATCAACGCGTCATAACCCAGAATTCACAATGATCGAATTCTACCAAGCATACGCTGACTACATTGACCTGATGAACATCACTGAAGACATGCTACGTACTGTTGCGACAGACGTACTTGGTACACCAATTGTTGTAAACACAACGAAAGATGAAAATGGTGAAGTGGTTGATTCAGTAGAGTACGACTTTGGACAACCTTTTGCTCGTTTAACAATGAGCGAGGCTATCCTTAAGTACAACCCAGACTTTGATGCTGCGGTATTTAATGACCCTGAAAACCATTTTGAAGAACTTAAAGCGTACGCGAAGCAAGTACACGTTAAGATCCCAGAAAACTGTGTATGGGGCCCGGGTAAATTCTTATGTGAAATCTTCGAAGAGACAGCTGAGCATAAGCTAATTCAACCGACTTTCATTACCGCTTACCCGTGGGAAGTATCTCCACTTGCACGTCGTAACGATGAAAACCCATTTGTAACTGACCGCTTCGAATTCTTCGTTGGCGGCCGTGAATTAGCAAATGGCTTCTCTGAGCTTAACGATGCACAAGACCAAGCAGAGCGCTTTACTCGTCAGGTTGAAGAGAAAGACGCTGGTGATGATGAAGCGATGCACTACGATGATGACTATATCCGTGCATTAGAATACGGCTTACCACCAACAGCGGGTGAGGGTATTGGTATCGATCGTCTAGTGATGTTATTTACTGACTCACCAACAATTAAAGACGTGATCCTATTCCCACACATGCGTCCTCAAGCTGATTAATCAGCTAAAAGTCTTGAAAACGCCGCTTTTTAGCGGCGTTTTTGTTATCAGAAATTTCTGATTTTTATTGCTCTCAATTTTAATACTCAATTGTAATTAGCTGATCTAAAAAGAAATGCTGAATTAGTCTTCCAACAAAGTTACTAAGTTGTAAAATTTTTCTACAAATACAAAGGCCAATAGTATTATTTTTAGCCAAGATATGACATCATTGCGCAATTCTCGTTCAATGTATAAATGGACTTAATAATAATGACTAAAAAGCCTTCGCCGTTGCCTACAGATACGAACAAAAGCGAGCATCAACGTGAAGATTTTTATCGTGCTTGCATAGCCGAATTCCAACAATTGGGTTATCAAGATCAATACCTCGCAGAGTTAACTGATGAACTAATCCCATTGACGGGTCTTGAGCCGTTGAGTGATAAAGAAAAAACGGCGAAAGGATAAACAAAAACAAGCTGTTTAGGCTCGTTATGGACAATCTATAACCATCTATGCGATTTTCCTTGAAAAGTGTTTGACATATTTCCTGAAATCTTTATTATACGCCCCACAAGACGGAGAGGTGGCCGAGTGGCCGAAGGCGCTCCCCTGCTAAGGGAGTATAGGGTTTGTAGCTCTATCGAGGGTTCGAATCCCTCCTTCTCCACCATTTTTCCTAAAATGGCATGTCTTGAAAGTAATATGTGTGGACGCGTAGCTCAGCTGGATAGAGTACCTGGCTACGAACCAGGCGGTCGGAGGTTCGAATCCTCCCGCGTCCGCCACTTTTTACTTTAACTCTGCATCGAGTATAAGATGTTAGTAAATTTGGTCGGAGGTTCACTCTTTCAAGAGACGTCCCGCAACCGCCACTTTTTACTTTGACTCTGCATCGAGTATAAACTTGAGTCTCTTGCTAAGAGAATAAATTAGCAATATTCAAATGTGCGTGTGGACGCGTAGCTCAGCTGGATAGAGTACCTGGCTACGAACCAGGCGGTCGGAGGTTCGAATCCTCCCGCGTCCGCCATATTTGAAACTCATATCGAGTATAAAGATACAAATTTGGTCGGAGGTTCACTCTTTCAAGAGACGTTCCGCAACCACCATATTTGAAAACTCACATCGAGTATAAAGATAAAATCATTGCAAGATTATAAAATGCAACTTGCGGACGCGTAGCTCAGCTGGATAGAGTACCTGGCTACGAACCAGGCGGTCGGAGGTTCGAATCCTCCCGCGTCCGCCACTTTCTCTTAGAAAGTGACATAAGCCGACAAGCTGTCGGTTTTTTTGTGTCTTTAAGATACAGTCAATGCAAGACTTAAACATGCATCATCACACTGCGGACGCGTAGCTCAGCTGGATAGAGTACCTGGCTACGAACCAGGCGGTCGGAGGTTCGAATCCTCCCGCGTCCGCCACTTTTCTCTTAAGTAGAGTTAAAGTGACATAAACCGACGAAAGTCGGTTTTTTTGTGCCTGCAATTCGCGTAGGAGCGACTTCAGTCGCGAACATCACGCTCCCACACCCCAAATTAAACCCCAACTCAAAATGCAAAAATGCACCCCGTAGGCGTGAAACTTGTTTCGCGCGCATCACGATGCTGTCGCCATAAATGACGACCTACACCTCTCACATCTTGTTATCTATCCCAGAATAACCATTTCTCAATATTAGGTTCATGCTCATGCATTATTTACATTTAACCGACAAAGGGTACAATCTCGCTAATACAATAATAATTAAACCAATATCCCTTGCGTCTATTTCACTTATTCTTTTTTTATTGCATTTTGCTTGGTTCGTTTGCAGCGCAAAGCGAGCCAGTTGTTTCGCAATCAACACCATTAAACCAACAACAAATCCAAGCACTCAAATTTGAATCTCCTATTAAAGCAGATTGGTTGTTTAGTACTTACCAAGAGTCCGTATTTAATTCATCAATTTTGGTCTTAGAGGCCGGTGATAAAAAGTCGCCGCCTTTGCTGCTTGTGCATGGTTTAGGCGTATTAGGTATGCAAGATTGGTTTGGGGCTATTCCTGAACTCACTAAGCATTATCATGTTATTGCGATTGATTTACCTGGTTTTGCTCACTCAGAAAGCCCCGAAGGGCGTTACTCTCCTCGCAATTATGCTGCTGTACTGGCAGAAGTGGTCGATCACTATATTGCTGAACCAACCACGGTTGTGGGTCATTCGATGGGGGGCGCGGTCAGCCTGTATTTTGCCGGTAAATACCCGGAGAAACTCAATAAACTGGTGTTAGTTGACGCAGCGGGTATCTTACATAAAGTGGCATTTATAAAGCCTATCTCCAACGTACCTAAGCCTAATACTAAGCTACCTAAATTTCTCTCAACTAAGTTAGCTCAGCTCAATGATTTTACAACCGGACTCATTGAAGAAGGGGCGATTGATTCATACCTGACAGAGTTATTGCAGCGTAGTGATGGTGCGTGGAAGCTAGTAATGGGTGAAACACCAAATATGAATGCAGCGCTGAGTTTAGTTGAAGAAGACTTTAGCGAGATTGTCAGCAATCTGAAAATAGAAACACATATTATTTGGGGTGAAGAAGATGCAGTAGCTCCTCTACGAACTGCAAAAGTATTGAACAGCCAGCTAATCAATAGTGATTTAGCTACTTTGCCTGATGTGGGCCATGTGCCAATGAAGCAACAGCCTAGCCAGTTTTTAGCTTTATTAAATCGTGCATTAACTGGGGAAGTTAAAAAACCAGCCAGTGCAGAAGTTTCTGATAAACAAATTGAGACATTTCATTGTGAAGATCAGCACAGTCGCGAGTTTTCAGGCCATTACCGTCATATGATTATTGAAGACTGTAATAATGTGCTACTTAAAAATGTGGTTGCTGAATCTATCCGTATTAAAGATTCTTTAGTGAGATTAGAAAATGTAAGCTTATCAGGGGCTAAACTCGCTTTAAATGTTAAGCGCTCTGTGGTTGAACTAACCAATGTCACTATTACGGCTCAACAAGGTGTAAAACTGAATGAAAGCCGATTTGATGGTGCTGGTGTGCAAATCAATGCATCTGAGCATGCAATAAGCGTTGTCGATGACAGTAATATTATATTCTCGTTAAGTAGAATCCATAGCCCGATATACCAAGGTTTGGCACATGATGCCATAGAAGTAGAAAAAGGAATTATTGATGACCGCTTTAAATAGTATCCCTTTTGTTAAATTAGCAGCGTGCTCGCTGTTTTGTGTCGCTTTACTAGGTGGTTGCAAATCAACAAAGACTGAGCAACAACAATATGCTGATCTACAAGATAGTTTTAGTTATGAAACTTATAGGGGAGTGTCGAATACCAGTGTCGATTCTATTGCTTACGGTTATAACACACTACAAAAAGAACAGTTAGAGCAAATAGGTGCAATTGAGCCAACACTGACTCATGCCATGATGAGCTACATTTTGAGCCTTGGTGTAAGTAAAGATTTTGCAATTGCAGAAAGCGACTTAGCGCTTGCTAAAGCGACTGATATGCGGGGTAAATATTTAGCATACAGTGCTCAGTCTTTGGCTTTTTATAACAAAGGCTGGCGTAAAATGGCTAAACAAAAAGCTGACTTCATTCGCACCGATCCTTTATTTGCCACAGTGAGCCAGAGCTATCCAAAAGAGCAGCTTATTTCTTACCTCATTATTGGTAGTGTTGCAGTACGTGATGGTGACTTAGCGACAGCACAAAACATGTTTTATGTGATTGGTGAGCAGATTGAAAAACCCTGGTTACCAAGCTTAGCAAAAGCGTTAACGGTAACCCTAAATGGCTCAACAATAGACTCATTAATCATGCTAAAAGATATAAGCACAGACCCCTCTTTAAACGGCTATGAACGTGAGAAAATAGCCGAACTGATGGATGTTGCGCAAAGTAAGTTAAGCGATAAAAAGAAGCGTCAAAAGATCACCCGTATTGCCGACGATTTCTTTCTCGACCGCATTAAGGATAAAAGCTCAACGCTATATCGTGATTTGATCACGGACTTACAAAAATACACTGAGCAAGTTCTGTAATCTCTTTAGAAGTTGAGTGTAGTTTCACACTCAACTTCACCTAAATCCTCACTGTTTCAAATCCTTTACGCAATAAAACCGAGTTAATTTGCTTCACGGTCAATTTGTGTTAGATTTAATAAAATATTCCAAAAATAATAACAAGTGGGAATTTTATTTTATGTATGCGAAAGGTGCATATCAAAAACGGCTGGCTATAAGTTGCGGCTTGATGCTTTTGACTGGTTGTGAAGCGAACACAGAAAAAGCCCCATTAACCGACCAACAATACTTTGAGCAAGTAATGTTAGCACCCGCTATTTTGCCAAAAGACTTATCTAATAGCGGCTGTTTATCACTCGAAAATGAAAGCAACCTGCAAGGTTATAAATCAGCGGCTGAGGTTAATTACCAGCAGGCGGGTTGGCAAAACAGAGTTGCGGCCGATTGGCAGTATTTTTTAGCCCCAGAGCAACCGGGCAAGCTACTCCTAATTGATTATCAAGTTCAAGCAGGGCAATTAGCTTACCGGTATTTAAGTGACGGCAGCCACAATGAGTTGTATGAACCTTGGAGTTCATCAAAAATTCAAGCGTTTAGCGGTGCGCTGTCAAAAGTAAGGCAAACCCATCCAGAGCTTGGTGCTGCATCTTTTGCCGGTGATACAGCACTGGCTGATTTGATCAGCAGTATTAATAGTTACGAAGCATTTGGTAAAGCCGATGGTAATTCAAATGCGATAGCCAGTTATTTTGTCAATGTCGCAGGGCGTGAATATTTACGTGGGCTTTTTAATGATGGCTGGCTAAAACTACAGGATCAGCGTTTGTTATTTAACGGCGCATATGGCTCAGAGCAGTTTATGCCATCAGACGAATACTGGCATAACCCTGCCAATAATGAGCTTGATGCAAAGATACCTCGGTTCAAAGCAAGCAGTGATGATCCTGGCTATTTAGGGTATCGTTGTGAGAGTTGTGGTTTAACGGGCAACAAAGCAATGACCACACTTGCTCAAGCGGAATGGTTAAAACGTCTGGTTAGTCACCAGCGTGAACCAAGTACGCAAATGCCTTTTTTACAAGCAACTGATGTTGATGTGCTACTTAACGGTACAGGTCATACAGATGAACATGCTCAAGTTGGCGGTATGATGGTGGGTATTAGTCATATCGTTACAAATGCATTGGCAAATGTTATTGCGCCAAATGATAGTCGCTCTGCAAAAGAAGTGCTCGATAGCGCAACGAATGGGCAATGGCGTGTTTGGCAAAAAATTGGCTGGGGGCCAAGTGAAACGCGCTCCACCACAGAAACCGTAATGTTGGCACATGTGTGTTTAGGCAATTACCAAGGTGGCCGTGAGTTTACGTTTAGTGTACAGCAGTCAACTTCGGGGGCCGACGAAGCCAATTTGCCAATAGTCGGTAAGCAAATGCAGCAAAAATTGCAGCATGCTTTTACAAAATTATTAGATTAACGCGTTCAATAAGAATTAAGGTACAGCTATGCGTCGTTCAATTATCGCTTTATCAATTACTTTAGGTGTTGCTTTTAGTGCACCTATGCATGCTGAGGGTTGGCAATCTGATGTTATTGGGGTCACGCAGTCACAGCTTTCGGCTAGCTACTGGCTAGCACAAGGTGCATCGGCAAAAGTGATCATGACTGAGGCGCAAATTGCGGCCTTCAACGAGAAATTAATTAAAGAAAATAAATACATTGTTGATCCTCTTTCATTTCAAAAGTCGCTCACTAAAGACGAGCTAACAAGCGCCATTCATTCAGCAAGTTCAATTCCAAAAAGCCCGCGCTTTTTTACCGATGGCCGACAACTCACCGCGAAAGACTTTGCTAAATATCAGGAAAACTTAAACCTTAACAAGGTCGTAGATAACAATGAGGTACGCTTTGCTGTGGTCGTTAAGCGCACTGCTTTACGTACTTTTCCAACTTGGGATCGGGTTTTAAATAGCGGCCTTGATCAAGACTTAGATCGCTTTCAAGAAAGCGGAATGTTTCCGGGCGAAGCGGTTGCTGTATTGCATCAAAGCGCAGATAAAAAATGGTTGTTAGTACGTGCTTACAACTACCTAGCGTGGACGCCTGCAGAAGATCTTGCCTTTGCTGATGCAGATAAAATAAAAGCCTATCGCGAACAAGATAACTTTTTGGTGGTAACTGGTGCAAAAGTAAATACTGCTTATGTGCCAAATGATGAAGGCCTCTCAGAAGTTCAGCTCGATATGGGAGTGCGCTTACCATTGGTTGATAGTGAGCAAGTACCCTATTTGCTAAATGGTCAAAATAGCTATGCTAGCCATGTTGTACAGTTACCAACCCGCGATGAGCAAGGCCAACTTGTTATTAAACCTGCGATGATCAGTAAAACTGCCGATGTAAATTTAGGCTACCTAGACTACAACGAACAGAATCTGATTAAACAAGGCTTTAAGTTTTTAGGTGAGCGTTATGGTTGGGGTCATGATTATAATGGCCGTGACTGCACTGGGTTTGTTGGTGAAATTTATAAGAGCTTTGGCCTACTAATGCCGCGTAATTCAGGGCAGCAAGGTAGTAGTGAATACGGGCAAAATAATCGCTTTGATAAAAATACAGCGGCGGATGCTAAGTTGCCAAAGGTTAAAAACATGGCGATTGGCGATCTAATTTATATTCCGGGTCATGTAATGATGTACTTAGGAGAGCATCATGGTGAGCCTTATGTTATTCATGACGTTAAAGGTTTAGGTTATAACAAAGGCGATGGTAGTTTTTATAGTAGTGCCTTGAATGGGGTGTCGGTCACGCCATTATTGCCACTTAGATTATCTCAAGAAACCAGCTACTTAGATCGTATTTATAACATTAAGCGTATTCGTTAGAGGCCAATATGAAAATTAAAGCTGTTCGCTTTACAAAGCTCAAAGTGCCATTAGTTACCCCATTTAAAACAGCACTAAGAGAAGTCAGTTTTATTGAGGATTTAGTGGTTTTAATCGATACCGAATGTGGCCAAATTGGCTATGGCTCTGCGGCCTCAACTCCGGTTATTACAGGCGATACTCATCAAGGAATGATAGCGGTCATTCAGCAGTTTATTGCCCCTAAATTAGTGGGGCTAGAAATCGAAAACATCAATCAGCTTACCCACATTATTCAATCTACAGTGGTTGGTAACAGTAGTGCAAAAGCGGCTTTAGAGTTAGCGGTTTACGACTTGTGGGGCAAGCTCTATCAAGCTCCTTTGTATAAGCTACTTGGTGGTGGTAAGTCAGCGCTGAAAACCGATATCACCATTAGTGTCGATAACATAGATAAAATGCTCAGTGATTGTCAGCGAGCGGTTGAGCAAGGTTTTGATGTATTAAAAATAAAAATCGGTAATAACCTTAATCAAGATATTGAACGAGTAAAAGCAATCCATGCAGGGTTTGCCGCTAAGGCGCAGCTGCGTTTAGATGTAAACCAAGGCTGGAATGCCAAACAAACTGTGTTTGCACTGCAGCAACTTGAGCAAGCAGGCGTGGTTTTAGAGTTGGTTGAGCAACCGGTAAAAAGCAGCGATATTCAAGGTCTCAAATATATTACTGAGCGAGTGAACACCCCGATTATGGCCGATGAAAGCGCCTTTTCACCGAAGCAAGTAATACAACTTTTAGAACTTGGCGTAGTTGATATTATCAATATTAAATTAATGAAAACGGGCGGTTTAAGCCGAGCAATTGAGATTGCTAATATCACAGCCCAATACCAAGCAGAGTGTATGATAGGTTGTATGCTAGAGGGCAGTATTGCCGTTGCTGGTGCTGCACATTTAGCCTCTGCCAAAGCGCAGCAAATCAGTAAAATCGATTTAGATGGCCCAGCCCTTGGTCAGTATGACCCAGTTCAAGGGGGCGTTGAATTTAGCGGCCCACAAATACGCTTATCGGATGCCCCTGGTCTTGGCATTGAATCAATAACGGGGCTTGAACTAATTACAAACGGAGTATGGCCAGCATGAAAAAACTAGTCAGTCTTATTGCAGTTATGAGTTTATCGGCTTGTGCCAGCAAAGAATCACCTACACCTATTATTGATAACAGTCATCAGCAGCTCGTCGTGGTGGTAGCCAATGACAGTGATGCCATTGATGCCACTCTTTATCGCTTTGAAAAAACCGCTGGTAGCTGGCAACAACAAGGCCAGCAACACGCGGTGGTACTGGGTCGTACTGGCCTTGCGTGGGGAGTGGGGCTGCATCCTGCACAACCCGGTCAGCAAAAACAAGAAGGCGATGGTAAAGCACCTGCGGGTATTTTTGAGCTTGGTACTGCATTTGGTTATTTAGATTCATTGCAAACGAACCTCAGTTATCAAGCAATGACAGCAAATGATTATTGTATTGATGTGAAAGGCTCACCGTTTTACAACCAGTTGGTTGATAAAGCACAAGTAGGTGAAGACGCCGTAAAAGACTCTTCAGAATGGATGCGTCGTGATATTTACAGTCAAGATAACCTTTATAAAAAAGGCATTGTTGTTAAGCATAACCCAAGCAATATCAATGGTGCGGGCAGTTGTATCTTTATGCATTTATGGCGGGCACCAAGTAAGCCAACAGCAGGTTGTACAGCAATGACAGAAAGCGATATGGATGCGTTACTTGCTTGGTTAGATGAGCGTAAAAAACCGTTATTAGTCAGCTTGACCAAAGCGCAATATCAACAAAAGCAAAGTCAGTGGCAATTACCTAACTTAGCTAAATAAAAATAATAAAATAAAAGTATTTTAATTTTGTCATAATGGTGGAATAATATATTCCATCAAGGTTTGGGTTAGGATAATAAATGAGTGCAAATTACGCTTTTCTCGATTGGCTCGTATTCGCAAGTTACGGTGCAATTTTATTGCTAAGTGGCTGGTGGTTTAATCGCAAACGCGCTAACTCAAGCCAAGATTTTTTTCTAGGCGGAAATAGCATGCCAACTTGGATGGTGGCTATTTCTGTTTTAGCTACTTCGCAATCTGCGGCAACGTTTATTGGTGGGCCTGATCAAGGCTATCAAGGTGATTTTTCATATATTGCGACCAATATCGGTGCGTTTATTGCGGCATTTATTGTATCGGCGTTTTTAATTCCAAAGTTTTACCAGCAAAAAGTGTATACCGTTTACGAACTGCTTGAAAAACGTATCGGACCAAAAGCTAAGCGCCGTAGTGGCTTGATGTATTTATTTGGCCGTGTGTTTGCCAGTGGCGCCCGTTTGTATATGGCAGCGATTGCTGTGGCGATGATTCTATATGGCAATATCGATGCAGATAGTGTGGTTATCGCAACTTTAGTACTGGCGCTTGCAGGTCTGCTTTATACCTTTTTGGGTGGCATTCGCAGCGTTATTTATTCTGATGTACTGCAAAGTATCGTTTATGTGAGTGCAGCTATTGCGGTTATTTGGTGCTTGCTGAATGTTATTCCGGCTGATTTCTCAACCATAATTGCAACTTTGAGTGAGCCAAGTCCTGGTGCAGACTCAAAACTCGCGCTGTTTAAATTTGATTTAGACTTTGGCCCGTCAGGGGTCTTTAACATGGCCTCTGTGTTAACGGGGTTTGTGCTATTAAATATCGCCGCATTTGGTTTAGACCAAGATATGACGCAGCGTTTATTAACCTGTAAAAGTCCAAAAGAAGGCAGTAAAGCGTTATTACTATCGGTGGTGATGGTGATCCCGGTTATGGCTATTTTTATCTTTATTGGTTTGCTGCTTTATATTGTTTATCAGCAACCTGCACTAATGAATAACGAAGCTGGGCAAACGGTCGTACAAGAATTTAATGGCGAAAAAATCACTATCTTTATGTACTACGTATTAAACGAAGTACCAGCTGGGGTTAAAGGTTTAGTCAGCGTGGGTATTATTGCAGCTGCTATTTCTACTTTGAACTCTGGGCTTAGTTCGATGTCTTCAGTCATCGTACAAGATATCTATCGCCCGTATTTAGAAAAACATAACAAGCAAGTAAGCGATCATCACTTTGTAAAAGCGGGTCGTGTGGGTATGGCACTAGTGAGCCTTGCCTTAGCGCTGATGGCTATTCTTTGTTATTTCTGGCAGCAATACAGTGATATGCCATTATTAAAATTTGCGCTAAGTGTAATGGTATTTTCGTACAGCGGTTTGTTAGGTGTGTATTTTACTACCTTGTTTACCAAACGAGGCAGTGAAGGCTCAGTATTAGCAGCACTAATAGCGGGCTTTATGGTGACCTTATTAATGCAGCCGTACATGATTGACTGGCTACTACCCGAATCAATGCGTTTTTACTTAGGCTTTACTTGGCAGCTGTGCATTGGCACTTTGCTTGCGACATTGGTGTGTTGCCTTGGTAAAGCGGCAGACGAGAAGAGTGCGTAAATGGCCGTACGCTATGTTTTAGCCATCGATGGTGGCGGCACCAAAGTGTTAGCAGAGCTAAAAGAGCAGGCAAGTGGCGCGACTTTTCGTGCCCAAGCGGGTTCGGCATCAATTTCGAATGATCTTGATTTAGCGTTAGAAAACATTGTTAAAGTAACCCGTGATGTTTGCCAGCAAAGTGGCGCAGATCCAAGTGAAATTGTCACCGTTATGGGTGTTGCTGGTGGCTCATCGCAGAGCCTTGCAGAGCAATTAACAGTGATGCTCAAGCTGGTGTACGAAATAGAATTTGCCAGTTTGCAAATTACCAGTGATGCAATTACGTCATTATATGGTGCTAATCTTGGTGACCCATGTGTGGTTATTGCTCTTGGCACCGGTGCTGTTGGCGCACGATTAAACGCCCAAAAGCAAACTAAGTTGGTGAGTGGCTGGGGCTTTACCATTGATGATTTTGGCGGTGGTGCCCGCATCGGCCTGATGGCTGTGCAGCAACTATTAAACGATATAGATATTTATGATTTACCAAAAAGCCGATTAACGATTCGTTTGAGTGAGCAGCTAGGATGCACTCGTCAAACAATTAGCAGTTGGCTTAAACAAGCAAAACCCGCGGATTATGCAGCATTTAGCCCGTTGGTGTTTAGCTTACAAAACGACTGTGAGGCGGCAAAAGAGGTATTAACGGAGCACACCCAATCGGTGGTTCGGTTAATAAATAAAAGCCGAGGTAACTCGCCGTTACCGGTGATTTTAATTGGTGGTTTGGCGAAAGTCAGCCAACCGTTATTGCCACAGGCCTTACAAAACGAATTATCTCCTTGTAAGGGAGATTCATTAACTGGTGCCGCCATTTTAGCGGCAAAGCATTACCATGACATTATTGAAAAAGGACAACCCAATGAGCCCTGAGCACGTCTTTAAGCAACAACGTGAGTTACTCGAAGAGTTAAACGGTATTGTCTCTGAAGGACAAACCCCTGACACTTTGGATATCGATCTGCTCAGCTCCACTGAGATCCTCACTAAAATCAATAATGAAGATCACAAAGTAGCGGGTGCCGTGAAACTTGTGATCCCACAAATTAGTGAAGCTGTCGATCATGTCGTTGAAGCATTTCAACAAGGTGGCAGGTTAATTTACATTGGTGCTGGTACCAGTGGTCGTTTGGGTATTTTGGATGCGGTTGAATGTGCGCCTACCTATAGCGTAAGCGATCAGCAAGTGCTCGGTATTATTGCTGGTGGTGACACCGCGGTTAAAAAAGCCGTAGAAGGCGCTGAAGATAGTACCACGTTTGCTATTGAAGACTTAAAAAATGCCAATTTAACCAGTAAAGATGTCGTGGTTGGTATTGCCGCCAGTGGTCGTACACCGTATGTTTGCTCGGCAATAGAATACGCTAAATCACTTGGTTGTGTCACTGTAGGTGTCACTTGTAACCCTGATTCAGCGGTGATGCGTTTACCACAAATCGGCATTTGCCCTGTGGTGGGTGCTGAAGCTGTGACAGGCTCTACACGTATGAAATCGGGTACTGCACAAAAACTCGTACTGAATATGCTAAGCACAGCTAGCATGATCCGCACAGGTAAGGTGTATAAAAACCTGATGGTTGATGTAAATGCTAGTAATGAAAAGCTGCACGCTCGTGCTATTCGTATTGTGATGCAAGCAACAGATTG
The DNA here is from genome assembly GCF_037027245.1 of Pseudoalteromonas sp. CH_XMU1449-3. NCBI lineage: Bacteria > Pseudomonadati > Pseudomonadota > Gammaproteobacteria > Alteromonadales > Pseudoalteromonadaceae > Pseudoalteromonas > Pseudoalteromonas sp. CH_XMU1449-3. The sequence goes on from NZ_JAYMDY010000001.1 coordinate 109,325, forward strand.
TACACAGCAGCAAGCAGTGGATGCATTAAAGCAAGCAGAGCAAAGCGCAAAACTGGCTATTTTAATTGTGTTAACCGGAAAACCAGCTCCTGAAGCAAAACAGTTATTGTCAAAAGCGGGTGGCTTTTTACGTAAGGCGGTTGAAGAATAATGCGTTTTTTAGCTGTTTTACTCGTCAGTTGTTTTGCGCTTTTAGGTTGCCAAGAAGCGCCTGAAAATGTGCCTAAAAATGCACAGCCTTTACAGGTTGGCGCAGCCAATTTTCAAGCTTATGTACCTGCATTAACTGGGAAGCGTGTTGGCTTGGTCGTTAATCAAACATCAGTTGTTAATGGCCAACATTTGGTTGATGCATTACTTGATAAAGGCGTTGTGGTTAGCAAAATATTTGCCCCAGAGCATGGTTTTCGCGGCGATCATGACGCTGGAGCTCACGTTAAAAGCACTGTGGATGCTAAGACAGGTATCGATGTTGTGTCGATTTATGGCAGTAACAAAAAACCAAGTCCTGAGATGCTTGCTGATTTAGACGTTATTATTTTTGATATTCAAGATGTTGGGGTTCGTTTTTACACTTATATCAGCTCAATGCACTACGTGATGGAAGCCGCCGCTGAAAATGGTAAAGAGGTTGTTGTACTCGATAGACCAAACCCGAATATTGCCTATGTTGATGGGCCTATCCTTGACCCACAATTTCGCTCATTTGTTGGTATGCACGAAATACCTGTTTTACACGGTATGACAGTGGCTGAGCTTGCTCAGATGATCAAAGGCGAAGGTTGGATAAATGGCGCTGATAAGCTTGAGCTGAGTGTAGTGCCTGTTACGAATTATGACCGCACTATGGCTTATGAGCTACCAATAAAGCCAAGTCCTAACTTACCAAATGCCCAATCAATTGCGCTTTATCCATCATTGTGTTTCTTTGAAGCTACGCCTGTGACTATTGGCCGCGGTACTGATTTTCCGTTTCAAGTCGTTGGTTACTCGCCAGTAAAACTCGGCGAATTTAGCTTTACGCCAAGGGCGATTAAAGGCGCTTCAATGCACCCTAAATTCAAAGGGGTTGAAGTATTTGGTCAAGACTTACGAGATGCTGATATTCATGGCCTAGATTTAAGCTTGTTTATTTCGGTTTATCAAAAGCTAAGTGCGAATGAGCAAACGTTTTTTGAACGCGCTGATTTCATGGATAAACTTGCAGGTACTGATAAATTGCGTTTAGCCATTGGAGCAGGCCAAACTGAGCAGCAAATAAAGCAAAGCTGGCAAGCCGACTTAAGTGCTTTTAAACGAAAACGCTCCCCATATTTGCTGTATCAATAATAACTAGATAATTAGCTAACTTGATAAATAACAACGAGGCGCTTGCCTCGTTTTTTATACCCATAAAAAAGCTGTGTTATATTAAGGAACTTGATTTACAAGGATATAGCATGAAAGTTCATTTAATTGCCGCACTTGCTTTACTCGCTGGCTGCTCACAACTCCCAAACACTACAACAACTAACTCAACCGATGTACTCGATCTTCGTGATGATAAAAACGCAGCAGAGCAGCTGTGGACACTTAAACATGCAACAAAGTCCAGTTACCCTAAAGCAGCTTTAATATCTAAGCAGACGGGCTGTGCGCGCTTTATTATTACTATTGATAAACAAGGCAATACCACCGATATACGTTTTATAGAGAGCTTCCCAGAAGGACTATTTGTCGATGTGTCGCGAGAGTCGCTTAAAAATTGGCACTGGCAGGCAAGGGAAAGTAACAGCGAATCGAGAGCGATTATTCGAACTGTGCAACTCGACTACGTTATGAAAGAAGCGAGTAATATGGATGCCGCAAAAGCATTTTGTACAATTTAAGCTTTTACTGTTTTTAAGGTATAAAAAAGGGCCGCAATAGCGGCCCCCAACAGGATTGATAAACTTAGAACTTGAAGTTAAACGACAGCTGCACGCGACGTGGGCTGTAGTAGTTGCGATACTCACCAAAGGTTTCTGACGAGACATAAGGGTTATTGTTATAACCTGTTTGACGGTCAAATACGTTGAAGATATCAGCGCGGAATTGTAATTCCATGTCACCTGAGAACTTAAAGTCTTGGGTGTAGTTTAAGTCAAGTTGCCAGTGGCTTGGGCTACGACGGCTACCCGCAGGTTCGCTGTAACGTGTGGTACCACTTGAGTAACCGTAGATTGAACCATCCCATGCTTCCCAAGGTTTACCCGACTGGAATACAAAGTATGCACCAATGTTTGCATCCCATGGCACTGTATAGTAACCATAGACTTTTACTTTATGCGGCTTATCACCTGATAATGTACCGTATTTGTAATCCCAAGGATAACGACCACGGCCATCGCCATAGTTTGATGAACCAATGAAGGTATTAGCATCTGTTGTTGCGGTAGTGTTATCTTGGTCGAAGTTACCGTAGTAATGGCTCCAAACATAAGAGGCATTGATGTAGCTGTTTTCACCTAGGTATTCAGCTTCGATGCTAGCTTCCCAGTACTTGGTTTCGCCGCCATCTACTTCGGCAATAACATAAGAAGAACCACCAATTTCATCACGGATTTCATCTAGGTTATCTACATATAAACCTTTATCTGCAATATGCTGTGGTACGCCATCAGCATCAACGCCAGAGTAGTCAGTTAAACGCGCATTGTTTGGCATATCTTCCCAGAAATGCGATGCCTTACGGTGACGAACATGAGCACGTAATACTAAATCAGAACCCACATATTTAGTGGTACCAAGTGTAAATTCTTTGATTTGACGAGGTGTTAAATCATCAGCAAATACTTTACCTGATGAGCCTTGACGTGGCTCTGCGTAAATTACGTTACCCGCTTCATCAAATTCAACTTCGATTTCGGCACGGGTATTACGGTCCCAAGATGCAGCACGCGCTAATGAGCTTGCTTCAGGGTTATACATTGAGAAGTTTGCAAATACTGAGTCTTGATCTGCATAATTCCAATTCACACCTAAACGCGGTTGGATCATATCTGACCAATCTGTTTGGTACATTTTGTATTTTTCGCCTGGTGCTAACTCATAACCAGAAAGCGTGCCAGATGCCGATTTAAGACCTTGGCCATACCAAGTATCGCGGCTTACGAGTACACCCACATTGTAAGTCCAATCACCTACTTCAATGGTATCGTTGATTTCGAAATTCAGTGTTTCCATTTCTGAGTTGATAGCAGAAACGGCGTCTTCACCAGCAACCAAGCTCATTTGTTGTACGCGAGCACGGTAAATAACCGGGGCAGAGCTGCCTTCTTCTAAGCTTTCATCGAGGCCGCCAACATAAGAGATTCTACCCCAACCGTTTGAAAGGCGAGACAGTACTTCTTTGCTTTCTTTCCATTCACCACCTACATGTAACGTATGGTAAGTATCGCCCCAGCTAAATTCATGCTCTAGGTTTAATTCAAAGCTATCACGGTAAAAGTCGATATTATCGTATTGGTAATACGCACCAACACCGCCGCCGCCAAGCATTTCGCCGTTTTCAGTATAACCGTATTGTGCAATTAAAGGTGCGGCGCCTGCATTAAACGCAGCTATTTGCTCTGCTGTGTAGTTATCATCAGCATCTAATAAGCTTGGTACACTGAAGTAACCCATTTCAGTTAAGTTACTTAAGTCAAGTTGACCCGTTAACGATGGCACTACAGATAGTTCTGTATCAGGTGTGGTACCAGACTCAAGTTCAAATTTACTGTACTGGAATGAAAGGGTTGTTGCATCACCTAAAAGCCATGAACCATCTAAGGTAAAGATATCTTGGTCAGCTACATCACCTGCAGAGACGCTGTCTGTTTCGTAAGCGCCAACTGAGCGACCTTCAATGGTCTTTTCTGAGGTACGCTGTGAAATATTAAGTAAAATATCGTCAGTAGGCGCCCAAGTTAACTTACCAAAGTATTCATCACGCACACTCTTATAGTCTTTTACTTCACCATAAGCAGTATCTTTATTAGTACGAGTTTCCTCAGGACGATAATAAGAAGTGTAGAAGTATAAAGAGTCCTCAATAAGCGGGCCGCCTAAGCTTGCTGTTAACCAGCTTTTATCTAGCTCATAGCTTTCTTGGCCTGTTGGTGTTGCCACTAAACTCTTAGGTTGAACTTTGTATTCAACATTACCGTGGAATTCGTCAGTACCAGATTTTGATACGGTATTGATTGAGAAACCGCCTGAGCGGTTAAAACCAACGGCTTTTGCACCACCGCGGTCCATAGTTACGTAAGCAACGTCATGAGTTGATGGCTCTGATGCTAGGTTACCAAACATAGGTAGAGATACATCAACACCATCAAAACCATACGAGTTATCAACCCCTGAACCACCCGCAGATGGGCCTAGCGTTGCGTTTTCAGATAGTTCAACACCCGGTACTAGTTTTAATAGGTCACGGTAATCTTGACCAACTGGTACGCTATTGATTGCTTCTTCACCAAGTGAGTTAGTCAGTGCAGACTTACCTTGGCGGAATAATTTACTGCCGGTAACCGTGATGACTTCAACGTTTTCGTTAGCACCACCCATAGTGACGTTTAGGCTCGAAGTTTGTTCAAGTAAAACATCCACAGTCATAGTTTGAGTTACACCGTTTTTATCGGTGAAAGTCAGTTCATAAGTACCCGGTTTTAACTGCGGTAAGTCATAGCTGCCGTCTTCTCGCGTAACAACGGTACGTGGCTTTGGCATCACATTACTTTTTGCTGTTACTGTGATCCCCGCCAGTGACTGCTGTGCTTCTGGTGATGATACCTTACCTTTGATCCCCCCGGTTAGATTTGCAAAGGCTGGCGCGCTGGCTAGCGCCGCGGCCATAACAACACCTGTAAAGGCTGTTTTCTTTGCGCGAAGTGCATTGCTAGTCGCTTTTGCTATATAGCTCATTGCGAGTGTGGATGCATGTTGTTTCATTGTTTCCCGTCCTTATATTTATATGCTTTGCTGGACTACTTACCCAATTGAGACTTATGAACTTTAAAATTATGTTGCCCATATATTAAACAGGTGTTATTTAAGTTGGTCAAGAATATTTTTTCATTTAAAGGTTGGTTTTTAGGAATAAAATATATAACCGATTTTAGGTAAAGATCAGTAATGACTTGCTTTAACGGGGTGCTAATTTATTCTTAGTACAATTTTGTAAGAAATTATGATTTTAAAGTCAGTCGCTTATCGCAATTGTTTGGTAGTTTAGAGGGGAAAGGGGATTGTTAAACTGCATCCTAAATTAGGCATAAAAAAAGCAGCCTGAGCTGCTTTAAAGTATTTATATAACCTTATTGAAGAAATTAGTTATTCTTAAATTCGCCAACAACTTCATTAGAATGTTCTAGTAACTTACGACCTTGGCGGCTTGACTGTGTTAGAGCAATAAACAAAATATCAATGACAAAATCTTGTGCCGTACGCGCTAAAATTGACGATAAACGTACAGACTCGCCTTCAGCAACCGAATAAAGTTTTACATCAGCTGAGTCAGCAACAAGGCTACTACCAAATTTAGTCACTGAGATCACCGAGCTTGAGTTTTTCTTAGCTTGCTTAACAACTTCGGCAATTTCGCGAGTCATACCTGACTCACTTATCGCAATAACCAAATCACCTTTTGAAAACGTCGCAACATACGCAAGTTGTGCATGGCCATCTGGCTCTGCAATAGCTGGCATACCGAGTTTTTGTAATTTATAAGAAAAATCTTTTGCGACCAGTGCTGAGCCACCTAAACCACAAATTAAAATGCGCTTTGCAGATTTTAATAGCTCTACCGCCTTTTCGACAGCTGGTGCTTCGTTGAGGTTTTTGGTTTCGGTTAACACCGCCAATTTACTGCTTAATAGTTTTTCGGCGATTTGCTCTAGCGAGTCATTCAGAGTGATCTTGCCATGTAGCTTAGGTTCGCTGCTTTCATCGTTAAGTGCATCAATTACCGCAAGTTTAAAAGCAGGGAAGCCTTTATAACCTAACTTTTGCGAAAACTTCACCACACTTGATTGGCTTACACCAACCACTTTTGCTAGTTCAACCGATGATAAATTACGAATGGCATTCGCTGAATTTAACGTAAAGTCAGCAAGCTTAGCTTCGCTGCTCGATAGAGATTGGCGTAAGGCTTTAATTTTTACAAAAGTAGACATAGGGCTCACTTTGTTTGCTTAACTTAGTCAAAGCGCAAAGCGATGGTTCTATTATAAACACAGGGCTTGGGCGCATTGTTTGCTTAACACGACGACTTATTTTTGTTTTAGCAGACCTAAGTTTGGAATATTTTTCTTAATTTAGATGGAATAATATAGTTTTATTCCATAATAGATACAACTCTAATTATTGAGATAGCTCTATTTTTAGTAACTTAGCGATAATGTATGCTTTTTATTCTTTGATTGTGAAATAAAATATTTTACATGTTAAGTGGGTGTTGCTACTGTATGGCTGAGAATCGTCAACGCTTAAATCATCAGGTATGAATCTGTTATGAGTTTTACCCCTTTGAAAACATTACTTAAACAGCTGTGTTATCTAAGTAGTGCGGCATTATTAGTAAGCTGTGCCAGTAATCCATATACCTATACACAATCAGCTAACTACAGCCATCGTGTTAAATTCTTAGTGATGCATTACACCGCCATTGATTACGAAAAATCAATGCGTGCGCTCGTGGATGAAGGGGGCTTAAGTTCACATTATTTATTACCTGAATCAGGCGACCCGAGTTATCCAAAAGATGAATTAGAAATTATTCAGCTGGTTGATGAAAGAGATAGGGCATGGCACGCCGGACGCAGTTTTTGGCAAGGCCGCGAAGATTTAAATGATCATTCTATTGGTATTGAAATTGTTAATGTACCAACCTGTCATATTCCTGAGCAAGCAAACCTTGCGATGGAAAATGACGCCAGTAAGTTATGTATTTTTCCAGACTATGATGCCAAGCAAATAGAGCTACTAATAAAACTTAGTAAAGATATTCTTGCCCGTAACCCTGATATTGGCCCAACTCAAGTGATTGGCCATTCTGATATTGCTCCAAGCCGTAAGAACGATCCAGGCCCGCGTTTTCCTTGGTATCAACTGTATAAAGCTGGTATCGGTGCATGGTATGAAAGCGACACTGTTGATAAATATTGGCAGTTATTTAGCGCATCAAAACCTTCTGTTGAATTAATGCAAAAAGCATTACGCAGTTACGGCTATGAGGTGATTGCAACGGGTCAGCTTGATTCGCAAACGCTCGATGCCCTAAGTGCCTTTCAAATGCACTTTTTACCTTGGCATGTAAGCGGTAATAGTGATGCAAGAAGTGCGGCTGTGCTATTTGCATTATTAGATAAATACTTTCCTAAAAAGCTAGAGCGGTTATTTAAAGAATATCAGCAGCAACAGCAAGCGGTTGAGCCAGCGCCAAAAACACTGGCCAATGCACAAGTTATAGCGCGTATTCCTGCTCTTGATCCAAGTAGTCGCGCGCTTGTTAACGACCGAGGCACATTTACAGCCTATAAAGGTCGCGGTGAGATCATCATTGAAAACCAAGATGCAACCAGTGCTGATATTTTCATAAATGGTGAAAAAATTAATATTGCCTCACCATTAACAGCCGAAAAAATATATCAATACAGTTTGGCTAAACGCACCCGCGATGGCATAAACACGTATAAAGTAGAAAATGTATTGCCTGAAGGGGCAAGCTTAACCTTGCGTTTTCCTTACCCAACGCTTGATAAAAACAGCACTCAAAAGCGTTTTAGTGCCGTTGATGAATTAATTAATCAAGAGATTAAAGAGGGCTTTCCGGGCGCGGTACTCGCCGTTGTTAAAGATGGCAAGTTGATTAAACTAAGCCATTATGGCGCGGCTAAAAAGTATCATGCTGATGGCAGTGAGCTTACAAGCCCACAAGCTATGCAAAACGATACCTTGTTTGATATAGCTTCAAACTCAAAAATGTTTGCCACTAATTTTGCGCTGATGAAGCTTGCCAGTGAAGGGAAACTCGACGTAGAAAAGCCACTGTTTTATTACCTACCAGAATTTAGGGGCAGCGGCCGTGAACAGCGTTTAGTAAAAGATTTACTCACCCACAGTGCGGGTTATCCTGCGGTGGTTGATTTTCATCGTAAAGACAATAAATTTGGTGAGCGCTTTTTTTCTCAAAACAGCCTGCGTACTAAAAACCTACTGTTAACAGGTGTCCCTTTCGTGGCTGGTAGTAACGTAAAACACCTATATTCTGATATCGATTATATGTTGCTTGGTGTACTGGTTGAACGCATCAGTGGTATGGCGCTGGATACATATGTAGAAAGCCAAATTTATCAGCCACTTGGCTTAACGCATACGGTTTATAATCCATTACAGAAAGGTTTTTTATCTTCGCAAATTGCCGCCACTGAGATTAACGGCAATACCCGAGGTGGTCGCATCGAGTTTGAAAATATTCGAACCGATGTGCTGCAAGGTGAAGTACATGATGAAAAGGCATTTTATGCTCTAGGTGGCGTAGCGGGGCATGCAGGGCTTTTTAGTACCGCCGGTGATTTATCCGTGCTTATGCAAGTGTTACTCAATGGGGGTGGCTACGACAACAAGCAAATTTTTACACCACAAGTACTTGAGCAATTCACAAACTCCCAAGCAAGTGATGAGACTTATGGTTTAGGATGGCGTAGAGCGGGGCATCAAGCGCGTAAATGGCATTTTGGCCCTTATGCCAGCCCGCGGGCTTTTGGTCATACCGGCTGGACAGGCACCGTGACCGTTATTGACCCTGAGTATGACCTTGCTATTGTGCTATTAACCAATGCCCGTCATACACCGATTGAAGGTTCACAAGAAAATTACCAGTTTGTCGGCAAGCGTTTCGAAACAGGTAAGTATGGCTCTATTATCTCGCTGATTTATGAGAGTATATTAAATCACTAGTCGAATTAAGTTGAGTTTGGTGGCAAAGCCATTAAGCTTAGCGAGTTTTCGCATAATAAAAATAAAATGTTGTTCTTAATTTAAAAGGGTTTTTATGTCTTGGTATTCAATTTTACCACCCTTGATTGCTATCTTAATTGTGTTTTGGCGCAAAGAAGTGATCATGGCGTTATTGGTCGCGGTTGCGTCGTCTGAGTTTTTGCTTGCTCTGAATGGTGAAGGCAATACCTTGTTTTTCACCTTTATCAACACTATTGAGAGAGTCATTGAGGTTGCCAGCTCCCCTGGTAATAGCCGCATCCTTATTTTTAGTATCTTAATCGGTGCTTTACTTGCCTATATTCGTGAATCTGGCGGTGTAGCCGCTACCGTTAATTTGCTGATGAACAAAGGGGTGGCTAAAAGTAAGCGCCAAGTGGGCTACTTAACCATGTTCTCGGGTATTGCGGTATTCATTGAATCGAACTTAAGCGTATTAACCTCGGGAATTTTATCGCGTGGTTTATTCGATAAGTTCAAAATGAGCCGAGCACGCCTTGCTTACATTATCGATAGTACCAGCGCACCTGTGTGTATTTTAATCTTGCTAAATGGATGGGGCGCCTATGTGCTCGGCCTTCTTGGCAACTACGAAATGGAAGAGTCTGCGGTATCGGTATTGTGGGGCAGTATTGGTTATAACTTTTACGCCATTATCACTTTACTTATCGTGTTCTACACCATCACCTTTGACAAGGTGCATGGCCCACTTAAGCAAGCTGAAGAAAACCTAGAGCAACAAGAAACCGAACTAACAGAAGAAGTAAAAGGTTCAAAGGCACGTTACATGCTTGTGCCTCTAATTACCTTAATTGGTAGTATGGTTGGCTTTATGTTCTGGACTGGCGATGGCGATATTGCCAGCGGTAGTGGTTCTAAATCAGTGCTGTATGCAACTATTTTAGCCTGTGTTGTAGCTTACTTTTTAATGATTAGCTCGCGTGAATTTACACACCATAAGCTGGTAGATATTGGCTTTAAAGGAATGGGTGAGTTACTGCCATTAGTGTCTATTGTATTGCTATCACTCACGTTAGGCGCAAGCTTGAAAGATCTTGGTACCGGTGTGTTTGTAGCAGGCCTAGTAGGTGATTTCTTACCAATTTATTTAGTTGTGCCAGTGCTATTTATTACAGGTGCGGTTATTTCATTTACCACAGGTACCTCATGGGGCACTTTCGCAATACTTATTCCAATTGGTGTACCGCTCATTCAAGCATTAGGTTTACCACCTTCGTTGGTCATTGCCGCTATTTTAGGTGGTGGTGTGTTTGGCGATCACTGCTCGCCAATCTCAGATACTAGTGCGGTATCGGCTATTGCATCAGGGTGTGATTTATTAACTCACGTAAAAACCCAAATGCCATACGCCTTATTCGGCGGGGCATTAACCTTCATTGCTTACCTAGTGACGAGTATTATTGTTTTATAAGTAATAGCTGTAAGGCTTAAGTTATAAGTAAAAAACCACAGAGAAGTCTGTGGTTTTTTATTGCTTGAATTTCGATGACTTGCATATTCAAGTCTGATAGCCGTCAGCCGTCAGCCATAAGAAACCATCGCGCGAAATAAATTTCACGCCTAGGTTACTCCTTTACTCTTTCCCCTTGTAACTCGCTAACTCGTTGGGTTTCGCTCCGCTCTACCCAACCTACGATTTCGGTACAACCTTATAAACACCGACACCATCAACACCAAGATATAAATCACCATTAGGGTGGGTGGCTAGGCTGCGCACGCGACCTACACCTTCAAAAACCTTGCTGTGGCCTGTTACTTTGTCACCATCAAGTTTCACCAAAACAAGGTGGCCAAACTTCATCGAACCTACGGCAATTTGGCCTTGCCACTGTGGGTATTTATCGCTGGTGATAAATTCCATTCCAGAAGGGGCAATTGAAGGCACCCAATACCAATCAGGTTGTTCCATTCCCTCGCGACTAGTTTCGTCGGTAATTTTTGTACCAATGTAGTTGATCCCATAAGTGATCTCAGGCCAACCATAGTTTGCACCTGCTTTAACTATGTTGATTTCATCGCCGCCACGAGGGCCATGTTCATGGCTCCAAATAACCCCCGTTTCAGGGTGCATCGCCATACCTTGTGGGTTACGGTGTCCATACGAATAAATACTTTTGTGAGTTGTTTTATGGTCATAAAACGGGTTTGATTTAGGGATAGAGCCATCGCTATTGATACGGTGAATTTTGCCAGCATCATAGTCTAGACTTTGTGGGTGAACGTCTCTTTTGCCACGGTCGCCAATAGAGAAGTACAAGTAACCTTCTTTGTCGAACTCAATACGCGAACCATAGTGTTTTGTTGTTTCAATATTTGGCTCGCCATCAAACAATAATTGCTGATCAACAAGAGCCATATCTTTAAAGCGGGCACGCATAATTGAGGTATTGTAACCCTCACCATCGCCCTCATAGCCAGAGTACGAAAAGTAAATCCAACCATTGTCGGCAAAGTTCGGATCAAGTTCTATATCTAGTAAGCCTCCTTGACCTTCATCATGTACTTTAGGTGTGCCTTTAACTGCTTGCTCAACGAGTTTGCCATCACGAATCAATCTAAGCTCGCCACGTCGATCAGTAACGAGTAAGTCACGCTCGTTAAGCCAAGCCATACCCCAAGGAATTTGAATCCCTTCGCTTACTAATTCTAGTTTGTAGTTATTAGCGCTGGCATCCAGAGGAATCTTTTGCTCCGGCTGAGCACACGCTTGCAAGCTCGATAAGCTAATTGAGGCAATGATTAAACTGTTAAACAAAGACCTTTTCATGGTAACTCCATAATATTTAAACACGATGTTACTAGCCTAGCTGGTTCAGCATTAAATTGTTATTAACATTAGAGCAATGTGCGATTATTGGTAGGAAAAGCGAGGTAAAGAGCGGAGTATTAGCCGTCAGCCGTCAGCCGTCAGCCGTCAGCCGTCAGCCGTCAGCCGTCAGCCGTCAGTCTGGAATCTCGTGGAAACCATCGCGCGAAATAAATTTCACGCCTACGGTACTCCTTTACTCTTTCCCCTTGCAGCTCGCTAACTTGTTTTAAATCTGCTAGCTTAGCAAGTTCTTATTTTTAAAAGGATTTAACAAGTCGTATGAAGTCAGAAAAGTTTTTTAAATGGGTGTGGAATGTTAACGGCCTAATTTTACTTATGGGCTTAATCATTGGAGCAGCAGCAATAGGGTATAATTTTGTTGCTTACTTATTTAAGTCCGATAACCATGTTCAGCAACAAACACTAAACTTAGCTGAAGATGAAAAGCAGCAAGAAAAGTGGAAACTGGGTTACCCCCGTAAGGTCGAGGGGAGTGATTTTTACTTTATCCCGTTGGAATCAGAAAAACTGGATATCGAGGTGAAAGCTGACGTAACAGTTTACAATAATTTTAGCGGTGGTTATAAATACAGACCTACGCGCTCAAAGAACATCTTGTTTCTTAATGACAAAACCAATCACGCCAAGTGGCTATTTAAAACAACGGATCAGTTGATCATAGAGTTTGGTGCTTTAAGCCGTTACAAAGAGTTTGATACTCGCCCTTACAAGGAGCAAAAAGTCGATGCTCCTAAGGCAGTTTCGTATGAAGTTATCAAAAACGATACCAACAACGACAAACTGCTAGATGGCAAAGATAAGCGCACCTTCGCGCTAAGCAAGATTGATGGCTCAAACTACAGCGAAGTTATTTCAGGTTACAACCGAATTGTAGAGTCTAACCTCAACGCTGAAGGCAATTTATTCGTTGTATTTATCAACAACGATGAAGTTTATTCTATGCTGATAGACCTAGATACATTTGAAGTGATTAGTAAAAGCATGCTACCGAAGGTAGGGGAGTGAAATTAATATTAGATATCAGATGTCAGAAGAATGATCTGACATCTGATATCTAACTACGCGGGGTAAACCCGCTGCTACTTAAAAGCTTGTAACTTTACTCTTGTAGCCCGCTAGGTTGTTTTAAATCTGATAGCTGACGGCTTCGAGTGTGTTTGGGTTTTACTCCGTACTACCCAACGTCACGTAGGTCGTCATTTATGGCGAAACATGTTTTATCACTCATATGTGGCGGGCTAAAGCCAGACTTACAGCCGCATAAATTGAGAGAATCGCGCGAAATAAATTTCACGCCTACGCGGGGTAAACCCGCTGCTACTTAAAAACTTGCGACTTTACTCTTGTAGCTCGCTAAATTGTTTTAAATCTGATAGCTGAAAGCTCTGAGTGTGTTGGGTTTCGCTACGTTCTACCAAACGTCACGTAGGTCGTCATTTATGGCGACAAATTATCTTTTCATTAACGGGCTAAAGCCCGACCTACAAGAATATGGATTGAGGCCATCGCGTGAAATAAATTTCACGCCTACGGTACTCCTTTACTCTTTCCCCTTGTAACTCGCTAACTTTTTTAAAGCTGACAGCTCTGAGTGTGTTGGGTTTCGCTACGCTCTACCCAACCTACGAGCTCGCTAACTCGTACACTTTTCCGTTTCATGGGTTAGCTGTTTGAGTGCGATGATTTGCCCTTGTTTGTTTTGGTCTAGGGCGAGTAGGTCTCCTTGGTGAATATGAGTATCTAGGGTGCCGTGTTTTTGTAGTTCTTCAAGGAGTGATTGTTTAATTTGTACTATGACATTTTGCTCGCAGTCAGCGATATACCAGTCGTTATCAACACTGACTAGACGGCCGGTGAAGCTGGTGCGGGCTTGGTGATTGGCTAATGCTTGTTGGTAGTTAGCATCTAGGTTTTGTTTTTGTTGTTTAAGATTACTCACATAGCTGCCTTTGGCGTCGAGTTCGTGTACTTCAAGCCATTGATAGTCCGATAAATCCACGGCATAAACATGGGTTAACTCGCGGTTGTTGTATTGCAGCATGACAAAACCAAGAATCGCTAAAGCAGCAAATACTCCGGTCATTTGCAGGCCTAAAAAGCGCTGTGGTCTTGGCATTGCCGACTGTGGCTTTTGCATGTGTACAAGCTCGTCGCTGCTTAAGCTGTGCTCTGCCTTACGTTTTTGAAAATGTACTTTTAAATCAGCATCGAGTTGCTCGTCGTTACGCTTCATGATGGCCTCCTAGTTGTTGTTTCAGGTTTTGACGGGCATATCGCAGCCGAGTTTTAATGGTCTCTGGGTTACTTTGTGTGATAGCAACAATGTCTTCGAGACTAAAGCCTTCTTGTTGTAAGGTCAGCGCTTCACGTTGTACAAAACTAAGTGCCATAAGTGCTTTATCAAAGGCTTCATAGTCGTAGTGATAACTTGCATCCTGAGGTTCGGTAAATAGTTGGTTGTCTTCTAATTCAACGAACTTTTGCTGCTTACGAAATTCATCAATTAATAAATTACGTGCTAATCGAAAAAGCCACGCTTTAGGGTTGTTCTGATCATTGTAAAAGTCGCGTTTATCAATGACTTTTAACCAGGTTTGCTGGCATATATCAAGGGCAAGATCTTTATCACTTTGTGTAACTAGGTAGTGATAAAGATCGTTCCCGTATTGAGCAACGAGTTGGTTAAGGTAACGGTTGTCGCCCGTTTTGGCATACTGCGCCAAACAATCTGTGCTTGGCTTGTCAAATAACCATGTCTTGATGCTCATTAGCATAGGCAGTTATCCATCTATTTTAAAATCAAGTTGAACGCTTTGGTTTGTTTGTAATTGTGCCACACCTTCAACAACTTTAGGGCGATATTTCCAACGTTTAATGGCGCGAATTGCTTCACGGTCAAATACCCGTTTAGGCTCGGCATCAATAATAACAGGGTCAATCACTTCGCCAGTCGGTGAAATGCTAAAGCTAATTTGTACCCAACCTTCAATGCCATCACGAGCTGCTACCGGAGGGTATTTAGGGTTTATACGCACAATTGGTGTCGCATCTCCTGTTGGTTGGTTAATGCTTTTGCTAAGCGTGTCGCCAATGTTATCGAATGTCATTGTTGGTGTTAAATCAGCTACTACAACGGTATCTGTCGTATCAATCGTTGGGCGTGGCGGTACTTTTGGTGGCATTTTAGCAACTGGCGGTGGCGGCAGTGTTTGCTTTACTTGTACTTTTGAGTCTTCCGGTACTTCATAAATTTCAACTGTGATATCTGGGCCTGTTTTAACATCGGCTCTTTGCTCAGCAGAAATTAAGTACTGCATAAATGCAAATGCTGCAAAGGTCATGACACCGCCACCAATAATTGCTGCGGTTGTCTTTAAAGCAGCATTGCTGTTATTCAAGCTTGCTGAGTTTAGTGGTAAAGTATGCATAGCCGTTCCTCTTTGGATAATTGCTTTCATAGCTAAAACGGCTGGCAAATAAAAAAGGGGTGAAATTTTTTTTCACTTTTTATTTTTCACAAGTTTTTTAGGTTGTTATGAAACTTATTCAAATAGATAAAGCCCGTTACCGTAAACATTTAAACCAAGTAATTATTGCTTGTGTAATTGCTTTAGCCGTTGGCAGTTTAGCCATTTCACAAACGTTAATAGCGTTATTTCCTGACCCCAGCGGTAGCCATTTTCATTGGAACCTATTAGGTGTTGTTGTGTGTAGTTTGCTGGTGGGCTTTGTGCTTAATAAATACCGCAATCATGATTACATGACTGAAATAGTCTATGTGTGGGAGCTTAAAAAAGCGCTGAATAAAATCACCCGTAAAATGCCAAAGTTAAAAGCAGCAGGGCGTGAGGGCAATGCAGATGCTTTATTAGCAATTCATTACAGCTATGCGGGATCACGTTTGTTATGGCAACTTGATGACAACACTATTACCATGGATGAGTTGGCAATTAAGCAGGCAGAGCTTGATAGTGTTGCAGATAAATACAACCTCTCGCTTGATGCAGAACGTTATGATGAGTCAATCTTAAAGCAATTTTAAGGACGAATAATGAAAAAGGTTTTGATTGTTTGCTTAGGCAATATTTGTCGTTCACCTACTGCTGAAGCGGTACTTCGTAGTCGTGCAAAGGCGTTGGGTGTCAATGTCAAAGTTGATTCTGCTGGCACCATTGGTTACCACCAAGGTAATCCACCAGATTCACGTTCAAAAGCAGCAGCCGAAAAGCGCGGTTATAGTTTTAAAGGCATCTATTCGCGACCAGTGACTCAAGCTGATTTTCATGAGTTTGACTTAATTCTCGCAGCCGACAAGCAAAATCTTGCTGATTTACAAGCCCAGTGCCCAGAGCGCTTACAATATAAGTTGTCGCTATTTTTAAGCCATGGTGATGCAGGGGAGAGTGAGATCCCAGATCCCTATTATGGTGGCGATCAAGGTTTCGAAAAGGTACTCGATTTAATTGAGGACGCAGCCGATAACTTGCTTAAAAAGTTATAAAAAGCTATGAAAAGGGTCGCATTGCGACCCTGTTATTTATCTTTTTATTTTAAAGTCTAATTGCACCCGAGAAGTTGCAGCAATGGCTTGACCATTTTCAAACTTAGGCGCATAACGCCATTTTTTCATTGCTTTTACTGCTTCTCTTTCAAATGCAGTACCACCTTCAGAGTCAACCACAGTTATGTTGTCTACAAAGCCTGACGGGGTTACTTCAAATTCCATCACGACAATGCCGTCTTCCATACGTTGTGCTTTTGACATTGGATATTTCGGCGGCACACGGTACAACGGCTCTTGTTCTTGGCTTTCTTTCCAAGGCACCATTTTCGCAATCGCTAAGCAATGTTTGGTTGCTTCGTCGCTTTTACCTGTTTTTTCGTATAAGTGAACTAGCTTTGAATGGGCGTTTAATTCGGTTTGATGATCAAAGTCTAGCTCTTGATCAAATACGCTAACTACGTGATTTAATCGCTCAATGGCGGTGCTGTATTTACGTTGGTTTTCTGCAAATGCGGCAACTAAAAAGTCTGCGCTAATACGATCGACAGCGTTATTTGGTAAGTTTTCTTGGTAGTACTTATCAGCTTCTTCAAGATATTCCTTTGCTGTGTAATAGCGCTCGCCACTGCCTTTATAAGCAAGGATACGAGCAGCGGTCATTTTTGCATCAGCAACAAGCTTGTCTGAGTTTTGTTTTTCAGCAATAGCAATGACATCATCAAGATACGTATCGGCGCGCTTAGCTGAGGAAGTTGATTCTGCCATGCCGATTAATGAATCATACACTTGCACACTTTGCTTGCCGTGGTTTTTTTCGAGTATTTCGTAGGCTGTGCGATATAACTCAAAGCGTCGCTCTTGTTCGCTTTTATCTAGGCTGTTTGCATAGTTAATAGCAAGATTGGCGGTGTTGTCGGCGCTTTCACCATAAATTTCTTTGCCAAGCTCAAACGCTTTTTTGGCAAGCTCACTACTGTCTTGCTTATTTTCTACAGCAGCGACATAAGCGCGGTAGGTGTCGTTAAATTCTTGGGTGGTCGTTTCATTGGCAATGCCTTGCTGACTAAATAGTAATGCAACACATAAGGCAAGTGAGCTCTTTTTCATAATATTCCTTATTATTTTGCCCAAAGAACAGGGGATTAATACTTGTAGATGATAATTATTATCATCATTAGGTGCAAGGTATTTAGTAATTTTTAATGTATCACTGTTTTTAATTTAAGCAAAAACAGTGGTTAAGCTTAACCGGTCGCAGGTACTTATGAAAAAGCGCTCACATTGAGCGCTTTATTGTTAGATTATTAACTTGGGCAAATTCTGTTCATCAAACCAACCCGGTATGTAATGCGACTCGTAAAGTCGCCAACAGTTATCTGACTCTAATCTTGCTGCTAACTGATAGTGAGCTGCATAGATTTTTTGATTGCTATCATTCACTGGTTTTTCGGGAATGATTCGGGCAATGATAAATCGAGCTGCTTTTTTATCTTGGCTAACCTCCATTTTGACCAACTCTGCAAAGTGCTGCCAAAATGGCGCAAGCAGTCTAAAGTTTTTTAAATTCCCTATAACACTTTCTCTACCAGATAAATCACCTAAAGGAGGAAAGCTGCCATGTATATCTTGGCTGTAGCAATCAATAAGTAAATTAATATCACAATTATCAACAGCAAATGCATACTTGTTATAGAGATCAATGAGAGCTTGCTTTGGCTCAGAGGCTTTAAACTTGCGAATTAATGCCCATGGAGAGTGTAATTCACTCACAATTGTTGGTGCACCATCAACAAGCTGCCAGCCCTGAACTCCAGGAAGCATGTTCCAGTTAGGAAGCAAGGATTGTTGTCCTTTATTCCAGTTAACCTGAAATTTAATGTGGTTAATAAGCCATTGCTGGTTTTCATAAACGAAATGAAAAATAAACGTACAACCACATAAAAAGCGTTTTTGCCCATGATTTACATCTACATAAGCGTAGCTGCTTGCTGCAGCAAAATCTTTTTGGTGTGCAGTAAACGTATTTGTAAATTCAGCATTCGTTGCATAGTTTTTGAAATCTTCACTCAAGGTTGTTGATACATGCTTTTGCCTATTTACAGAACCATGATGCTGGCTTTTGAAATCGATATCAGAACTAAACAGCTTTGCTAACGAGTGCTTATCCGAGCGTAACCAGCTATCTTTAAACTGAGTTATTAAGTTTTCGAGCTGTTCTTGAGTACTCATACTGCAGGCTCTCTTTGCTCTTTTTCAAGAGCAGGAATAACAAAGTTACCCAATTCATCAATTACATCTTGGGCAGCCCTTCGAGAAGGTTTTAAGTTTAGCGCAATGTGTTTTACGCCAAGCTCTCTGTGTTTTAACAGTCGCTCAATAAGGGCATTTCGACCAATTCGTACAACGTTATAAAAACGCTGGTACGGGGCGTCAGGGTTTTTATCTAAATCAAAAAATGTCGCATAGCCGTAATGTGGGCTTGTGTTGCTATTGCTTGCAATTGATAGGTTGTTAATGATTTCACTGATGGCTTGTTCATTATCAACAGCCCAAATCCAAGCATTAACATTATTAGCCAACCACTCAAATGATTGCCTAGAACGACCAACGGCCATAACGGGTATTTGCTGGTTTACTGGTTTTGGATAAAGGTCAAGTGAACCATCAAGCTCACCGTAATATTGGCTAATGTGTTTAGGAAAACTTTGTTGGTGTAATGTTTTGATAATTTCAACTGACTCTCTGTAGCGCTCAGCACGCGCGTTAAAATCGACACCAAAAGCCGGGTATTCAACTGGCCTGTCTCCGGTTGAAACTCCTAACACAAAACGACCATTACTTAGATGATCAACTGAGGCTGCTTGTTTGGCAACCATGATAGGATCGCGTAATGGTAAAACGGCCCCTGCGGTGCCTAAAGTAATTGTATTTGTATGTGCAGCAATGAAACCTGCGTAAGTGAATGGATCAAGCATCTGCGCAGCATCACCAAAATTAGGATCATAAAAAGGCACATCCCTAAACCAAATACTGGCAATACCTGCTTGTTCAGCTTGCTTAGCCGTTGCTATATCAGCATTGAGGGTAGGGAAAGGGCTGCTAGGGTAAGCTTCAAGGGGAGTGAGCAATCCCAGCGTTAATTTGTTGTCGTCAAATACATTTGTAAAGCTAGTTGGTAGATTATTCATGTTACTGATCTCCCGAATTCGCTGGCCAGACAACATCAAGTTTAGAGTGGCTAATGCGCCATTGACCGTCGACTTTTTCATAGCGGTCTAAGTATCGGCCTACTAATAAAAGCGGAGATTCGCTTGGCTCCCTACTTGTAACAAAGTCAATTAGGTAGCACTCACCCTGTGCTGTCGTTTTATCTGTTAGTACTATTTGATGGTTCATCACTGCATGAACAAAAGGGAAGTGCTTTCTATTGTGGGTATCGAATTCATCATAAGCATTTTTTAATCCTTGCTTTATCTGTTCAATTCCATTCATTTCACCCACTGTTACTTCGACTCGTGCGTCGCTAGTAAATACTTCTTCCATTTTATGAATTTGACCAGAGTCTAAAAGCTGACTGTAGTTTAAGCGAAGAGTTCGGATCTCTTCTTTTTCGAGTAAATCTAGAAGTTTGCGTTCGCTCATCATGTTTCTCTATTGCTGAATAAGTGAACACTATTTTATTATCTTCTTTTTAAATGATAACCTAGCAAATATTCCATTTATTCTGTCCTGAGATTCCATAATGAAACCAGAAGATAGCCCTTTCTTTGGTATTCGAGAGTTTGTTGAAACACTACGCATGGGTACATTCACAGCAGCTGGTAATCGGTTAGGTTTAACAGGCTCCGCTGTTGGTAAAACTGTTACTAGGCTTGAAAGTAAGTTAGGTACGAAGTTATTGCATCGAACAACTCGTAAAATTATGGCAACCCCAGAAGGGCAGCATTATTTTGAAGGCTGGGTAAAAATACTGGCTGAAATAGATAGCCTAGAGCAAGCGGTCACTGCCGGTAGCCATAATGTTTCGGGGCAAGTAAAGCTTCACTTACCTGCGGCATTCGGCCGTAAGTATGTAATGCCAATACTTTCTAAACTAGCAAATAAGTATCCTAAATTAGAGCTTGCGGTTCACTTTAGTGAAAGTCGTATAAATTTAATTAATGAAAATGTTGATTTGGTGGTACGTATCGGCACATTAGAGGATGATGCCGATCTGGTAGCAAAATTGTTGGGTTATCAAAAACTAACAGTGTGTGGTAGTCAAGATTATTTTGACCAACATGGTGTGCCAGACACTCCTGCGGATTTGCTCACTCATGATTGTATTATTGGCAGTAAGCGCTCTTCGCAGCCAACATGGTTGTTCAAAGATAGTAAAAAGCAGTCATTTAACCAGCTAATCAATGCCAGATATATGCTCAGTGATGGAGATGCGATGCTAGATGCCGCACTTAATGGTTTAGGTGTTGCACAATTACCTACTTGGCTTATTCAAGAGCAGCTAGATAGTAATAGACTAACTAGTGTTTTAAATACCTTTTCAGGTGCGGTTATGCCAATCAATGTTGTTTGGCCACGCTCAAGATATTTAAAGCTTAGTCAAAGGGTTATAATTGATGAATTAGCAGAGCAGTTTAAGCTTCAAGCATCACTATTTGGTTATTCTTCATAATTGTTTTATCTAGCGCTTTTAGTACGTTATTAATCAGCGCTGAGACACATCACAACACTGTTATTTTTATTATTTTGATAGGTGGTTGATAAAGGCTTAGTGGTTTATTGAGATTAAACTAATCTATTTTTTCGAATATCTGCAAAGGTTTATTTATTAATTTATTTTATTTCAAAGGCCTAACTCTAAAAAGTAGAGCTTTTAAGGTGTTTTTTTAGCGCCACTAAAGCGAGGCGCAAAGCTCGTATCTTGGGGTGGTTTGAGTGTATAATACTTGAATTGCTGGTAACTGCCTCAATATTAGTTATCACTCGTCGTATGTTGCATCCTTACAACCTTCAAGCTGTTGTAATCACATTTGCAGTATCGCATTTATTTTTTAATTTGGATTTGTCGTGGCGCAAGTAAGAGCAAGAGTCCAGCTGAATGTTGGCAAAAACAGTGATATCCCTGCAGAAATCGTATCTTTCAGTGGCTTAAATGATGGCCAAGAACATGTTGCTTTAGTGTTTAATCAAGCTGACACAGAGCAAGATGTCCCTTTAATTCGTATGCATTCAGAGTGTTTAACGGGCGATGTATTCCATTCATCACGTTGTGATTGTGGTGAGCAATTAAATGAGTGTATCGAGATGATGCACCAACAAGGCGGTATTTTACTGTATTTACGCCAAGAGGGGCGTGGCATTGGTTTATACAATAAAATTGATGCTTACGTACTACAGTCGCAAGGTATGAATACGTACGAAGCGAATAACCACTTGGGTTTTGCTGATGATTTACGTGATTTTTCAGACGCGGTATTAATGCTTGAAGCACTCAATCAAAAGCACGTTAAGTTAATGACTAACAACCCAAATAAGCTTAAAGCACTGCGTGATGCAGGTATTGAAGTTGATTCAGTGGTTGGCACTCATGCGCACATTAAAGCGGGTGTGGTAGGTAACCGAGCTTACCTCGAAACGAAAATCAAACATGGTTCGCACATGCTTGATATTAAAAAAATTAAAAAGCCTGAGTAAATTTCACTACAGGTGACTATAAACAAGTAGCGCACCCAGTTATACTCGGTGCGTTTTGTCGTTATTGAATGAGAAACTATGTCGATCGAAGTACGTATTTTTAAAGCTGATGCAGGCGTTAAATGGTTTAAAGCTGGATGGGAAATCTTTAAGCTGCAACCTTTGACTTTTATTTTAATGCATCTGCTAATCGTGATAATTAGCTTTTTGGCATTGCTGCTACCTTTACTGCAAGTTGTTGGTGCATTTGTAACCCCGTTTTTGATGGCAGGTTTTTATCAAGCTGTGTTAACTAAGCAGCAAGGCGGGACTATCAGCCAAGCTGATATTTTTAAGCCATTTAGTAATAAAGGAAACCGTATAGGTTTAGTGCGCGTCGCCGTGTATCAGATGGCGGCAGGTATTTTATTAGCCTTACTGTCTAATTTCATTTTTGCAGATGCCTACGCAGTTATTTCGAGTCAGACTTTCGATCCACAAAACCAATCACATATTGCAGATTTATTGGCAACCATTTCAATGGGGCAAGTTGCGGTATTCTTAGTGGCGATCTGTGTGTATTTAACCGCTTTTGCCTATGCAGTGCCTTTGGTTTATTTTCAAAAACAAAGCAATATGTTTCAGGTTTTAAAAACCTCATTCATGGTGTTTTACCATAATATGGCGCCATTGAGTGTTTATGGCCTAATTTGCGCTGTTTTAATGGTGATCTGTATTCCTTTATCGTTTATTCCACTATTGGTTTTAATGCCAATTTGTTACATTAGCTTCTTCGTGTCTTTTCAGGCTATTTTTATGCCGGTTGTGCCAAAAGGTGATGACCAAACAAAAGCACCTGAAGCGCCCTCACAATCAGGACGCTTTGACGCGTAATGGATGATAAAGAACAAAAGTTAAAGAATTACGTACTTTGGTTATTGTCTCGACAAGATTATTCGCGTCGGGATTTAACACGAAAGTTACAGCAAAAAGAGGCGACGCCCGAGTTCACAGAGCGCTTGTTAGATTGGTGTGAATCACACAACTTTATTAACGAACAGCGCTATTGTGAAGGGTTTGTACGCCGCCATTTAGCTAAGTATCATGGTGTAAAACGCATTCAGAGCGAAGCAATGGCAAAAGGGATAGACCGAGCACTATTAGATAAGACGCTCGAGGAGTTCGAAGTCGATTGGTTCGAACTCGCAAAGGACGCATATTTAAAGAAGTTTTCAAATTCAGGTAAAGAACTCGACCAGAAAGAAAGAGCGAAACGTGTACGCTACTTGATGTATCGAGGCTTTAATTACGAACAAATTGATTTTGCAATGCAAGCACAGCAATAAACGGGTGAGATTTTCACATGCAGCATATGACTACCGCACAGATCAGGCAACAGTTCTTAGACTTTTTTGCCTCTAAACAACACCAAATTGTTCCTTCAAGCTCGCTGATCCCGGGTAACGATGCCACGTTATTATTCAATAACGCCGGTATGGTGCAATTTAAAGATGTATTTTTAGGTGCGGAAAGCCGCCCTTATTCACGTGCAACCAGCTCTCAACGTTGTGTGCGTGCCGGTGGTAAACATAACGACCTTGAAAACGTAGGTTACACTGCACGTCACCATACATTCTTCGAAATGTTAGGTAACTTTAGCTTTGGCGATTACTTCAAGCAAGACGCAATCAAGTTTGCTTGGGAGTTTTTAACTGATGTTGTAAAACTACCGCAAGAAAAACTACTTGTTACTATTTATCACGATGATGAAGAAGCCTTCAACATTTGGCATAAAGAAGTAGGTCTAAGTGAAGACCGTATTATTCGCATTGCAACCAGCGATAACTTCTGGTCAATGGGTGATACAGGTCCTTGTGGTCCATGTTCTGAAATCTTTTACGATCACGGTGAAGAAATTTGGGGTGGTCCTCCAGGTTCTCCTGAAGAAGACGGTGACCGTTTCATCGAGATCTGGAACCTAGTATTTATGCAGTATAACCGCCATGCCGACGGTACAATGGAGCCGCTTCCTAAGCAGTCTGTTGATACAGGTATGGGTCTTGAGCGTATCTCTGCAATTTTACAAGGCGTGCACTCAAACTACGAAATCGATTTATTCCAAGCTCTAATTGCAGCAGCGGCTAAAGTAACAAACGCACAAGATTTAGACGATAAATCGTTACGCGTTGTGGCTGACCACATTCGTTCGTGTGCGTTCTTAGTGTCTGACGGCGTTATGCCATCAAACGAAGGCCGTGGTTATGTACTACGTCGTATTATTCGTCGTGCAGTTCGTCACGGTAACAAGCTAGGCGCGAAAGGTGCATTCTTCTACAAGCTAGTTGCTGCGCTAATTGAGCAAATGGGTCAAGCGTACCCAGAGCTTGCTAAGCAACAAGAAATTATTGAAAAAGTACTGCGTATCGAAGAAGAGCAGTTTGGTAAAACACTTGAGCGTGGTCTGGCTATTTTAGAAGAAAGCCTAACTGACATCGAAGGTGATGTGATCCCAGGTGACTTAGTATTCAAACTTTACGACACTTACGGTTTCCCTGCTGATTTAACGGCTGACGTGGCGCGTGAGCGTTTCATGACGATTGATGAGCACGGCTTCCAAGAGTGTATGGCTGTTCAGCGTAAGCAAGCACAGCAAGCTGGTAAGTTTGGTGCTGATTACAACCAACAACTTAAGTCTGAAAAACACACTGACTTTAAAGGTTACGATGCAGAACATTACACAGGTACTGTGGTTGAGCTTTTCTCTGAAGGTCAATCGGTTTCTGTACTTGAAGATGGTCAAGAAGGTATCGCAATCTTAGACCGCACACCGTTCTACGCTGAATCAGGTGGTCAGGTTGGTGACACGGGTGTGTTAAAAGTTGCTGGCGGTGAGTTTGTAGTGACTAACACCACGAAACTTGGTAATGCATTTGCACACCATGGTCGTGTACAAGGCCGTATTGGTACAAACGATAAAGCAGAGGCTACGATTGATGCAGCACGTCGCGATAGCATCAAGAAAAACCATACTGCAACACACATTTTACATGAAACGTTACGTCAAATTTTAGGTGAGCACGTAAATCAAAAAGGTTCACTTGTTGACCCTGAGCGTTTACGTTTTGACTTCTCTCACTTTGAAGCGGTAACAAAAGACGAATTACGCCAAATCGAGCGCGCAGTGAACGATGAAATCCGTCGTAACTTTGCTCTTGAAACTGAGCTAATGGCTATCGAAGATGCTAAAGCAAAAGGTGCAATGGCATTATTTGGTGAAAAATACGACGACGAAGTTCGCGTAGTAACCATTGGTGATTACTCAATCGAGCTATGTGGTGGTACTCACGTTAAGCGTGCAGGTGATATTGGTTTATTTAAGATCGTATCAGAAAGCGGTATCGCGGCCGGCATCCGCCGTATTGAAGCGGTAACAGGTGCTGAAGCGGTTGCTTATGTAAGTGAGCAAGAGCAACAACTAAACGATGTTGCAGCACTAGTTAAAGGTGATAGCAGCACTGTACTTGAAAAAGTAACGGCGTTACTTGAGAAATCAAAAGGCCTTGAGAAGCAAATTGCACAGCTTAACGACAAGCTAGCAAGTGCGGCAGGTGCATCGTTACTTGACTCTGTTGTTGAAGTGAACGGTATTAAGCTACTGGTTGCTGATGTTGCAGGTACAGAGTCTAAAGCACTACGTGGCATGGTTGATGACCTGAAAACGAAGATTGGTTCAGGTGTTATTGCCCTTGGTGTAGCTAATGGCGATAAAGTAAGCCTAATTGCAGGTGTAACTAAGGACCTAACAGGTAAAGTGAAAGCCGGTGAGCTTGTAAATCACATGGCTGCACAAGTAGGCGGTAAGGGCGGTGGTCGTCCTGATATGGCACAAGCTGGTGGTACTCAGCCAGAGAACCTAGCTGCAGCCTTAGAAAGTGTAACTGGTTGGTTATCTGAGCGTTCTTAACTACTAGTGGCACTTATCGTCCAAAAATTCGGTGGCACCTCAGTTGGCTCAATAGAGCGAATTGAGGCCGTCGCCGACCTTGTTGTAAAAACCAAGCAACAAGGCCATCAAGTTGTGGTGGTGCTCTCGGCTATGTCGGGAGAAACTAACCGTCTAATTAAACTCGCTAAACAAATCGATTCTCGACCTAGTGCTCGTGAGCTTGATGTATTGCTAACCACCGGTGAGCAAGTGTCAGTCTCTCTGCTGGCAATGGCTATCATCAAACGTGGTCACTCAGCGGTAAGCTTGCTTGCTGATCAGGTCAACATTCGTACCGATAACATGTTTGGTAAAGCGCGCATTGAAGAGATTGCTGCGACTCGTCTTAAGCATGAACTTGAGCATAACCGTATCGCTATTATAGCGGGCTTTCAGGGCCGTGATATTGAAGGCAATATCACTACGCTTGGTCGCGGTGGAACAGATACCTCTGCGGTTGAGATTGCAGGTGCTATCAATGCCGACGAATGCCAAATTTACACTGATGTTGATGGGGTATATACCACCGACCCGCGTATTGAACCAAATGCGCGACGTATGAGCCATGTCACCTTCGAAGAAATGCTCGAAATGGCCAGCCTTGGGGCTAAGGTGCTACATATTCGTAGTGTCGAAGCCGCAGGAAAATATAATATACCGCTCAGAGTGTTATCGAGTTTTAACCCGGATCAAGGGACCTTGATCAGTTTTGAGGAGCCGGATGTGCAAGCAAACATTGTGTCGGGTATCGCCTTTAATCGTGACGAAAGTCTGATTTACGTTAATGGCGTGCACCAAGGAACGGAAAACCTTGCAAAAATTTTGAAACTTTTTGCAGAATTCGGCATCGAAATAGATATGATTAATCAAGTTAATCATAACTTTGAAAAAATAGACTATGCTTTTACTGTGCACACGAATGATTTTGAGCAAGCGCTTGAAATTTTGACCAGTAACCAAGATGGTATCAGCGCAGAATCTATTAAAGGGATCAGCAATGTTGCCAAGGTGTCTGCAGTAGGTGTAGGGATGAAATCTCACTCTGGTGTGGCAAGTTTATTTTTTAATGCCCTTGCCGATGAAAACATCAAAGTGATGCTTGTATCGACATCAGAAATAAAGATATCAGTTTTAATTGACGAAAAGTATTTAGAACTGGCTGTACGTGCGCTACACAAAGTTTTTTTAACTGAAAATGAATAAGATCTAGAGTTTTTACTTACTTTTAAGTCTATATTTCATTAGAATGTTTTTGACGCGGAATCTTTTAATTTTTTGGAACATGGGAGCAAGAGAATGCTAATACTAACTCGTAGAGTAGGTGAAACCCTTATGATCGGTGACGAAGTAACAGTTACTGTTCTTGGTGTTAAAGGAAATCAAGTTCGCATTGGTGTAAATGCACCTAAAGATGTATCAGTACATCGTGAAGAAATCTACATGCGAATTCAAGCAGAGAAATCTAACCCAAATCCGGGCAACGTTTAATCAGCGACAGATATTTTTAAGAGCCACTCACTGAGTGGCTCTTTTATTTAGTTCGGCTGTCATTTCATCATTTAGCGCTTGTTTAGAAATATATTGCATACCGCGCTGAGCCTTTAAAATATAACCTCGCTCAGTTTCAATAATCTCACTAATTTGTTGCCAGCTTAATTGGTAGCTTTTATGCGGGTTTTCGGCTTTAACGCCTTCATCATCAAATACGATAGTGACTTCGCTACCCGATGCACGACTCATCATTTGTCTTGCGACCCACCATGGGCGCTTGTAATAAAACGATAAGCACTCAACCACGGCAAGCATAATCATAAAGCTGCCCAGATAATGATTCTCTAATTGATAAAAAGCTAATAAGCCTAAGGTTATTAACAATACCAACAGCGGGTATTTAGGCTTAGCTTGTGATGAATAAGGTAGAGACTCATCAAAGCATTCGTAATAATACGGTTTATCTAATGTGTAAGTTGTACTTAATGTCATTCGTAGGCTCACTTAATTTGCTGGCAGCAGTTTAACATTGATAGAAAAAATCTTCCGTAGTTGGTTTTCATTTAGTTGTCATTGTGAGAGCTTAAGGTATGCGTATTTTAAAGGTGTAAGCTGTATGTTTGTTAGTTCAATGTCATTAGCACTTGCAATGACCACAAATACTTTTTTAGTTATGGGCGATATGCCATACACCCCGATTGATGAAATCAATCTCGCCAAAGATGGAAAAATTACTAAAGCAATCGCAGCAACACCCCATGGCTTTTTAATGCACTTAGGTGATATGAAATCAGGAGCGCTTGCTTGCACCAATAAGCTTTTGCAAAGTAATAAAGCGTTATTAACGTCGTTGACCCCGCAGCCTTTTATTTACACCCCAGGTGATAATGAATGGACCGATTGCGACCGAGAAAAGCTATCGGTGCGTTTTGATGAACTTGAACGGCTAAGCTTTGTTAAAGGCTTGATGTTTGACGATGCTTATACAAAAAAAGCTCAGCAACTTCAGGGCTATGCAACCCAAGCTGAAATGCTAGAAAATGCTCGCTGGCAGTTTGATGGCATTGAGTTTCGCACTTTGCATATACCGGGCACTTTTAATGGTCGCTCACAAATTTTAAAAAGTGACAAAAACGCAGCACTTGATGACGCCGACAAGCGTGATAAGTACAACTTAATTTGGTTAAAACAAGCACTTGTTCATCAAGATGCTAATGCCTATGTGTTTGGCTTTCAGGCTGACATTTACCACCCGACCAGTAAACCCACTTGCAGTGAATCACAGCGCTCTAATTGTGATGCATTTAAAATATACCGAGATGCCATCAGCGACTTCGCAAAGCACACCAATAAGCCTGTACTTGTAATGCATGGCGATACCGGCCCATATTGCCAGCAGCAGTTAGCGAGCAACTTAACGCGCTTAAATGTACCTGGCGACTTTGCTGTAAGCGATGTCGCAAAGGTGAGTTTTATCGACGGCCAGTGGCATATAGCGAGTGTAACGACAAACGAGCCCCTCACAACGGGTTGTAAATGAAAGCTTAAAGTTAGCGAGTTTCTAGATAAAGAAGCTATCAGCTTTCAGCCGTCAGCTATCAGATTAAAACAAAAGAGCTCGTAGGTTGGTTAGAGCGGAGTGAAACCCAACAAGTTAGCGCGTTTCTAGGGGAAAGAGTAAAGTTATCGAGTTTGAGGCTCACGTAGGCGTGAAATTTATTTCGCGCGATGTTTCTTAAATCTACGTGTAAGTCGTAGGTCGGGCTTTTGCCCGTCAATGTTAGCGGTTATGTGTCGCCATAAATGACGACCTACATGATGTAGGGTAGAGCGGAGCGAAACCCATCAAGTTAGCGAGTTTCTAGGGGAAAGAGTAAAGTTAGTGAGTTTCAAGGGGAAAGAGTAAAGTTAGTAAGCTGCTTGACACAAGCAGTTTGCAGCTTAGAGTCGCTAACTTGCTAACTTACATACACAAAAAAGCGGCACTTGGCCGCTTTTCTTAGTAAAGGTGTGTTATTAGCAGTTAGTTTCTTCTGCGTTAACACCTTCTTTTACTTCTTCACATGCATCTTCAACTGCATTTTGTGTATCAGTAATTGCTTCATCAATACGCTCACCTGCGTCTTCAGCAGAGTTGTCTTCACAACCCATGATGAATAAACCTGAAAATAGGGCGATAGTAGCGGCTTTTAAAGTTGAATTTTTCATAATGAAATTCCTTGTAAATTTAAAATAAAGTAAGTGGTTATCTGCTTTTAACTACTTAGGGACACTGCCTCTAAGTGCTCCTGATACCAGCGAAATAACTAGTAATACTAAAAATATAAAAAAGATAATCTTAGCGATGCCTGCAGCGGCTCCTGCGATACCGCCAAAACCTAACACTGCTGCGATTAACGCGATAACTAAAAAAGTAATTGTCCAGCGTAACATAGTGGTCTCCTTGGCTATTTAAATTTTCTTAAGTTCGATATTACTAAAGCGAGTTCTGTGCCATAAGTTTTATTTTATATATTTCAATGGATTGCGTGTTTTTGTCGTTCTTTATAGGGTTCATCATTTGGTAACTTTTACGAGTAAGCATGTAACTTATTCATAGTGATATTTTTTCATATTGAGATGAATGAGGAAAAAGAGAATTGTTATGGTTATTGGTAAGACCAATTTAACTTTATTTTAAGGGGGTAGCTCTAACACCTTGTTGTGCGTGGTTTTTAGGCATTTTACTATGGTTGATTAATAGCTGAACATATAACGTCTGGCTATATTGACTATTTATATCATCTATAACGGGGCTTTAAATGCGCTAATAGTAGGGTGTTAATTATATGTGCGTCATGTTATTTTAAATTTAATTGGTTTTACCAATTTACAATGGTGCTATACAAATGAATTTTGTTTGTTATTATTGGTGCATAATTATTTAACAAAAATAACTTTTTATTTTAAGTAAGCGAGGGGAGTCGTATGGATATAGGTGGATTACTCACCACTGCGGCCAGTTTGATGGTGACAGGCATGGTAGGCGTGTTTGTTTTTCTGACTATTTTGATTTCAGCAGTCACTTTAATGTCAAAGGTAGTGGGTCGATTTGATGATCCTGCAACTGCAGAACCTACGCGTACAGCAAAAATTCAACCTCAACAGGGTGTGCCACAGGCACATATTGCAGCAATCAGCGCTGCAATTGCTCAATTTCGAAATAAACAAAAATAACGGGGCAGC
This sequence comes from Pseudoalteromonas sp. CH_XMU1449-3, assembly GCF_037027245.1. NCBI lineage: Bacteria > Pseudomonadati > Pseudomonadota > Gammaproteobacteria > Alteromonadales > Pseudoalteromonadaceae > Pseudoalteromonas > Pseudoalteromonas sp. CH_XMU1449-3. Next base: position 140,054 of record NZ_JAYMDY010000001.1, read on the forward strand.
TTAAACATGGCTAAATTAAAATTAACCGAATTAGTATTGCGTGACGCACACCAGTCTCTTTTGGCAACGCGTATGCGCTTAGACGACATGCTACCCATGGCAGAAAAACTCGATAATGCGGGTTATTGGTCAATTGAATCATGGGGTGGTGCGACGTTTGACTCGTGTATCCGTTATTTAGGTGAAGATCCTTGGCAACGTATTCGCGAGCTAAAAGCGGCAATGCCAAACACTAAGCAACAAATGCTACTTCGTGGACAAAATCTTCTAGGTTACCGTCATTATGCTGATGATGTAGTCGAAAAGTTTGTTGAGCGTGCCCACAAAAACGGTGTTGATGTATTCCGTATTTTTGATGCGATGAACGATGTACGTAACCTTGAAACTGCCATTAAAGCCGCAGTTAAAGTAGGTGCTCATGCCCAAGGTACTATTTCGTACACAGTAAGCCCAGTCCATACGCTTGATATGTGGCTTGAGCTGGCAAAACAACTAGAAGATCTTGGCTGTCATTCAATTTGTATTAAAGATATGGCGGGTTTATTAAAGCCATATGATTGCGAGCAGTTGATCAAAGGCTTAAAAGAAACTGTATCTATTCCTATCGCAATGCAATGCCACGCGACGACAGGTTTAAGTACTGCAACTTACCAAAAAGCAATCGATGCGGGTATCGATATGCTTGATACGGCTATTTCGTCAATGAGTATGACCTATGGTCATAGCGCAACAGAAACCATTGTTTCAATTGTAGAAGGCACTGAGCGTGACACCGGCCTTAATTTAAATGAGTTAGAAGAAATTGCCGCTTATTTCCGTGATGTACGTAAGAAATACGCTGCATTTGAAGGCAGCCTTAAAGGTGTTGATGGTCGTATCTTATTAGCCCAAGTACCTGGCGGTATGTTAACTAACATGGAAAATCAGCTTAAAGAGCAAGGTGCTGCTGATAAGCTTGATCAAGTATTACTTGAGATCCCGCGTGTACGTGAAGACTTAGGTTACATTCCTTTAGTTACACCAACGTCGCAAATTGTAGGTACTCAAGCGGTACTCAATGTACTGACTGGCGAGCGTTATAAAACCATCACAAAAGAAACTGCGGGTGTACTCAAAGGCGAGTATGGTGCAACACCGGCGCCAATGAATAAAGAGCTACAAGAGCGTGTACTAGAGGGGGCTGAAGCAATTACGTGCCGTCCTGCTGATAAGCTTGAACCTGAACTTGAGAAGCTTGAAGCAGAGTTATTAAGTGAAGCTAAAGAGCAAGGTTTAGAGCTTGCTGATGACGTGATTGATGATGTGCTTACTTACGCATTATTCCCTCAAATCGGCCTTAAGTTTATTAAAAACCGTAACAACCCTGATGCGTTTGAAGCAATTCCAACGGGTGAAGTCGCTAAGTCAGAAACTAAGCCAGCCTCTACAAGCCCTGCAAAAGCAGAGCAATACAGCGTTAAAGTTGATGGCAAAGTTTACGATGTAGTTGTAGCGCAAGGTGGTGAGCTCAAAGAAGTAACCCTAAAAGACAGTGAGTTAATTCCTCAGTCAGCTTCAGCGTCTGTTAGCGAAACCTTAAACGCGCCGTTAGCAGGCAATATTTTCAAAGTGAAGGTAAAAGCTGGCCAAACAGTAAATGAAGGTGATGTGGTTATCATTATGGAAGCGATGAAAATGGAAACAGAAGTTCGCGCTGCACACTCAGGCACAATAGCTGAAGTATTAGTAGCAGAAGGCGACTCTGTTGCCACTGGCGATGCGCTAATCGCACTGGCATAGGAGACAGAGGATGGATGGTGTTTTAAACCTCTGGCATGCCACGGGTATTGCTAACTTTACTTTTCCGGCATTGATCATGATTGCGGTAGGTTGCTTGTTACTCTATTTAGCAATCGCCCGTAACTTTGAGCCACTGTTGTTATTACCTATCGGCTTTGGGGCTATTTTAACTAATATCCCAGTTGCTGGGTTATCTGAGCCGGGTGGTTTGCTTTATTACGTGTACCACATCGGGATTGACTCTGGAGTATTCCCACTTTTGATCTTTATGGGAGTTGGGGCGCTTACAGACTTTAGTGCCCTGATAGCAAATCCGCGTATGTTGCTGTTAGGCGCGGCTGCGCAGTTTGGTATTTTTGCTACTTTATTTGGTGCAATTCTACTTAACTTTATTCCAGGCTTTGAGTTTTCTCTACAGGATGCATCGGCCATCGCCATTATTGGTGGGGCAGATGGTCCAACAGCTATTTTCTTAGCATCTAAGTTGGCACCTGATTTACTTGGTGCAATCGCAGTAGCGGCTTATTCATACATGGCACTTGTGCCAATTATTCAGCCGCCAATTATGCGCGCACTAACAACGCAAGAAGAGCGCGAAATTCAAATGCCGCAACTTCGTACAGTATCGAAAAAAGAGAAAATTGTTTTTCCATTAATGGTGCTTAGTTTAACTATCTTGTTTTTACCTGCGGCAACACCGCTGGTAGGTATGTTCTGCTTAGGTAACTTGATGCGTGAATCGGGCGTGGTTGATCGTTTAAGTAATAGTGCACAAAACGAAATCATCAACATTACCACCATTTTCTTAGGCTTAGCGGTAGGCTCAAAGCTTGCAGCCGATAAGTTCTTAACCGTAGAAACAATCGGTATTTTGGTATTAGGTGCTTTGGCCTTTGCAATTGGTACAGCTTCAGGGGTGTTTATGGCAAAAGGTCTTAATAAGATCTCAAAATCGCCAATCAACCCATTAGTAGGCGCAGCCGGTGTATCTGCGGTACCAATGGCAGCACGTGTGGTTAATAAGGTAGGTCTTGAGAGCAACCCGCATAACTTCTTGTTAATGCATGCCATGGGACCAAACGTAGCAGGGGTATTAGGAAGTGCCGTTGCAGCAGGTATTTTGTTAGCGATTGTTGGCTAATAACACGATTAAGTCGATTTACTTCCAACCGACTGGCGCAGTAATTTTACTGCGCTTTTTTTTGCCTATAGACTAGGGTCATCCTAAAGAAATTGCAGTTAAATGATAGTTGTGTAAGGAAGCCACCATGAATATCTTTATTATCTTATTATGCCTTTTTGTTGCTTTGGTTATTCTAATACCGCTACTTGAAAAGTATCAGTCTAAAATGGGGCTTGATGGCGCGACAAAGTATGCAAAGTACATTTGGCCACTGATGATGATTTCGCTAATTATTCAACTTATCTATGTTCTTTTAAGGTAATAATTGTATTAACCCGCAGTGCCTTCAGTACTCGTTTTAGTAAAGTCTATAATAGTTTTAGCCGGATTTATTCTAGGCACAAAAAAGCCGCTTCAAGTTGAAGCGGCTTTTACATGTTTACCTACTACTTATTTAAAGCTAATTGTAACTCACGGTTACGCTGTAATTGAGCTAAGAAGTTATCAGCAATCGGTTTAAACTTAGCTAACTCATCGCGCGGTAGAGGCTCTGATTTAGGTAGTTTGACCGTTTTAGGGTTACGGTGAACACCGTTTACTAAGAATTCATAGTGTAAGTGAGGGCCCGTTACACGACCTGTCGCACCAACGGTACCAATCTTCTGGCCTTGCTTCACTTTCTGACCAGTTCTAACCATCTTTTTGTTTAAGTGTAAGTACTTAGTCACATACTGTGTGCCATGGCTAATAAATACATAATTACCGTTGTATTTACTGTAGCCTGCTTTAATCACTTTACCATTACCCGATGATACAACTGGCGTACCGGTACGCGCTGCGTAATCAATACCGTTATGTGGTTTTACCGTTTTGGTCACAGGGTGTAAGCGGCGCGGGTTAAAGCTCGAGCTAATATACTTAAAGTTAACAGGTGCGCGTAAGAAGGCTTTTTTCATGCTACGGCCTTCAGGTGTGTAGAAGTTACCATCAGTATGACGAATAGCAGTGTAACGCTCACCTTGGTTAATAAATTCTGCGGCAATAATTTTACCATCACCAATGTACTCACCATCAACATAGTGAGCTTCATAAATGAGACCAAATTGGTCACCTTTACGAATGTCATTAGCAAAGTCGACATCCCAACCGAAAATGTCAGCAAAATTCATAATTTGACGCTCGCTTAAACCAGCGGCAATACCTGACGTCCAAAAGCTATTAGAGATCTCGCCGCCAGCAGATTTACTTAGCGTTTCGATTTCTTTGCTATCGATAGAAGTGTCGTAGTTACCTTCGTCATTTAATGTAACGTATAAGGTATCTGTTTTCGAGATCACATAACGCAGCTGAGCTAAAGAGCCATCTTCAGCTGTTGCAAAGCTTAAGATTTCGCCTGGGTGAATTTTTGTTAACTTACGAGTTTCTGCGTTGGTATTAACAAGTTTGTGTAATGTTTGCGCTGAGAAGCCCGCACGTTTAAAGATAAGTGCTAAATTATCGCCATTTCGTACTTCATGGTCGATAAGCTCGTATTCTGGAAGTTTTGCTGCTGCTTGCTGCGAATTAAGCTCAGTTAGTTTTTCGTTATCATCAACTTTAACTTGTAATTCGTAGCGTTTGCCAATTTCAAGTGCTTTTGCACTGTTATCCTTTGAAGCGGTGGCTTTTTCAGAAGGCAATAATGCCAAGCCAACAATAGCAGAAACCAAACCGAGAATAAGCAGTTTGTGTTTTTTGGGAAGTTTGTGCACTACGTGAACCATATCGTGCCTTTTCTGCTGTCAAGAAATTTAAATACTAATATCGCAGGATATACCTAAAATAGAGCAAATACCAGTGTTTTGTAGATTTAAACTGGCGCTATTTTACGCTAGAATTGCTCAGCGCGTTAAACTTTTTTGGTTAAAATTGCAGCAGATGCCTATGGTTAAACTAAATCTATATTAGTTAACTAAAGTACCTTCATTAAATTGCAATAACGCGGTATAAAGAACAATCATGCGCGCTGCCTTCAGGGCTGTTTCTTAAACTATTTAAGTTAGGCTTTTTTCTAGTGTCGCTTTTTGGTGCTAACTAGCTAAATTTTAAAGTTTTTAGCTCTATATTTATAACCCTGACAGGCCACCACGCCCCGGTAGCTGAATTTTTGGAGTAATACACAGTGGATTTACAAACCGCTCTAGCTGAGATAAAACGCGGTGCAGAAGAGATATTAATTGAAGACGAATTAGTCGAAAAGCTAAAGTCTGGTAAGAAACTTAAGATCAAAGCGGGTTTCGATCCAACTGCGCCTGATCTGCATTTAGGTCATACAGTTCTTATCAACAAAATGAAAACCTTCCAAGACCTAGGTCATGAAGTGATTTTCTTAATCGGTGACTTCACCGGTATGATTGGTGATCCAACGGGTAAAAACGTAACGCGTAAACCGTTAACTCGTGAAGATGTTTTAGCTAATGCTGAAACCTATAAAGAGCAAGTATTTAAAATTCTTGATCCTGCTAAAACAACTGTTGCATTCAACTCTGCTTGGATGGAGAACTTAGGTGCAGCAGGTATGATTAAACTGGCTGCGCGTCAAACAGTAGCACGTATGCTAGAACGTGATGACTTTAAAAAGCGTTATGCCAACGGCCAATCAATTGCTATCCACGAATTTTTATATCCACTGGTACAAGGTTGGGACTCAGTTGCATTAGAAGCTGATGTTGAGCTTGGCGGTACAGACCAACGTTTTAACCTATTAATGGGTCGTGAATTACAAAAAGACGAAGGTCAAAAGCCACAAACAGTACTTATGATGCCACTGCTTGAAGGTACTGATGGCGTTCAGAAAATGTCCAAGTCATTAGGTAATTACATTGGTATTACTGATGAGCCAAACGACATGTTTGGTAAAGTAATGTCTATCAGCGATGATCTAATGTGGCGTTACTATGACTTATTAAGTGCATTATCTATCGAAGAAATTGCTGCGCTTAAACAGCGTGTTGCTGATGGTGCAAACCCGCGCGACATCAAGATTGAACTTGCCAAAGAAATGATTGCACGTTTCCACAGTGAAGAAGCAGCCGAAGGTGCTCATCAAGATTTCATCAAGCGTTTCCAAAAGAATGCATTACCAGATGAGATCCCAGAAGTGACAGTAACAACTGCTGAAGACACTGTGTTTATTACTAATCTATTAAAAGAAGCTAACCTTGTAGCTAGTACGTCAGAAGCAATGCGTATGATTAAACAAGGTGCTGTAAAGATTAATGGTGAAGAGAAAGTAACGGATACTAAGCTTGAAGTTGCTAAAGGCACAACACAGATTTACCAAGTAGGTAAACGTAAGTTTGCTAAAATCACCTTAGCTTAATAAAGCTAATTGGTATAAAAAACCAGCTGCGGCTGGTTTTTTTGTGCTTATATTTTGATTAGTTTGTGAATAGGCTAATTACTTCAATCCCGACTATCAGTAGTAACCAAAATGCTTTCGCTTGATTTAAGCGATTCACTAAAGCAGGAATATCATCGGCATCTGGTAGGCGATCAGTCCCAACACGCATTTTATTAAAGCGCTCACCTTGGTAAAGGGCAGGGCCGCCTAACTGTACTTGCAAAGCAGCCGATGTAACACTTAACAGCCATCCTGTATTGGTTTGATAAAAGTGTCTGCCATAGTGTTTTATATAATGAATACATTGTTTACTGGCATTAGTTGCTGCAATCGTTAATGCAACTAATCGAGTGGGTAACCACTCCAATACAAATAGTAATTTAGCAATGGGAGCCAAAAACGGGTTGTTGGGTTTTAGGTTTTTTCGCCATGCCTGATGAATTAATGTGAGTAAGCGATAAACCAAAGCAAGGATAGCGCCGCCAAGTAGATAAAAGAATATAACGGCAAAATAATGCCGCGCACTTTGAAGCACCAGTGACTCCATGGTTGCTTTGCAAATGCCTGGGGCTGATAAACGTGATACATCACGGGCAACGAGGCTAGCTAGTAGCTCTCTTGCAGTCGCTTTTTGGTTGAGCTTGAGTAATCTGGCAATACGTAATGATTTCTTCTCTTGAGCGCGGCTACTGAGTAACAGATATAAAATTAAGCCATTTAATAGCTCAGGGTAAAAAGCAAACTCTAAAAACAGCACAACCAATGTCACTATCACTAAAATGGTGAGAGTAAAAGCTAAGGTTGAGGCTAAATATTGATAGCTTTTGGGGTTCGTTGGGTTGTATAAACGCTCGCTAAGCGCAGAGAAAATAACGGTTAAAAAGGTATTAGGATGATACCAACTAACCAAAGGAAAGAAGCGCTCAGCTAAGAGCGCTACAAAAAATACAATAATGTCCAAATGGTTTTGAACAATATTTGCAATCACCTTATAAACTCACCGATGTTAGCTTCTCTAAAAGAGCAACAACCATTTTAGATGAGTTGATAGATGCAGTTTCGATATACTCTTCAAATGATTGCGGCGACTCTTTGCCAGCAATGTCAGACATTGAACGAATAACAACAAATGGTGTTTCTAGCACATGACAAGCTTGTGCAATTGCTGCACCTTCCATTTCTACTGCAAGCATAGTTGGGAATTCAGCACGTGTTTTTTCAATTCGTACCGGGTCACACATGAATGAATCACCAGTACAAATTAGGCCAATCATGGTTTTAACATCGCTGATTTGACTTACGCTTTGCTCTGCCGCTTCAATCAGTTTAGGGTGCGCAGCAAAGCCTGCTGGCATTTGTGGTACTTGACCGATTTCGTAACCGAATGCAGTAACGTCTACATCATGGTGACGAACTTCTGAAGAAATAACCACATCGCCTACATTTAGCGATGGCTCAAAACCACCTGCAGAACCTGTGTTGATCACACAATCTGGACTGAAGTTATCGATTAGTAGTGTTGTTGCTACTGCAGAAGCCACTTTACCAATACCAGATTGAACTAAAGTAACTGTGTTACCCGCTAGTTCACCGGTGTAAAAGGTAAAACCAGCTTTAGTCATGATGCTTGGGTTTACCATTGCTTCGCGTAAGATTTTTACTTCTGGCTCCATCGCGCCAATAATACCAACGTGCATAATATTTGATTCCTTAGATTGAATAGGATGATTATACCTAAAAATGCCTGAAACAAACAAAAAAGCAGACCTTAAAGTCTGCTTTTGCCAATATTGTGACAGGTTATATTTCTGCAAGCGCCGTTGAGTGTGCTTTTGCTTGTGATGGTGATAATACCGCAGGTTTAGTAATGCGGTTGCGTGCAGGTCTTGCAGGCGCTGCTGCAGGTTTACCAAGTTTAAACATGATTGCATCACGTACTTCTCTTGGTTGATAGCCTGATTTTACCTTCATGCGAATATGCGGGATGCCCGCCGCTTCTAATGCGCCACTAACAAACCAATCACGTTGTGCTTTATGGCCGTCGCGGTTGGTGTTATTTACTAAATCAACAGCGGCAACAATAGTAAGTTTGTCTTTGTCGATAAGTACGTAATCTAACTGTTTGTTTTTGGCTTTAGCCATTGCAGCACGTTTTGCTTTGACAGATAAGCCTTGCTTGCAGTCGATTAAATCAATGAGTTTAACGCGGCTGACGATTTTATATTGGTCGCCTACAGCACGTTCTAGAAGATGTAAAAAAGCACTCTCAACTTGCGTAAAAACAGTTTGCTTACGAGTGAAAGGGTAAGGGTTTCCGCCTTCATCGGTAAACTTTGACGCAACAACAGAGGCTACTACGACTAAAACTAAAATTGATAATAAAGCGAATTCCATACGGTAACTCCACAACAACAAATTGACACTGAAAATTAAAAGCAATTAGCGTGCCTAAGTGTGTGGAGTCACCAGAAATTTTTAAGCTGTGTATCCGCCAGTAACCCCTTTAACAGCGATAGCTACTGCGTCGTGGGCATGAAGTGATTCGTAGTGATTTATTTGCAGCCAATAATCGGCGTAGTTTTGCTGTTCTAGTAAGCCTTTAATTTTACGTGCAGCATCTTCGCAGAACATGAGGTTTTGACCATTTAAGCGGGCAAACTCTTGCTCATCTTCACGTTTAACTGCCGCTTGTACTGGCGTTTTTAGCTCAGCTTCTAAAGCATCAATTAAGCCAACCACATCAAAACTGTCAATTTGGCTGTCGAGTTTTACTTTCACGTTTGCAATTGAACGCTGTGAGTGTGGTGTAGCAACAATGCCGTCTGTTGTGCCTAGCCATTCTAAAACAGTTTGCTTATCAATGTTTTGCTCAGCAAATTTTTCGCTAAAGGCATTTTGAATTAATTGACGAGCAAGAGCCGCTGAACATGGGCATGTAGACGAGTAAGTAACATCAACCATTAACTCAAAGCTTACAATGCCTTGGTTGATCTTAGCGATCAAATGAACAGGGTAGTTTTTCCAACCTACTTTGCCACTTAATAAAGATTTACGACGCAGAGGTAGCTCAAATTTAAATTCGATTTGTGCTTGGTCACTTAAATCATCATGGCTGCTAATAAAGGCATCAAGAGCTTGTTTAAGAGTTTGTGGATTAACTTGCTGCTCGGTTGATAAGGTATCAAGGGCTAAAAATAGACGCGACATATGAATGCCTTTTGCGTCTTCTTTATGCAAGTTTACAAAAGCGCGTGCCTTGGCAATTACATTTACAGGGGCAATATTGCGAGTTTCAAAAATGAAAGGAAGTTCAATTTCGCCCATGCCAACCCAGTCTAATTTACCTGTTTGTAAGGCGGGAGCCGTATCAGCAATATCTGGCATTGTGGTTTGCATGGTAATACTCATTCTTTGCAATTATTAAAGCGCGGTATTTTACATGAAAAAATATAAAAAAGCGGCGTTGATGAAAAAATTCTATGTTTATCGCACAATATGAATATTTCTAAAGGAATAGTGATAAAATTAGCTATGCTGTTTTTTTTCGATTATGTGCCTAAGCTTTATATATGATTGATTCTTCTTTGAGTCCGTGGGCTCGCACTCTCTCAAGCTTTATTTCTAAGTACGGTGAGTTTAAAACTGCCGCCGCCTGTTATGCCTTATTATTGGTCATGTCGCTGATCTTATCGTGCATGTTTTATTATGTTGCAGTTGGAACGGTGACTTTAGTTGATGTCTTAGCGGTGATGTTCTTCACTGCGGTGGTATCGCCGATTTTAATCACTGTACTGCTTAACTCAATTCGCCAATTAGAAGCTTCTTATAGCTACCTAGATAGCGCAACCAAACAAGAAAAACTGCTTAACCAAACGCTAAAAGACAATATCAGTCGCTTAAACGAAGAGATTGATGAGCGTAAAATGGCGTTTCATGCCAAGCATAGAGCGATTGAAGAGCTTAGACGCGAAATCGCCGAGCGTAAAAAAACTCAACAAGAGCTTGCGCAACAAGGCATGCTATTGCGCTCTATTGTCGACTCATCTCCCGATTTATTTTATTACCGCGATAACAATGGTGTATTTGCTGGCTGTAATAAAATGTTTGAACAAGTGATAGGTAAAAGCAGCGATGAGTTAATCGGTAAGAGTGTTGAAGAAATCTACCCAAGTGATTATTTACCAGAAGTACTGCGCACCGACAAAAAAGTATCTCAAACCCACCAAGCTCTTACACTTGACGTTGAATACCCCGTTGATGGTGAAAAGCGCTGGTTTGAAATGCGTAAGCTACCTTTTATTAATGAAAAAGGTGAGTACATAGGTTTACTTGCCTTTGGCCGTGATATCACCAGTCGTAAAGAGGCAGCTCAGGCCCTTGAAGCAGCTTATAAAGATAAAGGTAAGTTCATTGCAACTTTAAGCCATGAATTAAGAACGCCGCTTAACGGTATTGTGGGTTTAACCCGCATGCTACTTGATACTGAACTCGATAAACAGCAACGTAGTTGGTGTAATACGGTGTTTTCAAGTGCTGAAACCCTTGGCAATATTTTTAACGATATTATCGACTTGGATAAAATTGACCGTGAGCAGCTCGATATTGTTGCTGACTCAGTTAATGTGGCCGATTTTATTAATGACGTAGTGAATTTTGCAGGCTTAATTGCTGAACAAAAAGGTCTTGAGTTCAATATTAAACGTAAAGGCACACTGGATGTTTACGCGTCTCTTGATCCGACCCGTTTACGCCAAGTTGTTTGGAACCTTATCAATAATGCCGTTAAGTTTACTCAGCAAGGCCATGTAGAGCTTGAATGTCGTCGTGAGAATCGTGCCGATGGTCCGTGGTTAGTGATGCGTGTGAGCGACACGGGTCAAGGTATTCCACAAGAGCAGCTGCATCGTATTTTTGACATGTACTACAAAGCACCAGATATCAAGGGCACCAATGCTATTGGCTCTGGTATCGGCCTTGCGGTAACAAAAGCACTTGTTAGCGCAATGAAAGGTGAAATTAATGTCAGCAGTACTGAAGGTGAGGGCAGTGTTTTTGTTGTTGAAATACCGCTTAAGCTTTGTATTGCGCCTACCGAGCAAAGTTATGCGGTACGCAGCTTAAACATTCTTTTAGTAGAAGATGTGCCGCTAAATGCTGAAATTGCTACTAACTTACTTGAGCAGCGTGGCCACGAAGTTATTTGGGCTGAAACTGGTGAGGATGCGCTGTCGTTTGTCTACACAGAAGATGACTTAGACCTAGTTTTACTTGATATGCAATTACCTGATATCAATGGTGATGAAGTTGCTCGTCAAATTCGTGACGATGAACACTTTGATAACTTACCAATCGTTGCCTTGACTGCCAACGTGCGTAGCGCCGAAGAGGAGCTTGCGGGTATTAATATTCAAGGTGCACTCGCTAAGCCTATCAACACCACTAAACTCGATAAAATGCTCGGTGAGTTATTTGATATCAAGCAGCAACAAAACTGTCAGCCAGAGCCAATAAAAACGGTAGCTGAAAAAGACTTATCGGGTATTCGTGTTGAGCTGCTCGATATAGAAACCATCGAGGACTTTGTAGGCTCAATGGGGCTGGTTATCTTTAATCGTAGCTGTGAGTTATTTAATAAGTTAAACCCTCAGTACCAAACTGAGCTGGCAGATGCGTTAGCGGCAGATGATAGAGAAGAGTACAAATCGGTGGCACATAAATTAAAAGGTGCAGCTGGTTCTGTAGGTTTAAACGATGTGCAATTACACGCTAAGAAGATGGAACATGGTGCGCTTGAAGAAAATAGCGAAGAGTTACAACAGTGGCTTGATGAATTAGCAGTGAAAATAAATGAAGGGCGTGACGCCCTCCAATTATTCTTACAACAGTTAGAAGATTAATTCTAATTAGCTGTCGATTTTACCAATGAAGCGATAGCCTTCACCATGGATGGTGCTGATCAGCTCAGATGTGCTGTTATCGCTTTCAAAGTGTTTTCTGATACGACGAATTGTTACGTCTACAGTACGGTCGTTAGCGCGAAGCTCACGGCCAGTCATGTGCTTGATTAATTGCTCACGGCTGAAAATACGGCCCGGTGAGTCAAGCATTAAGCGTAGCGCGCGGTATTCACCTTTAGGTAAACGTTTAGCGTCGCCGCTTGGAGATGTTAAACAACGGCTGTTTTCATCAAGTTCCCAACCGTTAAATGTGATAACACCATTTGTTTCGATATTCGCTTCTTCGCCACCTAGGGCTGTGCGCGAAATAAGGTTACGAGCACGAATAGTTAATTCGCGAGGGTTGAATGGTTTTGTGATGTAATCATCAGCACCAATTTCAAGACCTAAAATGCGATCAACGTCGTTGTCACGACCTGTTAAGAAAATTAAACCAACGTTACGTTTTTGACGTAATTCACGCGCTAAGATTAGCCCGTTTTTACCTGGTAGGTTGATGTCCATAACTACAAGGTTCACATCATCATTATTTGTAAGCTTGTCATGCATATCATCGCCATCAATGGCTTCAATAACTTTGTAACCTTCAGCTTCAAATAAACTAACGAGGTTTAGTCGAGTTACGTCTTCATCCTCTACGATCAGAATGACTGGCGTTTGCATTGTATATTAACCTTTTCGGAAATTTTATTTACAAAAATTCGGTATTATCAAGCAAAACCGAATACTAGAGATTATAGGATTAGATCCAATTGTTAACAAGTAAAATCAATTTGGATAAAACTTAGCCATAGCTAACAATCGAGATTGCACTTTAAAGTTATGCTGCAATACGTGCTGCTTATTGATATACAGTCGGATTTTATTTCCTTCTTGAACCAGAGAGGCTATACCGCCATTTTCTAAAAAGCTGATACTTTCACCTATTGTTAAAGTATCCAATGAAATTGTATCGGTCCAAAGTGGAAGTATATCATTTTCTAATGTTTCATCAATGTATGTGATATCACAAACTTGAGAAAGTTCAGAAATTTGCTGGGTTTTTTTCACTAATATAACGTTAATTGGTTTTTTGTTAATTTGCAGTTCATTTCTATCTTTAAGGAACGCTCCAGGACCTTTATCTAAGTCATAAAAACAAAATGAAATAGGGGGAGGGTTCACTTGGTCATTAAACTTCGTGAACTTAGCAATTTGATACAAAAAGGCTGATTTAACTTGGTCCGGTGATTTGGCAAATGCAGGGCATACAGCAAGCAAAGCTAATAAGATACAACTCACTAATCTCATTACGCTGCACCTTCTTGCAATGGCAGAGTAATAATAAAGTGAGCCCCTTCGTCTGCTAGCTCATCGTATACGATGCTACCACCAAGTGCTTGAGTCACTAAGTTATAAACTAGGTGCATGCCCAAACCACTGCCACCTTCACCACGTTTAGTAGTTACAAATGGGTCGAAAATACGTTTGCGAATTGATTTCTCAACGCCAATACCGTTATCGAAGTAGTGAATACTCAAGCTACTTTCGTTGCGATCAACATTAAAGGTGATTTCGTTATTTTGATCATCACTAAATGCATGAATCACCGAGTTACTTAATAGCTGCTGTAACACTTGTTGTAACGGCCCAGATTTGGTTTCTATACTAATGTCATTGCTACAGTTAATCGTAATTTTAGGATTACGATATTGAATCTCTGAGCGCATCGACATCACCACATCATTTAATAAATCATTTAAATTGATTTTGGTGCTGACTTCTACATCTTGATTAACAGCCACTTTCTTAAAGCTAGATACGAGCTCAGCTGCACGGTTAAGATTGCGATAGATAAGATCGAGGTTTTCAATGCCGTCATTAATAAAGCGTTTTAAGTGTGCTGAAGTTAAAGTTTTTTGTTCAAACTGCGCGTGAATTTCTGCCAGCTTGTCACGTAACAGCGTTGAGCCTGTAATACCTAACCCAATAGGTGTGTTAACCTCATGAGCAACACCTGCAACCATTTGCCCCAGTGACGCCATTTTCTCATTTTCGACGATTTGGTTTTGGTATTGGTGCATACGCTCAAGGGTATTGAGCAGCTCTTGGTTAGCCTCACGTAATGCGATTGTGCGTTGGTTTACTTTTTCTTCAAGGCTTTGGTTAAGCTGTTTTATTTCTTGTTTGTCTTTTTCGTGGCGCTCAATTTGTTTTTGAGTGCGCGAGAGCATGATATTTAAGCTGCCCGCTAGCTGGTTTATTTCATCAATATTGGTTTTTTGTGCGCGAGTATCATAGTTATGGTTTTTCGATACGTCCTGTAGCAGGTTACTTAGCTCATCAATAGGGTTTGCAATACGTTTTTGAATACGTCTAGCGACAAAATACACCAGTACTAAAACGAACAGGGTCAGTAAAATATCGATGATAATTTTACGATTAATATATTGGTTTAACCTGTCTAAGCCGCCGCGAACGTAAACATAACCGATGGTATCCCCTTCGTATACGATAGGGGTTATTAGCTCTATATCTTTATCTGTGAAGCGTGGCTCTAACAGGTTATCTATGCTGCCAACTTTAATGGGTACTGGTGGTGTACGGTTGGCATTAAAGCTACTAAAAAACACCGGCTCGTTAGATAACTCATCGATTGAGTAGATATGGATGTTTTTAATAAGCGGCACAGATTCAAATGACTTTAAGCGCTCAGATTCGGTTTCGTTATCATCAAACAGCACGGTGATTTGGGCGTTGTAGGCAATTATTTTCGATAAAATAGAGATCTTATCGACAATCAGCGACTTTTGCTCTTTTACATCTAGGTAGGTCGAAATAGAAATAGACAAAGACAAGCATAACGCAGTGACTAGCATTACCGCATTGGTCAACGCTTTACGAATACTTGTTTGTGTCGAAAATATCGGCATGCGCTATAGAAGGCCAGAATTTTTGTTATTAGTAAGAGTTTAGTCTAGCAAAGACATTTGAAAGTAACTAAATATTTTAAAAAATATTTTTGCTACGAATAAGCTATTTACTCAACTTTTATTTAGCTGAGTAAACGGCAAATTTAGTATTTTTGAAATCTGTGCTGTATTGGCCAAATTGTGCTTCTAAAATAGGTGGGTATTTTAAGAAGCTGTTTGCAACTATGGTCAATTTACCTTGCTTGCTCAAGTGTTGCTTTGCTGAGCTAAGAAATGCTTCGGCAATGGTGTAATCTGTGGCAATCCCCGTATGGAACGGTGGGTTACTGATGATTAGATCAAATTTACCATTAATATCAGTTAAGCCATCACTCAAAATCGCTTGGCCTTTGAGGTCATTTAACGCAAGTGTTTGCTCAGTGGCATAAGTTGCAAGCGCACTTACATCGCTACATACAAATTCAAGCTCAGGCTGCTTTAAACCTAAGTAAGTAGCAATAATGCCTGCGCCACAAGCAAAGTCGAGTACTTTACCCTTGCTAACAGTTGGCGCATTATTCAGAAGTACCGCAGTGCCTACATCAAGCGCACCGTGGTTAAATACCCCTGGCACACTGATCGCAGTAAATTCAATATCGCCGGCTTTTACTTGGAATTGTTTGTGGTAACGGCTGATAGCAAAGTTATCGTTTAGCGTAAGCTCAGAGAATAAATACAGAATACAGTGCTTGGCACTATCGATCTTGTTACTAAAACCACAGTGGTCTTTTAGTTGTTTCTCTGCTGATTTAACACCGCTTTTATTTTCACCTACTACAAATAGTTGCGCATCTTGATGACAAACAGCACGAATGTTATCAAGGCTCATTTGTGCTTCTGGCTTTGCTTTTGGGTAATAGTAGATAACTAAATCGTAGTTACCATTTGGAATAGTGTGATCAACCACTGCATGTATACCGGCTATTTTACTGGCATACATGGCATTTGCGTGGTTATAACTGAACGCAGTAATTTTTGCGTCGGGATTTAGCGCTTTAAGTTCGCGTAAAAAGCCATCTTGCTCAAAGTTAACCACTAAAATCGATTGTCCAACAAGTTCGTCTTCATTACGAAGCAATAGTAAACTTGGGTTGGTTAACTTACTCATGCTGCTTTACCTTTTATTACTTAGTACGCTCGAACATTAGATCCCATACGCCGTGACCTAAACGGTGACCGCGCTGCTCAAATTTTGTCAGTGGACGTGAATCTGGGCGAGGAACGTAATCGTTAGTTTCTGATTGGTTTTTGTAACCTTCAGCCACTTGCATTACTTCTAGCATATGCTCTGCATAATTTTCCCAGTCAGTGGCCATATGGAAAACACCGCCAATTTTTAATTTGCTACGTAATTTTTGTGCAAACTCTGGTTGTACGATACGACGCTTATGGTGACGTTTTTTATGCCATGGATCAGGGAAGAATAATTGCAGCTTAGATAAGCTTTCATCGGCAATACAGTCAGCAAGCACTTCAACCGCATCATGCTCGAATACGCGTAAGTTTGTTACACCCGCTTCATCGGCATCCATTAAACAAGCACCTACACCTGGGCGGTGAACTTCAATACCAATGAAGTTAAGTTCTGGTGCGTTTTTAGCCATTTCAACTAGCGATTTGCCCATACCAAAACCGATTTCTAGTACCACATCGTTATCGTTACCAAACACTTCTGCTAGGTTTAGCATGCCATTTTTGTGCTCAAGGCCCATAGTTGGCCAACACTTCTCGATGGCTGCCGCTTGGCCTTTTGTAAGGCGACCTTCGCGCTTAACGAAACTACGAATCGTGCGGATGTATTTACCCTCTTGCTTTGCTTGCTCGAGGTTTGGGTTACTTGAGTCACTCATATATTTTGGCCTGATTAAAATACTGACTATAGAAAAAGGTTGCGTATTATCCCTGACCTGCGCCTTGAGTACAATAGTCAAGGGCTGTTTATCTTTCGAGATTAATATTGCGACCATGTACGAGCAATTTAGACAGAGCAGAGCTTCTTCGGCTTGCTTGGCCTAACTAACTGCAATAGACTTGGCCGCAATGAGCTTCAGCAAGTAAAGATGTTATTTTGAATTTAAGCAATAAGGAGTCAACCTGGTTTGCAAACCAAGTGGTTGACTGGTACCACCTTCACGGTCGTAAAACTCTGCCATGGCAGCTAAATAAAACCCCTTATAAGGTATGGATCTCTGAGGTCATGCTACAGCAGACCCAAGTAGTAACTGTTATTCCTTACTTTGAAAAGTTTATGCAAAGCTTTCCTGACATCATTGCGCTTGCTAATGCCGATGAAGATCAGGTGCTTCACCATTGGACTGGGCTTGGCTATTACGCCCGTGCGCGTAACTTACATAAAACGGCAAAAATAGTTCGTGAAAAATACCAAGGTAAATTTCCAACCACGCTTGAAGAGGTGATGGACTTGCCGGGTATTGGTCGTTCAACTGCTGGGGCAATTTTGTCTTTATCACTTGGCCAACATCATCCAATTTTAGATGGTAATGTTAAACGAGTACTGGCACGCTTTTTTATGGTTGAAGGCTGGTATGGAGTGAAAAAGGTCGAAAATCACCTTTGGTCATTATCATCGCAATTAACGCCTAAAGAGTCGGTCACTGAGTTTAATCAGGCAATGATGGATTTAGGCGCAAGTCTTTGTTCACGAAGTAAGTTTGACTGTGAGCCTTGTCCTTTAAATAGCAAATGCCTTGCTTTTAAAGAAGGTAAAGTTAAAGAGTTCCCGCATTCAAAGCCGAAAAAAGCTGTGCCGAAAAAGTCATGTCATCAGCTTATACTAGCTTGCGACAATAAAGTGCTTATGGAAAAGCGCCCAAGCTCAGGGATATGGGGAGGTTTGTTTGGCTTTTTTGAGTTTAGTGAATTAACTGAGCTAGAAACATTTTTAGTCCAGCATGGTTTATCAAACAATACGCAGGCACTTGAAGCCTTTACCCATGTATTTTCGCATTTTGAGCTAACCATCAACCCACATGTTTTAACCTTGCCGAGTATTCCAGATCTTATTAATGAGCGGCAACTAGTTTGGTATCCGCTTGATGAGTCAGTTGAGGTTGGCCTTGCAGCCCCAACGAAAAAGCTGGTTAAACAATTAAGCGCAATAGATTACAATAGCATCACGCAATAAGAGTAGAGAGCAATTATGGCACGCACAGTATTTTGTCAAAAGTTACAAAAAGAAGCTGAAGGCTTAGGCTTCCAACTATACCCAGGTGAGCTTGGTGAAAAGATTTTCAACAACATCAGTAAAGAAGCATGGGGCCAATGGCAGCACAAGCAAACAATGTTGATCAACGAAAAACACCTGAACATGATGGATCCAGAGCACCGTGCTTTTTTAGAAGAGCAAATGGTAGGTTTCTTATTTGAAGGTAAAGATGTGGAAATTGAAGGCTACCGTCCACCAGAAAAATAAACGAAGAAATTAAAAGTAAAAAGGGCCAATAGGCCCTTTTTTAATGTGTTGCTTCTTGCTCAGCTCTTTGTATTTGTTCTTTTAAGAATTGAGCTACTTTGGAGTATTCAATTTCATAACTATCGCGCAGTTCAATTAAATCATCGCTTGATAGCTCATCTTCTTTGCAGCGTTTTTCAAATTCGGCAGCTAGTTCTGCAACTTTCATTGCACCAATCGTTTTTGAGATTGACTTGAGCTGATGACAGGCTGAAATGATTTTCTCTAAGTCTTGCTCAATAACACCACTGTTGATTTCTTTACTAAGTTGATTACTTTGCTCTAAATACATTTTGAAAAAGCGTAGTTTCTTTGCTTCATCATTGTTTACATAGTTAGCAAGCATCGCCATATTAATAGGCGCTGTTGGCCTTTTAACTTCAAGTTTAGTGGCTTCAGGATTCGTTTTGTATGCACATTTGTGTAAAGTGGCCTCGAGCACATTTAGCTCAACAGGCTTGGTGATGTAATCATTCATCCCAATGCTTAAACAGCGTTCTTTTTCGCCTTTAAGGGCATTGGCAGTGATAGCAATCACATAAGGTTGAGCGTTAATATCTTCAAGCTGCGATGCTTCATGACGAATTTTTTCAACCATATCGTAGCCTGACATTTTCGGCATGTGTAAATCGGTCAAGATAATTGAGTGTTTACCTTCACGCCATGCTTCAAGGCCTTTTTCACCATTTTCAGCTACTTCAACACCATAACCTAATAGATGGAGCTGATCAGTTAACACTTGCTGATTTAATACGTTGTCTTCAACAAGCAATACAAGTTTGTTCTCTTCGCGGGCTTTATCAACACTTAAATAGTCGTTAAATGACTTAGCCGAAGCAATTTGTTTTGGCTTATGTAAACCTGCCGCCACTAATAGCGACATCATAAAGTTAGACTTACACAGCGGTGCAGCATTTAAGTAGAAGATATTTTTATGATTAACAGCGGCTTCATCTAGCTTACTTAATACAATTACTTGCTGTTTATTGTCTTCTAAGGTGTATAGCAAGCGGCGTAAGATATAGTTAATATCTTCCATGGTTTCGATACCATCGAGGATCCAAATAATATCTTTTTTATCTTGTTCAGCTTCGATTTTGTCGCTGCTATCAGCAATAACAGGTGTTGCCCCCATAAATGATAGATAACGAGTAAGTAGTTTTTTGCGGCCATCATGATTGGTTACAACTACAACACGTTGGTCTTTCATTACCTGTTTGTGGGCATATTCAACTTTACCTTGTGTACTAAAAGGTAACTCGACAACAAACTCACTACCAATACCTAAATCACTTGTTACAGAGATGGTACCTAGCATTAGCTCAGTTAAGCTTTTACAAATCGATAAGCCTAAACCAGTACCACCGTATTCACGGGTGATTGAGCCTTCAGCTTGAATGAATGGGTTAAAGATTTCACGAAGCTGTGCTTGCGTCATACCCTTGCCGTTGTCTAATACGCTAAAACGCAGGGTGTAGTGATCAGTGGTGTTTTGAGCCACCTCTACCGAGATTTTAACGTGGCCTTTATGTTTATCATCAGTACTAGTGAACTTAATTGCATTACTGCATAGGTTATAAAGTACTTGGCGAACACGCACCGTATCACCAATCAAATTTGTAGGGATATCTGGCGCAATTGCCAGCTCTAATTCAAGGTCACGCTTTTTGGCCACCGATGATAAAACACGAGCGACCTCTTCAATGGTGTCTGACACTGAGAAAGGAATATTATCGATATTCAGTTTACCTGCTTCGATTTTCGAGAAATCGAGAATGTCATCTAATATGCCTAATAAAGAAAATGCAGAATCACGAATAATTGTACTTAATCTGTGCTGCGCACCATCAAGCTCAGTTTGGCGAAGTAAGTCAATGGTACCGATAACCCCATTCATAGGGGTGCGAATTTCATGGCTCATGGTTGCCAAGAAAGTCGTTTTGGTCTCGTTTGCCTGTTCGGCTTTGAGAGTTGCTTGCTCAAGAGCTAGAGTACGGTTTTGTACTTCGTTTTCTAGACCACTTTGTAGTTTCTGTAAATCTGCCTGAGCAGCTTTGTTTTCTGTTATTGCTGATTGAACTTTATTAAGTAATAAATTGATATTTTTTGCTACTGAATCCAAACCAAAATCTAGGTTTTCATTTACTTGGGCTTGGTAGTCAGCATTGTCTGTGATGGCCATTAATTCACTGCTTAATGACTCACTACTTTTAGTAAAACGCTTATTAATAAAGATACTTAAGGCAAAAGATAAAATAGCCAGTGCTACTAAAGTCAATGCGGCTAAACCATATGCAAGACCTGCAGACTGCGCAATGGGGTCAGTAATCGGGTGTTGCTTTATAACTAGTTCACCAACTGGTTGATCATTAAACTCTAACACCGTATGAATGAGGGTGTTTTGTTCTAGCTTTTGATTAACTTTACTGGCTTCGATTAGCTTTTTATTACTGGCGTATACAAGCGATACATCGCCGTTGAATTCATATCGATATAAATAGTAATCAAAACCATCATTAAGCAGGAGACTTAAATCGAGAACCTCTTTTACTTTATCTTGGCCAGGCATAGTTAATGCGCTGATTAGAGGTGCTGAAAGCTGATTTGATAATTGCTGCGTTGTGATAGTTGGTTTGCTATCTTGCTGAGTTACTTCACTTGTTGGATAAAAAGAGTAAGCAACAACCGCAAGTAGGGTGATGACAAGATTCGTGATTATAAAAAGCGGTAGTAGGCCTTTTACAGGTGAATTTGATTTACTTGGCATGGCTTTAGTCCAACAAATTATACAGCATCATTAAGCATATTCTTGATTATTGGACAATCCTACCATCTATGAAGAAAAATTCACCACGTTTTTAAGATAGGTAACCCTTTTATGATGAGGGTCAACCAAAAAGCACAAAGTTTGTAGATTAAATAAGCTAAAAACTATTAAAAACAGCAATCTTGATTGAAAACTGTGCAAACAGTTAGAATCCTCAAAAAAAAGTTGACTTGAGAAGGCAAAACCCGTTTAATACGCCGCACGCCCAGACAGCGACAACCAAATTTGTTGCTCATAAGTGCGTTTGAAATTTGCCCAGATAGCTCAGTCGGTAGAGCAGAGGATTGAAAATCCTCGTGTCGGTGGTTCGATTCCGCCTCTGGGCACCATTATTTAATATGTTGGTGTTTAATTTATGCTTTAGACATCAGTATCGTGCATAGCACACAGATTTAGTGTGCCGACTTAGCTCAGTTGGTAGAGCAACTGACTTGTAATCAGTAGGTCATCCGTTCAACTCGGATAGTCGGCACCATTTATTTAAACATCAAGCTTCTAGCTTTTTGTTATGCCCAGATAGCTCACTCGGTAGAGCCATCGGGAATTGCATTGAAAATCCTTGTTGATATTCTGCATAAAACTAAATTTTGCCCAGATAGCTCAGTCGGTAGAGCAGAGGATTGAAAATCCTCGTGTCGGTGGTTCGATTCCGCCTCTGGGCACCATTATTTGATAATCTCTTTTAAAGTGATTATAGTGCACAACGCACACGATTTTAGTGTGCCGACTTAGCTCAGTTGGTAGAGCAACTGACTTGTAATCAGTAGGTCATCCGTTCAACTCGGATAGTCGGCACCATTTATTTTTAAACGAAAGTTTAAAATGCCCAGATAGCTCAGTCGGTAGAGCAGAGGATTGAAAATCCTCGTGTCGGTGGTTCGATTCCGCCTCTGGGCACCATTATTTATAATCACAACGTGATTAAGTGCTAAACGCACACAGGTTTAGTGTGCCGACTTAGCTCAGTTGGTAGAGCAACTGACTTGTAATCAGTAGGTCATCCGTTCAACTCGGATAGTCGGCACCATTTATTTAATAGTTAGCATCTAGCTAATTGTTTTGCCCAGATAGCTCAGTCGGTAGAGCCATCGGGAATTGCATTGAAAATCCTTGTGGATATTCTGCATAAAACTAAATATTGCCCAGATAGCTCAGTCGGTAGAGCAGAGGATTGAAAATCCTCGTGTCGGTGGTTCGATTCCGCCTCTGGGCACCATTTTTCCTAGCCTCGCAATCGCGAGGCTTTTTTGTTTCTGTCTCCTCCAAATCACGATTTTACATCCCGTAGGCGTGAAATTTAAAGAGCTATCAGCTTTCAGCCGTCAGCTATCAGATTTTAAATACATAAGTTAGCGAGTTAGCAAGGGGAAAGAGTAAAGGGTAAAGGTACGAGTTTCGAGGCCCGAGATACGAGTTGTAGGAGGCGCTTAAACGCCGAACAAAAAATTCGATTTGGTAGGGTGACCCCTTTACGAACCCAAAACCGACACTATGCTGTTAGCACCTAGCACCTAGCACCTAGCACCTAGCACCTAGCACCTAGCACCTAGCACCTAGCACCTAGCACCTAGCACCTAGCACCTAGCACCTAGCACCTAGCACCTAGCACCGTAGGCGTGAAATTTATTTCGCGCGAATAAGAATAATAAGTTCTTGTATAAAAGAAAAACTACATGGAAGATTTTCGATAGCTGATAGCTGATAGCTGATAGCTGATAGCTGATAGCTGATAGCTGATAGCTGATAGCTGATAGCTGATAGTTTGCAACTTATCTCCATTTATCTACCATTCATCGTCCCCAAATGTCAGGCTGTGTAATGTTATGTAAAGTCAGTTGAGCAAAACTTAACGTGGTGCTTGAATTACACTCATAAATAGATGTTTTTCAGGTTTTTAGAATGAATTGGCAATATAAGCCGAGTTTATTGGCTTTAAGTGTAATTTTGCTAAGTGCATGTGCGAGCCAGCCGACTCACAATGAACGAGTTGCTGAGCTTGAGACTGTACCAAGTGCATGGCAGCAACTCCCTTCGGGCGACAAGGTGCTTGCTGTTGAAGATAACTGGTTGCAGCAATTACATGACCCTCAAGTTTTTACTTTAGTTGAGCAAGCATTAGCCCATAACCAAGCGATTTTACAAGCGGGTTACGATGTTGCGATTAAAGAGCAGCAGCTGATTGCTGCTGGGGCTGATTTATGGCCAAGCCTTGATTTATCAACACGTGCTAGCCGTAGTAAAGATAACCGCCCTGTTAGTTATAACAACGCCAGCTCAGCATCATTAGAATTAAGCTACGAAGTTGATTTATGGGGTAAATTATCAGCTTCAGAACGACAAGCAAATCTTGAATACCTAGCTGAAAAAGCCACCTTTGCACAAAGCAAACAACAATTAGTCGCTGATGTGGTAGCGGGTTGGTTTGATGTTATTACGAACCACAAATTACTTGAGCTATATAAGCAGCGTGAGCAAAACGCTGAGAAAAATTTAGATATTATTGAGTCAGGTTATCGCCAAGGTTTAAATGAAGCGCTTGATGTTTACCTTGCTCGTAATGAACTAAATACTGAGCGCTCGAACATTGCGGCGCAGCAAGCAACGTTAACTAAATCGATTCGCGATTTAGAGCGTTTAACAGGCCAATACCCAACTGGTGCGTTAAGCGTTAGTGCAGATTTACCACTACTCGATAGTGCTATTCCACTTGGTTTACCTTCAGAGCTTATCACTCGCAAACCTGAGTTAATGGCAAGCTGGTATCAATTACTTAGCACCGATGCTGGGCTTGCTTATGCGCATAAACAGCGTTTTCCGAGCTTAAATCTTTCTGCATCAATTAGTGATAGTACAGATAGAGTGAGCGACTTATTTTCGCCTTCAAGCTTAGCGTGGTCGCTGCTTGGTAGTATTTCGATGCCAATTTTTGAAGGGGGCCGCCTAAAAGCCAATGAAGAACAAGCAAGGTTAAACGTTAAGCGCCAAGAGCAGGTGTATCTTGCCACACTTTATGATGCCTTTAACGATGTTGAAACAGCCATCAGCCAAGAGCAAGCGCTTAAAGTACGCTATGAAAAAACCTTAGAAGCGCAAGAAAATGCCATTACCGCAGAGGCATTAGCGTTTGAACAATATCAAAGTGGCTTGGTTACCTACACCACGGTACTCGATGCACAAGATCGTTCGTTCAATGCGCAAAGCTCGGTAATCGAAATTAAAAACCAGTTAATTATTAATAGAATCAACTTACATATTGCCCTTGGTGGTGATTTTAGTGAAGCAAACAGCGAAGTAGCAGAGCAATAATCATGAATAGCAAGACTCGTAAAATTTTAATTCCATTGGTAGTGATCGTTGTGACGGTACTGCTTGTCATGTTTATTAAAGGCAACCCGCCTCAAGCAAACCGCTTTTCTTCACCGCCAAAAGCAAAAGTAAATGTGGCAGTTAAGACCCTAACACCAGAAACCTATCAGGTGATGATTGATAGTTTTGGCACCGTAAAGCCACGTACGCAAAGTATGCTAGTCGCGCAGGCTTCAGGGCAAATTATCGAAATTAGTGAGCAATTTCGTGAAGGTGGCTTTTTCGAAAAAGGCGATGTGTTGTTGCAACTAGATGATAGAGATCACCGCGCCGAAGTAAAATCAGCACAAGCGGCTTTATTAACCGCTGAGCAAAGCTTACTTGAAGAGCAAGCTCGTGGTCGTCAAGCAATTACTGATTGGGAACGCTTAGGCAAGGGTGAACAAGCAAGTAGCCTGGTACTTCGTAAACCACAATTAGCAGCAGCCGAAGCCAGTGTGTTGTCTGCGCAAGCGACACTTGAAAAAGCGAAGCTTGATTTAGAGCGTACAAAGATCACTGCTCCATACGCGGGGCGAGTTTTAAGTCGCAGCGTAGACTTAGGGCAAGTGGTGAGTAATAACATGGAACTTGCCAGTATTTATGCCATCGATAGAGTTGAGATCCGTTTACCGATCAAA
Source organism: Pseudoalteromonas sp. CH_XMU1449-3 (assembly GCF_037027245.1). Taxonomy (NCBI): domain Bacteria; kingdom Pseudomonadati; phylum Pseudomonadota; class Gammaproteobacteria; order Alteromonadales; family Pseudoalteromonadaceae; genus Pseudoalteromonas; species Pseudoalteromonas sp. CH_XMU1449-3. Next base: position 165,531 of record NZ_JAYMDY010000001.1, read on the forward strand.
AATAAAGACTTACCGTTTATTAATTTGCCAGAGCAATTTCGTGATGGCGCTAAAAATAGCGCTGGTTCACTCGTTAAATTTAGCTCAGATCTCGTTGGTAAACAGCAATGGCAAGGTCAAGTTATTCGCACCGAAGGGGCCATTGATGAAAGCGCTCAGCAGCTTTACGTGGTTGCACAAATTAATGACCCTTACAAAGCCACTTCTGCGAATCAGTACCCAATTAAAATTGGTCAGTACATCAAAGCGCAAATTACTGGCAAGGCGGTTGAAAATGCCATTGTGATCCCAAACAGCGCAATTTACCAAGGCACTTATGTGTATGTTGAAGAGCAAGGTGTGTTGCGCCGTAAAAATATCTCACTAGCTTGGCAAAACGCTAATCACGCCATGGTAGCCGAAGGCTTATCAGCAGGAGAACACTTAGTGATTACTCCGCTTGGACAAGTTAGCTCAGGTACTCAAGTGACAGTAATGGGTAGTGAAGCATATCAAGCTACGCGTGGTAAAGCACAGCGCCCAAGCAATCAAGAGCCGCCTAAAGAGCAAGGAGCGCAATAATGATAGCTTGGTTTACAAAGAATCATGTTGCAGCAAACTTATTGCTGATCAGCATTTTATTAGCAGGGTTATTTAGTGTTTCGACGCAAATACCACTTGAAGTGTTCCCGTCATTTGAAGCAGACCGTATCAGTGTTAGCGTGACCTTACGTGGCTCAACACCTGAAGATGTTGAAAAGGGTGTCGCTATCCGTATTGAAGAAGCGGTGCAAGATCTCGAAGGGATCAAGCGTATTACTAGCCGCTCATCAGAAGGCTCTGCCTCGGTATCAATTGAAGTAGATACTGGCTATGACCCACGGGAGCTATTAGCCGATATAAAAAGCCGGGTTGATGCCATTAACACTTTTCCGGTTGATGCCGAAAAACCAGTTGTAGCCCTTGCACAGCGCACTCGTGAAGTAATAGCGGTAACTGTGTCGAGTGAATACGGCGAAAAAGAAACTTTAGAATACGCCGAGCAGGTACGTGATGACTTATTACGCTTGCCAGAAATCACTCAGGTAGAGCTAAGTGGGGTGCGTGATTACGAAATTGCTATTGAAGTAAGCCAAGATACATTACGCCAATATGATTTACGCTTATCGGACATTTCTTCAGCAATTAGTAATTCAAGTACCGATGTTTCTGCAGGTAACTTAAAAACGGAAGGGGGTGATGTACTCATTCGCTCAAAAGGCCAAGCCTATCGTAAAGATGAGTTTGCCCAAGTTGTGGTGAAGTACCAAGCTGATGGTACCATTATTCGCCTAGGTGACATTGCTCGTATTACCGATGACTTCGAAGAAACCCCAGTTCGCACGCGATTCAATGGTAAGCAAGCGGCGTTTATTGATGTGTATCGTATTGGTCCGCAAAGTGCGATTGAAGTTGCTGATGCGGTAAAAAATTACATTACCGAGCATCAAAGCCAGCTACCTGAAGGGTTTGAGTTAAGCTTTTGGGATGACGACTCTGAAATCGTGAAAAGCCGTATTGCTACACTGACAACCAATGCTATTCAAGGTGGTATTTTAGTTCTTGCATTACTTACCTTGTTCTTGCGTCCTGCCATTGCATTTTGGGTGTTTATTGGTATCCCTGTGTCATTCATGGGCGCGTTTTTAGCGATGCCAATTTTTGGTATTACGCTTAATGTAATGAGTTTATTTGGCTTTATTTTGGTACTCGGTATTGTTGTTGATGATGCCATTGTGACCGGTGAAAACGTCTACACCCACCTAAAAACAGCCGAAAATGGTGAACAAGCTGCTATTCGTGGTACGCAAGAAGTTGCGACACCTGTTACCTTTGGTGTACTTACAACGGTTGCCGCATTTTTACCATTAGCTTTTATCGAAGGTAACCGTGGTGCCTTATTTGCGCAAATTCCTGTTGTTGTTATTCCGGTATTACTGTTCTCTTTAATTGAGTCTAAATTTGTTCTGCCGGCTCACTTAAAGTACTTAAAACTACGTAGTGAAAAAGCAAATCCGTCAAAACTGCAGCAGTTTCAGCAGCGTTTTGCCGATGGCTTTGAACACGCCATTATGAAGTACTATCAGCCGCTACTAAATGTTGCGCTAAAGAATAAATTAGCAACAGTCAGCTTGTTCGTAGGTATTTTCTTTATCATTTTGACCCTGATCACCAGTGGTTGGACGAAGTTTATATTCTTCCCGCGTATACCAAGTGAAACCGTTCGCGCAGAGCTAACATTCCCTGCTGGAACACCGTTTGAAGTGACTAATAAATACATCATCGATATGTCAGATAAGGCCAAAGAGCTACAAGACAAGTATCGCGATGAAGATGGTCAAAGTGTGATTTTAAATATTTTGGCAACCACGGGTGGCCGTGGTGGTTCATCAAATACAGGTAGTGTGCGCTTTGAAATCACACCAGCCGAAAAACGTGATTCAGATATAGGTTCGCGAGAGCTTGCCAGTGAATGGCGTGACCTTATTGGTATTATACCGGGCGCAGAGAGTGTAACTTTCCGTGCTGAATTTGGTCGCAGTTCAGATCCTATTGATGTGCAGCTAAGCGGCAGCTCAATCGACACCCTTGAAGCTGTGGCAGAAAAGGTAAAAGAACGTTTAGCAACTTACCCAACTGTGTACGAAATTGCCGATAGCATGTCAGATGGTAAAGACGAGCTGCAAATTGAGCTAACAGAGCAAGGTTTGGCGCTTGGTTTAAACCGTGTTGATGTATCGCAACAAGTGCGTAATTCGTTCTTTGGTGCGCAAGTTCAACGTATTCAACGTGGTCGTGATGATGTGCGTGTAATGGTGCGTTTGCCAATTGAAGAACGTCGCTCAGTTGCTGATTTAACTGATATTTTAATTAAAACCCCAACGGGTGGCACAGTGCCATTGTCGCATGTGGCGACCTTAGTACCGGGGCAAAGTCCATCGTCTATTTATCGTATTGATCGCTATCGCACATTGAACGTAACAGCCGATGTTGAAAAATCAAATACCAATATGACGGTACTGCAAGCAGACTTAAAAACCTACTTAGATGAGCTAATGGTGCAATACCCAGGTGTTGATTACTCGCTCGAAGGTGAAGCCAAAGAGCAGCGTGAATCATTTGGTTCACTCGCTTGGGGTCTGGTGTTTGTATTCTTTATTATTTATGCGTTATTAGCGATACCGTTTAAATCATATATGCAGCCATTAATTGTGATGAGTGTTATTCCGTTTGGCATGATAGGTGCGGTAATGGGTCACTGGGTAATGGGCATGGAGTTAACCATTATGAGCCTACTTGGCATGCTAGCCTTGATAGGTGTTGTAGTGAATGACTCACTAGTATTGGTCGATTTTATCAATAAGAAGCGTGAAGAGGGCGGCGATTTACTTGAAACAGTTAAGCTTGCCGGTGCGGCACGTTTTCGCCCAGTAATGCTAACCAGTTTAACCACCTTTATTGGTTTAATGCCGTTGTTATTTGAAAAAGCAACGCAAGCACAATTCCTTATTCCTATGGCGGTAAGCCTTGGCTTTGGGATTATCTTCGCAACGCTTATCACCTTGCTATTAGTGCCAGTTAATTACCTATTAATGGAGCGCTTTCAGGGATGGTTTAAGTAGGGGCGATAGGTTGAAAACATGTGTGTTGGGTAGAGCGAAATGAAACCCAACACACAGGAGCTATCAGCTTTCAGCCGTCAGCTATCAGAAAAACATACAAGTTAGCGAGTTAGCAAGGGGAAAGTTAGCAAGGGGAAAGTTAGCAAGGGGAAAGTTAGCAAGGGGAAAGTTAGCAAGAGGAAAGAGTAAAGTTAGTACCGTAGGCGTGAAATTTATTTCGCGCGATATTTCTTAAATAACGGGTTAGTCGAGGTCGAGCTTTAGCCCGTAGGTTGGGTAGAGCGAAGCGAAACCCAACACATAGGAAATATTAGATATTAGTCGTCAGGAGTCAGATAAAAATAAGTTAGCGAGTTAGCAAGGGGAAAGAGTAAAGTTAGTACCGTAGGCGTGAAATTTATTTCGCGCGAATAAGAGTAATAAGCTCTTGTATAAAAGAAAAACTACATGGAAGTTATTGATAACTTGAAACTTGAAACTTGAAACTTGAAACTTGAAACTTGAAACTTGAAACTAAATAATACTGTAGGCGTGAAATTTATTTCGCGCGAATAAGAATAATAAGCTCTTGTATAAAAGAAAAACTACATGGAAGATTTTCGATAGCTGATAGCTGATAGCTGATAGCTGATAGCTGATAGCTTGATGGTGTTCCCCAAGTATGCGGTGCCCGGTGTCAGTCCTGAAACCTTGAGGTTTCAGGGCGGGGATCTGCGGTTTACCGTAGGCTTCTCGGTACATGCCGAGCTTGCACAATAGTAGACGAACAGAAACCCTAACATAAAATTTATCGGCTCAGGGACTTAACCAAGCTCCTGCACCCTAGGGAACACCTTCAGTATATAAGACAAGTTTCAATCCTTAAACCATAGAAGTAAAAAAAGCGGATCGTTCGGGTAGTTTTTCCCCACCTTTAACTGCTTATTTACTTTTCAGATTGCTTTTTGACCTCAATCATACAATTAATTGGAGTTGCGATTTATCGAGTGGTAGCATGGCGTTACTTAGCCGAACAAAGAAAAAGTTATGAGCACGTTACCTGATTACCAACAAGCCCAATTGTTATTAGAAAAGAATGAAATTTTTGTCGCACCAGCCGAAGCCCATGGTGTGATCAGTGGTTTATTAGCCTGTGGCATCAATATCGAAGCCGACGAATACTTAGGTTTACTAAGCGATGTATTCAATGATGGCTTAGCCTTCAATAAAGATTTAAAAGCATTTTTTGCTGATGTGTATTCTCAGGTTGTTGCCAGCTTTAGCGATGAAGAATTTCAATTTGACCTATTCTTACCAAGCGACGACGAAACACTGATCGATTTAGCCAATGGCTTAGTATCTTGGGTATCGGGTTTTATGCTTGGTTTTGGTTTAAAACAAAAAGATTACGGCAAGTTATCTGCTGATGTGAAAGAAGTGATCAGCGATTTTAGTGAAATTACCCGCCTAGACACCATGTTTGAAGAGACCGAAGAAGACAGCCAAGCACTGCACGAAGTGATTGAGTATGTACGTGTTTCTGCGCTTTTATGTTTTGCTGAATTAGGCAAAGAGCCTGCAGATAAAAACCCTAAGAAGACCCTTCACTAATCAAATTACAGAGGTTTAGCATGTCGTCTATTGCAATCGATAAAGCTGAATTTAAAGCCCGCCGCGAGCGCTTGCTTGCGATGATGGATAAAAATAGCGTGGCTATTATTCCTGCGGCAGGAGAAGTAACACGTAGCCGTGATACTGAATATGCATTTCGCCAAGACAGTGACTTTTTCTACCTAACAGGATTTAACGAACCGGATGCGGTTTTAGTGCTTTGCCCGTCAAGCGATACACCAAGTACGCTGATTTGTCGTAACAAAGATAAACTAGCTGAAATTTGGCATGGCCGAAGAATTGGCTTCGAAAAAGCTAAATCTGAGTACTTATTCGACGCAACTTGCCCACTTAGTGAACTAGATGAACAATTATTAGATTTGGTGAACGGCCAGCAGATTTTATTTTATGCACAAGGCACTTACGCAAATTTCGATGCAAAGGTTTGGGATTTATTAAACACACTTCGCGGCGCACCTAAAAAAGGCTATAAAGCCCCACATACCATTAAAGATATTCGTGGTTTAGTGCATGAAATGCGTTTGTTTAAATCTGACGCAGAATTAAACATAATGCGCACAGCTTGCGAAATTAGCGCGCAAGGCCATATTCGCGCTATGCAGTTTGCCAAACCTGGCGCAACTGAATACCAATTAGAGGCAGAGCTTCACCACCATTATGCAATGAATGGTGCCCGTCATCCTGCTTATGGCACGATTGTCGGCAGTGGCGACAACGCCAACATTTTACACTACACACAAAATGACGCTGAGCTAAAAGATGGCGATTTAGTGTTAATTGATTCTGGCTGTGAACTTGAAGGTTATGCGGCAGATATTACACGCACCTTCCCAATTAATGGCAAATTTAGCGAACCACAAGCGGCGCTTTACAACATTGTATTAGCAGCCCAAGAAGCAGCATTTAGCCAAGTTAAGCCGGGCGGTAGTTTATCTAAAGCAAATGAACTGGCTTCAACGGTATTAACGCAAGGGCTTATTGATTTAGGCATTTTAACCGGCGAGCTTGATGAGTTAATGGCAAACCAAGCATGCAAAGCGTTTTACATGCATGGCCTTGGCCATTGGTTAGGGTTAGACGTGCACGATGTTGGCGAATACAAGCTTGATGAAAAAGAGCGCTTATTTGAGTCGGGCATGGTGCTCACTATCGAGCCGGGTTTATATATTAGCGAAGATGCAAAAGCACCAGAGCAATATAAAGGCATCGGTATTCGTATTGAAGATAACTTACTTGTCACTGAAGATGGCCATGAAAATCTGACCATTTCGGTTCCAAAAACCATTAGTGACATTGAAGCAGTGATGCAAGCAAATAAAGGCTAGGAGCAAGCGTGGCAAAGCAGTTTGATGTTGTCATTATCGGCGGTGGAATGGCGGGAGCAAGTTGTGCTCTGGGTCTAAAACAGAGCAATAATCAGTTATCAATCGCTGTAATTGAAGCAAATGAAGTAAGCGCAGACTATCACCCAAGCTTTGATGATAGAAGCATTGCGCTGGCTCAGCAGTCTGTTCAGTACTTAAAATCAATCAATGCGTTTGATTGCCAAGCGCCATTTGCGGCAGCGATTGAAAAAGTAACTGTGTCTGACCGTGGTCATTTTGGTAAAACACATATTGATTGCCAAGAATATGGCCATGATGCCCTTGGTTATGTGGTCGAAGTGAACCCATTTGGGCGCAGCCTTCATCAGCAACTTACTCGTACTGATGTTAGTTTGTTTTGCCCTGATACGGTTGCCAAGCTTGAATACCAAAGCGATTTTGCCAACATCACGCTAAGCTCGGGTGAGCAGTTAAGCGCAAAGCTTGTGGTGATTGCCGATGGTGCTCATTCGCAAAGCCGTAAACTAGCTAATATAGAGTTTAATACTCGCGCTTATCAGCAAGCGGCGATTATTGCTAACATCGAAGTGGCTGGTGGTCATCATCATCATGCTTTTGAGCGTTTTACTGAGCACGGCCCAATGGCCCTATTGCCAATGAGTAATAATCGATACTCACTGGTGTGGTGCATGGAGCCTGAGCAAATTGAGCACACTATGGCGCTTGAAGACGATGCCTTTTTAGCTGAGTTGCAAAAAGCATTTGGTTACTGCGGCGGTTCATTTAGTAAAGTGGGTATGCGTGCAAGTTATCCGCTTGTGTATGGTAAAGCAGAATCACTGAGCAGCCACCGTACGGTATTAATTGGTAATGCAGGGCACGCTATTCACCCTATCGCAGGGCAGGGCTTTAATTTAGGCCTGCGTGATGTGCAACTACTGTGTGATATGGCAAATAGAGACGACCTTGGTGATTACACCTTTACCCGTTATTACAGCCAAACTCGCAGTAAAGATATTACTACCGTGATGACACTCACAGACAGCCTAGTGCGTTTGTTCTCTAACTCATCACGATTGCTTGCGCTTGGTCGCAGCATTGGTCTTTTCTCAATGGATTTATTCTCCTCGTTAAAAACCCCGCTGGCAAAACAGCTTATGGGTCAGGTTAAGCAAGGTAAACGGATATGAAACAAGCACAAGTTTGTATTGTCGGTGGTGGCTGTGTTGGCCTTACGCTAGCACTAGGTTTAGCAAAAGCAGATATCAGCGTTGTGGTGATTGATGCGAGTAAAAATCAAACCTTACCGGGTGATGATTACGCACTTCGCGTGAGCGCATTAAGCTTAGCTAGTCAGAGCTTATTTGAGTCTTTAAATGTATGGCCAGAGATCATTAAACAACGTGCTACACCGTATACCTCGATGGATGTACGTGATCAAGACAGCTTTGGCAAAATCCATTTTGATCATAACGATCTCGATTTGCCGCAGTTAGGTCATATCGTTGAAAACGACATTATTCGCTACGCTTTAATTAGCGAACTTGAAAAGCAAAGTAATGCCACTTTATTGTTCGAAACCCGCTATCAGCAAATTCATCAAACTGATTCTGATGTGTTTATTACTCTTGAAAGCGGCGAGCCTGTAATTGCTAAGTTATTAGTGGCGGCTGATGGGGCTAACTCGGCTATTCGTAAGCAGTTCAACATGCCAATTACTTTTAAAGATTATGACCATCACGCCATTGTTGCCACAGTTAGAACCGCTGATGAGCATAACAACACGGCACGCCAAGTGTTTTTGCCCACTGGGCCGCTGGCGTTTTTACCCTTGCCAGATAAACATACGCACTCAATTGTTTGGTCAACAAGCCCAGAGCATTGTGAAACACTTCTAGCGCTTGATGATAGCAACTTTAATAAAGCGGTTATGGCAGCTCTCGATGGCCAATGTGGTTTATGTGAAGTGCAAAGTGAGCGCATGGCGTTTCCACTTAAGATGCGTTATGCCCAGCAGTGGGTGTCGGGTAAAGTGGTATTAATGGGCGATGCAGCGCATACCATTCATCCATTAGCTGGTTTAGGTATGAACCTTGGCCTAAAAGACGCCGCTTATTTAATTGAGCTATTAAGTAATGAGCAAGGCGAGTTTGCAAGTGCACGCACGCTGCGTGATTATGAACGTACTCGTAAGCTTGATGCACAAAAGCACATTGCTATGATGCAAGGCTTAAAAGAGCTATTTGCAGGCGCTAACCCACTGAAAAAACTTGTACGTGGCGTTGGTTTAAGCCTTGTAGACAACCTTGGCCCAATTAAACATTTGTTCGCAAAAGAAGCAATTGGTAAATAACACCTAACTAGTTGTTACTACTTAGTTTAAGCCGCAGTTAAGCAATTAGCTGCGGCTTTTTTGCACTTATATGAACGCAAAATGATAGCGCTGTCATTTTTGTTAGTGTATGATTAAATTTTTGTGATTGGTATGGAAATTAAACAACTCTGTTGAGTTGTATACTAGATTCCAACCAAATAAAAATAATTAAACTAAGAGAACAATTATGGAAGCAACGGTTGAGTGTGACAACAACACAAAACAAAGCATCTGGCTGCCAATGGTATTGGCCGGCTCAATGTTTTTTATCTTAGGGTGTATAACGTGGCTTAATGGTGCAATCACACCGTTTTTGCAGCAAATGCTTGAGCTTTCGCCGTTACAAGCTTCGTTTATCATCTCTTCTTTTTATATTGCGGTAACAGTTGCCGGTATCCCATCGGCTATGCTGATCAAGCGCGTTGGTTATAAGAATGGTATGGCGATTGGCTGTGCGATTATGGCTTTATCGGCGCTGATGTATATTCCGGCTGCGAAACTGCAAATGATCGAAATTTTCTTGTTCGCACAGTTAATGATAGGTGTTGGACAAACCGTGCTACAAACCGCTGTTAACCCATATGTGGTGAAAATGGGCTCTGAAAAATCAGCCGCTGTGCGCGTGTGTATCATGGGCTTATTAAACAAATTTGCGGGTGTTATCGTGCCTGTGATTTTTGCAGCTGTAGTAGTAAGCGGTGTGGTTGATGGCGCAGGTAAATTATCGCAAGAACAAAAAGATATTATGGCAAATAGCCTTATCATGCCTTATGTATTGATTGCTGCGTTAATCATGTTATTTGCTGCCTTTGCGAAATTTGCACCATTACCTGATTTAGTGTTTGATGAAGACGAAACATCAAACGGTAAAGGTGAAATTAAAGAAACCCTAGCACATCCTCACTTAGTTTTAGGTGTCGTGGGTATTGCTTTATACGTTGCTGTTGAAGTTATTGCAGCAGATACCATTGGCTCGTACGCTTTACAAATTGGCGTTGCCGACTACTCAGTTATGACCTCTTACACTATGGCGTGTATGTTGATTGGTTACGCGATTGGTATTTTGACTATTCCACGCTTTATGAGCCAACAAACGGCGTTATTAATGTCGGGTATTGCTGGTATTATCACCGTGTTGTTAGTGGTACTTGGTAGTAATGACTCGTTTATTATTTCAAACCTATTATTAGTGCCATTTGGTGGCCCACAATTACCAGACCCATTGTTATGCATTGCGTTATTAGGCTTTGCTAATGCCATGGTTTGGCCTGCAATTTGGCCACTGGCTTTAGCTGGCTTAGGTCGCTTAACAGGCACTGCATCAGGCTTATTGATCATGGGCATTGCTGGTGGTGCACTAGGCCCATTATTAATCGGTTTAGGAAACGTAGCAGGCCTAGGTGCACAAGGCGCTTATGTTGTTATGATCCCAAGTTATGTATTCATTTTATTCTATGCCCTAAAAGGCCATAAGATGAGAAGCTGGAAGTAATCCAGTAGATTATTTTCAAGTTAGGCAAAGCCGCGGTACGCCCATCACCGCGGCTTTTTTGATCTTAAACTAAAGCTATCAGCTTTCAGCCTTCAGCTATCAGATTGAAAACAAAAGAGCTGAAATGCTCACCTGTAGGCGTGAAATTTATTTCGCGCGATGCTTCTCAAACCAACGGGTAAGTCGTAGGTCGGGCTTTAGCCCGTCGATGTTAGTGATTATGTGTCGCCATAAATGACGACTTACATTGCTTGATTTATTAGCTCGTAGGTTGGGAAGAGCGGAGCGAAACCCAACGCTTGGAGCCATCAGTCGTCAGCTATCAGATTGAAAAGTTAGCGAGTTAGAAAGAGTAAAGGTACGAGTTTCGAGGGCCGAGATGCGAGGTGTAGGAGGCGTTTTAACGCCGAAAAAAGTCAAAGGGGGGAGGTATTCCAACCCAAAAAAACACTATGCTGTTAGCACCTAGCACCTAGCACCTAGCACCTAGCACCTAGCACCTTTAACCATTCCTACGCAACATAAAATCGCTGCTACAATTTTGAAAACTCGCAACTCGCAACTCGCAACTCGCAACTCTCACCCACAAAAAAGCCGTGGGATTATCATCACACGGCTTTTGATATTTCGCTAAGTCGTTTTATTAGAACGAGTAGCTGTAACCTAGTTGTAGGGTACGTGGTTTACCCGGTTGAATACCGCCATTTGCACGGTTTGCAACGTAGGTTTTGTCAAACAGGTTGTCTACTGTTAAGTATACTTTTTGTTTGTCGTCGATTAGGTATTTAGCAGCTAAATCCCATACAACGCGGCTGTCGATTGCATTGCGACCTGAGCTAGTTAAGTCTGCGTGTGCATCAGACACATAACGCATTTGTGTATCGAATACAAAGCTTGAGAACTCAGCACCCACTGAAAGCGCTAATTGGTTTTCAGGCACGTATGGCATTGCATCGCCTTTTTCTACGCTACCCCAAAGATCTGATTCAAACGCGTTGTCGAACTCAGAATCCGTGTAAGTGTAAGTTAAGCGAACTGGGAACGAAGCTGCATTAGTAGCAAATACTTTACCTGCACTTAGCTCAAAGCCAGACACAGATACTTCACCATAGTTGTATTGGTCGCCGATGTTGTCATCGCTACAACCTACAGCCGCAGTACAGTTACCGTGCATGTTTGTGTAGTCAGAGTTAAAGTAAATTACTTCACCTTGAATGCCTGCGTAATCGTAACGACCACCTAGCTCAATGTTAACACTCTCTTCTTCTTCTTGATCCGCATTACCAGGGGCTGCTGGTGCGTAACCTTTTTGAATACCAGCAAGAAGCGTTAGGTTATCGCTAACAGTGTAAGTAGCACCTAGTGATGGTACTAAGATCTCAGTGTCGTTGCTGATATCTTTTGTTAGGCCATTTTCACGGTTAGGATCAGACTTAGCCCATTCAACACGTTTGATTGTGATGTCTTCGTAGCGAAGACCTGCGCTAATAACTAATGCATCAAGTGACCACTCATCTTGAATGAAAAGGGTAGTCGCTTCTGCGCTATCTAAACGGTTGCTGTTTGAACCTGGAACGCCTTTTTCTGTAAGCGTCATTGATAGGTCTTGGTTAAGCGTGTACTTGTCTTCCCATTGGAAACGATCCATTTCATCTTCGTGGTAACGTGCACCCACAGTGATGTAGTGGTTGCCCGCTGGGATATGGAATTCAGTTTGTAAGCCTTTCGCTTGGTAATCACGGTTATTCGCTTTTACGCCAACACCTTCAATACCTTCGCTCGTTGGGTTTGCTTCAAACTCGCTGTATTGCTCAAGGTAGCTGCTGCTTACTTTGCTTGCTTTATACCAGTTACGGTGGAAATCGTTCAGGTAAGCTGTAGCAAGTAACTCGTAACCTTTACCAAAGCGGTATGCATAGTTGATTTGGTATGCATTGTGTTGTGTGTTCATTTCATCGTTTTGCGATGCAGCATAACGACGGTAAGGGTTTGCTTGGTAATCAGCGTCAGTTAAGCCCATGTACGTTTCGTCAGAGCGCTCGTCTGAGTATTTTAACTTCATTTCTAGGCTGTGTGCTTCGTTGTCACCAAAGTCAAAGCCAAACTTTAATAAGAAATCGTTCTTTTCAAATCCTGTGTTGTCGCTACCTACAGGTAAATCTTTAAAGCCATCTGCACCGTAAGTAAATACTTCTACAAGGCCCGCAGCATTGTTTTTCTTTTTACCGAAGTAAGCATGACCTTTGTAGAAACCGTCGCTACCAAGCTCGGCGTTAAGTAAACCTTTAGACCCTTCAGTTGGTAAGCTACGAGAAACTAAGTTTAAAACACCGCCTGTTGTACGCGGGCCATACTTTACAGAAGCTGCACCTTTAAGTACTTCGATAGACTCCATACGACCCATAGTAGGGAAGTAGTAAGCAGAAGGCGCTGAGTAAGGTGCTGGTGCTACAAGTACACCATCTTCCATTACTGAGATTTTGTCGTTACGACCTGTACCCGTACCACGCATACCGATGTTAGGACGAAGGCCGTAGCCGTCTTCTTCTTGTACATATACACCCGGTACAGCACTTAAAACACGAGATATATCAGTATATTCAAACTTTTCTAGTTCTTGCTCATCAATAAAAGTAGCAGAGCCAGGAATATCGTTAATTGCAGATGCAGAGCCAATTACAGTGATTTGCTCGAAGTTCTTCTCTTCTTTAGTTACATCTTTTGCAAAAGCATTAGCGCTTAAAGATAAAGCGACCGCAGTCGAAAGCGTAGAAACAATAAACTTAGGTGTCATTGTGTGTCCTGTATATGTTTAGATTTTTTTAACCGGCGCAATTAAAACATGTAAAATAATGCGAATCAATCCTATTTGTAATAAAACAGCTCTGAACTGTAAGTTTTTGAAATAAATAAGATATAAGAAATACAGTAGTATTGTATTACGATATTGGTTTTGGGGAGGTGTTAAGTAAAACTTAATAGGGTGGAGCCATTAGCTTTCAGCCGTCAGCTATCAGATTAAAAGTTAGCGAGTTAGAAAGAGTAAAGGGGAAAGTTTGCGAGATAAGAGGAACGAGATGCGAGATGTAGGAGGCGTTTTAACGCCGAAAAAAGAGTTATTAGATATCAGTGGTTAGAAGTTAGATTAAAACAACAGAGCTGTAAGCTTTAAGCTATAAGTCAGATCAGCCTGCACGCAGTCTCAGTGAAATGCATACCCGTAGGCGTGAAATTTATTTCGCGCGATGCTTATCTAAGCCTAACGTTTGGAGCCATCAGCTTTCAACCGTTAGCTATCAGATTAAAAGTTAGCGAGTTAGAAAGAGTAAAGGGGAAAGTTTGCGAGATACGAGGAACGAGATGCGAGTTGTAGGAGGCGTTTTAACGCCGAAAAAAGTCTATGCTGTTAGCACCTAGCACCTAGCACCTAGCACCTAGCTAAATTCCTACGCGATATAAAATCGCTGCTACAATCTTGCTAACTTGCTAACTTGCTAACTTGCTAACTTGCTAACTCGCAACTCGCAACTCGCAACTCGCAACTCAATCCTAAGTCAAACGTAGGGCAATGAATTCGGCGAGTTTATCTACGGCGGTGCCGGGATCGTCGGTGCGTTTAATTAAACTAATACCGATTTGACCAAGCTCGGGGAGGTCCTTGGTTTGTATTTGGTAATTAAGCTCATTCGGTACGGTGCTTTTTGCAAGCACCGTAATGCCTAAGCCTTCTTTTAATGCCGCAGTTAGGCCGGTTAAGTCGGCATTACTGTAGGCAATGCGGTATTTAATACCCGCACTTTGTAGCGCCTCGATTGCGCGGCGGCGATAAATACATCCCTCGGGGGCGGTTACAAGCGTTACCACATCGTTCTGTGCAAGGTTTAAATCACCCACCCATACTAGTTGGTCTTGCATAAAAATAGGGAATTTGGCAGATTCTAGCTCTTCGTTTAATGCCAGTACTAAATCGAATTGATCTTGGCGCGAGACCGACAATAAATGCTTACTCAAACGAGAGCGCACTTCGAGCGATACGTCAGGGTAGAGGGCCACGAAGTCACCAATGATCGACGGTAAAATACGAGCGGCAAATTCACTGGGGATCCCCAAGCGCACTTTACCGGTCACGTTTTCGCTGGTGAACTGCTGCAAAATGGCATCGTTTTGTTGCAGCATTTGCTTAGCTAATGGCATAAGCAGTTCGCCATATTGATTAAGCACTTGGCGCTGGCCTTGCTTTTTAAACAGCTTATGGCCCAGCATGTCTTCTAGGCGCTTTATTTGTAAGCTCACAGCCGGTTGCGATAGCCCCAATAATTCACCTGCTTTGGCAAACCCGCCAACTTCAACAACAGTGACTAAAGTACGTAAACTATCGGTAGAAATGTTTTTCATTAAAAAATTCTATTTATAGGGCTATGTATATAAGCATTATTTATCAATTGATAAATAATTACAATTTGTTGTTGCTAGCACGGCGCAATATACTTCAAGCATTAACGATTGATAGGTGTCACATATGACTTTTACGCCAATAATGTTTGCTCGCCACAGCCAAGCTGAGACCCCAGCAGACAACGTGCTACAAGCAAATAGCGATACTGCCATTATGGATTTTAGTGGCACTGAAGCAATCCCATTTTTAACGGCTATTTTAGGTCTTGATATTAATAAGCTAACCGCCAGCGGTTTAGGCTTACGTAGTTCATTAGACGATGACCTAACAAGCAGCTACGCTTATGCCCTGTATTACTTTAACGAAACTGCATTTCGTTTTGTATTAGGTAAAGATGCCTGCGTGCAATTACAGTCGCTTATTAATGAGCAACAACTACGTTACGACATTGATTATGTAATGCGTGACGATTTAAGCGCACTAACCCTAAGTGGTGAGCAAGCGTTTGATGCCTTGGTCGACAGCTTTAAGCTAACGCCGGGGCTGCGTTTATCAGACATGCGCAGTTGTTATGGTGCACAAAGTGGTGAGGTATTTATTACCGCCATAGATAACCAAGCAACACAGCAATTTCAGCTGGTGGCGCGCCAAGCAGAGCTTGATAAATGGCAAACGCACTTACAGCAGCTCGGCTTTGATTTAGCCTTAGCCAACGTTGCTTAAAATATAAAATTTTTAAAACAGCTACGCACTTGGGTGTTTAGCTGTTTTTTAGTTACAAAATCGCAATTTGGGTGTGACAACTGTGCAACTAATGTATAATCGCCGCCCATGTTATTCCCCCTCATTAAATTGAGGCCACGCCCCACAACTTGTGGGTTAATTTAAAAGTGAAGGAATATTATGACTTCTAAAACAGTTTTACATGCTAAGCACCTTGAAGCTGGCGCAAAAATGGTTGATTTCCACGGCTGGGAAATGCCAATCAACTACGGCTCACAAATCGAAGAGCATAATGCGGTTCGCACAGATGCAGGTATGTTTGACGTATCTCACATGACTATTGTCGATATTCAAGGCGAGCAAGCACAAGCGTTCTTACGTAAGCTAGTTGCAAACGACGTTGCTAAGTTAACTGTACCAGGTAAAGCACTTTACACAGGTATGCTTAACGAAGAAGGCGGCGTAATCGACGACCTAATCATCTACTTCTTCTCAGAAACGAACTACCGTTTAGTAGTTAACTCAGCAACACGTGAAAAAGATTTAGCGCATTTAGCTAAAGTTTCGGCTGATTTCGCCGTAACGGTTACTGAGCGTCCTGAGTTTGCAATGATTGCCGTTCAAGGCCCTAACGCACGTGCTAAAACAGCAGCAGTACTTAATGCAGAGCAACAAGCTGCTGTTGAAGGTATGAAGCCTTTCTTTGGTGTGCAAGCAGGTGATTTATTTATTGCGACAACAGGCTATACTGGCGAAGATGGTTATGAAATCGTAGTGCCTAACGATCAAGCTGCTGATTTATGGCAACAACTTCTAGACGCAGGCGTAGCGCCAGCAGGTCTAGGTGCGCGTGATACGTTACGTCTTGAAGCGGGTATGAACCTATACGGCCTAGATATGGACGAAAGTGTTTCTCCACTTGCTGCAAACATGGCGTGGACAATCGCATGGGAGCCAGAAGATCGTAAGTTTATCGGTCGTGAAGTATTAGAGCAGCAACGCGCTGATAAGAGCACAGACAAACTAGTTGGCTTAGTGCTTGAAGAAAAAGGCGTATTGCGTAGCGGTTTAAAAGTCATCGTTGAAGGTGGTGAAGGGGTGATTACCTCTGGTACATTCTCACCAACCCTTGGTCACAGTGTTGCGCTAGCACGCGTTCCGCGTTCAACTGGCGAAACAGCCCAAGTAGAGATGCGTAAAAAACTGGTTAACGTTAAGGTTGTTAAACCTTGCTTTGTACGTAACGGCAAATCAGTTATCTAAACTATAAAAAATTTGGTGTTATCACCCAATATAAACCAAAGGAACAAAAAGATGAGCAATATCCCAAGCGAATTAAAATATGCTACTTCACACGAGTGGGTTCGCGACGAAGGTGACGGTACGTTTACTGTAGGTATCACTGAGCACGCACAAGAACTTCTTGGCGACATGGTATTCGTTGAATTACCAGAAGTTGGTGATGAAGTTGACGCGGGTGAAGACTGCGCAGTAGCTGAGTCTGTAAAAGCAGCATCAGACATCTACGCACCAATCGGCGGTGAAATCGTTGCAATCAACGAAGAGCTTGAAGATTCGCCTGAAACAGTAAATAACGACCCGTACACTGACGGTTGGTTATTCCGTATCAAAGCATCTGACACATCAGAGCTTGATAACCTGTTAGACGCTGAAGGCTACGCTAACACAATCGACGAAGACTAATTAATTAGTCACGCCGACTAAAAGCCCCGTCTAGATCCCCAGCTAATTAAATGCGCTGCTTGGGTTTCACAGGGGCTTTTATGATTTTATAGCTTACTTTTCCATACGCTGTAAGTTACTGAATCAACCTGTTTTTAAGTTATTGCCAGTTACCCATTGGCAGTAACCACTTTTTTTTGGATCATAGGAATCTGGACAAATGTCAAACGCCAAATCTCTTGAACAATTAGAGCAAAAGCAAGATTTTATTCGCCGCCACATTGGGCCAAGCCCAGCGCAAGTAAGCGACATGCTGAGCGCTCTTGGAGTATCGAGTGTTGAAGAGCTGATCGGTCAAACGGTACCTGCAAGCATTCGCTTAGAGCAAGGTTTATCAATTGGCGAAAGCCGCACTGAAGTTGAAACACTAAGCTACTTAAAATCAGTAGCAAGCAAAAATAAAGTGTTCAAATCATACATCGGTCAAGGTTACCACCCAACTCACGTACCACACGTAATTTTACGTAACGTACTTGAGAACCCAGGCTGGTACACTGCGTATACACCATACCAACCAGAGATTGCACAAGGTCGTTTAGAATCATTATTAAACTTCCAGACTATGACCCTAGACCTAACTGGTCTTGATTTAGCAAGCGCGTCATTACTTGACGAGTCAACGGCTGCTGCAGAAGCAATGGGCCTTGCAAAGCGTGTTGCTAAAGCTAAAAAAGCTAACATCTTCTTCATTGCTGATGACGTACATACACAAACAATCGACGTTGTTGCTACACGTGCAGACCAGTTTGGTTTTGAAGTTGTTGTTGGTCCTGCAAGCGAAGCGGCTAATCATGAGATTTTTGGTGCGTTATTCCAATACCCATCAACAACTGGTGAAATCACTGACGTAACTGACCTAATCGCACAAGTACAAGACAAAAAAGCGATTGCCTGTGTTGCTGCAGACATCATGAGCTTATTAATGCTTAAAGCGCCAGGCAAATTAGGTGCAGACGTAGTACTTGGTTCAGCACAGCGTTTTGGTGTACCTATGGGTTACGGTGGTCCACACGCTGCATTCTTCGCAACACGCGACAAGTACAAGCGTTCACTACCAGGTCGTATTATCGGTGTTTCTAAAGACCGTTTAGGTAACGACGCACTACGTATGGCAATGCAAACACGTGAACAACACATTCGTCGTGAAAAAGCCAACTCAAACATCTGTACAGCGCAAGTACTACTAGCGAACATGGCAGCGTTCTACGCGGTTTACCACGGTCCACAGGGCCTTAAAACTATCGCTGAGCGTATCCACCGTTTTGCAGATATCTTAGCGGCAGGCTTAAAAGCGAAAGGTGTAAACCTTAAGCACGACACATGGTTCGATACACTGACTGTTGTTGCAGATAATAAAGACGAAATCGTTGCACGTGCAGTAGAGCACGGCGTTAACTTTGCGTCTAACCGCGCAGGTGAATACTCAATTTCTGTATCAGAAACAACAACGCGTGCAGACGTAGCTGAGCTATTCGACATCATTTTAGGTGAAGATCACGGCCTAAGCGTTGATGCGCTAGCAAACGAAATCGAAGTAAACGGCAGCAACTCTATTCCTGCAAGCCTAGTACGCGATGACGAAATTTTAACGCACCCTAACTTCAACTCGTACCACAGCGAGACTGAAATGTTGCGTTACATCAAGCGCCTAGAGAACAAAGACTTAGCGCTTAACCACTCAATGATCTCATTAGGTTCATGTACGATGAAACTTAATGCGACAGCTGAGATGATCCCAATCACTTGGCCTGAGTTTGCAAATTTACACCCATTCTGCCCACTTGATCAGGCAGCGGGTTACCAAATCATGATGACTGAGCTACATGATTGGTTAGTAAACATCACAGGTTACGATGCAGTTTCACTACAACCTAACTCAGGTGCACAAGGTGAATACGCAGGCTTAATCGCGATTCGTAAATACCACGAGTCACGCGGTGAAGGTCACCGTAACGTATGTTTGATCCCAAGTTCAGCGCACGGTACAAACCCAGCGTCTGCACAAATGGCAAGCATGAAAATCGTGGTTGTTGACTGTGATAAAAACGGTAACGTTGATATGGCAGACCTTAAAGCGAAAGCCGAAGAGGTATCTGAAAACCTATCTTGTATCATGATCACTTACCCATCTACACACGGTGTTTACGAAGAAACAATTCGTGAAATCTGTGACATCGTGCACCAGCACGGCGGTCAAGTGTACATGGACGGCGCAAACATGAACGCGCAAGTAGGTGTTACAAGCCCAGGTTCAATCGGTTCTGACGTATCGCACCTTAACCTACACAAAACATTCTGTATTCCACACGGTGGTGGTGGTCCAGGTGTTGGCCCAATCGGTGTTAAATCTCACCTAGCGCCATTTATGCCTAACCACAGCGTAATTAATGTTGCTGGCACAAACATCGGTAACGGTGCGGTTTCTGCTGCCCCTTACGGCTCAGCGGCTATTTTACCAATCTCGTGGGCATACATCGCCATGATGGGCTCTGAAGGCTTAAAACAAGCAACAGAAATGGCTATCGTGAACGCTAACTACTTATCTGAGAAGCTAAGCGAGCACTACCCAATTTTATACCGTGGCCGTAACAACCGCGTTGCGCACGAGTGTATTGTTGACCTACGCCCACTTAAAGAGCAAACAGGCATCACTGAAATGGATGTAGCTAAACGTCTACAAGATTACGGCTTCCATTCACCAACTATGTCATTCCCAGTAGCTGGCACACTAATGATTGAGCCAACTGAGTCTGAGTCTAAAGTTGAGATCGACCGTTTCATCGAAGCAATGGTGTCAATCAAGTCAGAAATCGACCGTATCGCATCTGGCGAATGGTCAATTGAAAACAACCCGCTAGTGTTTGCACCGCACACACAAGCAGACGTACTAGGCAATGAGTGGGATCGCGCATACGACCGTTTCTACGCAGCATTCCCAGTACCAAGCGTAGCAAAAGACAAATTCTGGCCTACAGTAACCCGTATCGATGACGTATACGGCGACCGTAACCTAGTTTGTAGCTGTGCCCCAATCGAGAATTATAGAGATTAATTTTTTATAATTTTCAAATGATTATAAAAGCCGTTGCCGCAAAGCAACGGCTTTTTTGTGGCGTGAAGAAAGCGGCGGGTAGATTGGGTAGAGCGGAGCGAAACTCAACAAGTTAGCGAGGGGACAGTTAGCGAGGGGAAAGGGGGAAAGGAGCTATCAGATTAAATCAAAAGAGCTGTAAGTAATAAGTTGTTTGTGCCCGTATATTGCTATGGCTGAATTCGATACCGTAGGCGTGAAATTTATTTCGCTCGCAATAG
The DNA here is from genome assembly GCF_037027245.1 of Pseudoalteromonas sp. CH_XMU1449-3. NCBI lineage: Bacteria > Pseudomonadati > Pseudomonadota > Gammaproteobacteria > Alteromonadales > Pseudoalteromonadaceae > Pseudoalteromonas > Pseudoalteromonas sp. CH_XMU1449-3. The sequence goes on from NZ_JAYMDY010000001.1 coordinate 186,148, forward strand.
TTTGTTGTAGGTCGTCCTTTAGGGCGAAAAATAAATTTATTTCACCACAGAGGCGCTTCATGCTACACCGAGCTCAATATTGTTGTAGGAGTCGGCTATAGCCCAAAAATTGTATCACCTTGGCTGATGATTCCTACTGCTAACTTTTGTCGGGATAAATCCGCGACCTACATTAAAAACCTTATTCAAGGTTTTTGCCAGATTGCTGGCGGCAACCAAGGGGCGAGTTTTCCAATTTAATTCTGCTGTAAATAATTCATCCCTAAAGCAGGGTTCCTGTCAGCATCCATGCTTCCACTTCCTCGCGCTGCGAAACTTCGTTTCGGTCACTAGTCACCCAAGCATCACGCTATTTCCTTGAAAATATAATTGATGTGAACGTAAATGTGAGGTTGATGTTTGACTTAGGGGAGTGTGAATGCAGGCTCACGGGTTGTGGTCTAAGGCAGCTATGTATTTCTTAATTTCAGTATTTTATTATTGTTACGTATTGGGTACTATTAACGCAAAATAATTAAAACTTTAAAATATGATGAGATCTCTAAAAAGTACAATATTTGTTATTGCTATGCTTCTTTTATCAGCATGTTCTATGATTCAAGAAAAACATATAGATGGGCAGAGTATAAGTAATTCTGAAGGAATAGTTGTTACAAATTTAATTTCAAATACAGATGAAGTTGGTAACATATTTGTTCCTCATTTAAAATATATAGCGGTTTACCAAGGGGAAAGTAATGATGCCGGTCTTTCAAAAAAAGTAGAATTCACACCTGATAAAAATAGCGATCATAATATTTTCAAACTTCCAGTTGGTCATTATAAATGGTGGCAAATAGTATTTGGTAACCACTACTTCCTACTGGATAGAAATGAAGGTTTTGAAGTCAAAGAAAATACGGTTACTTACATTGGTGATTTAAAAACTATCATAGACTATGGGTTTATGAGTATTAGCGCTGAAAATAATGTTATTGATAACCAAGAAGAAATCACTAAGTTCTTGTTAAAGAACTATCCTAAATTAATGAGTGAAAGCGTTTTTGAGAAAAAGTTAACTATACTGGAATCTATTTAGCGTAAAATTTATTTCGCGTTCAATAGCGTTTGTTGTCAGATTTTAGCCTGAAAGTATTTTTAGGAATATATCGGGATAAATCCGCGACCTACATTAAAAACCTTATTCAAGGTTTTGTCGCGCTGGCGACGGCAGCCAAAGAGGGGCTGCCGCTGACCCCTCTCAGGACTCTCCCAGCGCCACCCGAGCATCACGCTTAATCCTTCAAATAATTAATTGATGTGAACGTAAACGCCGTGTAATCGCCATCCATGGCGAAGTCACGGCTTTGATTTCATCCATGAAATGAACTACTCATCAATTACTTATTTTCAGGGCGTGATGACGGGGGAGAGTATTAAACGTGAGATTGGTGTTTGGTCCAGGAAAAATGCAAGACCCCAAGTGTTCTCAAGCCGATGAGGCGCTATACAGAAAAGAAAGCGGGCGGAAGCTATGGGGTCAGGTCTTTCTTTTTGCCTAACCTATTTACCAATCCTAATCCCGACACTATGCTGTTTGCACCTTGCACCTTGCACCTTGCACCTTGCACCTTGCACCTTGCACCTTGCACCTTGCACCTAGCGCTGTAGGCGTGAAATTTATTTCGCGCGAACCCATTAAAAAACAACTTCGGAAGAATTTCTGTATTTATATGGGTACAAACATCAAATAACCTGTATTATGCATGCTTTGCTATTGGGTGGCGAAACCTCTTACTTAACCACCTGATTATGTTGTTGAAAATTTAAGGTGAAAGAATGTTAAAAGGGAACTTTGTGCGCATTAAAAGGGCTTTGGCCTGTTTGCTTGTGTTAAATCTTGGGGTTGCTGGTGCTTCGGCTAATGACGATACACCAATAGAGGCCGTGGTTGCAGATGCTAATTTCTTAACGTGTTTACAAGAAAGTGGCTATAAAACTGTGGGGGAGGTGACAAAAATACATTGCAGAGATCGCGGTATTACTTCAGCCAAAGGGGTTGAGCATTTCAGTAACTTAACAAAACTCGTCCTCAGTAATGAAGGAGATAGCTTCATAGTTGGTGAAATTGGTGGCATTACAAGCAGGCCTGCCGATAAGAAAGTGCCAAACCAGCTGACCGAAATCGACATAAGTCACAACAGCCAGCTTTTCCGTGTTGATTTAAGCCAAAACAGCCTTACGAGTATTGATGTAAGTAACAACGAAGAGTTAGAGACTTTAATGCTGGGTGGTAATAAGCTTTCAAAGCTTGATGTAAGCACTAACAGTAAACTTACATGGCTTGATCTTAAAGATAATAAGCTGACAGGCGAATTGACGCTTGTTAATTCTGAACTGTATCAACTTAATCTGTCGGGCAATAAGCTCACAAAAGTAAATATACCGAGTGGTATTCGTAACCTTGAGCTTGCAAATAATCAGTTAAAAAACCTAGATTTAAGCAAGTTCAAGATGCTCAGCGAACTAAACCTAGATGCCAACCAGCTTAGCTCTTTAGACATCAGCCATAATAAAAAGTTAACTGCACTTTACGCCAGTAATAACCACTTAAGCACTATCGATTTAACAGCAAACCCTATGCTTCAAGTGCTCTTTTTGTCAAATAACAAATTAAAAAACATTGATTTACGTGAACATGCAAATTTAGTAGATATCAGCCTTTTTAATAACCCACTAAAAAAAGTAGATGTAAGCAAAAGCTATAATTTAGAGCTGTTAGAACTCGACAGTGGTGTTGAGTGCATAGGCATAGGTTGTGCAACAAGGTTTGAAGGGTATTAATAACAGCGTGTTGGGCAGAGCACTGCGAAGCTCGATAAGTTAGCGAGAGGAAAGGGGAAAGGATAAATTTCCCCGAACTCGCAAACTTTCCCTTTGCTAACTCGCTAACTTTTGTTCTTAATCTGATAGCTCTTATGTTTATCGCGCGAAATAAATTTCACGCCTACGGATGAGCATTTCAATTTAACTATGTGCGGGCACAATCTAATCTAACTTCTAACGACTGATATCTAATAACTCTTTTTTCGGCGTTAAAACGCCTCCTACGACTCGAATTTCGTCTCTTTCCCTTTACTCTTTCTAACTCGCAAACTTGTATTTTCCATCTAACTTCTAACGACTGATATCTAATAACTCTTTTTTCGGCGTTAAAACGCCTCCTACGACTCGAATTTCGTCTCTTTCCCCTTTACTCTTTCTAACTCGCAAACTTGTATTTTCCATCTAACTTTTAATGACTGATATCTAATATCTCCTTTTTGTACGGCGTTAAAGCATCTCCTACATCTCGCACTTCGCACCTCGTCCCTCGCACCTATTAAAAATTTTTATCCCTCCATAATTCATCCATTATTGTGATTTACCCTTTGAAATATGAACCTTTTGTACCCCAATTTGGGTGGGTTAAAGCTTAACCGTTTCGAAAATAAGTCGGTCGGACTTTGAGTAGAAGTATGAGTTTTATTAATTAATAGTTTGTCGAAATTACAATCAATAATTAGGAATCGTAATATGAATCAGTGTAAAAGGATTAGTGCTGTGTTGGCTTTATCCCTACTTTCAATAGTTGGGTGTTCTGATGATGACTCTACCGAACAAGAAGCTGTTGCTAATGTCGCTTTGAAATCTATGAGCCCAGTGTCTGATGACGTTTATCAACCAGGGCAACAGATCACAGTTGATTTCAGTACCGAAACAACCTTATTAACGAATGAACATGTTGGTGTTTCATTTATTTTAATTGAAAGAAGTAAAGTCGCTGAGCTCGAAACTGAAGATGAGCCTGATGGCTACGATTTGGGTGAGTTTTATATTGAGCAGTTACAAGAAGGCGAGCAAAATCATACGGCAACATTAATTTTGCCAAATGAAGATCTCGTTTCGGGTGAATTTATTATTGCCGCTTTTGTTGATACAAGTGGTGTGATCTCAAGTGAAGTTGATGTTACAGATAATAAGTCGCGTGGCATTGAGTCTGGTGACGAAACAACCTACAGCTCAGTAACCATTAGCGATGGTCATTATCATGATTTTGTTTTAGATAAACTTAAAGTTGGCGACGGCTTTGCTATTTTTCCTGGTCCGGGTAAACGAGATACCACAGGTACTGGTGAACCAACACAGAAAGTACCTGATTTAATAGGCTTTATTAATGCCACCAAATTTGGTAATTCAGTCAACGAGGCTGACATCAGTGCAACAATAACCATCGGCGAAACCACTTATCATGCTCACTTATGGAATGAGCAAGCGCAAGCTTATATGGAGACGATGCGTATTAAGTTTCCTGACCATGAGCAATCTCATTACTTTCCTTGGGATGTTGCAGTAAATGGCGTATTGCTAAAAGCGATACACGATAATTTTGATCACGATGGTGGTGAAAACAGTTTTAGCATGACATTTACCTTCCACGACAACTCTGATGAAATTGAAGCTCATAGCGAAAATAATAGTATTACCGTTGAAGTACCTTATGCGCTTTATCATGATGAAGTGAGTACTGCAGAATCGGTAGAGCTAAATAGTAATAAAACAACAATAGCGTCAGCATCAGCGATGCAGACTACAGCTTCAGCAGCAACAACGTTGGCAAAAGTTGGCAGTTGGAGTGCTACTTATGGTGACAGTGATGCTGTAGCAATCAGCCCTTCTTTTTATAGCTATATGAATGTTTCTTCTAGTAATGGTGGTTCAGCCGAGGGGCTAGTTGAAGCAGATTTAGATCTTTACCTATTTGATAAATCAGCGAGTTTGGTTAGTGCCAGTGCTGAAGCGAGTGCAAATGTAAGTGATGGTGAGATTACTTATGCAGCAAACTTTAGTGTGCTGGGTGACACTTTAATTGACGAGGGTGACACGTTAACGGCCTTAGACAAGTCTTTAGGATATAGCTGGAGCGAAGAGCAAAAAGTGGTTGAAACGACGTTCACCATTGTAATTGTTCCGGTGACAGTGGAGGCTGGCGTCACTGGCAGCTTGGATTTAGGAGTTGGTTTAACTTATAGCAATAGCCGAATTGACTTAGGGGGAGATATTGTTACTGCCAGCATGGATGCATATGCTACTGCAGAAATAAATTTGGGCGTTGCAAGTGGCGGTGTTGGTATCGACTTCTTAATTATTGCAGATACATTTAATGCCACACTTTATGCGGATTTAGCTAAAGCTATCACTGATTCTAAAATAACCTTAGGAATTGATGTAACAAATGATATTGAGGCTATTTCCGGTGAATTTTATGTTTATGTGAAATACCCTAAATACAAGTGGTGTTGCAAGATTAAGACAAAAACCAAAACTCAAACTATCTACGATACCAGTACCTTGTACGATAAAAGCTGGACAATTTTAGACGAATCAGCAACCTTAAATTATTAGTATGAAGGCAAAGGTATAATGCGTTTAATTAAACTGAGTTTATTATTTGGCACTTTATTAGGCTATGCTTCGGCCGCTTATGCAGTGCCTCATTGTACTGTTTGGGGTGAACTTCAATCAAAAGCAGATACTAATATTGTTTCGATGAATAGCCCCTCAAAAAGCCAGTTTGACTTGCTAGGGCGGTTAATTTATCGGCCTTTGTTAGTTGCAGAGAAATTTCACTGGTTGGGTTTTGAGCTGTACCAAGCTCAAGCAAAGTTGAATAAAACAGTGAGTACCAGCAATGAGTATGCAGTGCCTTTTGCTGTGAAAATTAGCAATAGCTCAGGTGAAGTTTTAGATTATCGGTTTAACGCTAAATTAAAAGTGGCCGATCAACAAAAGCTGATTGCTTTATACCGTGCCTTTCACCGTGCAAAACCCCCTGAAAATTTACAGGGGGATAAGTACTGGGTTAAAGAGCGTGATGATATTGGTCAGTACAAATCACTCTACACAGTGTTAGCTGATAACAAACTAAAGCGAAATAAACTCAGTTATTTAGTACCAACCGACACTAGGCAAAGCACTAATGCTGCGAAAAAGCTAATGCAGTTGGAAGCGGCGAACATTATTAGTGATGAGTTTACTTTTGAAAACGATAAGTGCTGGTTAACAAAAACCCTCGGAAATAGTCATATTCAAGTCAGTAGTAGTGATGGAAGTATGAATATTGAAGTACTGCAAACACTAAGTTTAAATCGCTCAAATCAATCGATACCCGGTGATGCAAGGTTACTACAATTACCTGAAGACCCTAATCAATGGGAGAATTTAAGCACAGATTGGGTTTACCCTAAAGCGCCGCCTCAACCCTTAAAAAATACTGAAACGTTTATCACAGCTTTAAAAAGTATGGATTGGCTAGAGGGAGACCGAAAAACGCTTCTGCAATTTCTTTATGACAATGATCAGTATTTGATGAGCTTAAAAGAGCTTATTTCAACTAAATCAATTGCAGATCCTTTGGAAAGTAAATTGTTTATGTACCTAGGTAAGCATGACTCAGTTAATTCAAAACAATTACTGACAGAGGTATTTGTTGAGCCTGGTTTATTTTCTCCAAATCAGCGCTTTAGAAGTTTAATGGCACTAAAATACAGTGAAAAACCCTTAACTGACATGCAGGTTGAGGCGATTTTTGAGTATTCCATGTCATATGGTCTTGATGAAGAAAATTCAAAGCTGGCTCATAGTGCTTTAATGGTAATGGGGGCGATTGCAAAAAATCAGCAGGGCAGTGAGTTTTCGAGTCAGTTAACAGAAAAGTTAGCTGATTCATTAAGTTCAAGTGCAACGGAGCAAAAAGCATCAGCCCTAATCACCGCACTGGGCAATAGTGGAGACTATGATCATCAACAGCTTATTGGAGATTATTTAGCTGGCGACAGTGCAAGATTACGCCTAAATGCGGCAGAGGCATTGGCAAAAATGCCAAGTAAAACCAGTTTGAATTACTTGAGTAATCAACTAAATCAAGAAACTGATAGTAAAACGCAAGGGGCGATTTTAAAGGCAATGGGTAATAATGAGTTAGACGCAGAACAATTAGATAGTATTTATGCCTTTGCTGACGCTAGTAACCCGAAAGATATTCGAAGTGCCGCTATATCGGCGTTAAGTCAACAAGCGAAGTCAAAACCAGAGGTTAAAAGCCGTTTAAAAGCACTGGTTAAGACGGAAACTAATCAAAAGAACCTGCGCCAATTGATGAAAGCGCTATATGGTTCGTAAAAGCATAAGTTAGCGAGCTGGTAGGTTGGGTAGAGCGGAGCGAAACCCAACTAATTAGCGAGATACAAGGGGAAAGGGTAAAGGAGCTATCAGCTTTCAGCCGTCAGCTATCAGATTGAAAGTTAGCAAGTTAGAAAGAGTAAAGGGGAAAGTTTGCGAGATACGAGGTGTAGGAGGCGTTTTAACGCCGAACAAAAAATGGAGATATTAGGTATCAGTTGTTAGAAGTTAGATTAGATTGTGCCTGCGAGTAGTTAAATTGAAATGCTCATCCGTAGGCGTGAAATTTATTTCGCGCGATGAACAAAAGAGCTATCAGATTGAAAGTTAGCAAGTTAGAAAGAGTAAAGGGGAAAGTTTACTCGCACCTCGCACCTCGCACCTCGCACCTCGCACCTCGCACCTCGCATCTCGCATCTCACCCCTTCTTTTTCTCCTAAAACCTAATAATTTGTACTTAAAAAACGCACAAAAGTTAAATTAATGTAAATTCATTCTTGCTTTCGTACCTGTTTGGTCTATGTTTTTGGTCGGAGGTCACTCCTCCAACCTGATAGATAAAATGACAATCAACAGGAACACACATGAAAATAAAAACACTCTCACTAGTGCCAGCTTTAATGTTGGCAGCGGGTATCAGCCACAGTGCTTTTGCTGCGCAAGGAGTCGCATTTGTGCACGGTACAGGCCAGCAAAGCGATGCGTATAATGACTATTGGACAGGCAGTTTTGTCGACACGGTTCGTCAAGGTTTACCAAACAGTAGTAATTACACGGTCATTAATTGTGACTTTGATCAATACATGTGGGCAGACGCGGCATCTGGCTGTTTAGCAGGGCAGCTCACTACATTTATCAATAATAAAAACATCACTGATTTAACCCTGATCACCCATTCTAATGGCGGTAATGTAGTGCGTTGGATTTTATCTAACCCAACATGGGATAGCCGCTATCCAAATATTATTAGCAAAGTCACGCGTACTATTGCTCTGGCTCCTTCAAGTGGTGGTACGCCGTTGGCTGATGCGGTTATTGCGGGTAATTCGTTCGAGCAAAGCTTGGGTTGGCTTTTAGGTTACGGCAGCGATGCAGTAAAACAACAACAAGTATCCTGGATGGAATCGTATAACGCACAGTGGCTGTATGGCACACCGAACCGCCCAAATTTACCGTCTCGATTCGAAACCGTGGTGGGCAGTGATGTTGAATCAGCTGTATGGGATAGCGATAGCTATTGTGGCGGTTATCAAAATCAAGTGGGCCTTGAAGTAACGCAAAACTGGTTAGATAGCTGCTCAGATGGCTTTTTAAATTGCAGTTCTCAGTCGTTAGCTGGGGTGGTGTGGTTTACCGATAAATCACGAACCCAAGGTGGTGAGCCTTTAAGTCATCAGCAAAGTCGACGTAACTGTTTTGGCTTGCCAAACATGCTTAAAAACCGAATTTAGGAGCCCGCTATGATTAATAAGTTAACCACAATTGCAGCTGCAATAGTGCTTGTAAGCACAGCAGCGAAAGCTAATGAGCAAACGGTTTATCAATTCCCTCAAGTTCAACCAGCATCAAGCGCTCAACTACAAACACTTGAAAAAGACAGTGTTGAATATTGGCAGAAAGTTTCGGGTAAAGAGCTTAAGCGCGGTGTGCCTGTCTTTGTAAACCAAGCTGATAACTTTATTCGCATTGCACCAAAAGCACGCTTTGATAGTGGCGAAGTATTTAAGCCTCATGGCTTACAGCTTGATAAGCTGTCGGTGCGAGATGACAACTTTAGACAAATGCCAATGCAAGCCATGGTTGCACGTAAGCAAATGGAAAATGCAGGATTTAGCGATGGTAGTGTTGGATTGAAGCTTGGTCAGGTAAATGGCAAAGCAATGTTAAGAACAAGCCAAGCCCTTAACGACGACGACACTTACTTGCTGCACGTGATTGAAAAAGGCTCGAGCAATGCTTTACATGCTAAATCGCAGTTTAAAGTGAAAGATCAGCACCAACGTGTTGCTATGCAGCTTAGTATGGGTAAAAAGCGCTTTAAAGATAGTGATGTGAAGTTAACGCTTTCAAGCCCTGATGGCGAAAAGTTAGATGTACGTTACGAAAATGGTGAAGCGGTATTTAATTACCCGCTTGAGACCTTAGGTGCCGTAAATGGTTACTATGAGCTTGAGGCCAGTGTAGACACTAAAGTGAATGGTCAAACGGTAAAACGCTCTATAAAAATGCCATTTGTACATAGCTCACAAACCATCAGTATGGATAAAGCCAAAGTCACTGTGCTTGGTAATAACAAATACCAAGCCAAGGTGCCAGTGCAAGTGACTGACTCTGGCCGCTATGCTATTCGTGCTACGTTAACTGGCAAAGGTAATAAAGGTGAGCGCATCAAACTGGCAACGGTTGAAGTTGCTAAACAGATTGATAGTTACGGCAGTTTCACCATGCCTTTTGCAGTCACTCAAGCAGCCAAAGCCCCATATGAGCTGGTGGATATTGAACTTACCGACCAAACGCGAATGTTAAAATTTGCTGGGGAGTAAAGGATAGCTCTTATCGTATGTTGGGTGGAGCTGAGCGAAGCCCAACAAGTTAGTGAGTAGCTAGGAGAAGGAGCTATCAGCTTTCAGCTATCAGATTGAAAAGTTAGCAAGTTAGCAAGTTAGAAAGAGTAAAGGGGAAAAGTACGAGTTTCGAGGGGCTAGATACGAGTGTAGGCGTTTTAACGCTGAACAAAAATGGAGATATTAGATATCAGTCGTTAGAAGTCAGATTAAAACAAAAGAGCTGTAAGCTTTAAGCTATAAGTTTTGAGTTGATTGTTCCTGCACATCACTATGGCTTAACACGTTACTGTAGGCGTGAAATTTATTTCGCGCGTAATAAATTTTGTTTTTCTCTATGTAGCGCGAAGCGCCTTGGGGCAGTTAGTTTAGTACTTGAACGTAAAGGAAATATATCATTAAGTAGGAATGTTGGCTTAATGGGAAAGTAATGGCAAAATTGTGTTTTAAAAATGGAAAGTTAAATAATGGACTATAATCAGCCACTTTCGAAGCACTCCCTAGATTTAAACCTGAGCGACCGAGTTTGGTTTAGATATTCAACTTTCTATAAAAAGCCAGTATTGCAGGCTGATTCCAATACAAAACTAAAGTCGCTACCGGGCCTAGCTGTGCTGTCGGGCGGAGCTGAATTTTTATTTTTCTTTATGACTATCGCTATTGCTGTAATGAGCCTAGTGCTTCAAGAAACGATGCAGCCGATACCTGCTTTTGTAACTTGTGTGAGTTGTTATCTCTGTGTATTTGTTATCAAGCGAATTGTGATTTATAACAAATTTGGATTTGGTCGTAAGTGGGTTATGAGTATATCTAAAGACTCACTCGAAATAGATAGGCAAGCAATAGAGGGTAAAGCTTCAAAAGTTTTGCAAATCGCTAAGGGCGATATCCAAGAAGTCATTTTTAATTATACTTTTCACGGTAGAAGTGGTCATATTGTGAACGAAAAAACGGCCAATTTACACGCTTGTGAAATTCATCAGAAAAGTGGCGATGTTGTTACGCTAGATAGTATGCGAGTAGGTCTTTTTGATGTGCTGTATCTTTTAAAATTCCACGAATACCCGCTACTATTCAGAGGTACAACTTCAGGCGGTGCAGGTAATATAGTTATTTTGATTATGCGGTTAATTTCTCTTTCTGCGATCATTTCGGCTCTTTTAATGTTGGCATTTAATTTAAAGTCATAAAGGTGAGTTATTTTATGGCTATTAGCTGGTAGGTTGGTTAGAGCGATTTAAACTCAACGTTTGGAGCCGTCAGCTTTCAGCCATCAGCTATCAGACGAAAAAGTTAGCGAGATACGAGGTGTGGGAGGCGTTAGAAGATATTAGATATCAGTGGTTAGAAGTTAGATTGGATTGTGCCAGCACATAGTTAAATTGAAATGCATACCCGTAGGCGTGAAATTTATTTCGCGCGATATTTCTTAAATCAACGGGTGAGTTGTAGGTCGGGCTTTAGCCCGTAATGTTAGCGAGTTACAAGGGGAAAGGTACGAGTTTCGAGGGAGGAGATACGAGTTGTAGGAGGCGTTTTAACGCCGAAAAAAGTAGATTGGATAGGGAGCCCCCTTTACGAATCCAAAACCAACACTATGCTGTTAGCACCTAGCACCTAGCACCTAGCACCTAGCACCTAGCACCTAGCACTGTAGGTGTGAAATTTATTTCGCGCGATGATCTATTTAAAACGTGCCATGCAAGCATAACGCCTACCAGGCATTTGATTACGCGATATAAAACCGCTGCCACAATTTTGCTAACTTGCTAACTTGCTAACTTGCTAACTTGCTAACTTGCTAACTTGCTAACTCGCAACTCCTGCCCCTAGACCCTTTCACCTGTATTCTTTTACAATGCATAAAATGACTTAATTTAGAGAATGCGTTGAACTACTTGGCTCACCTTTATTTAGCACAACCGACGGCTGATTCACATTTTGGTAATTTGCTGGGGGATTTTGGCGGGCGTCGGTATTCTGCGCAGTTACCCAATACGGTTAAAAATGGCCTTGAAAATCATTATTTGGTTGATAGGTTTACTGACTCACATCCCCTTGTAAAAGAGGCTAAGCAGTACTTTTCGCCAGCACGTAAACGCTTTGCAAGTGTCGCGATTGATGTGGCGTTCGATCATTTTCTTATTCAGCATTGGCAGCGCTTTAATGACCAACCATTGGCTGATTTCAAACAGCACAGTTATGGGCTTTTAAATGCCAGGCAAGCCATGATGCCTTCGCGTATGCAGCAAGTTGTGACCAGTATGACCAACAATGATTGGTTTAAAGAATATGAAACCCTCGATGGGGTCGGCCTTGCCCTTGATAACATCGCCAAGCGTATTCGTTTTGCTAATAATTTTGCAGGAGCTGCTGACGATATAGCCCGTCACTACCAACAATTAGACGCGGTATTTTTAGCATTCTTTCCCGAGCTTGTTGAGCATGTGAAGCAAATGGGAGTGGAATGAGTTTGCGAGTTTCTAGAGTAAAGTTAGCGAGTTAAAGGGAAAGGTACGAGTTCTGAGGAACGAGATGCGAGTTGTAGGAGGCGTTTTAACGCAGAACAAAAATAGAGATATTAGATATCAGTCGTTAGAAGTCAGATTAAAAACTCAACGAGTTAGCGAGTCGCAAGGGGAAAGAGTAAAGGGGAAAGGGTAAAGGGTAAAGGGTAAAGGGGAAAGATACGAGTTTCGAGGAACGAGATGCGAGTTGTAGGAGGCGTTTTAACGCAGAACAAAAATAGAGATATTAGATATCAGTCGTTAGAATCAGATTAAATCAAAAGAGCTTTAAGCTATAAGATTTAAAACCCAACAAACAAGCTGAAACTTGCCCGTAGGCGTGAAATTTATTTCGCGCGATGGTTATTATCAAAGAGGTAATTTGTAAGTCGGGCTTCAGCCCGTGAGTGTTAACGATTGCTTTTCGCCATAAATAAAGATCTACAATGGGTTATATCTGTGAAGTTTGCTTTTAATAATTCCTCTTAAACGCAGCGCCTCTTTTCCTCTTTGTGATAATTACCCTAAAGCGGCTTACAAACCGATTAACCTCTTACCTTAAAATACGAAATGGCTGATATCTTGGCTGCTTGTTGCGGTTATATAGTCGATTAGCGATAGCTAAGTGAACTTCTAGGCGCTTAAAAGCTCGTTATTTAACTGAGCTGAACTACCCTTTGTAAAGCAAGTAAGCCTAGAATGAATACTTACCTCAATCGCAGTACCTTGAACATAGCAATGTAATGTAGCAACCGTGAGGGAACAATAATGAGCAAACCCATAATTGCAGCCGTTTCGCCGAAAAAAGTCACCTTAGAGCAGGGGCAAGAATACTATTTTTGTGCCTGTGGGCGGTCTAAAAACCAGCCATTTTGTGATGGCTCACATGCCGGAACCGATTTCAAGCCCAAAGCATTTACAGCAGAAGAGTCGGGCGATGCCTATTTATGCCAATGTAAGCACACTGCCAATGCGCCGTTTTGTGATGGCAGTCACAAACAATTTGATCAAAGCCAAGTTGGTCAAGAAGGGCCTGGCGTGCAAATTCAAGCCTCTGATTTGCCAGTTGCTACAGCAACCAAAGAGGAACCCACCGTTGAGCTTATCCATCAATTAGCACGTGAAGGATTATCTAAGCTTGGGCACCATGGCCCTATGGTGTCGATGGGCGTGCCACGATATCAATTACCTAAATGGGATGACTTACAGCTAATGGTGGCGCAAATGGCAACGCAACCTTTAATGGAAGATGTTGCTGTTAATACTGAGCTTGTGATTGGCCCGCGAGCGAAAAAGCCATTAAAGCTGGCTATTCCATTATTTGTTTCTGATATGAGTTTTGGGGCTTTATCTGAAGAAGCTAAAGTATCTTTAGCAAAAGGAGCAGAACTTGCTGGTACAGGTATTTGTTCGGGTGAAGGGGGGATGCTTCCTGAAGAGCAGCAAGCCAATTCACGGTATTTTTATGAGTTAGCAAGTGCAGGCTTTGGTTATAGCGAAGATAAATTAAAGAATGTGCAGGCCTTTCACTTTAAAGGTGGACAAGGCGCAAAAACGGGCACTGGTGGGCATTTGCCCGGCAATAAGAATGTTGGCAAAATATCTGAGGTTAGAGGAATTGAAGCGGGCACTTCGGCGATTTCACCACCAACATTTAAAGACTTACACAGTGCCGCCGATTTCAAAAAGTTTGCTGACAGAGTACGCGAGGTAACGGGCGGTATTCCAATCGGTTTTAAACTGAGTGCTAATCATATTGAGGAAGATATTCAATTTGCGCTCGATGCGAGTGCCGATTACATCATTCTTGATGGTCGTGGAGGCGGTACAGGCGCAGCCCCTGAGATCTTTAGGGATCATATTAGCGTACCGACTATTCCTGCACTTGCCAGAGCAAGAAAGTATCTAGATGAACAAGGCGCAAGTGATGTTACTTTGATCATTACAGGTGGTTTACGTTTATCAATTGATTTTGTAAAAGCGCTTGCTCTTGGTGCCGATGGGGTGGCGATTTCGAATAGTGCAATGCAAGCAATTGGCTGCGTTGCTGCACGCATGTGTAACACCAATAACTGCCCAGCAGGGATTGCGACACAAAAGCAAGACTTACGTCAGCGCTTAAATATTGAAAAGTCAGCAAATCAATTAAAGAACTTTTTTGAAGCTTCAACTGAGTTAATGTCGGTAATGGCTAGGGCATGTGGTCATGACTCTTTAGCTAAGTTTAATGCTAATGATTTAGCAACATGGCACAAAGATATGGCGTTGTTATCTGGTGTTAAGTACGCAGGTGTTGGAATAAGTTAGCTAGTTAGAAACAGTAAAGTTAGCGAGTTAGCAAGAGTAAAGGGGAAAGGTACGAGTTCCGAGGGACGAGATACGAGACGTTTTAACGCAGCACTGGTAGCAGCGGGTTTACCCCGCGTTCTCAGAATAAAAATACCCAAGTTAGCGAGTTGTTAGGGGAAAGAGTAAAGGGGAAAGATACGAGTATCGAGGGACGAGATGCGAGTTATAGGAGGCGTTTTAACGCCGAACAAAAATGAAGCTATTAGATATCAGTCGTTAGAAGTCAGATTAAAAACTCAACGAGTTAGCTAGTTACTTGACACAAGTGGTAGTCACTCTGGTGTTTTTAACTTGCTAACTTGCTAACTTGCTAACTTGCTAACTTGCTAACCCGCAACTTACCCATTTAATCGTCTGGGCCTTTTAGGGTAAACACTAAATGCCTGCGCATGTCTTTTAAAATCACGCCTTTTTTCAGCATTGCGCCACTAAGGCGTTTTTGCCATTTTAATAGCTCTGGGGTCGCTGCATCGAGTGTTTGCTGGTTTTCAAATTGAAAACATAATAGCAATGAGCCTGGGAATAAGTGGTACTCCACATCAAACCAGCATTGCAACATGCCTTCGAGCTCTGCGCGACCTTGCTCTTCAAGGGCGTCGGCAACATTTAATACAAGGGCTTGCTGTTTTAATTGTACTTTAGAAAGCTTTTTCATTTAAAAACCAAAATCGAGTCGAAAAACAGATTATACCTAAGCTTTACGCTTGGCGGAATGCATTACGCCAGTCTCGCGGTGATAAACCAAACTGAGAGCGAAAATGGTGGCGTAAAGTAACAGATGAGCCAAAACCGCATTGCTCGGCTAAATGTTCTAATGGTAAATCAGTTGACTCAAGTAGTCGCTGCGCGTGGTTTAAACGTTGATTTAATAGCCATTGCCCAACGCTCTGTCCTGTAAGCGATTGAAAGTGGCGGGTAAAGGTGCGCCGGCTCATGTGCATTTGCTCTGCGAGTTTATCAATCGTATGGTTGCAGGCTAAGTTTTTTTGCATCTGTTCAAGTAAGCTTGCTAAGCGCTCATCAGCAACACTTTCGGGGACGGGTAGGGCAATAAATTGTGTCTGCCCACCAGTGCGATACGGAGCCGTTACCATCATTCTGGCAATAGCATTAGTTTGCTCGCTTCCTAAAAATTTGCGAACCAAATATAAGCAGCAATCAATAGCTGCAGCTGTTCCTGCCGATGTATAAAGCTGGTCATGTTCAAGGTAAAGTACTTGATTGTTAAGTTTCACTTTTGCAAAGCGAGCTTTAAAGTCATCGCTGTATGCCCAGTGGGTGGTTGCTTCAATATTATCTAAAAGCCCAATGTGTGCTAACGCATAAGCTCCTAAACAAAGCCCTACAATAATAGCGCCACGGCTATGAGCGTTTAGCAAACTGGTTGCTAATTCTTTAGAGGGGGCAGTTTCAGGGGATGGCCAAGACGGAATAATTATAATATCTGCCTGATCAAATTTTGTTATTGAGTGGTGCGCTTGAATATCAAACCCCGCACTTGAGGGCATTACCTGTTCACATTCGCTGCACACTGTTAAATTAAATTCTTTGATACCTGCCGAGCGAGCGCCCTCACCAAACACCATACATGGTACTGCAAGATGAAATGGGCTGATATTAGGAAATGCAAATACTGCAACATTCATGGTAAAGCCTTATCAAACACTTTGGCCCAATATTATCGATAAATGGTGTTTGGGTCACTGTTTGATACGTTAAAAATTCAGCAAACTAGGCGTCAATACAATGAAAAAGGGTTTATACAATGACAAACACAGCATTACTAATTATCGACTTACAGAATGATTACTTTGAAGATGGCGCGTTTCCTTTATGGCAGGCTAAACAAGTAAAAGATCAGCTCGTCGATGTGATAAAACAAGCCACAGAGCGCGGGGTTTTACCTATTCATATTCAGCATGTTGCTGATCCTTCTCAGGGTTTAGCGCCATTTTTTAATGAAGGTACAAAAGGTGTTGATATTCATCCTGATATTTTAAATGCAGCACCAGGTGCCCATGTGGTTGTAAAACACTATGCAGACAGCTTTCATCAAACTAATTTAGAAGATGTCTTAAAGCAGCATGGTATTAAAAAACTTTTGATCGCAGGCATGATGACGCAAAACTGTGTGACTCATACAGCTATCTCAGAGCAAGCTAAAGAGTACGATGTGGCAGTTTTAACGGATGTGAGTACAACAGTATCTGAAATGCTACATTTAATCGCACTAAATGCGCTTGCCCCACGAGTAAAACTGCTAGACGCAAAGCAAGCCTTGCTTAGTTTGCAAAGTAATTAATATTTGCAAAGGCCGAAATAACATCTTTGGCAAATGCAATTCTGGGGTGTTTTAATGCCCCTTTGTTCCAAACTAAGTAAATTATGTTTTCTGGGCCTTCGGGCCCTAGTTGCACAAGCTCTCCGGCTTTTATCTGATCGCGACAAAGATAATCGGGTAATACAGAATAGCCAATGCCTGAGCGAATAATATTGCTAATAGCACGTATATCTGGGCAAATAGCAATGACGTTTGAGTGGCATTTTGCGTTGAATACAGCTTCAAAGTATTGTCTTATTAAAGGCAGCTCTTCATCATAAGCAACGACATTGTAGCTTGAGAGTAAATCTGCGGTAATGGTGCTGTCTTTGATTTCTCTTCCATGTAGACGGTTCATTACCAAAATTAGTTTTTCTTTGTCGAGCACTAGGCTATCGAATAGTGCTGGATCAGGCGCTGATGCGGCAATAGCAATATCTGCAGTTCCTGATTGCAAGGCATCAAAAATTCTCACTTTATTACCAATATGCAGAACAAGATTTACATTGCCAGATTGTAGTAAGTTGGCAATTTGTGGCCCTGACACACTACTAATATATTCGGCAGGTCCTGCGATATTTATAGTGCCATGTGCGGCATCAGAACGTGCCCGTATCGACATGATCTTTTGCTCTAATATATCGATATGACCAGAAACCTGCAGCGCTAAATCATGTGCCGCTGCAGTGGGGGTAACACCGCGGGCTTTGCGCTCAAATAAAGGTTTACCAACTACAGCTTCCATTGCTTGAATGTGTGAGGTCACCGAAGGCTGAGATAAGCCTAAATTAGCCGCTGCCTTCGTAATATTTTTACAACGATAAACTTCAACAAAGGTTTTTAATTGCGTGAGATAAGACATGTAACTGTACGAGCCATAAATATTCTGATTGCTCCTCTTAATTTATCCGAATTCTACTCGCCCCGCAAACCAACTATGATGGCTGCACTTTCTAAGAGGATGATTTATGAAAAAGATATTACAGCGACTAACGCTTGTTGCTGCATCAACTATGTCGATGTTTGCAGTGGCGGGTGAAGGCGAAGTTTTGGTTATTTTATCAAGTGAAACAACCATGGATTTAGCTGACGGCCAGAGCATTGAAACAGGCTACTACCTAAATGAGTTTGGTGTGCCAGCGAAAGCATTGGTCGATGCGGGTTATGAGCTTGTACTTGCAACACCCAAAGGTAATGCGCCTCAAGTAGATAAAAAATCAGTGAGTACCGACTACTTTGATGGTAATGAAGCTAAAATGCAGAGCATTCAGCGTTTTGTAGCATCGCTACCAGATATCAAAGATACCGCAAGTTTAAGCGAAATTTTAGCGGGTGACTTAAGCCAATATGAGGCTGTGTTTATCCCAGGCGGCCATGCGCCTTTAATTGATTTAGCAAACAACCCAGAAGTGGGTGAAATTTTGCGTCATTTTAATAAGCAAGGTAAACCAACAGCGGCAATTTGCCATGGCCCAATTACGTTGTTGTCGGCACAAGTTCAGCCAAATTCTTATTATCAAGCGATAAAAGATGGCGAAAAGGCAGCGGCCAACAACTGGATTTATGATGGCTACAAAATGACTATTTTTTCAAACCCTGAAGAGCGTGTTTTTGAGAACAGTTTAGAAGGTAAAAAGCTTAAGTTTTATCCTGCTATGGCAATGGAAAAAGCCGGTGGAAATATGGCATTCGCTAGTGAGTGGCAGCCAAACGTAGTTGTTGACCGCGAACTGATTACGGGGCAAAACCCGTTTTCAGATAAATTATTAGCAGAAAAACTTTTAGAAATGTTAGCTAAGTAAATTAGCTAATTAGCAATTTAAACCTAATTTAAGGGGCATTTAAATGTTGAACTTTATTTATAAAAATCAAACCGAAATTTTGTTTGGTAAAGGTCAAATGAGTGAGATCACGTCACTTTTACCAGAAAACGCTAAAGTACTATTACTTTTTGGTGGTGGCTCAATAAAGAAAAATGGCGTATACGACCAAGCAATGAGTACATTAGCCGATGTTGACGTGATTGAGTTTGGTGGTGTTGAACCTAACCCAACATACGAAACGCTGATGCAAGCTGTGGCAACTGCTAAAGAGCAGAATGTTAATTTTATTCTAGCTGTTGGCGGTGGCAGCGTTATTGATGGCGCTAAGTTTGTTGCAGCAGCTTATAACTTTGCAGGTGAGCCGTGGGATATCCTTGTTAAAGGTGCTGAGTTTAGTAACCCGCTTCCTATTGGTGCAGTTTTAACTTTACCTGCAACTGGCTCTGAGAGTAACGGTAACTCAGTGGTTACAAAAAAAGAGACTGCGCAAAAACGTGCTTTTTCATCACCTAGTGTGCAACCTGTTTTTGCAGTGCTTGATCCTGAATATACTTTTTCATTACCAGAACGCCAAGTAAGTAATGGTGTTGTAGATGCGTTTGTACACGTTATTGAGCAGTACTTAACTTACCCAGTAAATGCGCCATTACAAGACCGCTTTGCAGAAGGTATTTTACAAACCTTGATCAGCGAAGGCCCTAAAGCGCTGAGCGAGCCGCAAAACTATGATGTAAGAGCCAATGTTATGTGGTCGGCTACAATGGCACTGAATGGTTTGATTGGTCAGGGTGTACCGCAAGATTGGTCTACGCATATGATTGGTCATGAATTAACGGCCCTTTATAACCTTGATCACGCACAAACGCTGGCGATTGTTTTACCTGCGCTAATGCATGTTCAAAAAGAGCAAAAGTCTATTAAAATACAGCAACTTGGTGAGCGAGTGTTTGGTTTTAATTATAGCGATGAAGCTGAGCAAATCGATAAAACGATTAAAGCAGTGCAAGACTTCTTCGAAGCAATGGCTGTGAAAACGCGCCTTGCTGACTATGAACTTGATGAACAAGCAATAGACGCGGTTGTTAAAAACTTAGAAAAGAATGAGATAACTACGCTAGGTGAACATGGTGATATTGACTTAGCTAAAGTTAAGCAAATATTAGCGCTTGCACTTTAGCGCTTAAATTTAAAGGCGTAACATAAGCTGTTACGCCTTTTTTAGTGCTCAAAAATTGATTTTCTCGAACTAGCTGAAGATAGCCAAAAGAGCAGCTTAATACCGCAATGAAGATTCAAGATCAGCTACGTTACCCTAAAAACGTAAACATACGTATGTGAGTGTTCACTACTTCATTGAGCGCCATGCAAAGGTCGAAGCGGCAACCACAATCGCAATAGAAATACCAAGGTAGAGGGTTTCTATTGTGCCGCCGAATTCAACAGCGTGTTCTAAAAACAGAATCACTAAAATGACGGATGTTACCTGCACTAAGGTAATTTTTAAGTCATGAAAATCTTCGATATGAAAGGCGGCCAAAAACTGGCTACTCTTTGTGGTTGCAGGCGAAATGAATAGCCGGTAAAGGCTGATGGTAATAACTTGAAGAGTAATACCAATCAGTAATAAGTCCAGAATTTTTAAAAGCTCGACTATCATCTCTTTCCCTCCCTTAGCAGAGTCAGGCAAAGATATAACCGTTGCTTTAACAACATTAAAAACGATGTTCACACAGGTTATATAAACAAGTAACGATGAAATTGCTGTAGTGATAATCGCGATGATGACTAAAAACCGGCTATTTTGAAAAAGGCGCTCCATATCAACTCACACAAATTAATTTCTTTATTATACGAAGCTTAGCTGGTTTTTGATTAAATACAGCACGGCCATTAGCTAAGGGGACTTAACTTATTAGTTCTTTGAGTATTTACGTGCGAGCTTTGGTTGTGTATAAGTTTAAGGAACAAAAGGGTTGCTTCTATTAAGCATTAATACAAAAGGGATTTTTATGGGCTCGATGGCTAAGCACTCACTAGAACTGGATTTAAATGATAAAAAATGGTTTCGATATGCTGCCTTTAAAGGAAAATCGTCACTAACTGAAGAGTCAATAACAGAACTAGAATCTCTCCCAGGCTTAGCGACGTTATCTGGGTGGGCCGAAGTGTTATTCGCGCTTATGGTATGCGCAATTTCGCTATCTAGTTTTTATTTAGTCGATGCTTTTAACCCATGGTTGGCTTTTTTAATTTGCCTTATAAGCTTTTTATTGGTGTTTATTACCAAACGCATCATGACTTACAAGAAGTATGGCTTTGGTTCTAAATGGGCAATGAGCATAAGCAAGGGTGAGCTCAAAATTGATAAATTGACTTTTAAAGAGCACCAAAATCACACTCTCACCATTGCTAAAAACCAAATCGCAGAGGTTTTGTTTCACTACACGATGGATCTAAAACGCAAACGAAAGTTTGGCGAACGACGAATTAGATTACCCACTTTGCATGTGTGTGAAATTCACTTAAAAAATGGTGATACCCATGAAATTGACGGGATGCGGGTAGGGCTTTTTAACGTGTTATATTTAATGGTTTTTCATGGCTACCCATTAAGCTTTAAAGGCACTTTTGCTGGTGGTGCAAGGAATGCCTTAATTTTGTTACTAAGGATGTTTGCCCTATCGGCAATTGCAAGTGCGCTCAGTATGCTGTTCGTTAATTTAAAGCCATGAGCAGTTGTAGTGTGTTCTTGAATGAAATAGCGCCTATTAGAATTAATAGACGCAGTTGGTACGCTCGTATTAAGCAATAAAGTCAAGGGTTACAAGTAACCGTTTTTCGCCAGCAGCGAGTGCTGGTGAGCGGTGCACAAGGCCTTTGCCTTCGTTATTTTGCCAAGTTTCGCCTTTTAATAGGGCTACATCACCCACATTAAGAGAGTGAATTTTAGTATTAGCTGTCATTAATCCTGACTTTTCATCACTTAATCCTTGGTGACCTGCGCCAAGTTTAGTCCGATCAAGTCCTGCATTTTGCAACCACTGTGAGCCACTACCACAATAGGTGCTGACTAACCGACAAGGGACTCTGTCAACATGAAAACGTGGGCACATGGCACGTTCCAGTACTCTTAGGCGTAATCCGGTGCGCTTTAACTCAAATAAATAACAAAACATATCAACAAGCTGAGCGAGGTCGGCTTTAAGCTCTTCTGCTTGAGGTAGTTTTTCAAGGGCCTTATTTATGTCAGCCACAATGGTATTTTGATTGATCACAGCGTTAATACTGAGCTCTGGGTTGGCTGTAATACTCTCAGCTACTTCTGATTGCAGCTGTTCAGTTAAGTTACGCTGCCAAATTGCAATGTTCTGCTCTGGTTTATAAATTTGCGAAAACACCACAGGGCTTAATGCCGTTGCTACTGTTGTTGGGAGGTTATCAGTATCATGTTCAAATGCGTAAGCTGTCATTATGCTTCCTCCCAAACAGGAAATGGGTCGGGCAGGGTTTGCCAAAGCGCTTTGCCTGCTAATAGTTCTTCGTCGCTGAGTAAGCAGTTATCGAGAGCTTGAATGATCGCTGCTTGATTGAGGTTTTGGCCAATAAAAACCAGCTCTTGGCGCATATCACCAAAGGGTTCTTGCCATACTTGGTTAATTGAGTCTAAGTAGTCGCTATCTGTTGGCCACTGATCTTTCGGTAAGGCTTTCCAAAATATCCCGCCAAAACCATAGCGGGCTATGCCGCCAGCTTGATTCCATTGGCAAGCAAATTGTGGTCGAGAGGCTAACCAAAAATAGCCTTTAGAGCGAAGTAGTTTGCCTTCGCGTTGATTGTTATGAATAAAGTTATAAAATTTTTCAGGGTGAAAAGGGCGGCGGGCTTGGTAAGTAAAGCTGCTAATGCCGTACTCTTCGGTTTCTGGGGTATGCTCGCCGCGCAGCTCTTTTAGCCAGCCAGGTGCTTGCTGAGCTTTTTCAAAGTTAAACAGGCCCGTGCCGAGAATTTTATTGATATCAACTTGGCCATTTTCAATGGCAATAAGCTCTGCTGAAGTATTTAATGAGCTTAAAATGGCTTTTAAACTCTCAAGTTCATCGGCGCTAATTAAGTCTGTTTTACTAATTAAAATAACATCAGCAAACTCAACTTGATCAATAAGTAAGTCTGCTACGCTTCGCTCATCTTCATCACCTAAATGCTCGTTGGTTTCTTGTAAAAATTTGGCTTCGTTAAAGTCGTTTAAAAAGTTAACGGCATCAACGACCGTGACCATGGTATCAAGCCTTGCAACATCAGAAAGTGACACGCCATCTTCATCGGCAAAGGTAAATGTTTCGGCAACAGGAAGGGGCTCAGAAATACCCGTTGACTCAATAACCAAATAATCAAATTGGCCCGTTTGCGCTAAAGTGCGTACTTCAATGAGTAAGTCTTCACGCAGTGTGCAGCAGATACAACCATTGCTCATTTCTACTAGTTTTTCTTCGCCGCGGCTAAGCGAAACATCGTTTTTAACTGTTGCTGCATCGATATTTATTTCGCTCATATCATTGACGATTACAGCCACTTTTTTGTCTTCACGGTTATTTAAAATATGGCTGAGCACAGTGGTTTTACCTGCACCTAAAAAGCCAGAGAGCACGGTGACGGGAAGTTTGCTCATAGTAGTGACCCTTAATTAGATTAAACAAATACGATAAATGTTTTGTTATAATATATCAATAAAGGGGCGGTTAGGAATAGTTGTTATGTGTTAATGCAAGATAAAAGTTCACGGTAGTGAAGTGTAATACGCTATCGCATTGATTTTTATTAGTGAAAGCTGAGCTTTTGCTGTGTGCTTACCTAAAAAGACAAAGTTAATAAATGCCGAATGTTGAGTGTATTTTATGGTGGTGAGGATAAATCTAAAGTAGGTGGTTTAGATTGTTTTAGTTAGAAAAAATTACACAAATTGTGTAATAAGTTTAATTACAGGTTATTTAATTTAATTTTAACTTATTGATATTGTTTGTTTTAATTTTGGCTTTTTACTTGCTTACTAGGTTTCCTAAATTTACGTAATAACAATTTAACGAGTTTAAAATAAAGGGAAACTTATGCCGGAGTCATTTAAATATTCAGGTCAAAAGGGGCATGGTGGTGAGCTACATCAACATGCAAATAATCAGTATTCAACAATGACTACAGCACAAGGTTGTCCTGTTAGTGATAATCAAAATTCCTTGTCAGCAGGGAAGCGTGGTCCAACATTAATGGAGGACCATATTTTCCGTGAAAAAATGTTTCATTTCGATCATGAGCGTATTCCTGAGAGGGTTGTGCATGCTAGAGGTTATGGGGCACACGGTTACTTTGAAACTTACGAAACACTTGAAGAGCTGACATGCGCGGATATATTTCAACGAAAAGGCGAAAAAACACCTGTATTCACTCGGTTTTCAACGGTCGCTGGTAGCAAGGGCTCGCCTGACTTAGCTAGGGATGTGCGCGGATTTGCTGTTAAATTTTATACAAAAGAGGGAAACTGGGATTTAGTTGGTAATAACATTCCTGTGTTTTTTATCCAAGATGCGATGAAATTCCCAGACTTGATCCATAGCGCTAAAGCTGAGCCTGATCGTGGTTTTCCGCAAGCTCAAACGGCTCATGATAATTTTTGGGACTTTATTAGCTTATCGCCTGAATCTATGCATATGGTCATGTGGGCGATGTCTGATAGAGCTATTCCACGTTCATTACGCTTTATTGAAGGGTTTGGCGTTCACACATTTAAGTTTATCAATAAAAATGGTGAGCAAAAGTACGTTAAATTCCATTGGAAACCTAAATCAGGCATGCAATCAGTGGTTTGGAATGAAGCTGTTAAAATTAATGGAGCAGATCCTGACTTTCATCGTCGCGATATGTGGGAATCAATTCAAAATGGCGATTACCCTGAGTGGGAACTTGGCGTACAGGTATTTGATCAAGCTTTTGCCGATGACTTTGAGTTTGATGTATTTGATCCCACAAAGCTTATCCCTGAAGAGCAAGTACCCGTTAAGATCATTGGTCGAATGGTTTTAGATAGAGTGGTTGATAATTTTTTTGCAGAAACAGAGCAGGTTGCTTTTTGCACACAAAACATAGTTCCCGGAATCGATTTTACACCAGATCCACTATTACAAGGGCGTAACTTCTCATATTTAGATACGCAAACAAAGCGATTAGGAGGGCCAAATTTCACTCATATCCCTATTAATGCACCTAAATGTCCAATGCACCACTTTCACCAAGATGGTCACATGGCAATGCATAACCCCAAAGGAAGAGTAAATTATGAGCCAAACTCTTGGCAAAGTGATGAAAACAATCCAAGAGAATGTCCTGTTCATGGCTTTAAAAGCTCTGATGATGAAGCGCAAGGTAGCAAGCTAAGGTATCGATCAGAAACCTTCAGTGATCATTACAGCCAAGCTAGGCAGTTTTATCTAAGTCAAACTAAGATAGAGCAATCACATATCCAGGACGCATTGATTTTTGAACTGTCAAAAGTGGAACATTTAGCTATTAGGGAGCGTGTGGTGTCTCATTTACTAAATATTGATAGCGAATTAGCTAAGTTAGTGGCCTCTGGTTTGGGTTTGCAAACAATGCCTGAACCTGCTGAGGCTGCACTAAAAACTCGCCAAGATTTACCTGTATCTGATGCACTGAGTATTCAAAAAAGTGCTTTGGCTACTTTTGAGGGAAGGAAGCTCGGTATTCTCGTTAGTGATGACTTTGACGATCAGCTATTTAATTCATTAGTTAGCGAACTAAACGAGCAAGGTGCGAACTTTGAAGTCATTGCAGCCCAGATCGGTGGAGCGAAAAGCGCTACTGGTGTTCACCTTGGAGCAGAGCAAGTTATTAACGGCGGCCCTTCTGTTTTATATGATGCAGTTGTTTTACTGACATCAGAGGAAGGTGCTAAAGAGTTAATTAAAATTCCAGAGGCGAGAGATTTCGTTTCTGATGCGTACTCACACAAAAAATTTATTGGTTTTACTGAAAGCTCAATGGAGTTGTTAAAAGCTGTTGGCTTAAATGAAGACCAAGACGACGGCATCATTAACCTAGAAACGTGCAAGGCATGTGACTTTCTTCAGACACTAACACAACTTCGTTATTGGCAACGATAACTCATTTTTCAAGGCGAGGGCTACTCGCCTTGAGTAATAATTATATAGTGAGAAGGTGCAGTGAAATTAATTTATGTTGATGATAATTTGCCTGGTATTACTCGAAAAAGTCACTCTAAATGTTGGCTTTACTACGACCCAACAGGTAAGCGGATTAATGATAAAAGTGAAATCGCCCGTTTAGATGCACTAGCATTCCCTCCTGCATACAAAGATGTTTGGTTTTGTCCTGAAGAAAATGGCCATATTTTAGCAACTGGTTACGATACAAAAGGGAGAAAACAATACCTTTATCACCCAGATTTCAGAGAGCAGCAGGAGCTAAAAAAGTTCGAAGTGTGTGAGCTTTTCGGAAATAAATTACCCTTACTAAGAGCAAAGTTAGCTGAATACTTAGAAGGTAATACACTTGATTATCAAAGGACAATAGCTGCAGTTGTTAGATTGATGGATTTAGGCTCTTTAAGGATAGGATCTAAACGTAACGCGAAAGAAAATAATAGTTTCGGAGCGACAACCTTACGTCGCCGCCATGCGAAGATAACAGGGAAAAATATTCGCTTAGAATATAAAGCTAAATCTGGCAAAGTGAGAGAGGTTAACCTTACAGATCGCGTTTTGAGCTCTATTATTAAAGAGTTGCAAGATTTACCCGGACAAAACCTGTTTCAATACAAAGAGGATGGTGAATGTATTCCCGTGACTTCACGTGAAGTTAATCAATTTATCCAGAATGTAATGGGAGAGGAGTTTAGCGCAAAACACTTTAGAACCTGGCGTGCGAGTGTTTTAGCATTCGAAGCTTTTTATAATGCAAAGAAAAAGCTCCCATTGTGCGACATGCTAGAAACGGTATCGAGCCATTTGGGTAATACGCCAACGATAGCCCGTAATTCTTATATTCACCCGGCGCTTATTGATTTATGTAAAAAGGATGAAAACAACCAGGTTAGTTTAAGAAAGCAATTAAAACTGCCCCGTAAAACGAAGTATTTGAATAGATACGAGCGAGGACTTCTACTCTTTCTCGGCCAGTAGATATGTCTATTCTGGTAGTCAAGCAATGCTATTTCCTGATAGCAACATTACAGAATAAGTAAGACTATTTGGCAGTGTACTAACCGGTACAACTGGCTTAATCTTTAGCTAATTGACTGCTTATTAAGGATTTATATGCGTTTAGCCAAACTGTTGTTAGCATTTTCTATTACTTGTTTACCTTATACGTTATCGGCAAAAGAGCTGTTAGCACCAAAGCTCCCTGAGGCTATACAAGAAATTTACCCAACAGTCATGAATCAACAGATTTGGGTTGCGGGTGGTATCTCTACTGAGCTGCCAGCATCAACGGGTAAGATGACTGCAAAAGTCCATTATTGGTCACCTAAGTATGTTAGTTGGCAATCAGCACCTAGTTTGCCTGAAGGGCGTCATCACACGTATTTAATCGCAGTAGAAAACAGACTATTTGCCTTTGGTGGTTTTGTTAATAGCCAAGGCCAATGGACCAATAGCCGTGATGTGCTAATGCTAGATAAAGGCGCCAAAGCATGGCAAAAGGTGGCGAGTTTGCCTTTTGCGTTAAGTGAGACTGTGGGCGCAGTGCTTAATGGTAAAGTGCACTTAGCAGGTGGACGTAGCCCTAGCAGTGAGAAAAATGGCCAATGGCAGCATAGTTTAGATGTGAGTACGCATTTAATTTTTGATCCTAAAAGCTTCACCTTCAAAGAAGCTGCACCCTTACCTTCGGCTAGAAACAGTACGGCAAGTGCACAAGTAAACGGCCGTTGGTTTGTACTAGGTGGCAGAACCGTTGGCGGCGAGCCTATCACTGACATGCTCGAATACCTACCCGAAACAAACACCTGGCAAGTACATGCAGCACTCCCTAAAGCACGAGCAGGGCATGCGGCAGCAGTTATTGATAATGCTATCTATGTGTTTGGCGGTGAACATCACAAAGGAGTTGATCGTGAGGTTTTTAGCTATGATTTGTCCAAGCAGCAATGGCGCAAAACTTTCGAATGGCAAACACCTCGCCACGGTTTAGGAGCTGTTACGTTAAACGGCGAAATTTGGCTAGTGGGTGGTGCCACAAAGGTAGGGCTTTCTGAAACGAGCCGTGAAGTGACTTCATTAAGAAAATTAGTCGAACAATAGCTTGCTTTTAATTAGATACTTTTAGTTAAGAGTTCATAATCTAATTCTTGAATAAATGTCTCTAATAGAGGAAAATCGTCTGCTTAATCTCATAATAAGAAAACAGTTTTTTGTTGTGAGTAAAATAAAAATTATAAGTTGTTTAGGATAGGGAAATGACCAAGCTACCATACCTTGCGTTGCTATTTTGCTCGCAATCACTTTTAGCCACAGAAAATACTGCACATTATAACCAATATGGTGATGCGACACTTTTAAATTCGCAACAGATTAATTACGAAAAAACTTATTTTACTAGCCGCGATAAAAACAATTCGCAAGCAGATTTAGACAGAGCTTCAGGGATTAACTTATCCAATACCACTGTAGATGAAAGCTTAGATTTAACATCTGTATTTCGTCGTTACTCTTTAGGTAATTCAACAGGTCTAAATGGCCTTTATTCTGTAGACTTGCTCGGTAACGGTAATAAGCAAATTATTTCGGTGCAACAAAACGATTTTAATATTATTGAGTATAAAGATAATCAATATTCAGTCGTTGAAGGTTTCGATTCTCAGGATTACATCACAGATAGTACATTGTTAAAAAGCATTGCCGATGATACTTATTATTTAATACTTATGACGAGCAATCAGATAGTAAAAATTAATTTACTAACAATGAAAGTCGAAAGTACAAAGGAGGTATTTTCTAGCCAATCAGTAATGGCAAGAGATATTAATAACGACGGTCAGGACGAGCTCATTGCAATTGCCAATAGTCAGATCTTGGTACTAGACCAGTCAGACCTGTCTGTTATTTCTCAACTTGAGTATTACGGTAACAAATTTGTTGTTGGTTCGTTTACCGAACAAAATGTTCACGAATTAATGCTTGAAGATGGAAAATTGTATCGTATCTCTGAAAATTCAATAAATTATATAAAAACATTGAGTACGCAACTAACAGGTATCCATTTACAAAGTGTTGATACTAACCAAGATGGTTTAGATGAAGTAATCAATGGTAATGGTTGGTATTCGATTGAATTAATTAGTCCAAACACAGACAGTGTCATGTGGACAGCTAATAGCGAGTTAGACATTTCAAGAATTATAGTCGCAGATATTAATAATGATGGCGCTCAAGACCTAGTATATGGAGATGGTCAATGGGGGCAAATCCATGCTTTATCTTTAAGTACTGGTCAGGAGTTTTGGCAGATCAATAACCCTGAACACAGTGTTTCAAGTATTTTGGTAGACGATTTTAATCTTGATGGTAAAACAGATATTGCGTGGGGAGCTGGTTATACGTCTTCAGGTGATGATGGGTTTCATATTCATACTGTAGAAGATAAGTCTAAGCAATGGTCGCAAACGATCTATAGTTATTCACAGTTTTTATTAGGCCTTGCTGATATTGATGGTAAAGGTGGAATTGATGTTATTTTTTCTGAAAATGGCACAAATAAACTTCAAGTTGTTGATATCGAAACAAACGAGCAATTACTATCTAGTGTCGATTTAACCGATGGCTGGAATGACTACCAGTATGTGATTGCTGCTGATTTATTCAATGATGATAAAAATTATTTAATCGTTGCAGGATCAAAATCTTACAAAGGAAACATACAAGTATTTTCCCCAGATAATGGAAATTTACTGTATACAGTACCTTTTGAAAGTGGCGACCAAATTTCAACGATTGAAGCCTATGATATTAATCAAGATGGTTTCTTAGAGCTAATTGTTGGTAATGGCGCATCGCACACCGGAAGTGAAGGCTCTTATATACGAGTTTTTAACGGACAAACCGGTGAACTTATTAAGCGCTCACCTCGTTTACAGGACTTTTGGGGTGGGGTTTCTGGCATAGTCGCAGGCATAGATACACAACAAAGCAGTAAAGAGTTATTTGCTTTAACAGGTAACCAATTTGTTAAATATAACTACACTGATAATAGTGTAACTAATTACTCTTTAAACGACCGTTTTAAGTCGCTAGAGGGGGTTGTTATCAATGGTGAAAAAGCGCTTTATGCTGCCAATCAATATGGCCTTTTATTCTCTTTGACGGAAACTGGAGAAAAGTCTGAAGTTGCTAAATTATGTGACAATTCATTAAACAATATAGTATCTACACGTGCAGGCTTCATCTTATTTAGTTGTGAAGATAAGTTTGGAGAGTACGATTTAAATAATGATGAGCTGCTTTATGAAGTAGCGCGTGCAAATCAACGCAGTTCTATAGTAAGTGCAACTTATAATGGTGTGGATTATTCATTGCTTTCAGGAAAATCTATAGAGGTTTTCTCAAATGAAGCCCCAGCTCCTTTAGCTAAACCGCAAGATAGCGAGGTAACATCCCATGTGCTTTCGCCACTCGAAGTTAACCTTAATTTGAGTGATATTGACTTTGTGGTTTTTGAAAATAGTCCTAGCCTTGGCCAGTTGACGTTTATTGACCGTCAAACAGGACAGTTCACATATACGCCTCACGGCACTGTCGGTGTTGATGAATTAGCGTTTTATACAGTAAAAGGTCGTTCACGTTCTGAGCTTGCAAAGTTTACAGCTACGTTAACTAATCAGTCGCCAGTAGTTGATAATTCTACGATCACAACGCACTGGAATACGCCTTTGATTCTTAATTTGCCTGCCTCAGATGCAGATGATGAGCCACTTATTTTCACTGTAAAAAATGAGCCTCAACATGGTCAAATTGAATTACTTGATAAAAATACGGGTGAAATAAAATACACGCCGAGTGGTGAATCTTTACAGCCTGTTTCAATTACTTTTACCGCGAAGGACTCGCTTGAAGAGACTGCGCTTGCCAATGTTGTTGTTGAATTAACAAATACAACACCGACGGCTACAGATTTAAGTTATGAAACATATTACTCAACGGTAGTTAATGGTCGTTTTATTGGTAATGACGAAGATAATGATAAGTTAGAATTTGAACTAGTAACGAGCCCAAGTTCTGGTGAGCTTAGTTTTGATAAAGATACTGGATTATTTGTATACGAACCGACAGGGGAGTCTTCTTACTCAGTAAACTTTAGTTATCGAGCAAAAGATAGATTTGCTTCATCAGATACTAAAACAGTAGTTATAAACATTATTGGTAAAGCAGATAATTCAGGATCAAGCTCTGATTCCAGCTCAGACTCAGGCGGTAGTCTTTACTACTTAATGTCTTTATTACTTGCTATGGTTGCCTGTAGACGTAAATTTAAAGTATAAACAGGTACTTTTTTAGTACTTAAATTGTAAGGTGCTGTACCAATGATGTTGGTGCAGCATTTTTTTAGTTGGTTTCATAAAAAAAGCCTCCGTTAGGAGGCTTTGGGTTAGGTTCATCACCTACAACAACATAATGGGTTAGAAGGTTCCGCGAATACCTACGAAGTACTGGCGACCTGTAAAGTTGGTTGTCGCAATGATTGATTCGTCGTTATTGAAGTAACGGTCGAAACGCTCATTGGTTAAGTTGGTCACATTAAAGGTCAATGAGTAGTTGTCATTGATTTTGTAAGACGTACTTAAATCAAGCTGTTGGTAGTCGTTTACATGACGAGGACCAGCGAAGAAACCGAACGAAGGTTCTAGTAAGTATTTCTCACGATAGTTGTAAGATAAACGTACTGACGCTGGGCCTTTTTCATAGTAACCAACTAGATTATATACATTTTTAGACAAGCCAGTGTAGCTGAATGTTTGACCTTCAAAGCCATCACCAAAGTCAGTGTCACTGTCTGTGTAAGTATAGTTTGCTAACATACCTAGACCATCGAATGGGGCAGGTAAGAAATCAAAAGCAGTTTGGAAGCTAAGCTCTGCACCATTGATTGTTGCCGATGCCGCATTACGTGGACGGTCTACCGATGCCCAATCAATTCCGGCAATTGTTTCTGGTGAGCTTGAGTTAAATACAAAGCCATCAATGTCTTTTTGGAACAAAGCAACACTCGCTAAACCTGTATCGTTGAAGTACCACTCAAGTGATAAGTCGAGTGAATCAGACTCAAATGGTTCAAGAGCCGGGTTACCCGCAGAGCCTGTCAGTGTGGTCGTACTAAATGTAAAGCGTGGCGATAACTGCGAAAGTGTAGGACGCGTTACTGTTTTGCTAGCCCCAAAGCGTAAGTACACTTCGTCAGTTAATTCAGCATTTAAGCTTAAGCTTGGTAACACATTGGTGTAGCTACTGCCTGTTGAGCTGGTTTCACCAACTACATCGAAGTCACCAGCACTGCGGATAACGATTTCAACAGGTAATGCACCCGTTGCTTCAACGTCGGTAGTTACTGCACGCACACCCACATTACCTTTTACTGGAATGTCTGCAACATCAAAGGCCATGTTCGCTTTTACGTATGCCGCTGCAATATCTTCTTCAACTTTGAATGAGCTGATGCTATCAAACTGTTGCTCAACACCGTATTTGTTATGGAAATCAATTGGATCACCAATCACAAAGCTGCGGATAACATTAGCGTTTGGTGCTTCACCTAAAAAGTCATCAACCGGGAAATCAAGTAGATTAATTGCAGATGTTGGTAGTACATCAGGTACCCCATTTGAGCCTGTAAAGCTGTTACCTACATAGGCTTTGATTTCTTTTGAACGTTGTGTGTAACGTACACCTGTTTCTAGGCTTGTGAAGTACTCATTGTCTAAGAAGTACTTAGCGTCAACAGAAAACGACAGAGATGTATCTTTTACGTCACGTGCATTTGAGTTACCAAACGCTACACGGTAGTTATCAGGGTCATTTAAGTCAGTACCAGTAACATAAAGGTCAGGAATACCATTATCTGGATTACGCGCATCATACACTACGTCAGCAAATGCTTGTAAAAGCACGCTTTTAAGGTCGCGTGTTTGCTCACCTTTAGAATAACCAATATCAAAATCAAGTTCCCAATCATCATTTGGCGCCCAATTTACATGAGTACCTAAAGCAAGCGTGTCTGATTCTATCTTAGTTAATTCAGATACGCTTCTAAACTGAGTTTGCGGTGCAACGGCATAAACCAGGTTATCGTTTTCTACCACAGCTTCGGTTACGAGGAATGGGAAAATACCGCCTACACCACGACCGTTTGGGTCATTTAGGTCGGCTGCAACCCACAGGCTAGGGTCTTGTGGGCCACGGAACTGGAATCGAGCAGGTAACTGTAGCGCTGTTTCATCTACATCGAATGTTGCATATAAACCATCAAATGTGATGTTTAACTCGTCGCTAGGTTGAAACTCGATTACTGCATTTAAGCCAGTACGAGTTCGCTCATCACCATA
Organism: Pseudoalteromonas sp. CH_XMU1449-3; assembly: GCF_037027245.1. Classification (NCBI taxonomy): domain Bacteria; kingdom Pseudomonadati; phylum Pseudomonadota; class Gammaproteobacteria; order Alteromonadales; family Pseudoalteromonadaceae; genus Pseudoalteromonas; species Pseudoalteromonas sp. CH_XMU1449-3. The sequence continues at coordinate 219,531 of NZ_JAYMDY010000001.1, forward strand.
GTATTGAGTAAGGGGTTCGATAGGGTAAAGAGAATTAGGGTAATCGATACTACCATCATCTGTACCACCAGGAACGGTTGCAAGGTCAGGGCGAATTTCAACACCATCGCCAGTGCCTGGACCAAAGTTTACATTACCCCAAGAAAAATATTCGTCTTCACGGGTTTGACGCTCTGAGTAGGTTACACCAACGAGGACACCGAGTTTTTCATCGTCTGATTTCCAGTTCACAATGCCTGAAATACGCGGGTCGATTGAATCTGGCAGCTCACTGTACACACCTTCAGCTGACCAAGCACCAGAAAAGCCAACTTCATCTGCATCAAGCGGTTTACGAGTTTTGATGTCAGCATTACCACCAATACCGCCTTCGAGTTGATCTGCTGATACTGTTTTATAAACGTCTAGCTGACCAATTAGCTCTGAAGGCAGTACATCTAAAGAAAATTGACGACCAATACTGCGACCTGATGCTAAAGAGCGGCCATTTAAAGTAACCTGTGTAAAATCAACTGGTAAGCCACGGATTTGTACATATTGACCACCTAGTCGGCCATCGGTACTGCCATTGGTGCCGCCATTTGGGCTACCGCGAGGACGGTCAATTGAAATACCAGGAACACGTTGCAAAGACTGCGCGACGTTTTCATCAGGGAATTTACCCATATCTTCAGCGGCAATTGAGTCAAGAATTTTGTCAGAGCCACGCTTGGTGGCGATAGCTTCTTTCAAACTCAGTCTCACACCGCTGACAGCGATTACTTCAATATCATCTTGTGCAACATCCTTAGCTGTACTTTGTTCCTCTGCCATTGCTGTGCTACCCATCAGGGATAAAGCAACAGATAAGGCTATTTGGCTTTTGGTGAATTTCATCATATTGACCCCCATCGCTCTTGGCGAATTATTCTCGTGAATGTTCAAATGTCCATTCAGTGATATATAAAGACTAAAAATCCGTCAACGCGCTTTGCTGACTGCGTTAGCTAGGTTTCTTAGTTAAAATTTCGCCAAGAATGATGTTTTATAAATGAAACAAAATGGTTGAATTTATGTTAATGTTTATTTTGGGAAAATTCCTAAAATAGTATTAGCTAGTTGCGTATTCACCAAAAGAATTGCGCATACCAAAAGACCAGTATATTGCTTGAATATTTGTATGAGTGGAAAGTCATAAGAAAAGCACCATGGTTTAGGTCTCTTCGTCAAAACCCATTTTCTGTGAAATTTGAAGTGAGGTTTCTTTTAACTTATTTATCACATGCTCGAAATCAGCATTACGCGATTCGTCACGGTACATCAGAATTGAGGTGAGCAGCACAGCGACGGCATTATGGTAATAATCGAAAATGGGCACGCCTATATCATATACGCCAGCAAGAACAGGGCTTGGCATGGCTTCATGACCTTGTTCTTTTACGCGCAGCCAAATATTTCGCAGTGCCATTAAATCAAGAGACAAGTCAGGGTGATTTTCTTGGTATGCTTTGAGCATTCGTTCACGGTTGTCGTACGATGCAAATGCTAATAGCACATGTCCTGCACAGTTATCGGTAAGGGGGCCTCTTCCTCCAACAGGTAGGGTTAAGCAGTTGCTGTTGGTATCATAATCTTGGTGAGACAAGATTAATCCACCACCGTCTGAATACACCACTAAGTGGCAAGATTGTTGAATTTCACTACACAATTCTTGGATGATAGGAAAGGCAACATTATTTAGGTGGTGAACTGGCGCGTAGCGGTGAGTAAGCCGATAAAGCTTGAGTGAGAGCCTATAAACGCGTTCAGTTTGAAAAAACTCAAGGTAGTGGAGATCATTAAGAACCGCCACCATACGAAAAATTTCAGCTTTTGATTTCCCTAATGAGTCAGAAATTTGTGTCAGATTTAACCCTTCCGGGGTTCTTGCGAGTAATTCTATAATCGCCATGCCTTTCTCAAGAGCGGGCGCTTTATATTTAGTTTCTTTCTCTGTCATCGGGTACTTCTAATTACTTATTCTTAGATTAAAACCTTATACATAAGTGTAGTCTCAAAGAGCGCTTATGCACTGAAATATCACCTGAATTTGGTAATAAAGTAGCTTGTATATCCCAACTGTTTTGTTTTGGTCAATAAAGGTTTTCTGATTTTTATTTGAAAATTAAGTAGTTGAATTTATTTTTGAACAATGATTCACGTAAAGTTTTTGTTATCAAAGTGAGTGAATATAGTGCCTCTCGATAATAAATATTATTTTACGTACAGCTAACTAGAACCTTTATTAATTGAAGATTGTTTTGTATGTAAAACCCATGTTGAGCCGAATTTCATAAAAAAAATCCCATTCACAAAGCGCAGACAAGTGATTGACTGTTCAAGTGCAAGGTAACTAACTTGAGTTATTAATGTACCTTGTAGGAATAAAATTGTGAAAGTAGGAATTTGTGGTTTAGGCGACCGGTTAAGTTATGTTGCCAAAGTGATGCATGAGCTTATTCCAAATTTTGATTTGGTGGCTTATGCCGACCCTGAATCTGTAAAAGTTGAGTACATGCAGTCGCATGGTATCTCGATGCGCGCTTATGACGAACTTGCAGATATGTTGCAAAATGAGCAGCTTGATATGTTGATGATCGGCTCTCCAAATCATATGCATTTAGAGCACTTACGCCTTGGCATTGAAGCAGGGTTACTCATTTTTGCAGAGAAACCTATTGTGATGTCTGAGCAGCAGACCTACGACGTGCTTGAGCTTATCGCTAAACATAATGCCTTCGATAAAATTTTAGTGGGTATGGTGCTTCGTTATGCGCCTTTGTATAAAGATTTGGTCGCAGCCTTATCATCTAAATTACTGGGTGAAATCACCAGTATTGAGGCATCAGAGCATATTCCGCCAGAGCATGGTGCGTTTTTTATGCGAGATTGGCGCAGACATCAGGGACTTTCGGGCGGCTTCTTATTAGAAAAATGCTGTCACGACTTAGATCTTTATCAGGGCATTGTGAAAAGTCGCCCAGCTAAACTTGCCAGTTTTGGCGGTCGAAGAACCTTCACGCCTGAGAACAAGCACTTAGGCAAACACTCTGTATACCATCAACGCAAGTCACGTTGGAATGGCATAGATGAAGTGTTTGATAACGATTCTGAGCTGGTGGATCACCAAACCGCACTCATTCAATATGAAAATGGCATAAATCTGAGTTTTCATACTAACTTAAATGTACCGAACGATTACCGACACTTTAGTGTATTTGGCACACTCGGTATGGCTGAAGGTGACTTTGTGCGTAACTATTTCAAAGTGCATGACTGTATTACCTCAGGGGCATTGATTGATAAAACGTACTTACACGATGATTCAATTTCGATGCACTACGGCGCTGAAGAAGAAATGGCGGCAGATTGGATTGCCTTTTTTGAAAGAGGGACTCCTTTACCGGTATCCATTGTTGACGCTTTGCAAGCGGGGCTGACCGCCATCAAGTTAGATGAAGCTAGGCAAACAGGTTCGATTATCGATATGACAGAAACATGGAAAAAATTTGATAGCTACCTAAATAAAAATTAAAACACATCGGGGGATTCACATGGTCTTAATTGATTGGTTAATAGTTGCATTTTATGTAGTAGCAGCGGTTGTTATCGGGATGCTCTTTACAAAAAAGGCCAGTGAAAGTACGGCTGATTTTTTTGTCGCAGGGCGATCTTTACCTTGGTATATCGCGGGCACATCCATGGTGGCCACCACCTTTTCATCTGATACACCCTTGTTTGTAGCAGGGGCTGTGCGAGAGCAAGGCATTTACGCAAACTGGATTTGGTGGGTAAGTGTAATTGGCGTGATAATTTCGGTGTTCTTCTTTGCTAATTTATGGCGAAGATCAAAAGCACTGACCGAAATTGAGCTTATCTCACAGCGATATGATAAGAGTAAAGCCACTGATTTTTTAAGAATTTTTAAAGCTATTTTTGATGGCGTGTTTGTTAACTGCATTATCATCGCATCTGTTACTCTCGCTATGTCGAAAATTATTGTGGTGATTTTAGGCCTTTCGGCTGAGCCCTTGTTCGAAATCCCTCTGTTTGGCCCAATCACCGCGACTACGCTTATTTTGATTGTGCTTGCTATTGCTGCTGTGGTGTATACCGCGATGTCTGGTTTATATGGCGTTGTATATACCGATTTAATTCAATTTGCCTTGGCAATAGTGGGTTCTGTGGTATTAGCTATTATTGTCTATGTCGACTTACAAGATCACGGTGGCATCGTTGCTGCGGTTGAGGCATCTCCTGGGTTTAATAGCGATACACTCAAAATGATCCCCGACTTTGAATGGGATCTAAAAACCGCAACTTTTGTTATTTTAGTTTGTATTGGTTGGCTAAATTACGCGCCCGGGTTTGGTTTTTTCTTACAGCGCACACTTGCTGCCCGCAGTGAGAAAGATGCCATGTTGAGCTTATATTGGTTTGCTTTTTGCCATCTCGTGTTAAGAAGTTGGCCTTGGATTATCGTGGGTGTTGCCTCTTTGGTTTACTTTCCATCGTTGGTAGATGCAGAGCAATCATACCCAATGATGATAGATGAATTCTTACCAGTTGGTTTAAAAGGCATTATGGTCGCCTCTTTACTTGCTGCTTTTATGAGTACGCTCGATACTCAACTTAACTGGGGCTCGTCTTATTTAGTCAATGATGTTTACGAGCCTTACTTAGTTAAAGGCCGAGAAAAAGCACATTACATTAAGGCTGCTCGGATCAGCATGTTAGCCCTTACTTTGGTTGCTCTGATTGTAACGACTCAACTTGAAAGTATTCTAGGCGCTTATGAATATATTTCGGTAATCATCATTCCAATCTCTGTGGTACTTATCGCTCGCTGGTATTGGTGGCGAATAAATGTGTGGTCTGAAATTAGCGCGCTTATTACTGCCGTTATTGTCGGTAATGCGATGATGTACATATTACCCGATGAAGGCGAGGCTAAGTGGTTTGCCGTGCGCATGCTAGCAACCACGATGACAACCTTGGTTGTGTGCTTAGTTGTTACCCTAATGACCTCAAGTAAAACCCCAAGCCCAAAAACCATTGAGTTTTATAGTCGCTTAAAAATCCACGGCCGCGGCTGGAAAAAAGTCAGAGATTTAACAGGCATTGAACCAATCGCGGCGGGGATTAAAGATAACGCTATTGCTTGTGTTGCGAGTATTGCATTTATTTACTCGCTACTGCTCGGTATTGGTAATGCCTTATTTGAAGATTGGCAAACCTTTGGCTATTACTTAATTGTGATTGTGGCCTCTGGTTGGGTTGTAAAGCGTAAAATGCCGAAAGTGATAGCCTCATTAAGGCAAGAAGTATAACAATTTAAACTCCTAGTTGTGTCGCAAGCCATACGTTGTTTTTAAATAAGCATCGTATGGCTTTTTTATTAACATTTTTTAATTGGTAAATAAGAAAATTCATATTGATAAGAATATTTCATTTTTAAAATACCAATAATTTTAAAGCGTTAAATATGAAACGAATGAATGGTAGTTGCTTGTTTTTGTGTAATTTAATTGTTGCTCGTTTGTAAATTTAATAAGCTCGTTACATTCCTTATTTTCATGTGGTTTAGTTGCTATGAATAGTAAAATCCATAAAATCCTATCTGGTGTTGCCTTAGCAAGTAGTATTAATGTGGGTGCTGCAGAGTTACCTAAAGAAGTTAAATGGATGCAAGATGCCAAGTGGGGGATTAGTCATCACTATCTTGCTGGTGGCACTATGGATAATGCGTGGTACCAAATTACAGACTATAACGAGTGGAATAACTACGTTAATGGTTTTGATGTCAACGATTATGCTGATAAAGCCGCCAAGCTTGGTTATCGTTATGTAATTTTTACCATTACCCAAAACCGTGGTTACTTATCTACGACCAGTGATATTTACGATTTACACTCACCTGCATGTCCGAGTAAACATATTGCACCGGGTTGTATCACACAAGTTAATTCTAATCAGGCTGATTATACGCCAACCCGTGACCTTGTTCTGGATATGGCGCTGGCGCTTAAAGCAAAAGGCATCAAGCTAATTGCATATCTACCTTCACACTTAGGTGATAGATGGACGGGCAAAAAAGTGAAAGCGCCATACCCAGACTGGTTTATCAATGGCTTTGTGAGTGAAAGAGCCCAAACCTGGGGTGATAATATTGCCGGTTGGTGGTTTGATGGTTGGTATCAAGCAGATGAATCGCAGCAAGAACTTGCGGCTAATAATGACTACCCAGTAGCTGATCAGCTAGCGAAATCAGTGCGTAGTGGTAACCCGAATGCAGTGATTACTATTAGTGATGGTTTTGAGTACAGCTTTATTCCGAATGACCCACAAAGTAACTACACCCAAGGTGAGCATAATGAGCTACCGCCTATTCCAAAATCAGGTGAAGTAACCACGGCGCTCGGTACAAAAGTGCAATGGCATGGCTTTACGTATACCTCGCAAGAAGATCCATTATTTGGTGGCTGGGGGCAAGTTAAGCGCAGCTTAAAATACAGTAATAATGAGGTAGCAAACCGAGTAAAATACATCGCAAGGGCTGGGGGTGTCACAACTTTAGATGTGGCTATTAATCCAAACGGCAGCTGGATAGTTGACCGCTTAGTGCAAATTCAAACGGTAGGAAACACGGTTGGTACAACATCTGACACCACTTATTCAGGCTTAGAGCTTGTAAACGATGATGATCCTCGAATTCAGTATAGCGAAAATGGCAACTGGGTGAGATCTGAGCAAACAAATACTGGCGAATATAAGCAAGATTTGCATATGACTACTGTCAATGGTGCGTCGTTTAGTTATGACTTTAGTGGTTCGAGTATTGTCTTTGCGACCTCAAAAGATATTAACCATGGTGACGTTGAGGTTTTCTTAGATGGTAAATCACAAGGCATATACTCTATTTTTGATGGTAACAACTACCGTCAAGTTCAAAGTATTGTGTTCGAAAAACATGATTTAGCAGCTGGAGCGCATACCTTAACGGTTAAAAAAGTATCGGGAGATGTTATGCCTGTTGATGTAGTGCTCTCGAAAAAAGCAAAGAAAATATATAAAGCCAAATCGCTCTAGCGATATCTAAATCAAGGGTGGATGGGGATCCCCCTTTTTATTCAAGCAAGTTTGAGGTTTATCTGAGAAGCCTTAAGCTTGCTGCTCCATATTAAACCTATTCCATGTAATGCTATTCCTTAACTTTCGCCAATAAAGCTTGGGCATCTTATAGCTTGTCCTTACATTTCTTTTCACTGTCTGTTAAAAATAATGTTATATTTGTGTTCTTACTCAAAAGTAATAAAATAATACAAATTAAAATTTAACGATCAGGTTTCAAGATGACATTACAAACAAATAGTCCGTTAGTAGAGCAGCGTGCCGATCCGTTTGTGCATAAGCACAGCGATGGTTTTTATTATTTTACAGGTTCTGTACCAACGTATGATCGCATTGAACTTCGTAAGTCTGCGACATTAGAGGGCTTAAAAGACGCTGAAACCTTTGATATTTGGTTTAAACATGACAGCGGCCCAATGAGCCGTCATATCTGGGCACCTGAAATTCATTACCTCGATGGCAAATGGTATATCTACTTTGCTGCCAGTGAAGAAGATGATATTTGGGCATTACGCCCGTATGTGCTTGAGTGTAAAGGTCAAGATCCGCTAAATGATGAGTGGGTTGAACTTGGCATGATGCAAGCGGCTGAGGGCGATGAAAAGTCGTTCACTGATTTTTCTTTAGATGCCACCATTTTTGAAAACAACGGTAAGCGTTACTTTTGCTGGGCAGAGAAAACCGGCGGTCAATTTGCTGCATCAAACCTGTATTTAGCGGAGATGGAATCTCCAATTAAGTTAAAAACAGCACAGTTTATGCTGACGACACCAGATTACGATTGGGAACGTGTCGACTTTTGGGTAAACGAAGGCCCGGCAGTACTTAAAAATAACGGTAAAATCTTCATTGCTTTCTCTGCAAGCGCAACAGGTGCATGTTACTGCATGGGTTATATGGAAGCAGACGAAAACAGCGATTTACTTGATCGTAACTCGTGGACTAAAACACGTATGCCAGTGCTTGAAACAAGTGTTGAAAAAAACATTTTCGGCCCAGGTCATAACTGTTTTACAGTAGCTGAAGATGGTGAAACGCCACTGTGTATTTACCATGCTCGTGACTATGAGCACGCAGTTGGTGAACCAAGTGTGGTGCCAAAAACAGACACCCGTCCACTAGAAGAGATTGTAAAAGATCCGCTTTACGATCCAAATCGTCACGCTCGAGTTATGGAAGTGAAATACGACGAAAATGGTCGTCCGCTATTTGAACTGTATTAATTTTATAGTGACGTAAATTAAGTTCATAAAGCCACCAACTTAGGTGGCTTTATTGTATGAGAGTTAGTTAGCCAAGAATAGCGGGGTACCAGTTTGCCAGCGTCACTCCAAATAAGCCGATTAAGAACACGATTGATATTAGCGTCATTAAACAGGCAGTGCCGATAGTGATAAACGTAATATTCGTACGAGCTGCATAGCGGACAAGCTCGGCTATTAAAAGTGGTACTAAGTAAGAGCAAAGGCTAACAGCAAGTACGGCAGGACCTGTGAATGTTGCGGTATCGACGCCTAAGGTGCCAAATACTAAAAACCATGCAAATATCAGTAATCTAAAAAACAACACACCATTAGCAGCAAGATATAACCGTATAGCCCACCTTTGATGAGCGTTGAAGTTACGAACCCGTGCTGTTTTCACTGCAAATATACTTGATACGATAACAACTAAACCGCCAAACATTGTCAGTGCATGCATCAGTGTATTACCAACCGTTCCTCTTACAATCATTAAATACATGCCAGCAAATGAAATACAGCAAGCTAAAACAACAAATACGCGGCCATTGTAGCGATGGAATGCTCTGTATTTTGCCCTCAGTTTTTCAATGAGTTGTAAGCTTCCGCCAAGGATCATCACTACCGCAAATAATACATGCACTGCATACATGAAATTCCCTGTGGCATCATTAGCAACATAGGCGGTGTTATTAAGTCGGTTCCAATCTGATAGGCCTGTAGTTAACCCTGTCATTCCATAACCAAGAATGAGGTAAATCACAAAGCAAGTTTGCGCCATTAGCAGGCTAATAAACCAAAGCTTTTTACTGTATTCGAGCGCTTTTAAAGGTGTGAGTTTGCTATCTTTGTTAAACATCATCAATTCCATTACATTTTTCTAATACCGCTAATATAAAGGGCTAGAGCAAGATTTCTTCTCAAATTCGAAATTTGATCAATGAAATATTGTGTTTATTTATGAGAATTCACACAGGGTTTGACATATTCACTAACAAACTCTTTTTGCTATGTTGATCTTGAAAAAGTAAACTTATCTGATTGGTAAATAATTCATCAAACTCCCAATTTAAGGTATGTAGAGTTATGCAAAATACTTCTCCTTATTACTTACTCGTTTTTGTTTGTATGGGGCTCATGCTGCTAAATGGTATGAAAAAAGAGAAGCAGCTTATTCATTATCTGTTTGCAGTATTTTGCGGTTCGCTTTGCATGGTTGGGGTGCAAAAAATCAGTGCACCAAGTATTGGTGTTTACAGTTATTTAATCGGATTATTTACCTGCGCAACCTGTAATATGTCTTGGCTTATATCACGCACTTTGTTTCGTAAGCATAAGCCTATTTCTACGGTACATATTGCCGTGGCTGTTGCTATTGCGGGTTTAATTATGTTTAACCAAACTTGGCATTATTTGGTGAGTATTGATGTGCAAGTTTTCCCTGATAGCCAATTCTTGTGGCGTTTAAAGCAAGGTATGGCCGAAATAACGGTGTTGCTATCTTCAAGTATTCTGGTGTTGTCTTTTTGGGAAGCGTTACGGGGCTATAAAGAGAAATCACAAACGCAAAAGTTACAGGCAAGTATTTTTGCTAGTTGCTACTTTTTAGCGGTATTTAATGCCAGCATACTGCCTAAGTTTTTATTCAGTGAAAGCGAATTTCAACAATTTGAGCCACTTATAATTACCTCATCTGCATTGTTGATTGTATTTGCAATGCAGCTAGTAATGTTTTTGCAAAACCCTCCCCACAGTAGCGTGCCTGAAGCTGTTGATAGTAAAGTGGTGAACTCTGAAAAGGTAGTGAAAGCTACCCATCAGGCTGAACAATCTGAAAATAAAGAGGTAGAGCCTGAGCTTATTACTGATATAGAAGCACTGATCAATAAGCAGGTTTATTTGCAAACTAATTTGAAAATTTCTGACTTTGCACAAGCATTAGCAGTACCTGAGTATAAGATTAGCCGCACTATTCGCCATCATTTTAAAGCATCTAATTTTAATTTATTTATTAATCAGTACCGAGTAAAGCATGCACAAGGGCTGCTACTTAAGGACGAAGCAAGTCATTGGAGCATTTTAAGTATTGCAATGGAAAGTGGTTTTTCTTCGCTTGCTACCTTTAACCGTGTTTTTAAAAGCATTGTTGGGGTTAACCCAAATGAGTTTCGTAAGCAGAACAACTCATTAGTTGAACAAAAAGTCTTAGAGCTTACTGACTAGAAGTTACAGTGGCTTTTGCGTTAAATGCTCAGCAATGACCTCAAACATGGTTTGCACTTCTATTGGCTTGGCTATATAGCCTTGCATTCCTGATTCTTTAGCTTTAGTTAGGTCGGCTTCCATGGTGTTGGCGGTCATGGCGATGATTGGAATATGGGCAAACTTTGATTGCTGTTTGATTTTATTCGCTGCGGTATAACCATCCATTCTTGGCATTTGGCAGTCCATCAAAATACAATCGAAAGTGCCTTTTTCTACAGCTTCAATCGCTGCTATGCCATCTTCGGCAATATCAACAATAAAGCCATTTGAGCGTAGTATTTGCGATGCAACTTGTTGGTTAAGCGGGTTGTCTTCAACTAGCAGTATTTTTGAGCCGGCGAGCTTTTTAAAGCATGTATTGTCGACTCTGGTCTCTTTTTTCGTAGCGATACCCATCACATGCTCGAGGGTTTTTAGTAAGTTTCCTTTAATAATTGGCTTTAATAATATTTCTTCAACGGTTTTATCAAGTGTACTTAGCGTGTCTTTAACTTCTTGGTTTTCAAAAGATGCGAGAATAATGGTTTTTTTAATATCGATAGAAAGCTGCTTTTTGAGGTTCTCTAAAATGTTATTTTGCTCACAGTTTAGTACGTGCCAGTCTAAAAAAATGAAGTCGTAATTATGGCTAATATCGACCTTAGATAGCTTTTCATCTAGGCAATTAATCGTCTGCACATTGATGTCTAATACTTTGAGCATGTCATGTAAAATAGTTTCAGGTTTGTCGCTTTGCTCAATAATAAGAGCACGTTTATGTTTAAAAATGTCTTTGTCGTGGCAGCTTTGCATAGCCGATAGCGCAAATGACACGTCAAAACTAAAGCAACTTCCTTTGTTTAATTGGCTTTTAACCTCAATATGCCCACCCATTAGTTCGATGATCTTTTTACTGATAACAAGACCAAGACCCGTACCACCAAACTTACGGGTTGTAGAAACATCAGCTTGAGAAAAGGGCTTGAACACACTATTAACTTGCTCTTGTGACATGCCAATACCTTGGTCAATCACCTGAAAATTAATACAAATAGAGGTATCGGTTTTTGACTCTCTTGTCATTTTTAGCGTGACATTTTGCTGGTTCGAAAATTTAATCGCATTGCTTAGTAAATTTAATAATACTTGATTGAGTCTAAGTGCATCACCGATTAAAAACTCGGGTATGTCATCGTCAATATCAAAAATGACTTCGATGTTATTTTTCTCAATTAAGCTGCTGGCTAAATTAGCTAGGTTAGCGAGAAAGTCATTTAAGTTAAAATCATTGTTTTCAAGTTCAAGCTTGTTGGCTTCAATTTTAGAAAAATCGAGAATGTCATTAATAATCCCAAGCAGTGATTTGGCCGACAGTTGGATTTTCTCGACGTAATCATATTGCTTGTCGGTTAATTCAGTATCGAGGGCGAGGTGTGCCATGCCTAAAATTGCATTCATAGGGGTGCGGATTTCGTGACTCATATTCGCTAAAAACATTGATTTAGCTTGGTTGGCGGCATCGGCCATCTCTTTTGCTTTATTCAAATCTTGGGTGCGAAGGATAACTTCTTTTTCTAGATTTTCGGCGGCATGTTTTAGCGTCATATTTGCTTCATATAACTCTAAGGACTTCTGTTCTAAAAGCGCTTCGGCTTGTTTTCGAGCCTGGCGCTCTCGTTCTATTCTACGTTTGTAGAGTTCTTCATCCACATTAAGCTTCTTTTGTTAGAGTAAAAGTGGCAGATTGATAGTTATCGTCAATCTCACTTTTAACGGTAATAATTTCATTGAAATGCTCACAGGCGCCTTCAATCAAGCCCTCAGCTAAACATGCAAATGGGTTACCTGATCGATAAAACATTTGCATTTCGCAGTGACTAATTCGTTTTGTTTCAAAGCTTGGCAATTCTGCATCGTTGTAGAGCTTTTTGACCTCAATATGTACGTGTCGATCAATGGTATCAAGGAAATCAAAAGTATTTTCAACACTATCAAAGAAATGTGGATACAAAACAAAAAAGCGTTTTAACAAATGCTTACCGTAAGCATGAACCAGTTCATCAATGGGTTTATTTATATGTTTGCTCAATGAGCTGACCAACAATAGCAGCTCTGTATTATCGTAATTGCCAACGCTAGTATAAGCGCCGTTTGAAGTAAGTGAGTTTTCTTCGATGATTTTGTCTGCAACTTCATAAGAAAACTCATTTTCGACCATTTCTAAAAACTCGGTAAAGACAATACCTTTCATACGATAGCCCAATAAATCTTCATACTAAAAGTTTAGATGTAAAGAGAGATATTACAATTTTTCACCGGTGAACTTTAGTATGGATAAGGTTTCAAATTTGCTGAAAAATTAAAGCCTAGCAAGCAAACTGGCCAAACAAGGTTATACTTTTTAGTACTAATGTATTTTTGATTCTGCTGGGTTTAATGTTTTATGGTGATTGGTGCGAGGCTCAAAAAACGCTTATTACTTGCTTTCACCGCGGCGTGCTTTGCTATTTTGTTGGCGCAAACAATTATTCGGCATTTTTGGATTTTGCCAACGTTTGAAGCGATGACAAAACAAAATGATCGGATTGATATTCAGCGCGTGGAGTCACAACTTCAGCAAGAGATTGATGCCCTGTCAAAAATGGTCTTCGATAGCTCAGCTTGGGATACCATGTATAAAGCTGCACAGCAACGTGATACTCAGTGGTTTAATAGTGATTATGTTATCGCTGACGCACTACAGCGGTTAGACGTAAATGGTTGGTATTTATATGATACACAGGCAAATATTATTGGCGGTGGCAGCTTTAATAATGATTATAAGCCTTACTCACCAACGGTTTTAGAAAGCCCCAATTTGTTGATAAAAAACGACCTAATAATCTTATCTGACGATATAACCACTAGCCAATCTGAGTTAATCCATAAAGTCCGGTTTATTACTATAGATAAAACGCCTGCCGTCACCGTCGCTTACAATGTAACGAAGTCTGATGGCTCCGGTGAATTTGTGGCTACGTTACTGCTTTGGAGCTTTATTGATGAAGGCTTTGTCGAAAATCTAACACCAGGGTTAGCAAATGATATTAGCTTTTATGGCACTGATGAAGCACCAAAATATAAGGAACATCTAATTAGGATGTTTGGTGAAAAAAGGAGTGCACTCGAGACTACTCAATACAATCGGCGGCTTTACTTAGGAGTCAATGATCAAGCTGGAGACTTACTGTTTGTGCTATCTATCGCATCCCGTGAACGGACTTACGACCGAAGTTTGTTTGATAGCTCTTTAATTACCGGTTTATTGATCTCTGGTTCTGTATTTATTTTGTTTTATTTATATATAAATCAACAGGTTTTAAGGCCACTCAGAAAGCTCTACATATTGGTAAATTCAGCAATCAGAAATAACGACTTTAGCGCTCGGGATGAGTATTTTGGCAATAACGAATTGCACCAGCTCGGGCGAGGTATGAATGAGTTATTTACTTTGATAGAAAATCAACGCGCAGAAATTTTAGAGCGCCACCAGAAGTTAAAGCATATCAGCAATACCGATTCAATGACGACGCTTGCCAATCGCCGGGCATTGGATAAACACTTTACCATGCTTGCCAGCGATACAGATTTAGCATCGCAGCCTATTTCAATGATTGTCGCCGATATCGATCATTTTAAACTCTACAATGACTATTATGGACATGATCAAGGTGACAAAGCGCTTTGTGAAGTCGCCAATCTTCTTAAAGATAATACCAATCCAGGCAGTCACTTTGTTGCCCGCTATGGCGGCGAAGAATTTGTAATTGTGCTAAGCAATACAGATAAGCAGGAGGCACTCAAAGTGGCTGAAACGCTACGAACTGCTGTTGCGTCAGCTCACATTACTCACCAAGGCCGTGCAGACTTAAGCTATGTTACTTTATCGATAGGTGTTGCCAGTAAGGCTGCTAATGAGGCGTTTGATTCAGATAGCTTGTTTAAAATAGCGGATGACGCGCTTTATAAAGCGAAAAAGCAAGGTCGAAATTGCTGCGTTGCTGGATAGTTTTTAACATTTGTTTACATTAAATAAACATAAATGGGTGCTTTTGGGTACGGATAAATTAAGCTATCTCTTTAATAGTGTAATTTTATATTACAAATATAATAAAGGAGATAGTCTTGAAGATTTTAAACCAAACTAAACTGTTAGCATTATGCCTACTAGCAGTTGCGTGTTTTGCTCAGAGTGCTGTTCATGCACAACAGTGTAGTGCTATGCCTGAATCTGGCACTGTATATTCCATTATTAATAGAGGCTCTGGCCTTGCACTTGATGTAAATACCAGTGATTCTAGCTCAGCCCCGAATATTATTAGCTACGAATACTGGGGTGGAAATAACCAAAAGTTTCAGCTTATTCAAGAAACAGATGGCTATTGGATTATACGCTCTAAATTTAACAATAAAGTTCTTGATGTGTTGAACTCATCGCAATCAAATGGTGCAAATATAATTGCTTATGATGATTGGCAAGGGGCTAATCAACGTTGGTTGTTAAAAGCATCTTCATCGGGCGGCTTCAATATCGTCAATAAGTTAACTGGTAAATCTTTGACAGTTGCAGGCTCAAATAATACTGCAAATGTTTATCAAAATGATGATGCTGGGATCAGTTCACAAAGATGGTTTATTAATCCAGTAAATGGCGACTGTGGGACTACTGGAACCACTCCCAGTGACTTAATAGGCTTTGCATCTCAAGTAGGTCAAGATGGATTGAGCACAACGACCGGTGGTGGTAATAACACTGCCATCACAGTATATAGCTGTGATGATTTAAGTACTGCATTGAGTTCAGGCTCTGCTGCGGTTATTCAGGTCCCAGATAACACCGTGATTGATTGTCGAACCGCCAATAGAACGGTACCAGCTTGTCCACTTGATTGTGGTCAATGGGGAGATTACGGTAAGACGTGGTACAGAATTCCCGTTGGTAATCAAAGCTGTAGTGAGTTGGGAAGTAGCTCAAACTCAACCGTGAATGTTACCCGTAATGATAGACGTATCATTGTGCAATCAAATAAAACGCTGCAAGGGTTAGGTAAAAACTCGAAAATAATTGGTGCTAGCCTCGTTATTAGCAAGCAGCGAAATATTATTATTAAGAACATTATGCTTGAGGGTATTAACCCAGCCCTTGTAGAAGCAGGTGATGCTATTTCAATAGATGATAGTAGTCATGTATGGGTTGATCACATGGCATTTAATAAAATCAGTGATGGATATATTGATGTAGACAATAGTCAAAACGTTACTTTAAGTTGGAATCGTTTTTATGGATATAACCCTCAAGTTTGCGCTAACCAGCATTGGTATACTCATTTATTCAGAAACTCTCAAATAACAGCGCATCACAATTTTTGGGATACAGCTGCAGGGCGAAACCCTAAAGTAGATGGCTATAACTCTCGTGTGCATATGTTTAATAATTACTGGAAGAACATTACTTATTTTTCAATTAGTGCGGGGAATGGCGCTGAGGTTTTAGTGGAAAATAATTACTTTGAAAATTCAGCGAAACCTCACTGGAATCAAGGCTCTGGTTATTTTAGTGCCTCAGGAAATGTTTACACTGGAAGTTCTGCAACTGATCAATATCGAGATAGCGGGGCAACAGTATTCGGTGATATTCAGCTTTACCCATATCGATTAGATGATCCAAGTTCTTTGGGCAGTAAAGTGAATGGCGGTACAGGTCCACAATAAGTATCAATTGTGAATTGGAAAAAGCTCAGCTATTGCTTTATAGCTGAGCTTAACGCTTTAAATTGCAACTAAGCTTTGCTCAAGCATTGCTTTAATTTGCTTAACAATTTTAGCTTCAGTTTCTGGCTCAAATTGCTGAATACGTGGGGTGTGAATATGCCCAGTAGGAATGTCTGAATTAAGCTCATCACGTAGGCGAATACTACGATACGAAATTTCATTTGATAAGTAGCCGCCGCCACCGCCTTTTACTGCAATCGCACCTTCTAATTCTTTAAGTGATTGTGGCTCAAATGCTTTTTCAAGCGTAACGACTTTGTGATTGTCGTTGATTGGGAATGGCCCTTTGGCTTGTTGCATCTGCTTAACTGGTAAGCTGAACGTTACAAACTCATTGCCTGGAAGAGGGCGGTCGTTAAGGCTCGAAATTTTCGGTGCAGTGGCTGTGCCGCCATACACAATATTGGCGTTATCGGGCGCCGTTACACTACGGCGTTTACCTGGAAAGCGTTCAAGATCAAAGTCTTTACCGCCCATACTAATAGTGGCAATCATATCGACATTGTTAAGTGCGTAATATGGCGCAAGTAATGATTCGATAATACCTTGGTCAAAGTCTTCGTAGCGTACTGGCACCATCACCGTATTGATCTCGGCGCTTATGCCATTGTAATTAATCACTTGGCCATCAAGTAATAATGCTGCAACACCGGATGGGTTACTTTGATTAATATTTCTATCTAATAAGAATGGATCAAAACCTGTAATTAAAATGCGTTTGTCGGTTTTTTTACTGTAATCAAGGTCGGTGCGGCCACGGCTGCCATTTTCAAGCATAGTTAATAACACGGTTTGTTCGCTGTCGGTCATTGCAAACTGGGGTTTGCTGGTACGAATAATCTTGCTTGAAAGTAAACGCGCCCAATACAGTTCACGGTCGTCGAAGCTATTGGTTTCAATGATACGTGCTTTGGCGTCGCGCCATAATTGTTTGGCGTAAGCATCAATAAGATCACTTGCTTGCTGATAACTTGTGGCAGCTTGCCACTGTTTTTCAAATTGCTTTACTTCATCAGAAAAAGCATTTAACACCTTTGGCATGGCTTTGCTGGCTTTTTCAATACGCAGTTCTTCAACGGTTAAATTGGCTGCAAATGCAGTAAATGACGAGGCGATTAAGCCGGTGGCAAGTAAAACTTTTTTCATGATTATCCTATTTAGTTACAGCTCGTTTAGTAGGCTTGCGTTAACTATCCTATGGATAAATGCCGAGCGCAAATAAAATCGCTCAACACAGAATTTGAAAAATAATGAATTAAAGGAGATAGCGCTTTTGATCAAAGTTATTTCTCAAAGGAAGGGCTTTTAATGTTCGATATTAAATAATTAATTATCGTTTTTCGATAATTTTAGTTTGTTTTTTAACTTATCTAGTGCCATAGTAGTTTTTTTACTAGAAGGATCGTGAAAATGAAATTTGGTTCTATTGCAGTGGTTTCGCTGATTGTGCTGTTATTAACTGGTTGTACGACAATTAAAGTTGAGGAATCTCACTTTTTATATCCTGATAAAAAAATAACGATGCAGGAAATACAAAGTGTTAATGCCACCGCCAAAAAGCAGGAGATAACTTTAAACACCGATGAGGGTACTAGACTTAAGGGGACCCTTATTAAAGTTGCAGATGCTCGTGCTACGGTCATTTACTTCGGTGGTAACCAGTTTCGCGTTAGTGCCGCAGGTGGGGAACCTGCCAAGCTACTTTTACCTTTTCAAGTTAATATTTTAATGATGGATCATCGTGGTTATGGGCTTAGCTCTGGAGTACCTAGTGTAGCTAATCTGCAAGCTGATGCATTACAGGTATTTGATTATGTAAAAGGCAGATCAGACCTAAATACTTTGCCTGTGGTGATCCATGGTCATTCTTTAGGAAGTATGATTGCAGGTTATCTTGCCAGTCAGCGTAACGTTGATGCTCTGGTACTCGAAGGGAGTGTGACAAATGTTGAACAGATGACAGCAGCACGAATTCCGTGGTTTGCTAAACCGTTTGTTAGTGTTGAGTTTAGTGAAGAGATTAAACAAGTCGATAATTTAAAAGCGTTACAAGTTTATCAAGCACCGCTATTAATAATTACCGGTGAAAAAGACACTCAAACTCCACCTGAGTTAGCTAAATCACTATATCAACATGCAAAATCTCAGCAAAAGCAGATTTACATTGCAAAAGGGAAGCATCATTCTAATGCGTTAACAGGTAAGCTGTTAGCGACTCATTATGAGCAACTTCTAAAACAAATAACACTGAGTAAATCGTCATGAAAAAAATTGTTTGGATGAGTTCGTTTATCCTAAGCCTGCTAATTTTTACGCTTATTAGCTTGTTAGTAACAAGCATTATTGTGCTTTTCAATGACAGTAATGTTTTAAGTTTTACACAAAGTAATGGTGCGCATATGTGGATTGGTCTTGAAGTCAGCGGCTCTTGGCAAGGAGTAGCACAAACATTAAATGAGCATGGTTTTGATAGTGTTTTATGGCTTGGTCTTGTGCAATTGCTACCGTTTATTCTGATCAACATAATTCTGATTCGGTTGTTTTTACTTTACCGACGTGGATCCTTCTTCGCTATTGAAAATATACAATGTTTTAAATGGTTAGGTGGCGTATTATTGGCGCAATTTGTACTAGTTGTGTGCTACCCGTCACTACTTATAACTCTTCTTAACTTGGCAACAGGATCAGATATCGTAAGGGTCGTGGCTATACAAGATACTGATATTATAGGCTTAGTGATGGGATTAATTATTTATGTTATTGGTTGGATCATGGGTCAAGCGCAGCAGCTACAAAAAGAGCAAGAGTTAGTGATTTAATGGCGATTATTATTGATTTAGATGTAGTGTTAGCTAAGCGAAAAATGAAGTCTGCAGAATTAGCTGAAGCGATAGGTATTACGCCACAAAACTTATCAGTTCTTAGAGCTGGGCGAGCTAAAGCTGTGCGCTTTACGACCTTAGATGCAATTTGTAAGCACTTAGGTTGCCAGCCTGGTGATATTCTGCGTTTTGAGGATGACTAGCGCAAAATAAGCTTTGTTTGTTTAGTTTGAGAGTTTTTTAATAACTTGCGGTATTTTGCTGGGGTGATGTGCATTATTGCTTTGAATTCTTTGATTAAATGAGGCTGATCGGTAAAGCCACATTCAAGTGCAATATCTGCAAAGCTTATTTCAGGGTTGTCTTTAATTGCTTGTTTAGCAAGTTTTACTCGGTAGATACGCTCAAAATACTTAGGGGTGACGCCACATTGATCCTTAACTTGTCTTTCGAGCTGGCGTTGACTGAGTGGAGCAAGTTGGTAAGCAGTTTCGAGTGGCGTTAACTCAATAAGGTTACGGATTAGGTGTTTTGAGTGCCTGTTGCTGTGGTTAATGTTTTTATTATCAGTAAAGTGGCGGCTAATAAGTGCAACAAACGCGGCTAAGTTGGCTTTATTTTGCAGATCTTCGGCAATTTCACATAGGGACTGTTCTGCAAGGAGTGGGTGAGCATTACGCTTTAGTTCAGACAATACGGTTGGGTTAAAACGAATACCACAAAACTGCGCATCGTGTGAAAATGTGACTTTAGATGCTTGAGTCGATGTTTCTTGCACTGCATAAGGGGCAGCAAGCGGCTTGTCATCAAGTAAAACTTCACCAGCAACAGGAAACATAAGCCCTGTGGCACCATCGCAGGCAAGCCATTGCTCTCCTTGAGAGTGCGCTGTGGCATACCAAATGGCTTGTATGCTATCGGCAAGATTGCCCTTTGGGGTCATTAATTCGAGCGTTAAATGGTTACTCATTAAACTTCACAGCCTCTGTCGATAGCGAAAGTATCATCAATTGTATGGCGCCGTGTCAATTTTTAGTCCAAATCTAAGCTACTTTTGGGCTGTTATTCGCACCCTGTTTTTAATCCTGCTATGCTACGCCTATTAGCAATCACTGAGTATTTGAGATGATTAACGATAACGATGTAATTGAAACCTTAGACGAGTTAGAAACATTTTTACGCCTAGTTGAAACTGGCGGTTTAGGGCTTGAGAATGTAACAGGTGTTGCTCTTGCAACCAATAATAGTGATGGCCGCCCATTTATTGCGGTACTTGATGATAAACATCAACTTTTACTTGGCCGTTACGTGACTAGTGAAGTGTATGAAAACGGTAAAGATATGGTGCGTTACGGCACTAAAAAACCGCATTAATCATTACTGGTTACGAGTTAAAGTGGGGCGAAGACGCCCCATTTTTATTGGTATTCGGCAAGCTCTCTGTGAAATGCTCATTACCAGTTCACTAGGAATGCATAATTGATTAGCGAGCGTGTCTAAGTAGTGTTTAGAGATTGCTTGGTTTAAATCAATCCTGATTTATTTAAATTACCCACTAACTTTTGTAAGTCTTTCATTGTTCTCTCCTTGCAGTTATGTGCCCAGACTAGGTGATTTAAAATGAAAAGGAAACGAGATAAATGTTACAAAACACATCAGCTAACAATTATCTGCTTTAGGTACTTATCTTTAGCTTGCTTAAAATACACCCAGTACTATAAGTTAGGGTTTCTGTTTAATTAATAATAAGGAAAAACTCATGGCAGATAATTACACACCACCTGAAGCAAGCCTTCAGATGGCATCTGAAAATAACTCAGGGCAGGGGAAGGTAGACGATTTACCCGAGGGCATTAAAGGCTTTAGTTGGGGCGCTTTCTTGCTAAGTTGGATTTGGGCAATTGGCAACAGCACTTGGATTGGCTTATTGGCCTTAGTGCCTTATGTTGGTTTTATTGTGTCGATTTATCTGGGTTTTAAAGGCCGAGAAATGGCATGGCAAAATAAACGTTGGGATAGCGTTGAGCATTTTCAACGAGTACAAAAACAATGGTCATTTTGGGGCGTGTTGATCATTGGTGGCATATTTTTATTGGGTATTGTAGCGGCGATAGCTATCCCTGCTTACCAAGCCAATGTCTAACTTATAAATAGAGCGAAAAGCCAGTATTTACTGGCTTTTTTTATGCCTGAAATGGTCAAAATATGGGTTTAATTACTTACTGAGTTATTATGTTTATCATTCTTTGTTTTATGATAATCGTAAAATAAAGTTTGACAATCATAAATCCGCTGTGTACTTTTTAGACTATGAAAATACGAATCAACCTAGATATAGAATTGGCAAAGAACAAAATGCAGCTGAAAGAGCTATCTCAGCGCATTGATATTTCTATGACCAATTTATCATTACTAAAAAACGGAAAAGTGAAAGCGATCCGCTTTAGTACCCTTGAAGCTATTTGTGAAGAGCTTAATTGCCAACCCGGCGATATTTTGGTGTACGAACGCGATAGCGAATAACTTTCAACGCAACAGGATTTTGGAGGGCATATGCTCAACCGTGACTATTTACTACCCGGCATAGCAGCAGGATTACTCGCTGTCATTTTTCCCATGTACTGGATTTCAGTATTTGGCGAAACACTCGATGGCTTAGGAGAGGCGGTTAAGCTTGATTTACAAAGCTTAAATTTTTCAGACCTTGTGTTCGTGCTCATCGGTGCACTTGAAATTTACGTGTACCTGAGTTTACGCAAGGCACTAAAAGATATGTTTGATGTTGAAGGTGTACGCATACTGTTATGTGTGTTGGCGGTGTTGGTATTAGCTTTTCATGCCACTGTGTTATGTGATGTTTATCTTGCCGTAGCTGGTGATAAAGCATCGAATGATGTAGTAGAAAGTATTTCAATTATTGCCATGGTGGTCTCGGCTGGGAGTTTAGGCTTGTATGCCTTAGTAGGTTTGATCACAGCCGCGTTATTACTAACAAAGCGCCATGGAATGTCATCGTTGCTAACGGTGTTTTCTATCCTATTGTTGCTAATGTGCATCTTACAGCTAACGGTGATTTTTGCTTACTTGAATGTGTTTTTATTCCCAGCAGCATTATTAATTTTAATGGTGTTCTTTATCAAAAAACCTGAGCAAATCGAAGTGATTTAACAGCGCTTTGTAACACAAGGAATAGGGTATGAGCTGGTTTAAAACGATTCTGTTAACGCTATTTTTGTCATTTGTTTGGGCTGCTACCTGTGTATATGGTGGTGTCAGTGGTTGGTTTTTAAAACCCATTGCCGAAACGGGCAATACTGAGCAATTTATTGCTAATAGTCAGGTACTGATTGCCAACAATCACGCAAACATTGCTTATGTTTTGATTGAAAATGGCCAAGTGGTTTTTCAAGATTACTCAAAAAGCAAAGATGAAATAACCGCAAATACTCTGTTCCCAGTGGCGTCACTCAGTAAATTTATTACCGCCTATGGCGTGATGACTCTGGCAGAGCAACAACAAATTCGTTTAGATCACGCGATTAATGAGCAACTGACGGGCTGGCAGTTACCTGATTCAGAGTTTGGTAATCAAACTGTTAGCCTTGCTCATCTGTTGTCTCATACTGCGGGGCTTGGTGATGGTTTAGGCTTTGCTGATATTGAGCTAAATGAAACCGTACCAAGCTTGCTTGCGTCGCTAAACAAGCCGCTATCATCAACGGGTGTGCGGGAAATTAAAGTCACCAAGCCTGTGGGCGATTTTCAGTATTCTGGGGGCGGCTATTTGATGCTGGAGCTGCTGGTAGAAGAAAAAACGAATCAACGCTTTGCAACTTGGATGGCTGATAACGTCTTTAAGCCAGTCAATATGACTGATGCTAGTTACGATGTACTCACTGAGTTAGATAACATCGCACCTGCTTATGATAAAAGCGGGCAAGCTGCGGGGCATTTTCAATACGCATCGGCAGCGGCAACAGGCTTACTGGCAAGTAGCCATGACTTAATCGCTTTAGTGCAAGCATTAACATCACCTCAAACAGGGCAGTTAAGCCCGCAAATGATCAGTACCATGCGAGCGCCTTTGGCAATTAGCTTAGGCGCACCAATTTGGGGGCTAGGTACCATGCTTTATGCACCAACAGCATCGGGAGATTTTGTGTTTGGCCATGATGGCGCGAATGAGCCAGCAATAAATAGCACACTTCGCATCAACCCAGATAACAATGATGCAATCATCGTACTTAGTAGCGGCGGTGAACATATTGCATCAAAGCTCGGTTATGAATGGACGCTTTGGCAAACCGGTTACCCCGACTTTTTAGCGTTTGATGTTGCCTTGCAAAGTGCTTTTGTACCTTGCTTAATAGGCCTTGGCATTATCTTGATAGGTGTGCTTTTGGTGCGTTTCAAAAAAGCGAAATAAGCAATTGATGTTAGGTTTAAATTATTTTTCTGCTTTACCCTGTAATTAGTAGCATTGTCATTGTTCATTAACGTGAACAGCTATAGTATTTGCTTTACATTGATTATTCAGGGTAGGGCGCATGTTACGATTTTTTTCTATAGACCAAGGTGTGATCACAGAAACTGAGCCAGCTGTTGATACACCGCTTGTTACTTCTATTAAAAATGCCCACTGGATTGATACCATAAATCCGACCGAAGAAGAACGGCAAGCGCTGGCAAGCACGCTTAATATCACCTTACCCGGTGCTGATGATGTTGAAGAAATCGAGGCCTCTTCCCGTTGTTTTATCGACCATGAAGGCTTGCATGTGCATGCGCTTTTCATGTCACCAAATGAAGGGCGCTTTAATACGGTAACCGTGGCTTGTTTACTACAAGACAACTGCTTGCTGACAATCCGCGATGATGAACTAGCCGATTTTCGTCTTTTACGATTGCGTGCTCGGAAAGGGCAGGTAGCGTGTGATAATCCAAAGCAACTTTTGGTGACTTTATTTGACCAAAAAGTCGAAAACCACGCTGATATGCTTGAAGACATGCATCACCAGTTAGAAAAACTCAGTGCCTATGTACTTGAAGAGGATGACTCAGACTTAGAAGAAGCTGTTAGTCGAATTTCGCGCCTTGAAGATAATAACGGTAAAGTGCGTTTATGTTTGATGGATACGCGCCGGAATATCTCGTTTTTACTGCGCCACCTAGGAGCGCCGACAGAAGACCGCGAATCACTACGTGAAATTGTACTCGATATTGATACCCTTATGTCTCACTGTACATTTTTGTTTGATAAGGTGAATTTTTTAATGGACTCGACTCAGGGTTTTATTAACATCGAACAAAACCAAATTATAAAAACCTTCTCTATTGCCTCAGTGGTGTTTTTACCGCCGACCGTTGTCGCCAGTATCTATGGGATGAATTTTAACAGCATGCCTGAACTGCAATGGGCATGGGGTTACCCGTTTGCAATTGGCATTATGTTGCTGTCTGGCTTTGCACCTTACTTGTTCTTTAAACATAAAGGTTGGTTGTAACAAAGCATAAAAAAATACATATAACTAAAAATTAGATTAAAAGATTAGAAAGCCCAGTAAAAACGTAGCTTGCGAGGTGGTTTTCTAACTTTTATCTAATTTCTCTAATTTTTCACTAACTTTGACAGTGAAACAAGAATGAGACAAACGCTAAAAGTTAGATAAATCCTCACTGTAATTTATCTAACTTTTAACTTGATCTTTATACTCCATGATAAGCCGCTCAACAGCAGGCACTAGCGCAGTCGGTATGCGCATTGCTTTACTGTTGTTTTACATTAAAGTTTGAAACTAGACATTAATAACTAGAACTATGACAATAAAGATCGAAACTTTTGATTTTTCGTGGTTTGTGCTGACAAGGTTTTGCCCCAAAGCAATTTAGATTGTTTACTCCACTCAAGTATCTGTTCCAAATAAGCCCTAATTTTTGTTATGTTTGGTTCATGGCAAGGATCATTGATTTTCCTTATTGTTTTCAATAAAGATTTTATTTAGTGGGCTTACAGTACCCGCAAAATGTTCGCCAATAACATGGGTATAGATTTGTGTCGTCGCTACATCTGAATGTCCTAATAGCTCTTGGACTGTACGAATATCTTGCCCCGAGCGCAGCAGTTCGGTAGCGAAGCTATGACGGAAGGTATGGCATGTTATTCGTTTATTAAAGATTTTAGCCTGTTGCACCGCTCGTTTGAGAGCCTTTCTTGGTGCAGAATCGTGTAAATGATGCCGACAAAGCTGATTAGTCAGTGGGTGCCGACAGATGCTTAAAGAAGGAAAGATAAACATCCAAGCAATTTGTTTAAAAGCGTTCGGGTACTTTTTACCAAGGGCGTGTGGAAGCGAGGGACCGATGCCTTGTTTGATATCTTCTTCTTGTATTTTTGACGCTTTCTGAATTTGCAATTGAAGAGAACCAATTAACGTTGGGCTAAGTAAAGTTACGCGATCTTTTTTCCCTTTCCCATCTCGCACGGTTAAAGATAGGTTTTGTAAATCAAGATCTTGAACTCTAATTCTCAAACACTCATTAACTCTAAGTCCAGAACCATACAACAGAGAAAAAATGATGTGATTAACACCAGAAAGGTGTGACAGTATCAGTTGGACTTCATTTGGCGTAAGTACGCTCGGAACCTTGCGCTGCTTTTTAGCATAAGTAAAACCTAGATCACCAAGCGGTCTTTGTAAAAACTGGTTGTAAAGGAACGCAATCGCATTAAGCGCGACTTTTTGAGTGTTGATAGCGACGTGTTGTTCATTAGCAAGATAAGACAGATAGGCTGTTACCTCAGTCGTTCCCATATCTTGAGGATGCTTTAGCTTATTAAAGCGAATGAAGTATTTTATCCAGTATATATAGGCCTTTTCTGTTTTGAGGCTATAGCCTCGCATTCGCATGTGTCTACGGATTTCTTCAATGAATTTGCTTGCCATTCCCCACCTCCCAAAACTGTTTTTTTATACAGTTTATTGGTGTTAGAAGGAGTTTGAGTATGAAAAATGGCTTGTTTTATCAGGAGTAGTGGCTCATTTTGTCGGTAGAGCAATTAGTAAGTCGTTGTTAATAGGTAAGTTGAAGCAAGAACTCCCCAAGATAACATGCCACGTAAAAAGTGATAACAGGCCGGCTCGTTTTTATGTGAAGGTAAAATAATAAAATTTATGTATATTCTTTATTTTTTAATGGTTTATGTTAGATTGATTGTAAGTTAGGTTGGAGGGAAAACGAGCCGGCCTGTTATTAAGAATGTTAGCCCTCAGGAGGAAAAATGAAAATATCCATTATGGCAGCTGTTTCCGAGAATGGAGTAATTGGCTCTGGATTGGATATACCTTGGCATGTATATGGTGAGCAGCTCCTGTTCAAAGCTATGACTTACAATCATTGGCTTTTAGTCGGTCGTAAAACTTTCGACTCAATGGGTAAACTTCCGAATAGGAAATATGCTGTGGTTACTCGTACTGAAATGGTCTCGAATGATCCTGATGTTGTTTATTTCACAAGCGTTGAATCGGCTTTAGCTTACTTAGACAACACGACAACACATGTCTTTGTTTCTGGTGGTGGTGAAATTTACAAAGCATTAATCGAACAAGCAGATGTTATCCATCTTTCAGTGATTCATAAGCACATCTCTGGCGACGTGTTTTTCCCTTCAGTTCCACAGAGTTTCAAGCAAACATTTGAGCAAAGTTTCAGTTCAAATATTGATTACACGTACCAAATTTGGACAAAGGGCTAACAAATTGTTCAAGAGGGATTCGCAACGCGTGGCATTTTTACTATGCGTTAGTTTTAGTGTTTAAGGTGGTATGCGGCGGCATCGGTATTGCGTTACTCACCCCTTAACAAGGCGTTAGACATCATGAGGGACTCAGTGACCGCCGAAATTTCGACGCAACTATCCAAGGTGCTTAGTGTTATCGAGCACCATCTGGAACCGACGTTGCTTGCCGTACATTTGTACGGCTCCGCAGTGGATGGCGGCCTGAAGCCATACAGTGATATTGATTTGCTGGTTACTGTGACCGCAAGGCTTGATGACACAACGCGGCGAGCTTTGTTCAACGATCTTTTGGAGGTTTCGGCTTTCCCAGGCGAGAGTGAGATTCTCCGCGCTATAGAAGTCACCATTGTCGTGCACGAAGACATTATGCCGTGGCGTTATCCAGCCAAGCGCGAACTGCAATTTGGAGAATGGCAGCGCAATGACATTCTTGCGGGTATCTTCGAGCCAGCCACGATCGACATCGATCTGGCTATCTTGCTAACGAAAGCGAGAGAACATAGCGTGGCTTTGGTAGGTCCGGCGGCGGAGGAACTCTTTGATCCAGTTCCTGAACAAGATCTAATCAAGGCGCTGAATGAAACCTTGAAGCTATGGAACTCGCAGCCCGACTGGGCCGGCGATGAGCGAAATGTAGTGCTTACGTTGTCCCGCATTTGGTACAGCGCAGCAACTGGTAAAATCGCGCCGAAGGATGTCGCTGCCAACTGGGCAATGGAACATCTACCTGCCCAGCATCAGTCTGTCTTGCTTGAAGCTAGACAGGCTTATCTTGGGCAAGAGGAAGATCGCTCGGTCTTGCGCGCAGATAAGTTGGAAGAATTTATTCACTTCATGAAAAGCGAGATCACCAAGGTGCTCGGCAATGATGTCTAACAATGCGTTCAAGCCGATGCCGCTTCGCGGCACGACTTAACTTCGGCGTTAGCTGTACGAAACCTCAGCCTCGGAAAGTGCGGAAAATCCAATCAAGGAGAAAATTATGCAAGAAATAATCAAAAAAACCTTTGGCGGCCTTTCCGCTCAATACTATATCCGCCAATTATTCTTTGGATCCCTATTTGCAGCCCTGATAATTTATGTAGTAATCAACGGTGGAAAGCCTATTCAATTCAGCATGATTGCGCTGCTTGCAATCAACACACTTCTTTATCCTTACTCGCGTTTTGTCTATGAGAGCGTTGTCGGCTTTATCATGGGAAATAACGTGTTCTTTGTAAATGCCATACTCATGATCATCGTGAAAATATTTACAATGCTGCTTTGCTGGAGCTTTGCAATATTTATTGCCCCTATTGGGCTAGCCTACCTTTACTACCACCACAGCAAAACCGCCAGCTAACAACTGGCTCAAATCGTTCGCTTCGCTCACTGGGACGGGCTAAACCCCGCCCCTTAGCCAAACGTTACTTTCCCATACTTCAGTTAATCCGTTACCTCCTAATTTACTAAAATATATAACTCGTTTTTGTCCAAAAATGAGTTTCGAACTTTGTTGTCACCATTTCGTTGGATAAGCACGTTGATTAAGTCTAAATATCACTCTTTATTATTACTTCTTTGCTATTCCGTCACGTAGTATTCAGTCCTGCATGAGAGAAAAGTTTCAAACTTTAATGTCCTCCCACATTTACTGCCTTCGCCTTTTTTACAGCCTGCATTATTACGTCTAACACCATGTCCCAACGACCAATTCCCTGTGTCTGCCATGTCCATTTGACCAGCAGGGGAATATTTATCTTTTTCCATTAATAATATCCTTTTGAATAGTGTTACACATTTCAAGTTGTTTGATTTTTGTTACGCTTTTCAAACCGCGTTATTTGGGAAACGGCTTCACGTTAGATATCTTGGTTGCCGTTTTATGGCGGTGCAACTCCCATGTTAATTGAGCTACCGATGTTGCCATAACTTTCATCTCTTGTTTGAGCTGGTCGTTTTCCTTGCTTAAGCGCTTATTGCGCTCTTTATGCTCATCCAGCTTTTTCTTATCTACCTGCTTTTTCCCTGTACCAGCCTTAGACTGCTTTGCCAACTCTGGGTTAGGATGGTATCGAGCCTTCTCCGCCATCACCATATCCAGTATTGCAGGGTGATTCTTACAAGACCCATTACCCACACCAGCCCTTTTTTCAACGGCAAACGGACTGATTTTTTTACCTTCTTTTTTAAGTGCCTCGAAGGCGTTAAGCAATTTGGTTCTAACATCTGCCATTACAAAGCTCCCAAGCTAAACTGTTCAAATTCTATGTCGTGGTCACGCATGACTTTTTCTGCCGCCCGTATGTCCGTCAGCTCACGCGCTAAGGTGTTTTGGTTATAAAACCCCATCTCTTTCATTTGCTGAATTTTATGACCGATACGTTTATGCCTTTCCTGCCAACGCAAGGCTTCCTCTTGGTTAATATTGAGGTTTTCACAATCCCGACCCACACAATTGGACGGTTCAAATAAGTGAGCCATGCTACACTTAAAACCAGCAAAGCACCGACCAAAGCCCATTGACTTATTCGCCCCTTTGGTCTCTTTGGCAAGCTTTTCAAATTGCTCCTCGGTCAACACCTTTGGATCGCCCTCAAACGCCTTCATAAACCCACCCGATTGCTCTTCTGGATGGTCAATCATGTCTCGCAAATAGGCTTTGTGGCTTTCCATTTCAGCCTCTTCTACGGATTTTTTCACATTAGCTGGGTTCTCTATACCTAGTAGCGTTAATACCTCAGCATGACTGGCATAAATCGCAGTCATGGCGAGGCTGATATGCTTAAACTGATGCTTTAATGCAGCAAGTGTCACCAAGCCATTGCCAACCACAAAATGGGCAAAGGTACGTCTTAATGAGTGCGTTGAAAAATGCCAATAAAACGAACCATCTTCCCTTGTTTTAATAGGGTTGCAGTTGGTAGGCACGACAGGGTTAAGCAAACGATACACCTCATCCATCTCATCGGGGATATAAGTAATATCAAGGTGCTTTGAGTAGGCTACAAAAAGACTTTGTAAATTTGTTTTATTAAGAACAATATCGGCTAATTGGCGGCTAATATTACCCACACCGCTACCATCGAAACTAAAGCGTGGTGAGCTGTGAATATCACCTTTCACAGACCGATAATCATCATTTAATACCGTTAAGATTTCGAGTGCTTGTTTACAGATAGGGGCGCACGCCCACGCATCTTCTCTAGGTAATTTTTCTAACTTGCGAGTCCATGAGCGCAGCGTACACAACGTCACACCATCAAGGTCAACCTCCTTGTACGAGGTTGAATCAATTTGTGTTAATTCGCTGACACGCATCCCAGTGAAGGCCGATAGACTCATAAAGCAAGCAGCCTCCATCACCTTGAACTCATCAACAGCTTGGCGCTCTGTTATTTTGTATTTTTTAGCGTAAGCCTTTACATCACACAGGTCTTTTAGCTTGCTGTAAGCTGTTTCCACATCCTTCACCAAGCGCCCCATCAGTTGCTCATAAATCACGGGTATAACGGTGGGATAATGCCCCTGGCCTGTGCTGGAAAATTGCTTGGCAATATGGCTTAGGCTCTTCCCTTCGGGGATACCTAACCTAAAATGCCGATTTTCTGGAAAGTGTTTGTTGAGTTGAGTTAGGACGCTCAAGGCATCTAATCGGATCTTGACTGATTTTTCACTAAGCTTCTTTAACTCATGAAGCAGTTGGCAAAAAACTAATTCATTAGATAATAAGGTAAAAGACCCTACGGAGGTTTCTTTAAATATTCTCAACACAGTACCTGTAACCTCAGCAATTCCATGACACTGGCTAAATTTTCGGAAGGTATCACCGTCCATATTAAGCAAATCGCCCTTAGCGCCCCAAATCAAAAAATAGATGCGCTGCTTTAACTCAATAAGCAGTTCAGGCTGATGCTTCTCTGGGAAGAAATTTATCCGATATTTTGACTTCGTCTCTTGCGTAAGATTGAAAAACGCATTGAAATCCCATACATCATCACCGAAATAGGATACAGGGTTACCGTCTTTATCAATGCTCACCACCGTACTATCATTAGGCATGACAAACTCGCCTGACTTGCTTGGTGATGGCAGTGCATACTGTTCAAATTTATTGGTATCGAAACTGACGCTATACATTACTTAGCCTCTGAATATATCCATAACTGAGTTTTCATCCCATAACGGGTGACACTCCCGCTCTAACAGCTTTATTGCTGCCTTTAAATGGGACTTTTTGAAGCGAGCCTTGAGTGCATTCAACTCTGCTTTGACTTCACCAAAATTGGTAATGAAGTGCTCAATATTCTGGTGTGCCAACATCGCTTCATTCAATCGCTTCTCAAAAGACAACAATCGCCAAATATCATGCGGGTCATCGACCACCCCAAAGTTGGTGCAGATAAAGCATTTCACAACAAAGCCGCACCCTAAGTCCCCCTTATCGTCATCAGAGAGTACATTGCTTTTCTCTATGCTTTTTTGAAACTCCTTTTTCTGCGGGGTATCCTCACCCTTACAAAAACCACCGTTTAAATTCTTAACAACACGCTGCGCTTCGTCTTTTTCTTTTAAGGCTTTCCACTCATCCTGAGAAATGACTTCACCCGATGCTAGTTTGGCCTTAGCTACTGCGACAACCGTTCCACCTGTTGGGTTTTGACCCACATGATGCAACGCCGTTAAACCAAGCGCCAGTTGGCTCCTTGCTTCGTCTTTAGAAACTTTGCCATACTTGGCGTTATCATATGTCCTAGGGGCATTACGAGTATTCGTTGCAGCTTTATCTCTCCCCAACTTTTGCTCTGCATACTGCTTTATGGATGACTTCAAAAGATTGGTAGTCAAACGAAAATCAGGGTTATTGCATATCAGGTCTTGAATACGCTTGGAGTGTTTCGGTAAGTAATCTTTTGCATAGCCACTCAGGTTATTATTTGTTGGTGCATTGCCGCTTGTCTTTCTGAATAGGAAGTGCTTATCTAAGCCTAGAGAGACAGAATGTGCCTTTGAGAGCGCAATATGCGACTCAAAGAAGCCCTTACAGGACGCTCTTGGGGTAAATGAGCGCAGCTCAACGCTATTACCACGGGTTTTAAACCCTTCGATGCTGATACGACCTGCACCCGTTTTTTTGCACTCCCACTCATCGTCCAAGAACATACTCAGGGTTTCAGTTTCACCCGTCCCCAGATAGTAGATGGTCAAAAAAGCGGCATTATAAACCAGCCTATCAAACGCAAGCTTTCTTTGAGCTGGAGTTAAATACTCATCATGGTAACGCTTCAGCAAGGCTTTTCGGTCAGTCAGCAAGGCAAAAGCAATCGAACGTAATTGCTTTGCGGTATAATTGTCGGAGTCTAACGAGGCTGAACTGGTACCGAGATTGCGAGCTGCTTTTGGGATTACGCCAAAGCCAAACTTTTTACAGATGGAGTTTAAATTCGAACCTAACCAACCGAGCGTCTTTGCACTGACGGGTTTGCCGTTTAACCCCATTCCCTTGCTTGCCATTGAAAGGTAGGCTGCATGGATGTACTGAGTGCAAGCCTCTGGTGAAAATTCAACTTTGGACTTACCATCTTGGGCACCAAACGCGTGGCGCAAAACATTTCGGACAGTCTTAAATTGCTCCACCTTTGTAGACTCGCGCCACCCTGACTGCTCAAATTTAGAAATCAGTAACCGAATATGTTTATCCGTGGCATACGTTTTAAGCTCTTTAAAATCAATAGTGGAGTCGCCTCCCTGGCAGTTTGTCCAAACATACTTCCACTTTGTAATATTGGCTAGGGTATTATCCGTCACCATTTCATTCGTGGGTATTGAGCGGTAACTACGAGCGTTTTCCTTGCTGTCAGTGGTAATAGCATCCGTCACGATAATGTTTCATCCTCTAGCAAGTTCATGGTGATTTCAGGCACTAGATTCTTTTCAGGATTGCCCTCGTAGTGTTTGAGGTACAACAATGTCGTATCTAAATCCTTATGCCCCATTTCATCCTTGAGCATGGTTAACGCTTGCATCATCGTCAGCCCATCAATGTTCGCCAACGACTCAAGCTTGTACGCCCCAAACGTGGCTCTACAATCGTGCTCCTTATGTTTGAAGTGCGGATTGCTGTTTTCCTGTATAGCAGATCTCAGTTTACTCCACTGCGTATTGATACTTTGGGTGGTGAACATATCACCATCTTTATTGATAAAAGCAGGTGCATCCACATCACCAGTATTCATGAAGTACAATTTTTTCCTTGCCAGATAACGTTCGCCTTGATGGTATTCATTTATCTTTTTCATCAACCATATTGGCATGGAAATTTGTCGGTCAACGTCATATTTAGTTTTACATTCATGAGATGGCCCAATCCAAATACCTGTGAGTGTTTTACCTGCAAACCCTTTTGGAATGGCAAAATGCTTTGGTTTTATATGAGTCAGTTCAATAGAGCGCAGGCCAGAGCAAAGGGCTACTGATATCATCAACCGAAACTCCAATGACAAACCATTGCAGCGCCAATTATCCCGAATATGTTTAAGGTCTAGGTCGTTGAGTGGCTGTAAATTAGTTTCTCTTGACTCACTACGAATAGAGCAATCAGTAATGACCTGACCATACTTTGTTGTACCAGTTACAGCGAAGGGCAAATCCGAAATGTAACCATGCCGATAACAGAAAAGATAGAATCGCCTAACTACCGATAACGCTGTTACAGCTACAGAACGTTTTATATTCCCTTTTTCTATCTCACCATCCAAAAAGGCTCGGTAAAGAAAGATTGGATAGCGTTGTAACTCTTCGTTTTGGTCATTCCAAGATAGGTGGTTAGCTTGTAGATATCGGTAGTAGCGCAGCATATGAAAACATGTGGGCTTTATGTCTTTAATCCCTTCTACAATACGACGACTCATTATATAGGCATTCGGCTCAAACACTGGCTTACCATCATTGGTGAACAGCATGAGAACACCTTTAAATGACATTGGCTTATTAACACTGAAAGAGATTGGTTCTTGTTCGGCATCAATAGAAACAGAACCTATGTCGATAGTATCTTCTGTCTCAATGAGGTGATAGAAATGTTCCATGTTTGATTAACCTTATATAAATCTAACTTTTAATATAAGTGTTAATCTAATTGTATCAATTGTTATTTTTTAGATGTTAATCTAATTATAACTATTAGTACTGTTAGTTGAATGTAAAAAAGCCCAGCAAATGCTGGGCAAGGGGTCTTCGGATAGACCTAGGGGGTTTAACCTTTCAATTCGCCGGTAGACGATTCGATATGTGCACGAACAAACCATTGGAATTGTTCTAAGTCAGCCAGTTGGCCGGTGATCATATCTTCAGAAACTGGGTCTAGCTCACCAAGCTTATCGATAGCTGCACGGTGGTCTTTATTAACACCGTTATACACTTTATCAAGCGCTGTTAGGTGGTCAGTAACTAAGCCTTTACCAATTGAATAATCTTGCCAAGTACGGCGTTCTACAATTGATTGTGGTGTGCCAACAGGTACGCCGCCCATAGTTGCAATACGCTCTGCAATCGTGTCAGTCATCTCTTGCACTGCGCTTACTTGCGGGTCTAACATTTCGTGTACACCAATAAAATTAGGACCAACAACATTCCAATGAATGTGTTTTAAAGTGAGGTGTAAATCGATTAAAGCGACCATGCGCTGGTCTAGAATAGCAATCGTGTCAGCTGCAGCTTGGTCTTTAACACCGGGTGCTGTAAATTCTGCGATTTTTGATGATGAATTACTCATTACTCCTCCGAGATTATCTATAAATTTCCTTTCGCTTTTAAATTAAAAAGCGTGTGTAGTTATATAGAAGCAAGCGTTGTGCCTAAAATGGATTTTTCCTTAACCTTATGAATTTAAATGTTTAATTTAATTTTGTTTTGAGGTGGGGAGGTTGTGGTGAGGTATGAGTATGAAAACTCTGCACACCTTCTGTAAAAAATTCAGTGTGCAGATACAAAGTTACGACTTAAGAAAGTAATGCAGCCGCTAAACGAACAAAGTCAGATGAAGTTAGAATGCCCACTAGGTTATTATCTTTATCAACCACAGGCATGCAGCCATGACGGTTTTCAACAAAAAACTTAGCAACTTCGTGAAGCGGTTGCTCTGGCGAGATACTGGTAAAATCGGTAGCCATAATATCAACTACTTTAGTTTGCTTTTCTTTGCGTTCAAGGGCGCTGGCGCTGTAATTAGCCATGATATTCATTACCTGAGCAATCATGATTTTTTGCGTTAACATGCCAACTAAGCCACCGTGCTCATTGATCACTGGAATATGACGGACATTCTTCTCTTTCATTAGATTATGAGCATCATGCAGGGTATTTTGCGCACTTATGGCGAATGGGTCTGGCGTCATCAAATCACTAACTAGGTGTGTCATGGCTACATCCTTACAATTAATCAAGTTGTGGTAAGTCTAGCGCTTATCGAGTTAATTGCACTTTAGTGAGATCAAAGTTTTAGTGATTAACGGTGCAAGTACCTGCATTATTTTGCTGACAATAATGAAAGTCTAAATAATAGTGAGACTTAGCTGGTCGTTCACCTTTAGTGAGGTATTGATACATTAATTCTGCAGAAAGTCGGCCCATTTCAAATGGGTTTTGACCAATATTGGCCGATGATAATCCTTGCTGTAATACTTCTAATTGCATTTGCTCAGTATCAGCAGAAACGATCACCACCTCTTGATTGGCAATGCGTTGTTTATGTTTAGCAATCACGTTTGCATAGTTAGAGTTAAATTGAGCAAAACCCGCTACCGCTAAAAATAGTGGTGGATTTTCAAGGTTAAGCAGTTTGTCGAGTTGACCGAGGGAGACTTCTCGCTTGCCTAAGCTATATAAAGGGCATCGATCAAACTCACTCCAGCCATTTTCACCGCTTAAACGTTTATCTTTTTGCCCAGATAACGCATAGCGAACACCTTCAATGCGCTTGTTTAAATTAGGTGTTGTTGAGTGCCCTGATTGAATACAAACTTGGTTATTTTCTTTGTTGGTGAATTTTTTTAATTCGTTACCTAAGGCCACACCATAGTCAAAATTATTGGTACCCACATAGGCTAAACGGTACTGCTGATCTTCCTCAAGCAGATCAGAGTCAAAAGTGATCACAGGAATGTTGTTATCTTTAAGCTTTTTTAATGCTCTTTCAACAAGGTAATTGGAATCTGTGGTTGCGATTAATAAACCACTAATGTTGTTTCTGCGAACTAGGTCGGTGATCACTAATACTTGCGTGCGAATATCTTGAAAGTCTTTGGGGCCGTCGTAAATACATTCAAAATCGAGATGCTGTTTTGCAAATTGCTCACACCCTTTAAAGGCTTGCTGATAAAAGCTATCGTTTTTGGTTTTACCCACAACAGCTACCACATATTTAGCCTGAATTGGCAGGGCAAAAAGCCAAAAACTGGCACACAAAAGTACCCAGTTTAATTTAAAATTTAATAATACTTTTAAAGGCATAGCACTACATATTGCAAGTTAAGTATAAGCACGAGCTAATTATAGTGGCAGAGTTCGAATTTACCAGTCAGCATTTGCATCAATCAACTGGCTTTAACATATAATGAAAAAGCCTTTTTAGGGAAGCGGCTATTTTTGCTACCTTTTATGACTCAAATGGAGTGGCTATGAGCATATATAAATACTGGCAGCAATTAACAACACTTTGGCAAAAGGCCGCTTTTTTATGGGGGGCTTTTTTTATTCTATTTAATGCATATTGCTTTTTTTGGCGTCATTTAATTGCGGGAGGCCAATATCAGTTTATTGACTCACAAATTTTTTGGCTTAAAGAGTGGGGGGCTTTATGTACTTTAAATATTGTTCTGGTGGCTTTTGTTGATTTAAAAGCCAGGATTAATAGTAACTTATTTGTTTTTGTTATTATGTGCGCAGTGACTATTTGTTCTTTGGTGATGTTACGTATTTTTGTTGATTACTCTTTTTATGGCTATGCAATTGCGGCTTCATTCATTCAGCTTTTACCAAAGTACTTAATCGCATGTTGTTTGGTATTGGCTTTATGGCGAGTATGCAGCATGTCGCTCTTGTCAAAAGCAAAGAACGACAAGCCTGAGAAAGGTCTATCTGAATATATTGAAATAAACCATAAAGGGGTTATTAAGAGACTCTCCCCAGAATCAATATTATTTATTAAAGCTGCCGGTAACTATGTAGAAATACAAACATTAGCCGAATGCTTTTTAAAAAGAGAGACCATCAAAAACATTCAAGCTCACTTACCTTGCAATGAATTTAAGCAAGTGCACCGCAGCTACCTTGTAAACTTAGCCCATATTGAAGATTTTAATCTTCATAAAGCAAATGCAACTTTACAGATGAAACTAGGGTTTAGCATTCCTGTTAGCAAAACTTTTAAGCCAGCATTAGCAAATGTATTAAGTGAGCCAAGTGTATTCGTCACAGAATGATGAGTTTCGTCACAATCTCATTTAAAACAAAAGCTTAATCTTTACTATTGAGTCATGAAAACAGTTTTTAAGGATAAAGTTCATGACAATAAAGACACAGAAAACACATAAGTTTTTGCATTGGC
Organism: Pseudoalteromonas sp. CH_XMU1449-3; assembly: GCF_037027245.1. NCBI lineage: Bacteria > Pseudomonadati > Pseudomonadota > Gammaproteobacteria > Alteromonadales > Pseudoalteromonadaceae > Pseudoalteromonas > Pseudoalteromonas sp. CH_XMU1449-3. The sequence goes on from NZ_JAYMDY010000001.1 coordinate 257,181, forward strand.
TCAGTGCGCTATTAGTCATTAGCGTACTTGTTTTGGGTTACTACATGACCTGGGTGACTGACTACAGTTTGTATCATTGGCATAAATCAATTGCGGTGATCATTGCCATCGTCTGGCTGTTAAGAATAGTTTATAGGCTCTATCAGCCGTTTCAATCTACTGTACAAACAAGCTTAACTAAGTGGTTGCATTTATATCATTGGGGCTTGCTAATCTTGCTAGCTGTAATGTTACTGTCTGGTGCTTTTTATAGTGGTTTCGGCGGCTTTGGTATTGCGGTTTTTTCATGGCAGTTAGTGGCTAGTAATTATAATGAAGCGGGTCAGGCCGTTGCGTCAAGCGCCTGGTTAAGCGATTTTGGCTGGCAAATTCATATTTTATCTGGGTATGTGTTATCAGCTGCTCTTTCAATCCATATTTTAGCGGCGCTTAAGCATCATTTTATAGATAAAGATGCGACCCTAAAGAGTATGCTTTAAGCGTTTATTTTAATTTGGTTTCGACCATTATCTTTCGCCTCATAAACAGCTTTGTCTGCGCGGTTTACTAAGCTTTCAAAGCTGTCATTTGACTGCCAGTTGGTTAAACCAAAGCTAGCGGTGACAGGTATACGGCGCTCTTGATAAGCTATTTGACTGCCTTCGATGGTTTTACGAAGGCCTTCTAAAAATTGTGTCGCTGACTTGATGTCGGTAGCAAAGAACAACAGTAAAAATTCTTCACCGCCGAGCCTGCAACATAAATCTTCTTTTTTCAAATGGTGTTTCATTAGATCAGAGAAAACTTCGAGTACTAGGTCACCGCCATCGTGCCCGTAACTATCATTAATACGTTTGAAGTAATCAATATCAACAACACAAGCAAATAAGCTAGAAGTTTGGCTCGGGCTGAATAGTTGCTGCTGTTCAATAATGAATTGTAGTCCGCGGCGATTGTAAAGCCCGGTAAGTGGATCTTTTAAAGACAGCTCCAAATAGCGTTTTTTTTCATCCACTAACAGGGTAGTGATGAGACCAAGGCCAGTCATAACAAACACGGTTGCATGGGCAATAACCGTGAGAGAGTATAAGGTCGCTAAGTTGTGTTCATGGGTAATAATACTCAGCTGCGAAATAGGCACTAAAAGAAGAATACACTGCGCCATCGACAACACTGTATTACCTATGTTCTTCTCACATACAGCACGCTTTGTTGTGTAGTAAATAAGTGCAGGTAGAACGCTTAGCGTAAAACAGGCTTCAACAAGGGCAAGTTGATTTATATTTTGAGTAAGGAGGGCAAATACAGAAAAAATAGCACCATGCGCAATGATTATCTTATTAAAGCGGCTGGGTTCATCATGGTTATAAATGGATAATTGCAGTAATGTCATGGAGATCATATAAATCACCACACCAGAACGAAAACTTGGCGTAAGGTCTAATAAGTCTTGGATCCAAAGCCATGCAAAGCCAATTACACCAAGGTAAAAAAACAGGTTAAATAAGTAAATCGAGCGGTTATTAAAACTACTGCGCATCAGGCGCGTGGCTATAATGGAGCAGGTTACTACCGTAATGAGTAAGAAGACAAAAAAGCCGTGGTAAAAGTAATTCTCTACGTTACTAGCCATGAGTCACACTGAAAAGCTCTAGGTAAATAAAGCTTAGCACAGGAAAAATTACTCACCTTTAAATCCTATCTATGATTCAAAAATGCTTTAATCGTTAGTTCATTTATTGATAGCTAAGCTTTAAATTTTTAAAGAAGCTACTGCAATGAAAACATGTTTATTTTTAGCCTTATTATTTTGCTCTGGGTCGGTTTTGGCTAATAGCGTCTGTGGTGGAACGACTGCCAATGGCTATGTACGCAATGCAGTAAAACTACCCAGCAAGGGTGATAACTTTACCAGCTTCAGCAAAGTGGCTGAGCTGGCAGGGCGTACGTATGTTCATTCGCAGGTAAAAAACATTATTGTTGATGCCTACCAAGCGCTCCAGAAATCCCATCCAGATAAACGATACAAATACGCTGAAACGGGCTTAGAAAATGGCGGGAAATTTAGCCCGCATAAAACCCATCAAAATGGTTTGTCGGTTGATTTTATGACACCTGTTATTAACGAAAAGGGGCTATCAGTTCATTTGCCTACACATGTGTTTAATCGTTTTGGCTACGATATTGAATTTGATAAACAAGGCCAGTTTGAACAGTTTAAGATTGATTATACCGCTTTAGCAGCTCATATCGTTGAGCTGCATAAATCGGCTACAGTAAAAGGCTACGATCTGTGGCGTGTGATCTTTGACCCAACCTTGCAGGCTGGGCTTTATAAAACTAAGTATGCCGACTATTTAAAAGAGCATATTCAGTTTTCGACTAAACCATCCTGGGTGCGACATGATGAGCATTACCATGTCGACTTTTTAGTGCCGTGTGAAAAATAGTCTTTAATTCATTACGGTTAGAATTGTTTATTAGATTATACGGTTTTAGTGAACAAGCAGCTGAAAGCTGATAAAGTACGTTGCGCAAAACATGGATGTTTCAACTTGTGCCACTTTTAAGTAAGTCCCTCACGTTTTCTTTAAGAAAAATAGAATCATGCCTCTGTTTGTATTTAATATGCTTAAAGCCTCACTATGCACATAGCTTAAGCATTTTAATTTAGAATTTACTATTAAATATAGAATTTAAAAATATGAAAAAATTAATACAAATCTTTGCTATTTTATTCTTTGTATCAACTTTAGCTGCTTGTATGACAACTTATAACCCTGTTCCACAAGGGTATCAGGGCGAAACTGCAACTATAAATGACACCTTCAGAACCATGGCAACTAGTACAGGACGGTTCTTTTACTTGAGTAAAGTGAATGGCAAAGATGTCAATAACGCTATTAGGGCAACAAACCAAGCTACTTATGGACAAGGTATGGTTCTGTCACCTGTTGGGTTTAGTCGAAAAGTACCAGCAGAGGAAATGACACTAACACTAGTAGCGCAGGTCCATCATGCCGCACCTATTAACTATATGTTTAACTCAGGAACGAATTACATCGTTACAGGTGATGTATCTTTTATTCCAGAAGCAGGGCAAAGCTATCTAGTAAAGGGGTATTTGAGTAGTGACTTTTCGTCTGTTTGGCTTGTAAATAGCGCTGGTGAGCAAGTATCTGATGCTGTGGTTTTAAAAGGTGATCCTGATAAGAATGCAGCTGTAATAGCCAAATTAGTTAAGGGCAAAGTTGTACTTCCCGAGCCGCCAAAAACGCAAGCGACTATTAAAAAGCAGGTTGCTATCACAACAGAGTCATTTGATAACCCATTGTTTTTTCTTGAGCAGGGACTGAGTGCGGAAGCTATTATTAAGAAGTTAGGTGAGCCTGATCATATTCGTTATGTTGAAAAAGGCTTTTTTAATAACCAGCCTGAAATGCAGATATTTCATTTTACAGATCTTGGCAGTGTTCAAATGGTTAAGTCACCTGCAGATGGGCAGTTTTATTCAAAGTTAACTTATAATGTTAATAGCCAAGAACATTATCAGTTTGTTGATGTAGTGAACCAAGCTAATGGTACCGAAACTCAAATCCTTGGTAAGAAATTTTATAATATCGGTGTTTACAAAGAGCAATACCTAGACGCATTAGCGAATAAGCTATGGCAAAATAAATATACTGTCGATGGGCGTATGCTAGATGGTGTCGCGTACTATTGTAAAATTATTGCCAATGCACAATCGATGCGTTACCAAGCTATGCTAAAAAACCTTGTTGCAGATAAAGATGTTCCTTCAAAGTTACGTCGTCATTGTAAAGCGGCCAAAAAAGACATAGACAAATTAAAGCTCGCAACTGTTGAGCAGTTTGAATTTATGTAGTTTAGTTCCAAGCCAATTCACTTAATCAAGTGAATTGGTATTTAAATCTTAATAATCATTTAAAACAAACTAAACATCACTGAAGCGATTAATAGTATTGCCATTAGGTAGTTAAATGCTTTTAAGCGCTTTGGGCTGGCAAGCCAGTGTTGTAGCTTTTCGCCAAGTAGTGTCCACGAGCTGACGCACGGCAGGTTTATTAAACCAAATACGAGGCTTACGATTAACACTGAGGTGAGGTTTTTGTCTGGGGCATATAAGCTTACCGCGCTTAATGCCATTGCCCACGCCTTTGGGTTTACCCATTGAAATAGTGCAGCCTGAATAAAAGTAAACGGCTTACTCTCACTACTGGCTTTTTGTTGTGCGTTACTTGTGGCAATTTTAAACGCCAGATAGAGTAAGTAAGCAATACAAAATACTTTTAATATCAAATAGCTTGGTGGAAACAAGTCAAATAGCTGCATGATGCCAAGGCCTACTAAAACCAGCATCAACATAAAGCCAAGCGTCACGCCAAGTAAGTGTGGTGTGGTTCTTTTAAAGCCAAAGTTAGCACCTGAGCTCATCAACATTAAGTTATTTGGCCCTGGGGTAATTGATGACACCAAAGCAAATAATGCCAAGGCTGTTAAAATTTCAAAACTCATCGCTATCTCTCCATTTGAATTTAGATGCAATTATAAGTTGTAATGCGCGCAATTTTTGCGCTTAATGTTGTTGTGTGTATTTAAATTTCACAATCAAAAATGAAAAAAGATAAAATTAACGACAGAATATTGCGTGAGCTTAAGCGCAATGGCCGAATTGCCAATGCCGAGCTGGCAGATAAAGTGGGTTTATCACCTTCGGCATGCCTTCGTAGAGTGCAAGAGCTAGAAAAGCTTGGGGTTATTGCGGGGTATCGGGCGGTTATAAATAATCAGGCTGTTGGCCTAGGATTTATCGCTTATGTTGGGGTTGGTTTAAATGAGCACTCAACAGTATCTCAGCGAGCATTCGAACACGCTCTTGAGTTTATTGATGAAGTAAAAGAGTGCCACAATGTAACTGGCTCGTTTGAATATTTGCTGAGAGTCGAGACGGCGGATCTTAAATCCTATAAAGCGTTTCATGCTGATGTGCTAGGCTCAATACCACAGGTACGTACCATTACAACTCATGTGGTAATGGAATCACCTAAGGACGAACGCGCTTAATAATAGAGTTTGTACCTTTTTTGTTATTAATTTATTGCGAGCTATAAGGCCTTAGTCTAGAATCTTCGCGTTAAAATAATAATATATAAGGAAATTACGTGAAAACGTTAAAGCCTTTTTTGGCGTTTATAGCTTTAGGTTTATTAGCAGGCTGTCAATCGACAACCGAAACAGGTGTATCGATGGCCCGCTTTGAGAGCCCAGAGATCAACAGTGATCCTTTTCATTTTCGTGCAACTGTCGGTACAGATACAAGCAAGATCATTGCGAAAGATACCAGCGAGAGTACATCAACGAGTACAGCGTTAACGACTTCGATGAGTATGACCTTAGGTTATTCGACGGAGCTTACCGTAGGGGTTGGTATTGGTGGCGATCATGATTATGAAAAATACGCTATTAAGCATCAGTTTTATGGCAGCCCTTTAGAATCGGCCGTCGAGAAAAACTTCTCTATGGCCCTCAGCCTAGGCTATATTCGCAGTGAAGATGCGGGGTATGGTCCACTATTAGCGGGTAATTATGATGACGATACCTATGATTGGGATTTGTCGCACGATACTTATGATATTGCACTTATTTCAGGATACCGTTTAAGCTCAAAAGCCTTATTATACGGCAGTGTCTTTTATCAAAAAGGCTCTATTGATGTTAATTATACCCAGATGTATTACCGTACAGAGGAAGGTGATGTATTTTTATCGGGAGCATGTAGTGATACGCCAGAGCAGTGCCTTGATTTTAGTGCTGATTACGATGGTCATAATGCAGGTGTCAGCATTGCACTTGAATATGCATTTACGCATTGGTTCGCTATTACAGGTGAAGCGGTTTATAAATCGATGAACTGGTTTGATCGCAGTGAAAGCGAGACTGCAGCAAATGTAAACTTTGAATTTAGGTTCTAGGTTCAGCTTTTCGAGAAAAAGGCATTAGCAAGCGCTAGTGCCTTTTTTGTAATGATTGTTATAAAAATACATAAGCTGCTGGGAGTAGCATACCGCTAATGACTAATACAGAGCGGCTGCCCCATGGGCTATTTTTACCCTTGATCATAAACAAGCCGCTGATTGCCAAAAACAGCAGCAGCCCAGCAAAAATATCAGAAAAAATCACCCACGAAGCGGTTGTCTCGTTCAAGTGTAAGCGGTTAAATGCTTGAAATACATGACGAGGCTCAATGGCTTCATAGTTTATGATATCTTGATTGAGTTTAAGGCTGAGGTTGTTACCGTTTTTTAAAAACACCTTAAACTCTTGCGGCGACACCCAATAAGAAGCCTTTACCGGCTCGCTTACATCAGCATGGGAGATAATTTGCTCAATCAACAACTCGTCATTATCTAATTGCCAAGTTTCATCGCTCACACTGATTTGCTGGTGGCTTACTTTGTAGTTTGGGTTCCAATCATCTTTGTGGTTCACTGCAATGCCAGAAACCGCAAAGATAATTACTAAACCAACACAAAAGTAACCAATATCGCGGTGTAAGTTTCTGTTTAACTTAAACCAGTTGATACTTGATTTATTACTCAATGATTTCAACTCCGCTCGGTACGAGCTGATAAATAGCCATTGCTTCAGTCACTGAGTTTGCATCAAAGCTTTCGCCGGCTTGCTGCGCTTTGTGAGCAAGTAGCGCTTTAGTGCGGCCAAGGCTAAGCTGAATTTTATCGAGCTTACCAGTTACGATAGCTTTACTGCCTTTAGCCGTCATCGGGAATACCATGTCGCCATCTTCAACTTTGATACGTAAGTTTTCAAAGCGTTTGTCAGATGCAAGCGTCATCCAGCAACCACGTTTTTCGCAAACCCCAGTGATAGTACCTTCCACGGTAATTGGATTTGCAAGGTAATCGTCTGGTGAGGCCATAACCGTCGAAATTTTAATGAGTTTGTCACTGTCGACTGGATTGCCAAACTGTAAGCTAAAGGCGTGTTGGCTAAAGCTTAAAAGCGCCAATGAGAATGCAATAAATATTTTTGATTTTAGGAACATAGCGGTTGCTTCTTGAAATAAAATTAAGCCTTAGTTTAAGCGATTTACTTGTATGATAAAAGCTTAATGAGATTAAAAATGATTTGCAATTATATCAAGCCTAGATCAATTGCTTTTAATGCTGCACGGGTTCTATCACGTACATCTAGCTTTCTGAGAATAAAAGACACTTGATTACGGATAGTCCCTTCAGACTTATAAAGTGCCTCGGCGATTTCACTATTTGAATAGCCTGCAGCGATTAAATTGAGCACTCTAAGCTCGCTTTTACTTAATTTATCAGGAGTTGCTAAAGAAGTATCGGTTGTTTTAGTGGGCTTATTCAAAATTCGCTCGGTGATCGCAGGAGCTAGCGCTGAGCCACCTTTAGCAAGTGTTTCGATGGCGCTGACCAAGCGCTCTAAATTAATATCTTTTAACGCATAACCCTTAGCGCCATAGCGAATACATTCTAGCACTTGTTCACTATCATCAAAGGTCGTGAGTACCAGTACAGGTTGCCTCAGCTGTTGTGCTTGCATACTTTTCAGTACGCCAATACCGTCTAGAATAGGCATGCGAATATCAAGGAGTACAACATCAATAGAATGTTGCTTGAGCATCTCAAGAGCCGTTTGACCATTGTCAGCCTCAGCCACGACTTGAATATTTGCTTTAAGGGCGAGTAAGCTTTTTAAGCCTTCTCTTAATAATGTTTGGTCATCAACGAGTAATACCCTAATCATTTTTTACGCCAAAGTATGTGGATTAAGTTTATGAGGTAACGTTGCAGCAATCGCAAACCCATTATTATTTTGTTCAAACTCGATTGCCCCTCGCACTAAAGCTAAGCGCTCTTGCATGCCTGTTAAGCCATTGCCTAAGTTCAGCTTGGGCATTTCGCCGCCGTTATCATAAATAGTGAGATGCACTGAATCAGCTTGGAGGTCTAAGCTTACCGACAGCTCGGTCGCATCACTGTGCTTAATACAATTCGTAATCGCTTCTTGCACAGTATGAAATAACGTTTGTGCTAATAACGTATCACTTATTTTTATATTTTCATCGTAGTTGAGTGTGACATTTAAGCCTGTAACATGGCTGCACAATGAATTCAGCGATGCATGTAAATCAATGGTTTGGTTTTCTCGCATTGACGAGACAGAGTCACGCACATCATTTAATAACAAGCGGGTAATTTGCTGTGCTTTAGTTATGTGTTTTGGTGCTTCATGGTTAGCACAATGATTGGCGACTTCTAAGTGAATACTGAGTCCTGTAAGGTGGTGGCCAAGGGTATCATGTAAATCTCTGGCAATACGAATACGTTCATCGCGAGTTGCGGTGTCGTTTAAAAGTGCTTGAGTTGCTTTTAATTCACGTAATAAATGGGCTGCTTGTTCTTTGGCTTTACGCTCAGAAATAAGCCGAGTAGCAAAGCGATAGGCAAAGCTATTGTATAAAGTGAAAGCCAACCCGTTGAGCAATACAAATTGCTTATCAAAGCCATAGTGAAGCGTCAGCGCCATCAAAAAGGGCAGGCAAATGAGTAAATAGAGGCTGGCTTTGTTTGGCTCGTAATCGCTGAATTTAACTAAGAAAATGATCAATAGAATTGCAACAAAGCCAATATTAAATAGCCACATCAATAGCACAACATTAGCGATAGTGAAGTTCAAAATACGGGTTTGATAGTGCTTAAGTCGTGATCTGAAAAACTCAAAATAAATTAAAAAAGCAAAAAAGCTTATAAATAACACACTGATCAAAAACGTATTTATTGTACTAAAACTTAGCTGCGCCGATTCTGCTCTTTGCGACCAAGCGTGCAGAGTATAAATAAACACAAACCCCCAGGTGATAGCTGAGAGTATGAAATCGCTTCGATGTATCAACGTTTGCAAGAGTTTGTTCATACGCTTAGTTTAATCCGCAATTATTCGTTTATGTATATGACAAATGTCACGATTAAATATGTGACATTTGCAGCAAGTCAGCCCTAATGGTGAGGCGTTAAACTGCATTAAAACACCAATATAGGGACATTATCATGACCAAACATGAATTTCTGCGAAATAGTCTTTTTTCTTATCTGTTGATCACAGCTTATTGTTTAGCTGCATTATTTGTTGATGATGCCAAGGCCGATGAGCAATCACAGCAATGGCAAATGGAGGTCGGTGCTGCACAATTGGCCATTGATACAGCATGGCGAGATTACGATATTCAAACCATGGTCTTGCCATACTTCAACGCCCGAAAAGGCAACTGGCGCATTGGGCCTAAATATGGCTTAGTGCAATATGCCTTTTTACAAGGCGCAGAATTTGAAGCGTCAATGGGGCTTAGTTTCCGAGATGAAACCTACGATAGCAGTTTAATCTTTAGTGATGAGTTGTCGGATGATGAGGTTTTCACTGACTATAAAGACGGCAAAGGTGAGCTAACCTTCAGAACTCAGCTGCAATATAAACAGCTTTTTGTTCGTTTAGCGCAAGATATTTCGAATCATTCCGATGGACTTACGTTTCTTGCCCGCTATAACCTACCGATTTATGGCCAAGGATTAGGGTTACAGCTAAGTGCTGATCTCGGTTTTTATTGGCAAGATAAAAAATACACTCAATACCTGTATGGCATAGCTAATGGCAATATCGCCCCTGAGTTTGGCAGATATGAATATCAGCCAAGTGCAGCCCTTAACCCATTCACCTCGCTAAACCTGACTTATGTTTTTAATAAGCAGTGGTCTGTTTTTACGAGCTTGCGGTATGAGCAACTTGACTCAACTATCAAAAAAAGCCCGCTAGTGGGAGAAACTGCCAAGCAGCAATTCACTGCAACTATAAATTATCGTTTTTAGAAAAAGGGATGAGCAATGAATTATCTACTGAGATTATGCATTTTACTCTTACTTACTGGTTGTAATAGCGCTGAAGAGGAAGTGTTTGACGAAGACGATTTATACCAAGGTGTCTATGAAAGTGACTATTATGTTTATAACTTTAGCGAGTACCCGGTTGATTTTTATATGATGAACCTACGAAATAACACACCAACAAGCGCAATTTATAAGGAGCAGAACTTCCAACAATCAATCGATGGCTACGGTGGTTTTGAAAAGCTTAACTTTAAGCGGTCTGTGGTCGGAAAGGTTGGCTTTGCAGCTTTTTATGATGCTGAAATAAAAGCTCATCTACAAAAGTGGGTTGTTAGTGATATAGCTAATTATGTGATCATTTATATGGATGGCGAAACGCTGAAACTGGCTTTTTTAGCACGCACTCAGGCTGTAGGTAGTGGTGATTACCCTGTGGTTAGGCTGGTTAGTTTTATCGGCAATACGAACTACAGCTATAAACTTGCTAATAGTGAATTAACTGAAGCAACAGCAACAGCTTATATACCGCTAACTCATTGCGCTAGTGACTTACAAATTGCAGGTTTTGAATTTGATTTTTGTAACTTAGAGCAGCGTGGTTACTTAATTGTGCTGCTACCTAATGAGCAACTAGCAATCATCAAAGAGTAGTGCTTTATGACAATTTCGTGAATATTGTGATAATGTAACTTTTTATCGTTTCATTGCTTTATAATGCCTTTTTTATTTGTATGATAAAGCTGGTTTTTAGCTTGGAGTTAGCATGGTTTCACGTCGAGAATTTTTAGTAGGGGCGGGCACATTGGCCTTTTTAGGATTATCAAAAAGTGCCATAGGTAAAGTGTCGTTAGGTGATTTAAAAACAACGGCTGTGGGCTTTGGTCCGTTAATTCCTGATCCAGATAAATTGCTCGACTTACCTGAGGGCTTTAGTTATCAAGTCGTTTCAAGCCTAGGTGAGAAAATGTCTGATGGGTTTACGGTACCCGATAAAGCCGATGGCATGGGCTGTCTAGCGCTTGGTAATGACCGTGTTGCATTAGTGCGAAACCATGAGCTAAAGCCAAAAGACTTAGCGAAAGCTGAAGCAAGTATTGCCAATCATAAAACGCCGCTGGCTTTTGATACTAACAGTGACGGTGTGGCGTTACCGGGTGGCACGAGTCATATCGTTTATAACTTAAAAACCCATCAAAAAGAGCAAGAGTACTTGTCATTGGTCGGCACTATTCGTAATTGTTCTGGTGGTATTACGCCATGGGGCACCTGGCTTACGTGCGAAGAAACCACAGATACCAAAGCTGATGGATTTAACCAAGACCATGGTTATATTTTTGAAGTACCCGCAAATAGCAAAGGCTTAATTAAACCTGAGCCATTAAAAGCCATGGGTCGATTTAATCACGAAGCGGCTGCCGTTGATCCGCGCACCGGCATTGTTTATTTAACTGAAGATAAAGGTGATAGTGTCTTTTATCGTTTTATTCCAAATGAATATGGCAAGCTGCATAAAGGCGGGCAATTACAAGCTATGGTGGTAAAAGGTAAGCCACAATTCGATAGCCGTAACTGGAATAATAAAGCTATGGGGCTACATCAAGAGCGTGAGGTTGAGTGGGTCAATCTAGATAACCCTGAAAGCCCGAAAGACGACCTGCGCCTGCGCGGATACAAACAAGGTGCGGCACTATTTGCTCGCGGTGAAGGTATTCACTGGGGAGATAAAGAGCTTTATTTCTGCTGTACCAATGGCGGTAAAAAACAACTTGGTCAGGTTATGAAATATCAGCCATCAGAATTTGAGGGCACAGATAAAGAAGCACAGCAACCAGGTAAAATCTCGTTGTTTGTAGAAAGTACTAGTAAAACCCTCTACAACTTTGGCGATAACCTAACCGTGTCACCTAATGGTCACTTAATTGTCTGTGAAGACCAATACACCGATGTGGTTGATAATCATCTTCGCGGTGTGACACCACAAGGGCAAGTTTATAATTTTGCCCGTTTAGTGGCGCAAACCGAGCTGGCAGGTGCCTGTTTTTCACCAGATGGTAGCACTTTATTTGTGAACGTTTACTCACCGTCAAAAACACTTGCTATAACAGGCCCATGGCATCAGTTTAGTGTTTAGTTAAAGCCTATTTAAAATAGCCACTGCGAAGTGGCTATTTTTGTACCACGAAAATTTATGTTCCTCTTTTTATAATCAGCTGTTCTAGTTAGAATCACTTTGTTTTACAGGAAAAAATAATAAAACGAAAACGGAGTTGATATGTCTGTTACTGAGCAGAGTCGAGAGCAAGTTAAAGCAAAACTAGTTAAGCAAAGTCCACTTGCAGCCGCAATCGGCGTAGCTTGCTGGAGTATCCCAATCATTATTTTATGGATCACAGTATTTTCAATTAAAAGTGCTATTGGGCCTGTAATGTTAGTGATTAGCGGCGTACTCGTTGGCCTAGCCGTTCGTATTCATGGGCGTGGCTATGATCGTATCTTTTCAGTTATTTCACTTATTGCATACCTATCTGTAATCGCTGTTGCGCTCAGCTCAGAGGTTTTGATCAGTGGTACATTGTCTTTATCAATTTATGCTTTGTTATTTGCACTTGGCTCTTGGTCAGCAGCATTTATTGCACGTAAAAGCATTCCATTTATTGACCATAAGTTATTTGCTGAGGTGTATGAATCCGGTGAGCTGGCAGGGTATAAAAAAATTAAAAATCATTGGTTGGTAGTATTACCGAGTACCCTAATTGCTACATCATGTTTGAGTTTTGCAGGCGCCGTTGGTGCCTTTGCTCACCAGCAGTATTTGTCTATTGAAAAACAGGTAGAACAAGAGCAACATCAAGCTGCTAAGTTTAGAGCAAAACATATTCCGACAGATGATGAGTTTCTTGCAACCTTGTCTGACAAAAAAGCATTTAGCTATGCTTTTGCCTATTATTCCGGTCGTCACTTTGATGAACGAGGCGTTTATCAAGGGAATTTTCCGCAAGATACATTTAAATCAGAAACTATTTTACGTTATCTAGTTGAACATAAAAATGAACCTAGAGCGCAATTTATTCTGGGAAGAATGCTTGCTTTTGAGCGTGGTGAAGCACTCATGGCAAGCTCAAGACAGAGCGGTGATCAGTTCGCTCGGTTATATGACATTTATCAATTCGGTTGCCATATAGATGCAAAGCAAGGACGTACGCTATTGCAAAGCTTTAAAAAGCTCGTAACAGAGCAGTCGGTGATCATCGATATTCAGCAAATGCAGAGTAATGATTTTCGTGATTATTGCGACATTCTAGATGACACCGAATTTGATTACCGTTATATCCGTGATTACAAAAGCTAATCCCCAAGCTCACTAATTATTAGTAACGGAAAGTTCTTTGCCGAGCGGGGCTGCCAATCTGCAAACTCAATATTGCTGACATTCAGTGTATTGAGTGCTTTTTTTGAGTAGCTCCAGCCTCTGGCTTTTTGTGCCACAGCTGCACGCTTTAGCTCTTCAGATAAACCAATGGTTAGCAAGTCATGCTTAACACCGCGTTTTGCATAAAAGGCTTTTTCACGAGCCACGGCTTTTGCGATTATTTTATCGTAATGAGTGCGTAAAGCCTGCCACTTGGTTGTTTTTTCTGGCTCTTTTAAATGGCTTACCATGGCATCAATATCGCTATCTCGCCAGCGAGCTGAAGCGGCATCGCCGTGCCAACCGACAATGGCGTTCTTAGCTATGGTGGTAGGGTTTCCTGCAAGCAATACGTAATTAGCACACGACGAAAAGCAAAATTGTTTTATATGAACTTTTAAATTATGCGCTAAAATTAATTCGGCGAGGTCCATACCTAAATCAACGTTTCCGCCACCACTGGTAATTTGTATGCTGTTTATGCTTGGTTGCTCAGCCAAAAGCTGTGCAACATGTTGATTGTTTTTGGCACTAATTTCGCCCTGATAAATAATGCGCTGCTCGCTTAGTGACACACCGGCAAAGCTTAACCAAGGGATAATTAAAAACAGACTAAAAAATACACGCAACATAAAACGCTAACCTTATAAATTGTATGATAATTCTATCATGCTTTTAGGGTTTTTTAGCGGCTTTTTTGGCGCTGACTTTAGCTGCGTGTTTAGCAATCCACTTAGTCATTTTTTTCATTAAAGCGGGCGGAAAATCATGACCCATACCAGGCACAACTTTTAACTTACTGCGCTTTATTAACAGTGCGGTGTTGATACCCGCAGACAGTGGCATAACAGGATCAGCGCTGCCATGAATTACTAATGTGGGGGCTTTAATCTTTTTTAGTAATTGCTCGCGATAAGGCGTTGCGGCAATGGCTGCAAGCTGACGTTTAAAGCCTGTTTGATTCGTGTGGGCCCGCTCAATATAGCGTTCTGCGTTGGCGTATAAAGCGTGTTCATCTTGTGGGTAGGCTGGGCTGCCAATGAGTTGGTTGAGCCTAACATTGTAATCAATCGCGGCTTCTTTATTACTGCTTCGGGGGCGTATTTTAGCGAGCTTTACTAGCAGATTAATGTTTGAACCCGAAAACGATAACGGCGAGCTACTCGACATAATTGAAGTTAAGCTCAGCACACGTTTTTTATACTTTGCCGCGGCAATTTGCGCAATCATGCCACCCATCGAAGCCCCCACTAAGTGCGCTTTTTTGATAGCAAGTGCATCCATTAATTCTTTTACATCGCGAGCCATGTCATCGAGCGAATAGGGCAGCTTTGAGCGAATGGGCAATCGGCGGCTAAGCCAATGCTTTACGAGACTCGGCTTGCCTAACTCATCTAACGATGAGGATAGCCCTGCATCACGATTATCAAAACGAATAACCCGAAAGCCTTTTTCTACCAAGCCAAAATATAGCGACTCTGGCCAAACGGTAAATTGAGCACCTAAGCCAATAATTAAAATGATCACCGGCGCATTACTATCGCCTTCATCTTGATAACTAATACAGATACCGCTGGCTGTAAGGATATGTTCCATAGACTAACAAATAAGCTTACGCAGGTATCATCAGCTTAGTGTGTGAAGTTGGCAGTTTAGTGACAGTAAAAAGAATACTGACAGTAGGAGTAATAGTGTAGTTAGAAAAATAGACAGCACATGACTGCATGCTGTCTATTTTCAGGGAGTTTTCTTAGAAGTAAGCAGTAACGCCAATCCAGAAATTACGGCCTTTATCTTTAACGTTGTAGTCGTCTGTGAATGTGACTTCGCTAACTACACCGCGACCTGTTAGGTATTCATACTCACCATCGCCATTTAGGTCGGTATAGCTTGTGCTATATGAGGTGAAATCTTCGTCTAGTAGGTTGTTTACACGGGCATTGATTTGCACGTACTCATTTACATAAAACTGCGCACCTAAATTAAGTAGGTTGTAGTTTTTGTAATACAGCGCTTTATCGTGCACGTTATCCCAACCGCGGTAACGGTCTGAACGATATACACCTTGTAGGTATAAGTTCATAAAGTCAGTCGCTTCCCAGTTTAGGGTAAGGTTTGCCATGTGCTCAGCTGAGTTAGTTAATGGTTGACCTTGTTCAGGACCGCTCTTTTGTTCGCTATCAGTCCACGTGTAGTTACCGTTAACAGACACTGTTTTAGTGATTGTGTATTGACCAGCAATTTCAACACCTTGAAGGTCTACTTCGTCGATATTGATCTTTTGGCTGTAGCTATCGTAGCCAAGTTGATCGTACTGACCTAAGTTCACACAAGGGCGTACATCGTTAGTTTGTTCACAGCTTAAAATAGTGTCGCCGCGGGCAATTTTATCTTCAAACTTGGTGTTGTAGTAAGTCACATTAATGTTGTGATCGCCATCAAGCGAAGTCCAATAAAGTGCAACTTCAGAGTTCACACTGGTTTCTGGTTCTAAATCTGGGTTACCCGCAAATGGGCTTGTGCCCTGACCACCAAATCCGGTGATACCGTCGTAAAGATCGGTGGTTTGCGGCGTTTTATAACCTGTACTCACACCACCTTTTAAGGTCCAAGTGTCAGAGAGGTTATATACACCGTAAACGCGCGGTGATACTTGGCTGCCAAATACATCATGGTCATCGTAACGAGCACCCAATGTAAAGGTGAAGTTGTCAGTTGCCATCCAGTTATCTTCGGCAAAGATTGAGTACATGTTTTGCTCTTGCACTCGACCTGCTTGGTCACTTTCAAGGCCAAATACGCCGTCTTTTAATTCACCGTCGATAAGCTGACCACCAATTGCTAGGTTATGGCTACCAAAGCTGCCCGTGATAGGAATATCAAAGCGTAAGTCATAGGTATATTGGCTGCTTTCAAGTGGGCGAGCAGGGCGCGGTAAGAATGTTTCTTCGGCTAAGTCTTTACGTGCTTGTTCGTCCATTCCCTCGTATTCGCCTGTACCATCGTACATAGCTTGTAGCTCTAATCGCTCGCTTACACTCAGTGGTAAAGTACGGCCATTGTTTTGCGTATCAACATAAGATACAGAGGCCTTAACCGTTGCCCAATTAAGTTCACCATCGTAGCTGAGTGACCACCATTCACGGTCAAACTCTTGGTCTGCCGCATAACCTGCGCGCGGGTTTACTTGGCCGCGGCGGTCTTGCCAAATTGATTCAATGTTATCTTTAGTACCAAGCGGGTAAGTAATGGTGCCTGATTCGATGTCGTAGCTTGGCGTGTTGTCGTACACTTGGCTTGAGTTATCGTAATCAAAACGTAAATGAT
The DNA here is from genome assembly GCF_037027245.1 of Pseudoalteromonas sp. CH_XMU1449-3. Classification (NCBI taxonomy): domain Bacteria; kingdom Pseudomonadati; phylum Pseudomonadota; class Gammaproteobacteria; order Alteromonadales; family Pseudoalteromonadaceae; genus Pseudoalteromonas; species Pseudoalteromonas sp. CH_XMU1449-3. The sequence goes on from NZ_JAYMDY010000001.1 coordinate 273,840, forward strand.
GCGACTCAAACGGTGTATAAGTTAAAGTAAAACCATACTGCTCGTTTGTATTATCAACGGTACGACCGCCACTACCAAAACCTAATGAACGAGCATGTACAACACCATTAGGATCGGTTGCTGGTTCAAATGTTGGCGATGATGCTTGTTGCTCGTAAACGCTGCCGCGTACACCTAAGCTTAATACGTCTTTGATAAGCGGACCCATCACACTAAAGTCAGTGGTAATGTCATCACCAAAATCATCGTTTTGTTGTAATGAACGGCTAAAAGATACTGCACCACTCCAGCTGTCTGTGTGCTTTTTAGTGATGATATTAATTACACCACCCAGCGCATCTGCACCATAAAGTGTTGATGCAGGACCGCGAATTACTTCAACTCGCTCAATCGCATCAACCGGTGGTACGTGGTTAAACGCGTTGCCACCAAAATTGTTTGGGTAAATGTCGCCATGGTTATTTTGGCGTTTACCATCAATAAGTAACAGGGTGTATTCACCTGTTAAACCACGCATACTTACACTGCCTTGGCCTGTTTTATCACGAGTTGTGCCAATGTCGATACCTTCTAAATACTGCACAGCATCAAGTACTGAGGTGAAGGCATGAGACTTAATATCTTCATTGGTGATGATCGAAATACTTGCAGGTGCTTCGGTAACTTTTTGCTCAAAACCTGTTGCAGTGATAACTAATCGTTCAATATCTTGTTTCGGCTTAGCGTCATCAGCAAAGGCTGAAAAATGTGTTGCTATGGCAAGTGCCAGTAAGCTTGGTTTTATTGATTTCATTGTAGGTTTCCAGTTCTTTTTGTAGGTTATCCCTTTGAGGAACGCTGCGTATACTACACAAATGAAAAATACAATCAATAACTATTCTTATTTAGATTAATCTTTTTCAAGTTGGCTTAACATTATTCACAATTAAGTTGCGTTTGTTTTTTAGCTAATTAATACCAACCCGCTTAATTAAGTAGTCTATTTTGAGGCAATAAAACCTCGTTGATAGCAAGGCAAAAATTTCGTTATTTAGTTGTTCTAAATGAGAAATTTTTAACGCAGTTAGCGACAGGTTTAATCCCTCAAAATGATTAAGTATTATTGCGGGTTGGTATAACACGCTGTTACAAACAAGTTTTAGATTAAATACCCAAGGCAGATTCAGTTCCTGTATAGTGTTTTAATCATCATCATAAAAATTAAAATAATGAATTCAGATATCTCTTTAGCGCGCTTTAAGCAGTTTCCTGTGCTTATGTGGATCTTCTTATTTGGCTCGTTTATTACCCGTGGCAGCTATTACATGGTGTGGCCATTTCTTGCGGTGATCTTGTATGAAAAGTTTGCTTTATCGGCGACAGAAGTTGGTTTGGTACTTACCAGTGCAGCCGTGATTTCTGTGTTTACCAGTTTTATTGGCAGTAGCCTCTCAGATAAAGTGGGCCGGCATACGCTGATGTACATTACCGGCGTGTTGTATATTATTTCTTTCTCGCTGTTGGCTGAGGTAGAAACCGTGGCCGGTTATGTGATTGTGATGACCTTATGCTCGATTGCGACTGCACTTTGGCGACCACTAACCAGTGCGGCAATTGGCGATATTATTGATGATGCACAAACTCGTGAGTTGGCCATGCAGTCGCTGTACTTTATTGTTAATGTGGGCTGTGCGGTGGGCCCATTAGCCGGAGTATGGCTAGGTTTAACCGGTGAGCAGTCGAGCTTTTATATTACCGCAGGGGCATTTGCTATTTTATTGGTGCTGCTTGTTTGGGGCTTTAATTTTAGTGATAAAGCTGCAAAAAATACTGCCGCAATCGACGAGCCTGAAGAGAAAAAACCAGCTATACAGGGCAAGCAAATCTTACGTATTTTATTTGCAGATAAACTGCTGCAATGTTTAATTTTAGCCAATATTTTGTGCATGTTTATTTATGCGCAAATGGATAGTTCACTCATACAATACCTAACTCGTGCAGAGGCACCCGACCTACTTGCATTGATTTCTGCGCTTATATTTACCAATGCGATAGTGATCATTTCAAGTCAATTTCTGCTGTTAAAAATGATGGCGCGATTTAGCCTAACGGTACGAATACAAATTGGTTTGGTGCTATTAATGGTGTCGCAGTTTTGGCTCGCACTTAATCCAATCGATTTATTCTGGGGCTGGATAGGTGCGATAGTGGTGATGAGCTTGGCCGAAACCATTTTGTTTCCGACGATGAACGTTCACCTTGATAGGCTCGCACCATCACACTTACGTGGAGCCTACTTTGGCGCGGCTTCGTTTTATGATTTAGGGTTTGCTTTAGCACCACTCGGTGGTGGTTTAATTTTAGATTATTACGATGGCCCAACCTTATTCTTAGTAGCGGGAGGGCTTTGCCTTGTGGTGATTTACTTATACGCCATACTCGAAAAGTTACCCAGACCCGATTTTGCAAACCCAAGCTCGTAACCCTTAAATAGCCCCTTTATGGGGCTTTTTACGCTTTAACAATTAATGACAGTGATATCAATTTACGTATTTTTTCCGAGATAATAGTTTGTAGTATCGGCTTATAATGTTAAAAAATTGTTTACCATACCGATAAGAACTCAATGAACGCACCTTACTCTTTGTGCAAACGCTCGCTATTATGCTCGGCTGTATTGCTAACACTTGCTGCTTGTGGCGGCTCAGGCTCAGATGAAAAACAAACAACAACCCCTCCTGTAACTGAAACACCACAAAATCAAGCGCCGCAAATCAGCGGTCAATCACAGACTTTACGTGTTGGTGAAACCTTGAGTTTTAGCCCTGAAGTCTCTGATCCAGATAATGACCCACTTACTTTGTCTGTAACAAACTTACCAAGTTGGCTAAGTTTTAATGAAGCCTCAGCAAGTATCAGTGGCACGCCTGAGCAAGTAGGTAAGTATGCAAACATTGAGTTTACGGTCACTGATGGGCAGCTCTCTGCACAGCTTTTGATTGATATTAATGTAGAAGCCAAACTTATTGAAAATACACCGGCAACGCTCACGTCTACCCCATCAGATAGCAATGAAGGCCAAGCTTATACTTACCAGCTAACATTTACTGATGCACAAAATGACACTGTGGTAGTAAGTGAAGTTAGTAAACCTGATTGGCTTAGCTTTGATGCGACTAACCTTAGTTTTAGCGGCACGCCCTTGTTTGCGAATACGGGCGAACAGCAAATTCGTTTTCGTTATTCAGATGGCGAAGTGACGCAGCAGGCAGAGCAAACATTTAACATCGCTACCAGAGCAAACTCAGCGCCTGTGGTGTCTCCACTGAGTAGTGAAGCACGTGCTGAGCAGGCTTTGAGTGTGCAGTTAATCAGCACCGATGCAGACAACGATGAAGTGAGCTTAACCGTAACAGGTTTACCTACGTGGCTAAGTTTTGATGAGCAAACTAGCATCTTATCTGGCACCGCGAGTAATGAAGACCTTGGTGAACATAAACTCACAATCACAGCCTCTGATTCACGTGTACAGGCAAGCTTTGAGTTTGTGTTAAACATCACCCAAAGTTATGTGGCCGAGGCACTCGAAACTGGCAATGCGCTGGTTGTTCCAAACAGTGAGTTGCTACTTGATGCGACCATTAATGAAATTGATACCCACAAAGCGCGCTTTCAAAGCATTAAAAATAGCTTATTTGGTTTTGGCTCAAGCTCCGCTCTTGATGAATTAAGCTGGTATCCAACATGGGATGCAACGTTATTAAATGCCACTTATCCATTCAATGAGCCAGTTCTACTTACCAACAATAGTTGGCAAGATGGTTACGAGACAAAAGTCAGAAACCTTGCAGTTGTCGGTACTAGTGATGGGGAGCAGGGCCGTTACTTAGTATTTGGTAGTAACCCATATCGAAATACTATTAACGAGCAAATGACTCAGTTTTTGAAAAACAGCACCACATGGTTAGCTGGTAGAGAAATAACCACAGAGCAGCCACTTAAACTTGTATTAGCGCAACTTGATCAAAGCTATTACTTTCAAGATAGGAGCAAAACGCGAGAATGGTTTAATAGTCAATATGAAGGCATGGTGAGCTATAACGACAATACAAGTTGTGACAACGACGCTTTAGCGGCGTGTTTAACAACTGACACGGATGTACTGATTATCTCTCAGCATGAGCGTGAAGGATTAAATATTGATAATGTTGTAGCTGCAGTAAAGCAAGCGCAAGCAAATGATATAGCGGTGATCTATATTCAGCGTGATGGTAGCCAAACTGCACTAGGTAGAGCGTTATTTGAATTACTCCATGTGAGTGTTGCAGGTGATAACTATTGGCACCGATTAGAATTGGCACAGTGGAACCCAATTGCTATTAACGACAGCTTGCCAACCGATGCGCAAACTATTAAAGACTTACTTAGTCGCTTTAAAAGCAGCGAATTTAGTGTTGATTTAAGTGCATGTGATAATCGTAGTTGCCCAGCTGAAAGCCAATATCAGCAACAGTTTAGTGATGCGGCAACTATCATTAATTCGGTTTTTAGAGGTTTTGACCAAGCGAAAACAGATATCTTTACAGAGCAGGGCTATCGCTTTTATCAGTTACTGGCGCTGCTTGCAGATCATTATCGCCAAGTTGTAAGCTTCCCGATGGATAAGCTAAGCACTGATAATACAAGCTTCTTTCGTGCCCTGTTTACTGATCATGCGGTATTAAATATACGTAAAGTTAACCCACTTCAAGTTGATATGGGTAATTTCAGCCGTAGTGATTTTAGTCATGTAACACCTAAAACCGTCACCGTGAATATGCAGAGTAAGGCGTATTTTCGCTCAACGGGTGTGTATGCCTTGCCGGGGCAAACGTTTGCTATTAAACGCACCGATAATCAAGCAGTGAATACCAAGGTGTTTGTTAATACTCTGCGCGATGGCGCAACACATTACATGAGCAGTAATGGCTATAATCGACCCGCTAAATTGCAGTCGGTTCATGTGCCTATAGAGACAAATGAAACGGTTTATTTTACGTCACCTTATGGTGGGCCAATTCAAATTGAGTTTGATCAAAATGATTTAGATGTCAGCTTTGAATTTAGCAATGTAGGGGAGCACCCGTATTGGCGTAGCAGCAGTGATGATGAGCGCTTTGCTGAGTTGCTTGAAAAAGGTGACTATGATTGGGCCGAGGTCGCAACCGGTGGCTTTGAAGTGCATTCAAAGCTCGAGAAAATGCGTATTTCAATTAACGATGGTTATTGGCCTGTAGCGTCTGACTTCGCCCATGCAGTAGAGCGTTATACCCATAACTATCCGCATGTACTTGCTGGTTTCAAAGGGCCGGGCATCGATGTGGTTAGCGAAATTCATGACTTTGCGAGTGAACGCAATATTGAAGTACAAACAATTGATATTGTAAAACATATGAATGCAGACCAACCGACCTGTGGTTGGGGCTGTTCTGGTAATCCGTATGACGCAGGTTGGAATTTTAATCCAACTGGGCATGGCGATATCCATGAATTAGGACATGGACTTGAAAGAGGGCGCTTCCGTATCGAAGGGTTTGGTGGCCATTCAAATACCAACTTTTACTCCTACTACAGTAAGTCGAAGTTTGAAGATGAAACCGGCTTTTCGGCATCGTGCCAAAACTTGCCATTCGAGAACTTGTTTGATCATTTACAAGCCAGTAAACAAAGCGCAGATGCATTTGCTTATATGCAAGATTTAGCAATGTCTCAGTGGTCGCAAAGCCACGCTATTTATTTACAAATTATGATGGCCGCACAGGCACACAATAAGCTTGAAAACGGCTGGCATTTATACCCTCGCTTACACATTTTGGAGCGTGCGTTTAATCAAGCTGATAACAGCGAGACTAATTGGCTGGCACAAAAAGATGCACTTGGCTTTTCAAGCTACAGCTTGTCGGAGGCACAAAGCATAGGCAACAATGATTGGTTATTAATAGCGCTTTCAGAAGCAACCGAGCTCGATTTGAGCAACTATTTCAGCATGTGGGGCATGGCAACGTCAGACAAAGCAAAACAGCAGGTTAAAGCGAAAAACTACACGGTATTAGGTGATGTTTACTATGCCTCATCTGCCACAGGTTATTGCACCACGTTAAATCAAACAGAGGTTGCAATAGATGGCGCGCAAAGCTGGCCTGAATAATACACCGCTATGTTAAGTTGATTGGTATTTATATTTAAAACGCCAGCGAAAGATTTCGCTGGCGTTTTTACCATTAGATTAGTGAAATTAGCTACAACTGCTACCTTTATAACTCACACATTAAACGTTGAGGTGTAACATGGCTGTTTCTGCAATCCCAAAAGGTTTCCATGCGGTAACCCCGTATTTGGTTATTGAAGGTGCCACTAAGGCGATAGAGTTCTACAAACACGCTTTTGCTGCTGAACTTGTAATGCAAATGCCTCTGCCTGATGGTGGGGTGGCGCATGCTGAAATAAAAATAGCCGACTCTCATATTATGCTTTCTGATAATTGCCCTGATGTGCAATTTAAGTCGCCGCAACAACTTGGCGGTACACCGGTGAGCATTATGCTGTATGTTGAAGATGTCGATGCTGTTTTTGCTAAAGCTTTGTCGCTTGGGGCAAAAGAGCTACGCCCAGTACATGACCAATTTTATGGTGATAGGTCAGGGACTTTAGAAGACCCTTTTGGTCACATTTGGACTATAGGCACACACAAAGAAGACCTAACCGAACAAGAACTTATGCAGCGCATGGGCGAGCTTATGAGTAAAGAGCAAGATGCTTAAAAAGTGGTTTCAACCGACATTCCTATTTGCCATGAATCAACGTCTTGGTAACTGCCCAGAGGCGTACTAAAGTCGATATGGATCACATTGTCGTTACTTGAGCGCGATGAATATAGGCGAATACCAACGCCTGCACTGGTTAGCATTGAATCTGAAATATTCGCAGTTTCAGTGCTGCCAAAAGCTTGGCCTACATCAACAAAGCCAACAAAGCCTACATCTACAAACTGATACAGATTGATGTTAGGGTACATTCTTAGTTCAGCCGTCGCTTGTACGCTTGAAGTACCATGTTGGTAACTTTCTGGGAAGCCACGCATGCCTTCTTCACCGCCAACAGCCAGTGGTTTATCAGCAAACTCATGGTTTTGCCAATGACCATTTAGATGCGCATAAAAGGCAAATGAGTCTGACCAGCGATAGTTCATTTGTGCTTTTGAATAAAGCGCTAAACGGTCATCAAGCTCAGTTCCGACATTGCCTTTCATTCCAGCGGCAAATCGATACAAGGTGTTATTGTTGAACCACGCTTTGGTAAGATTTGTATCAAATAAAAAGCCTTGGCCAAAATTTACGGTATCGATGGCAAACTTTGAATTTAGCTCCCAACCGAGGTTAACGTCTTCGTTGTGGTTTATTAGGTCAATATCGTGCAATACGGCGTAATTGTCTTCTAGCCAATGTAATCCGACCCAAGGCGCTGCAATGGTGTAATCGTTAAGACCGTCAAGCAAAGGTTCTGTTTCAAAAGGGCGGTAACTAATATCTTGGTAATCAATCCCGGCAAGCCAGTGAAAGGTTTGCTGACTGTCTTGCGATAAAATTCCGCCGTAAGCAAACTGGGCGATTAATTCATCGGTAAAGAACTCTGAATGGGTCATACCATTTTGATAGATATAACTTTTTTGCTTTTGTGATTTAGCAAAGTAGCGCATTAGTGCGTCACTGCTGCGTTGATAAAAAGGCTGATGATAATCCACTAAAAAGACTTGCCCGTCATCGTAATCATCAGCTTGTAAAGTGAGGGTTGCATGAGGCTGCCAAGGCACTGGCATTTGCAGCACTGAGTGGTAGCCTGAGCGTTCATGATCTGATTTGTACTTTAATGATGCGCGAATACCGTAGCCTAAAAAGTTTTCTTCTTTAAAGCCTAAGCTGTATTTATTATTGCCGCTACTACGGCCAAAATTAATGGTTGGCAATAAACTCCAGGTATCCCAGGTATCGATTTGCACCACGCGGGGTTCATCTTCAAGGCAATCTTTTGTATAGCTAACCTTGGCATCTCTTAAGTATTTTTTGCTGCGCAGAATACGCTCAGCTTCTTGTAGCTGACGCTCACTGACTTGGTCACCTTCTTTAAAGGTTATTTGCTCACTAACAACTTTGTTTTTGGTATCTATGTGCAGCCAGTTTATAAAGCGATGTAGGGCGGTTGTTTCAGGGTCATTTGGATCGAAAATCGTATGGGTATCAATGTTGAGTTTATCAACCGTGATGTCTTTGTCTTCACTTAATTCTGCAGTGGTTTTGCTTTTTACTTCACAAACCACATCTAAGCTTAAAGGCTCGTTTGCATAAACAGTCCCTGTAGCAGTGCATGTTATTAATAAAACAGGTGTTATTTTATTCATCATTTTATGCCTACTAAATACCAAGGAGACGCAGCATGTTTGGCTTTATCAACCTTTAAATTCTTTACAGTTATCAGCATAAAATCGCTAACTTAAGAAAAACTTAACTAAAACTTAAACTTCATTGAAGATTGTAAGTGCATGATTAATAAACGTTATGCTAACTAACTGTGGCGAAGTTAATCGATAAATAGCTGACTTACGTATGATTTCTTAAGGTTTCTAATAGAGTAAATAATGAAAAAGCGTGTTTTATATTGGCTGCAAAATGATTTACGCCTAGTCGACAATGAAATTCTATCTGAGTTAGCTGATTTTGATGGCGAGCTTGATTTAGTGTTTGTGATTGAGCCGCGCTGGTTTAGGCAAACTAACTATCAATCAAAACCGTATGGCACGCATAGACACCATTTTTTACGTGAAAGCCTAGCAGCATTTGCACAAGCTGTTGAGAAGCTTGGGCAAACACTCCATGTGCTAAGTGGTGAGCCTGAGCAAGTAATCAGTCAGCGATTACAAAAGTACGATATTGAAACTTTGGTTTGTACCGAGCAAGTTGGCGTTTATGAGCAAAAACAGCTCGATAAAATCAAAGAGTTATGCCCAGAAGTGACAGTGAAAACTTATCAACAAGATACCTTGTTTAAAGCAACGGACTTGCCTTTTCAGCTTGATGATCTACCTAAAAACTTTACTGCCTTTCGCAAAAAGGTAGAAGCTGAGCCAACCTTTATAGCAGCGCCACAACAAGCTGCTAGTTACTTACCTCACCCAGTTCAGCTATGCCCTGAGCAAACTATAGATGATGTTCCTGTTCACTCAGGAAGTTTTAAAGGTGGCTTAGTTGCAGCCCAACAGCATTGTAATGCGTACTTTTCATCTCAGGCGCCGAGCAGTTATAAAGAAACACGCAATGAGTTAGACGGCTTTAGTAACAGTACTAAGTTCAGTGTATGGCTCGCTGGTGGCACAATTAGCGCAAAACAGCTATACCGAGAAGTTGAAGTGTATGAGCTACAAAACGGTGCGAATGAGTCGAGCTATTGGATAAAGTTTGAATTGCTGTGGCGCGAATATTTTAAGTGGCATGCAACGCAGGCTGGCGCAACACTCTTCCAGTTTAAAGGGCAAAAGCACAGTGCACCGCTGACGACTTTTAATAGCCAGCGCTTTAATGCGTGGTGCCAAGGTCGCACGCCGTTTGCTTTGGTAAATGCAATAATGCATGAGCTTAATGCGACAGGCTATATCTCTAACCGCTCGCGGCAAATTGCGGCAAGTTGTTTAGTTAACGAGCTTGAACTGGATTGGCGCTATGGTGCAGCGTATTTCGAACAGCAACTCATTGATTACGACGTGGCTGCAAACTGGGGTAATTGGCAATATATTGCGGGTGTCGGTGTTGACCCCAGAGGCGGTCGACATTTTCATATTAATAAGCAAACAGCCCTTTATGATCCTCTGGCGCGTTACATTCGAAAATGGCAAGGAGATCAAAGCATCGTAAGCACAATCGACAGTGTTGATGAGGTGGATTGGCCAAAAATGTAATAGCCTGCGTTAGATCAATATTCTTCACGGATTTTTAGTGTTTTTTTATTTTGTTAACTAAAATAATGATAAAGGCTTACCTTTATTGTTGGTGAGCTAGTTAACAAGGCTAATTATGGCATTTAGTGAAGGGTATGATGCGATTAAATCGCAGCTTGGATTAGACATTGCTCAGCTAATTCTCGACAGTGGGGATGCGGGTATCTGGCTTTGGAATGTACAAACAGGCGAAACCATTTTTAATGATAAGTGGGCCGATATTATCGGTTATTCACTGCAAGAATTATTGCCAGTTTCAATTGAAACTTGGCTCAGCTTTGCTCACCCTGACGACCTGTCAAAATCGGAACAGTTATTAAACGCTCACTTTAAAGGTGACTCTGAGCGCTATATTTGCGAAGCACGAATGAAGCATAAACAAGGGCACTGGGTTAAAGTGCTCGATAAAGGCAAAGTGCAAAGTTGGGATGAAAATGGCAACCCGCAGTGGATGTTAGGCGTTCATATCGATATTACTGAACAGTGGTTAAAAGAGCGTGAAATTGAGTTTTTACATGCTAAGTTGCAAAAATTTACTGATAACTTACCGGGGTTTGTTTATCAGTATGTGGTCGAAAATGATGGCACCGCATATTTCCCTTTTGCCAGCTCCAAAGTCTTCAACATTTATGGCTGCACGGCAGAGGATATAAAAAAGTCTGCTGATTTAATGATGCATATTATCCATCCAAATGACTTAAAGCGCGTTATAAAAAGCATTGAAAAATCGCGAGTCGAATTATGCGAGTGGCATGAGGTATATAGAGTTAATCATCCAACTAAAGGTGTGATTTGGGTTGAAGGAAAATCCTCACCTATTGCCCGTGCTAATGGCAGTGTTGAGTGGAATGGTTATTCAGAAGATGTCACTGAAGAAGTTAAAAGCAACGAAAAAATACAGCTGCTTACTGCGGTATTTACCACAACAAGTCGTGGTATATTGATCACCACCCCTGAGCCTAAAATTGTGGATGTTAACCCTGCTTTTGAGCAAATTACAGGCTTTTGTAAGGCAGAAGTGCTTGATAAAAACCCATCTATACTTTCAGCTAAGCAGCAACCCACAGAGTTCTTTGAATTGATGTGGGAGCGTTTAATACGCAATGGGCGCTGGCAAGGTGAAATATGGAACAAGCGCAAAACCGGTGAAGTTTTTCCTGAGTTGTTAACCATAGATGCCATGTATGACGAACATGGCCAAGTGAGTCATTACATTGGTGCATTTGATGATATTTCGCAGGCAGTAGAAAAGCGCCAACTGCTTGATGAATTAGTCAATCAAGATCCACTGACTAAGCTGTTAAATCGGCGTGGTTTAGATATTCAGTTACACTCATTTTCTCATCATGCGGCGAATGAAGGTAACCAGTTCTCGTTGATTTATGTCGACCTTGATAACTTTAAACTGGTGAACGATACCTTTGGTCACGAGCAGGGCGATAATCTACTTCTAGAAATCAGTGAGCAGCTTTCACTTCAGCTGCGTGATAAAGACATATTAGCGCGCATTGGTGGCGATGAGTTTGTGATTGTGTTGCCAACGTTAGCAAAACTCTCTGTTTGCCAAGACATTGCTGGACGCTGCCAAAAAGCAGTTGAAGGCGTAGCAAAGCGCTACGCAACCAAAGTGCCTGTGAGTGCTAGTTTTGGTATCGCGCTTTACCCAGAGGATGGTAAAAATGCCAAAGAGTTACTCGCCACTGCTGACGAGCAAATGTACAAGATGAAGCTTAAACATAAAGCATCACCACTCGGTTGATATTTCGACACTCGGCAATTTATTTAAAAGCGGAAGTAAAGCACGCTCTTTGCGTAAGTCTTTGCGCTCGTTTTCTAAATCTCTTCGTTCTCGATAAAGCGCTTTTTGCTGGCCATTATCAAGTTGATTGCTGTTAAGCTCAGCACGAATATCTTTTAGGCGGCGGTCAATGTCGTCAATTCGGTCATCAATGTATATCAGTCTTTGCTGTACTTGATATCTGTCGTTACCTTCTTGCCATGCTTTACGAAACGCTGTGCTGTTACAAACGCCATTGTAAGATGCCCCTTGCATACCAAGAGTAAAGCCATTTTCGGGCTCACAATACACTGTCAGACCTTGATCGTATCCCACTTTATATTCAGCAATATCGGCACTTACGCCATATTCGCTGCATTGTGATAAGGCATCGATGCCATCACGATACTCAGTGCCATCTGCACCATGTTTATAACCAATACTATGCCAATTGGCTTGTAAACATTCATCTTTACTGACTGAGGTACAGCCTGCTAATACGATTAATGGCAGTAGAGGAAGTGTCCATTTTCTCATTAAAGTCTCAGCTTAAATTATTAATAACTGACTTGATTCTAGCCTGTAATATTATTTTTTAGAAAGTAGTTTTTGTATTTCATAATAATGCCCTCAGATGAGGACATTGTGACTATCAATTACCACTGACAGAACCGCTGAGCTATGCGAATATTTGGCTGCGCATTTTTTAGGTGAGCTAACTGTAATAAGCATAACGCGGTAAAGTGACTGCGTTTGATCAATTGATGGCGGTCAAAGCGCATGATCTCGTACCACAGCTTAAACAGCTCGCCAAAACGCATCAGATTGTTATTGTTAAACTGCCACTGTGATTGGTAATTTACCTTGATAGGGCAAGGCATATGACCCGGATAGGCTTGCCATGGTGCAAGCATAGCTCGTGGGTAACTGGTTTTTAGCCAGCGCTGATAAAAGCGGTGTTTACGTACATATTCAGCAGGGACAGCTAAAGGATATTGTAGTACCTTCCACGAATAAAACGGATGGAAGAACTCCATTTTAAACTCGCAAACTTGCTCGTTCGGAATGCTCAAATGATGGTGTTGATCATTGAGTAGTAAAAACAATTGGAATGCTTTTTCGAGTGGTAATTCAGCCAAGGGTTTAAAACTAAGTTTTAGGTTATCAATTAGTTTTTGTTGCAGCATAGACGCATTATGTACCACTGACTTTGGCAAATAAGCGTACTGCTGATCTAAATAAGCTTGAATGAGCTTATCAAGATTGTTTTCTTTTGCCGCATCATAAATAGCGTCGCCATAAAATACGGCACCTAAGCCAACACTGCCACCATTACCAGACCAACTAATTTGTGGTCTTGAAACGGTTTTATATTCATTGTGATGTGCTTTGCGCCAGTATTTGCCAAGGCGCTGCTCAACAGAGAGCGTTTGCGTGTCGCGTACTTGCACAACTTCAAGTTTAAGGGCATTTTGCGAAGCATATTGTTTTGCGCAGTAGAGATCTTGGCTATCTGATTGCGAAAAATTAAACGACTTAAGCTCAACACCTTGGCGTAATAGCTCGCAGTTAATTAACCGTGAATCAAGGCCGCCAGACAAGGTGCTCAGCACTTTTTTATCGGTGTGCATCGCTTTTGTTACCACACTGCGAAAAGCCTGAGTAACGCCTTCAATTGCATCGGTCACCTCTCGGTTTTGTTTGGCAAGGGCGACCCAATCAAAGTAACGCTGTTTTACCACGCCGTGGCTGGCATCGAAACGTAATATTTCGCCTGGGTATGAGCATTTAATGTTTTTGTAAGGCGTGTGATCTAATAGCGGGTAACCAAGCACAGCAAGCTCTGTGAGTGCTTCGGCATCGCTTTCAAGCTCAATACTCAGCTGTTTAAATATCCCCAAGTTGGTTGAAAACAGTAAGCCTTGCGCCGTTTTTAAGGTGTAAAACGGTTTTAAGCCAAGTGGGTCGGTGGCAAGTACTAAGCTGCCTAATTGGCTATTAAACTGGCAAAAGCTAAATACCCCTTCACATTGCTGTAAGCAAGTGTTGAGCGAAGCTGTATTGGCCATGGTTTTTAAATCATCACAGCGCGAGCTGCTCAGTAAAGGGTGACCAATCAGCGTTGCAATTTGCGACTCAGTTTGCAACCAACTCGCTTGTTGGTAAGCATCAAAGTCATAGTGAAAAATAGCTCCATTATCGCAATCAAAGCGCTGAACATCTGCTTTTTTATAGCGATTAAATACATCAGCTAGTTGATTAATATAATGAAATTCTGTTTTGCCTAATTCATTGAATTGGATATAACCTGCGATAACAGCCATGTTAACCACCTTTTCGTTTGCTAACTTACATGTAAAGTTGCAAGCCATAGGCCAAAACGAATAAAGGCCTTAAACAAGGCCTTTGGTAACATTACAAAATTACAAACGCAGATCAGCGATTGTTAAGTTGTTGGTTGATTTCATCAAATATACTCGCATCATCAATGGTTGATGGAATTTGCAGTTCTTCACCATCGACCAATTGGCGTAAGTTCTTTCTGAGTATTTTCCCTGAGCGGGTTTTTGGGAGGCGTTCAACATGCAAAATGTTTTTCAGGCAGGCAATGGCGCCAATTTGATTTCTTACCGAGTGCACTAACTGTTGCTCAACTTCTTTGCTATCGCCAAGATAATCGTCTTTGAGCACTATCATCGCCATGGGTAATTGCCCTTTGAGTGCATCGTTAACACCAAATACTGCACATTCAGCAACAGCAGGGTGGGCTGCTACAATTTCTTCCATTTCACCGGTTGATAAGCGATGACCCGCAACGTTAATTACATCGTCGGTACGACCCATAATAAATAGATACCCATCGTCATCAATATAGCCGCCATCACCAGAGAGGTAATAACCTGGGTACTCGCTTAAGTAGCCCGCTTGAAAGCGTTCATTGTTTTGCCAAATTGTTGGTAAACAGCCCGGTGGTAAAGGCAGTTTAATTACAACTGCACCGCTTTCGTTTGCAGCGCACTGCTCACCATTCATATCAAGAATTTGTACATCAAATCCCGGTGTTGGCACCGTTGAACTACCCGGCTTAGTAGCAAGTTGTTCAATACCAATTGGATTACACGCAATTGCCCAACCTGTTTCTGTTTGCCACCAGTGGTCGAGTACAGGCAAGCCGGTGTTGTCTTTTAGCCATTCATAAGTGGGTGGATCTAGGCGCTCACCGGCCAAGAATAAGCGTTTTAAACTTGAGGTATCGTATTGTTTAAAGCCCTCAGCGGTAGGGTCTTCTTTTTTAATTGCGCGAAACGCAGTAGGAGCACTGAATAAAGCGGTGACTTTATAATCTTCTACAACACGCCAAAACGCACTGGCATCTGGGGTTCTTATTGGTTTGCCTTCGTAAAGTACGGTGGCACAGCGATAAATGAGCGGTGCATAAACAATGTATGAGTGACCAACCACCCAGCCAATATCTGAAGCTGCCCAAAATACCTCGCCGGGTTTCATGCCATACACGGTTTCCATGCTGTAATGCATTGCAACTGCGTGACCCCCGTTTTCTCGAACCACCCCTTTAGGTGTGCCTGTGGTGCCTGATGTGTAAAGAATATAAAGCGGGTCGTCGCCTGCAACAGGCACTGCATCGACTGCACTTGCTGCATCAGAGGCTGATTGCCAATCGATGTCTCGGCCATCTTGCATCTCGGCAATCGCTTGCTCACGCTGAAATACAATACAGTGTTCAACAGCATGCTTGGCAGTTTCGAGTGCTTCATCAAGCAGTGGTTTATATTCAATCACATGATTAATTTCGACCCCGCAAGACGCAGTAAGCACAAGCTTAGGCTTTGCATCATCAATACGCACCGCGAGTTCGTGTGGTGCAAAACCACCAAATACAACGGAGTGAATGGCACCAAGACGCGCGCACGCTAGCATACCAATAACCGCTTGTGGGATCATTGGCATATAAATGACTACACGGTCACCTTTGCTTACGCCAAGGGATTGCATGAGTCCTGCAAATTTAGCAACTTGAGTTTGTAACTCGCCATAAGTGTATTGTTGTTTGGTATTGGTAACAGGAGAGTCGTAAATCAGTGCAGTTTGGTCGCCATAGCCTGCTTCGACATGTTGGTCGAGGGCTAAGTAACAAGTGTTTAATTGACCATCGGCAAACCAATGGTAAAAATCATTATCGTCATATTGATAAGGGGCACTTGGCTCTTTAAACCAAGGAATTCGTTTACTTTGCTCAAGCCAAAACTGACCCGGATCGCGCTGGAACTGTTGATATTGTTGTTGATATTCGCCCGCCATTGTGAGGCTCCTATACTTTTTAGTGAGAGACCCTAAAAAATGTAGGTGTTTTTTTGATTAAATAATATGCGACCTTGGTCGGCATTAATTGGGCTAAATGTCGTGAAATCGCCCTGTTTAGGGGCGATTTTAGGGAATCGTGGTGCTAATTAAACCTGTTGTTCACTAATAAGCGGTAAGCAAATGAGGATCTTAACGCCACCTAGCTCACTATGCTCAGCTTTAATAGTGCCTTTGTGTGTTTCAATCAGGCTTTTACAAATTGCAAGCCCAAGGCCTGAGCCGCCTGTTTGACGGCTGCGCGACTTATCAACGCGGTATAAACGTTCGAATATTTCAACTAACTGATTATTGGTAACGCCGGGTGGGGTATCTTCAATACTAAAAGTAATACTCTGCTCTGAGGCCATTGCTATAAATTTAATTTTGCCGGGTTTATCAGTATAAAAAGTACTGTTTGATAAAAGGTTCGTCAGTACTTGCTTAATTTTATCGATATCCCATGTGACTTTGATATCAGCAGCAAGGTGAATGTTACAAGTAAATTCAAAGCCTTTGTTTTCTACAAAAGCAGTAAAGTCTTGCTGCCAAACGGATAATACATCAGCAAGTAAATAGGGTTTTAGGTTCAGATATAGGCTATCGGAGTCAGCTTGTGCTAGTTGATGGATATCACGGATCAGTACATTGATATCGGTAAGTTTTCGATTAATGGCATCGTAAGAGGCATCTACGTCTTTGGCGATATTGTATTGCAATGCTTCAACTTGCAATTGTAGTGCTGTGAGTGGCGTGCGAATTTCATGAGACACATCGGCTAGTAAGCGGTTCTTTTTATCAACGACTTCTTGGAGTAGCTGTGCTCGTTCACTGGCAAGCTTACGCTTTTTAAATGAGCGGTAACCAAAGCCAGATATCAGCAAAATCACGCAGCTTAAGCCCAGTAACCACGCTTTGAATTGCCATTCACTTTCGCTTAGTTGAGCCGCTTGAATTTGCTTTTCAGCACTCAATTGGTTGATTTCTTGCTGATTTCGCATAAAAGCTACTTGGCTTTGCATCGCGGCCACGGTTAAGTCGTGCTGATTTTTACCGGTACTATCTTCAAGGGTTTGATAGCGGTTTTGCGATTCAAATGCTTGTTTATACAGTTGTAAAGCAAGGTAAGAGTCAGTGAGTAACTTATTTAAACTAATTTGATCTTCAACATCTTGCAGCTCATCAGCCTGTTTTAAAGCCTGCTCTGCGGTTTTAATTGCTTCAGCGTGATCATCAAGGGCTTGATAAATACGTGTTTGAGTGATCCCTAAAGATACCAAGTGTGAGCGAAAATTATAGTCAGTAGCGATTGCCAAAGCGCGGTTGATATAGGCTTGCGCTTCACTTATGTTATTTTGTTTTAAAGCAATTAACGCCATTAAATCGTACGAGCGACATAGCCCTGTGTTTGAAGATGATTGCTGATAATAGCTAATCGACTTTTCTGCGTAATCTGTGGCTGTAGCAAGTTCGCCTTGTTTTAGCGCAGCGTAGCCGACCTTCATGGCACTGTTACCGATGTCGACTTTTGAGCCAATTTCTAAATCCAACACGTGGGACATTTTAAAGTGCTTTAACGATTGAGCACTGTCGCCCATACGGCGGTAAACTTCGCCAATTTCGTAAAGCGAATCGGCTATGCCTTTTTTGTCATCAAGCTTTTGATGCAAAGAGAATGATTGAGTTAAACTTGCAAGCGCCGCATTGTGATCGCCAATAATGGCTTCGATTATTCCTAAGTTTAGTAATGCCGATGCATACGATTTTTCATCATCAAACTCATTTAAGATATTAACAGATTTTTGTGCCTCATTTAGGGCGGCTATGTATTTATCTTGCCAGCGTAAAATGGCTGCTAATCGCTCATAAGACTGGGCAATCAGCACAGAATCTTTTATCTGTTTAGCAATAGCTAATGCATCTCGGTAGTGCTGCTCTGCTGTTAGAAAGTTACTTTTTCTGCCTTGTGCGTAGCCCTGAATAAGCATCGCTCGTACTGCAATAGCCTGATTACTTTGCTTTTGTCCGTACTCCAGTAGCTGCTCTGCATAGCTCAGTGCTTGATCATAATCACCACTGCTCACATTCATAAATGCCAGCGATTCGAATGCCTCTTGTATGATGTTAGGCTCATTGACGAGAGTTGAGTCGTTAGTTAACTGCTCAAATATTTCAGTGGCTTGGTTTGGGTTACTATTGCGTAGTGACTGGGCTTCGTTTAGCTTTTCTAACGCTTGTTTAGGGGTAATAGCATAGGTGCTTAGCGTTAGACAGCTAAGGGCACAAGCTAAGGCTAAGCTTTTATAAAATAATGGAGTGTTTTTCATTTTTAATTAGGTAAAGGCAACTGCCATTTTTGTAATATTGCTTGGTATTGACCACTTTGCTTCAAAGCTTCAACCGCGTTTCTTAATTGCGCTGCGAGTTGTTTATCTAAATTAAGGTTTGCAGCTAAATAAAGACCTGAAGGAAAGTCATCTAAGTGTAGGCTTTTATGAATGTCACTTGGATCAACCCCAGATAATGCCAGTTCGTTTTGCAAAGTCAGGGTGTTGGTCAGCACAAAGTCTATGCGCTCTTTTTCAAGCAATTGCCAAAGTTGATGGTAATGACTGACTAGCACCAAATTTTTATCTTCATTAAATCCGGCTTGCTTCAAGTAATGCTCACTTGAATAGCCTCGAATAGTCGCGACACGGTACTGCTGAGCTTGCTTTAAACTAAATATTTTGTGGCTTTTGCTCGCAAGGTCAACGAGGTAAGCGTCCGAAAAATAGGTTTGTGCTAACCACTGAAAGCGACTCTCACGAGCTGGGTTTTTTAGTAGCGAAATCATTAACATGTTTGGATTGTTTTCGAGCTCATGAAAAGCCCGCGCCATAGGCATAATT
The DNA here is from genome assembly GCF_037027245.1 of Pseudoalteromonas sp. CH_XMU1449-3. Classification (NCBI taxonomy): domain Bacteria; kingdom Pseudomonadati; phylum Pseudomonadota; class Gammaproteobacteria; order Alteromonadales; family Pseudoalteromonadaceae; genus Pseudoalteromonas; species Pseudoalteromonas sp. CH_XMU1449-3. The sequence continues at coordinate 292,870 of NZ_JAYMDY010000001.1, forward strand.
GCGAATTCGCTGGGGATGTTTGCGTGTGTTAAGGCGGCTTTTACTACTTCAACAAGTGCACCATCGGCTTCGCCTTGCTGATTTTTAAAATGGTAAGGAGGTAGATCTTCAGCGATAAAGGTCAGTGTTTTCGCAGCCGTTGCACAACTGATGAAACAAAGCATGGTAGCAATCAGTAATGAGCGAAACAGCATAAAGATCCTTTATCCTTAAACAAGTAATTAACATACTAAAGAATCTTAATGAAAAGGTATAGGTTTTTAATTGCCAAGTCAGATTTAGTTGCTTTTTTTACTGCGGGGTGCCCCTAGCAAGATACCGATATGGCAAACACACACAGATAGAAAAGCACTCAAGCCCAATGCACCGCCATAGCCATGCAAGCGCGGCACAAGGTATTCAAACAACAAAGCAAACAATATTGAAGCAATGGCTAATGTAAAAATGCCAAAGCGTTTTGGTGCGCTCATGCCAATGAAAGTCCCCCCAAAAAACGCCACGCTGTAAAGTTCTACATCAACAGGGAATAGGCTTAAAATTGCAAATGCAATAATGCTGGTGGCGGCTGAGGCGCGAATGCCATCAAAGCGATTATGATGCGCTAAAAAGTAAGTAGAGTAGGCACCAAGTAAAGCGGTAATTGTAATAAACAAATCCATTAAAAGACTCCTTTTGCAAGCATGTAAAGCGCCACACTGGCAAAAGCAACGCTACCAAGACGACCACCAAAACCTGCAAATAGGTTCATAGTTAATACGTAAAGGCTGGCACCAATTAAAGAGATAAAACTCAGCTCCCAGTAGCTGTTGATTAAACTCGATGAGCACATACCAGCAAAACTACCAGCGTAAATGGCTGCATAAGGATGGTTACCAAAACGAGCAGGAAAAGGAATAAATGTGCCAACTAAACCGGTAAATGCAGCAGATAACACAAGGGCAACATTGGCTTGGTCATGAAGTAAAAAGCAGGAAAAACAGCCAACAGAAAAGGCCAAAAACTTGACCATAAAAAATGTAATATGTGCCATTAATTGACGATACACCTCGCTTAAGTAGGTAAACGAGGTGCATTATCTCATTGATGCGTTTAGTCCTGCAACTGCGCTTTGGCGGGTATTGCTGCTACTTTGGTATGGTGGCCATACAAAGCAACAATTAAAAAGCAAACAAGTGGTACAACAAACGAAACCGCAGTGTTAAAGGCATCTATAGTTGCGGCTTGGATCAGAGGTAAAAATGCGCCCCCTAAAATTGCCATTACTAAACCTGCCGCACCCACTTTTGCATCTTCGCCGAGGCCTTCAAGTGCTGTGCCGTAAATGGTTGGAAACATCAAAGATAGACAGCTTGAAATAGCGACAAGTGCGACTACGCCCACTAAATTAACTTGGGTGGTAACAATAAAACAAAGCACGGCTGCAACTAAAGCCATAAAACGCAGTAATTTAGCGCCGCTAATAAAGCGCATTAACCAAGTCATAATGAATCGAGATACTAAAAACACCAGCATAGAATATTGTAAGACTTGGCCGCCGGTAACTTCTGTAGTGTTAAGTGCTTCCATTGTGTAACCAATGGTGTAGGTCCATACACAGGTTTGTGCGCCAACATTAAAAAACTGTGCCAGCACACCAAATCGGTAGTGTTTATTTTGATATAAATGTTGAAAGGTTTTTTTAAGTTTACGCGGCTGCGCTGCGGCTTTTGTTACTGTGGCAGGAGAGCGGCTAAAAAAGATACATAGCCATAGTAAGATTAAGCAACAGGCCATACCCACATACGGCACCATCACAGCATCTAGCTCTGCACTCACAACGGTTTTTAGTTGCGCTTCACTCATTAGGGCACGGCTTGCGCTATCAGCTTGATTTAAGTTCGGTAAAATCAACGTCGCCGCTAAAAACACACCAATATTAGTACCAACAGGGTTGAAAGCTTGCGCGAGGTTAAGTCTACGGGTTGCTGTTTGCTCGTATCCTAACTGCATGACATAAGGGTTTGCCGAGGTCTCTAAAATAGACAAGCCACCAGCAAGAATAAACAAGGCCAGTAAAAAGTGGCTATAGAGCATGGTTTGGCTAGCAGGGTAAAACAATAAGGCACCACTTGCGGCCATGGCTAAACCCACTAACAGCCCCGTTTTATAATTAAACCGTCTATTGATCATGGCCGCCGGTAAAGCTAAGCAAAAATAAGCACCGTAATAACTAAACTGCACCAGTGCTGATTGCAACGCACTCATCGAAAATGTTTTGCTAAAAACTTTCACTAATGGGTCTGTCATATTGGCCGCAGTACCCCAAGCAGCAAAGCAAATTGTAAGCAGAATAAAAGGCCAAAGCATTTGGCGCGATACAATAGCAGGCTGTGTTTGCATAGTTCACCAGATTAATGTGTTCATATTGTTGTGGCCGACAGTATTCACGACTATAAATAATAAATCAACCTAGTTGATTTATTATTTTGACTGGTAGATAGTACGCCAAAAAGGTCTAATAGGCCGCTTATCAAGCTGGTATCAAGAAGGATGTTATGAAGAGCAGTTTATCGCGAGCACCAAGAAGCAAGAACGAGCGCGCAATCTTAAGTTTAATTAGGCAACAGCAAAGCATGCCTAAAGCGCAAATAGCAAAAGCGTTAGCCTTGTCTGCTCAGGCTGCAACAGTAAATATCAACAAGCTCGAAGAAGATAAGCTATTGCTTCGTGATGCACCTGTAAAAGGACGAGTAGGGCAGCCAAGTGTGCCGTTTAGGCTCAATCCAGATGGCGCATTTAGTTTTGGTTTGAAAATCGGGCGACGACGCTTCGACCTGATACTCGTTGACTTACAAAGCACGCAAAGAGCATCGGTATCTGTTGAGGTGAATGAAGCATCGGTTGATGAGCTTAAATCATTCTTAGAAACACATATCCCACAATTAATCAGTCAATTAGAACCTGAACTGCGCTCACATGTGTGTGGGCTTGGTGTCGCTATGCCGTTTGATATTTGGCAATGGCAAGCCGCTTCAGATACTGCAACAAATACCCTTAGCCAATGGCAAAATTTCGACTTAAAAGGTTACTTAGAAAGTCAGTTTAATTTACCGGTTTATATTAGTAACGATAATAACGCTGCCTGCTGTGCAGAACTAAGCCTTGGTAACCCTAATAACTACAGCGATTTTTTGTATGTTTATTTGGGGGCTTTTTTAGGTGGGGCTGTGGTGATTAACCACCAACTTCTCGAAGGTAAAAGTGGTAATGCCGGTGCTATAGGCTCAATGCTAAACGCTGATCGGGAGCAGTTACTTAGTCAATGTTCATTACTATCATTGCAAAGCGAGTTTGATAAGCAGCAACTTGGCATTTCAGTGTATGAGCTAACTGACAGTCAGTTTAAAGAGCATAAATTGCTAGTTCAGCCTTGGCTTGAAAAAGCTGCTGAGGCTATCAGTATTGCCATGCATAACAGTTTGAGTCTATTAGATATGCAAGCTGTGATTATTGATTCGCCGTTACCGAGTAAAGCGCTTGAACAGCTCAAGCAGTTATCAATTGCAGCATCTGCACGTTTAGATAGTCGTGGACTACGTAGCTGTGAAGTTAGTTTAGGCGTGTGCGGGGAAAAAGCGCAGTCGATAGGGTCTGCTCAACTTGCGCTTAGTCATCATTATTTTTAAGCAGGAGTGAGCTGCTCACTCCTGCTTAATTCATTACTTCTGATATTGTTTGAACCACGCAAGCGTGTATTCAATTTTCGAAATCATACGTGATGGACGACCCGCAATACCATGTGGTGAGCCCGGCACACGAATAAGCACGGTATCTACCTTTTGCAGTTTTAATGCTTGATAGAACTGCTCTGATTCTGAAATAGGCGTACGGCGGTCTTCTTCACCTGTCATGATCAATGATGGCGTGGTTACGTTACCCACTAATGAAAGCGGCGAACGTTTCCAGTAGTGCTCCACATTATCCCAAGGCATGCCAGGGAACTGGTTACGAATTTGACCAATATAGCTGTCAGCTGAAAGAGTTTTACTTAACCAGTTGATCACAGGCTTGGTAATTGCCGCAGCGTTGAAGCGGTTTGTTAAACCAACAGCATAAGCCGTTGCAATACCACCTGCTGAACCACCAGCAATAAATAGGTTATCTTTGTCGATAAAGCCTTTAGCAATCATGGCATCAACTGCTGAGTTGTGATCGGCAAAGTCTTCTTCAGAGCTGTATTTACCATCTAGCAGTAGTGCAAAGTCTTTACCGTAACTTGTTGAACCACGGTAATTCACATACACAACCACGTAACCTTCAGCGGCATAACGTTGTAATTCAGCAGTAAAGCTTGGGCCATAGGCAAGATGTGGGCCGCCGTGAATTTCAACCATTAATGGGTACTGTTTGCTTTCATCAAAATCAGGTGGTGTGATATACCAACCTTGAATAGCCTGGCCGTCGAACTGCGATTTAACATTCAGCTCGTGCACTTTACCAAGCTTCTTATGGCCTAATACATCTTCGTTTAATGAAGTTAGCGTTTTACTTTTACCTCTGTAGATGTAGCCTAAATCAGCTGGGCGGTATTCGCTGCCTGTGGTGTACGCAATAGCGCCATTATTGGCCATGCTGAAACTACCACTAATATACGGACGACCAATCGAAGTGCCCGATACGGTATCAGTTAAGTCAGTGACCTTACCACGGCTGTTTACTTTAGCGAGCTTACGCTTACCAAAATCATCGTACTGAATAACAAAGTCACCATCGCCTGACCACTTATAATCAGCCACTGAGCGGTCTAATTTTTCAGTAATATGCTTGATTGATTTATCGTCTAAATCGAGCATAGATAGTGTCGAGTTAATGTAAGGCACAGGGGCGTTGTCACGCGCAACAAAGGCAAGTTCATCACCGTCTTGTGCGTAACGTGGGTTGCTTTCGCGGCCTGGTAAATCGGTTAGTTGCGTAAGCTCGCCTGATTTTACATTGATTTCATATAGGTCTGACTCAGTTGTGCGGTACTCCCACTCATCATTGCGATCAGCAGAAAAAGCTAGTTTTGTGTTACTTGGATCCCAAGCAAGAGGGCCATAGTGCTGATAATCACCCGATGTTAATTGGCGTGGTGTGCCACCCGAAACAGGAATAACAAAAACGTGACGGTATGAAGGCTCTAAAAAGCCTGCGCCATCAGCTTGATAGCGTGCTTTTTCAAACACTCTCACTGGTTTTGACCACTCAGCACCTTTAGGTTTTTTCGGCAGTTTTACTGATTTAGCGAACGCAGATTTACCTTCAGGAATACTCATGGTGAAGGCAATTTGTGCAGAGTCATTTGACCAAGTTAAGTTACGTACTGATTTTGGTAGTTGCGTTAATAATGCTTGTTTGTCTTGTGCTAACCAATAAACGTGAAGCTGATTTGAGCCACTTGAGTTGCTGGTAAAGGCAATTTTCTTGCTATCTGGAGACCAAGTAGGTTGGCTATAGTTATGTTCATCAGAAAACAGTGGCGTGTGTTGACCAGACTTTATATCGTACAGCCAAAAGCTACGCTTATTACCATCTTTCATGATGTCGTAGCCGCTGCGCACATAAACGATTTTTTTACCGTCTGGGCTTATTTGTGGGTCGCCTGCGTATTCAAGCTGAAAAATATCTTCAGAGACAAATTTGTCGTTAGCATATACTTGAGCTGTTGTTGCTGCGCACAGCAAACTTGCTCCAATAAGGATTGTTTTTTTTAATTGCATGGAATGGTCTTTTTTTAGCCGTAAAATTTTATCCTAAAAGCAGACCATTCGCTGCGCAAGCACATTGAGATAAAGTTGCACTTACCCCAGTTGAATTGACTCAAAGTCTATATGTGCTTCGCTAGTAACTGATTTTAAAGGCTTAGGCAAACTTAAAATAGTCATCCCAACGCGCATCTAAGCGCTGTTTGGCCTCATCTAAATCAACCGCTGAATAAAGATCACTTTGCTGATTAACTAGATCAAGCTTTACGAGTTTGTCTAAAGCATCATCAATTTCAAAGTCGAGCTGGCAATTATGTTGCTCCTTAAACCATTGCTCAATTTGATTATCTAATTGATCTGCAGTCATCGCTGATTCGCTTTTTAGTAAAAAGGTGTAGGCAAGCAGCGCCTCTTTAACATCTTCTTCTTCAGCTGCATCAACTAGAGTATGGAAAACACCTGCATTGTTATCTAGGTTTTTAAAATACAAGTTGTCGGCTAGTGCTTTCATAAAGCGAATTTTACGATTTTTAAACTTGCTCCATTCTTTAAAAATAAAGCTGCCAAATACCCCCATGCCGATTGCAAAGGTAATAAAGTGTTGCTGACTCATATGTACTTCTTCACTGCGCCAACCACCCCAAAAGGCAATCAGAGCAATCAGTAGTAAAATTGACGCGCCTAATTTTGTTACCAATACCACAGCACCGCCAATCAGAGCTGAAGAGCCAATAATCAGTTTATCTATTGGGCGCATTTTTACTTCGCTATTCGGAAACAGCATTTCTAAATCGGCTTTTGGGACATTCTGAAATAATTTGACAATGGTTGAATTTGGCTCAAAGCCTACTGGCATTTTGCCTTTTTCTAAAAAGTACTGCTCGTCTTTAAAGCGGATGAATATGGCAACGCGATCATAGTTAGTAAATTGGATTTGCTTTTTCTTTAGACCCCAAAAACTGCGCAGCGTCTCAGTTTTTTGCGATTCACCGCGACGGTAAAAGACCACTTCTGCAAAATCATCAAACTCAACGGCTAAACGCACTTTAAATAAAGACTCTTCATTCAATGCATCTTGCAAGTCTTGATTGGTAATGGTTTCAAAATTGGCAGCATTGAGTACGGTGGCAAAGTCTTTTGCAAAGGCAGATTGGTAACTGGCACGTTGCTCGTCGGTAATCGGAGTTAGAGTGCGGGTGTCGCTATTTGGGTCAAATGGTGCATAGTTGTTTTTTAATGACTCCAGCAGCTCGTGATATTGATAATGAGTCACGCTTTGCAAAAGTGTAGCAAACTCCATAAACGAACCTGATTGCGATTTACCTAAATAGGCTTGGCAGAGGTTGATGATGTCGTGTTTTCGAAAAGGAATAAATCGTGCGTCGCTCATTGATTCTTGCTGTGTCATTTAAATTGTCAGCGATGATAAAAAAATAACAGCAGAATTGCGACCGTTAGTGGCAAATAGCATGAACTTAGACTTTTTTACTGACTAAAACGGCTTATTTTTAGACTTTTTACTCCAGTAAAAACGCTGGTTTTTGCCCTTTAAAGCGGCTTTATCATGCACTTTTAAATTTGCTTTGCTAATGTTTAGTTCATTGCAGTACGTTGTCGTGATTAGTTATGAATAAGCAAGCATCCCCTCCTGAAGTAAAGGCCGAGTTAAACTCAGTACCACTCATAATAAAGCAGTTATTTATTAGTTCTTTTATTGTCTTTTTGTTGCTGATAGTGATCACTTATCTGTATTACTTTAATCGGCTCGAAAACGATGTCTACTTAAATGGCGTGCTAAGTGACGCCATCAATTTGCTTATTTTGATTTGTATTTTCGCGTTTGTGCAAACCTCGGTGGTTGCTAAGCGCAGTTACTTATTTTTAAGTGTGGGTATTTTCCTTTGGAGCGTTGGGCTTACTTTTGATTTTTTAGACGAGCTGGTATTTCAACCAATCTGGGTTGGCATTTATATCGAAGATATTACCCGCACTTTAGGGATGCTAGTAACTGGGTTTGGTCTTTATCTTGCCCTTACAGACTTAGCTAAAACCCGCGAACAGCTTGAAGAAGAACTAAAAACCGATGTATTAACAAAGGCGTATAACCGTCGTTATTTTTATCATTATGTGCAGCAAAACCAAGATAAGCCACACAGCCTAGTGATAGCTGATATCGACCACTTTAAAGCGATTAATGATGAATATGGCCATGATGTTGGTGATCAGGTACTGATAGATTTTGTTTATCAGTGTCATCAAGCATTAAATGATGACATTCTATTTGCGCGAATAGGCGGTGAAGAATTTGCATTGTATGTTGCCACTGACGACGCTGAAAAGTTACGTGCTACCTGTGAGCAACTGCTCAGCCTTGCTAATAATGTGATGGTGACGCCGAGTAAAACGCTCAGCGTGAGTGTGGGTTCGGCTATAAAACGTGCCACAGAGACATTTAGCAACACCATGAAACGTGCCGACCAAGCGCTTTATTTGGCAAAAAATCAAGGCCGTAGCCGTTATATTCATAAACCGTAAGGGACGGTTAAGGGTTTTTGTTGTAACCTATACCGCAACAAAACTCCAAGGGATGAATAATGGCAATTGCTAAAAAGTTAAAGCAAAAAACACGGCAGTTTATCGACTCTAAACATATGCTTAAATCGATTACGGTGGCATCATTTTTAGAGTCAACCATAGTGCCTATTCCTCTTGAAGCTGTGCTTGTTCCGTTAATGCAAGCCCGCCGCGAAAAGCTTTGGTTAATCGCATTAATGGCGACCATTGGTTGTATTATTGGTGCTATTTTTGGTTATGCCCTCGGCTACTATCTATTTGATGTAGTGGGGGACTGGGTGATTAATACCTTCTCAAACCCTGAGCAGTTCGAGCAAGTTAAGCAAAAAATGCAGGCACAAGGCTTTTGGTTTGTATTGACGCTCGGTATTGTGCCTATTCCATTTCAAATTGCCATGCTTGCCGCTGGAGCAACTAAGTATTCAATTTTTCTATTTTTACTGGCAACGGTTATTGCTCGTTCAATCCGCTACTTTGCCCTTGCTGCCGTTGTTTATTACGCGGGTAATCAGGCAGAGCGAGTTATTCAAAAGCACAAAACCAAAGCTTTAGTCGCTATTTCGGTGTTAGTACTGTTACTTTGGTGGCTCAGTACACTCATTTAACAAATAAAAAATACTGATTATGGTTATCCTGTCTATACTTTGAATTAAGGAAAGCGCTTAATAAAAACAACAGGATGACCCATGAATACCCTAGTGGCTGCACTGCCTATTTTGGTGCTGATCTGGATGATGGTAAAACGCAGCCCCATCGCTTCTTACATTGCTTTACCCATAACAGCGCTACTCGCTGCTTTACTGCAACTGTTTTTCTTTCAAGCTGATTTAAGGCTGTTGCTTGCTAATTCGTTTGCTGGTGTGTTGTCTGTTATGACGCCCATTTCGATTATTGCAGGGGCTATTTTACTTAACCGCATGTTGGCAATATCTGGGGCCGAAACTACGATAAAACATTGGCTTGAATCAATTAGCAGTAATCAAGTTGCGCAGTTGATGATCATTGGTTGGGCGTTTGCATTTATGCTCGAAGGCGCATCGGGCTTTGGCACGCCTGCGGCCATCGCGGCGCCTATTTTGGTCGGGCTTGGTTTCTCGCCTTTTAAAGTGATTATTTTCACTCTTATTTTAAACTCGATCCCCGTATCTTTTGGTGCAGTTGGCACACCAACATGGTTTGGCTTTTCGGCGCTAAACTTAGATGACGGGCAAGTGCTGGCTATCTCAAGATGGACGGCGTTTTGTCATGTTGTTGCTGCTTTGCTTATTCCTATGATTGCGCTGTGTCTTGTTTTACCACTAAAAAAGGTGCGTCAAAATAGCGTATTCATTTATTTAAGTGTGTTTTCATGTGTCTTACCTTATTGGTTGTTTGCCCAGTGGAACTATGAATTTCCATCGTTGATAGGTGGTGCAGTGGGTCTATTAGTCACTATCTTTTTGGCGGATAAGGGAGTGGGGTTAGATAACTCAGCTGTAAATGCACAAAGCACGAAAGGCAAAGCTGAGCTCACACCCAAAGCGCTATTTTTAGCATTATTCCCGTTATTACTTTTGATTGTTGTGCTGGTCATAACCCGTATTCATCAGTTGGGTATTAAAGCATTGCTAAACGACGAAACGCTCTGGGTGAGTATTAATTTGGGCTTTGCACAGTTTGAATTAAGCAAAGCGCTGATCTTATCTTTACATGAGATATTTGGCACCTCAGTGGGGTGGTCATATAAAACCTTGTTTGTACCAGCGTTGATCCCGTTTGTATTAGTGGTGCTGATCTGCGTTCCGTTACTTAAAATGAGCAAGTCACAAGTAAAGCAAATGTGCTCCGACACCTTAGGCCGTATTGCTATGCCATGTATTGCTTTGATCGGGGCGCTGGTGATGGTGAATGTTTTAATGCAAGGTGGCCATAATGCGCCCATATTTTATATGGCGAGTACCTTTGCTGATTTAAGCGGGGAGCACTGGGTGTTATTTGCTTCGTATTTGGGAGCTCTCGGCACTTTCTTTTCAGGTTCGGCAACGGTGTCTAATCTTACCTTTGGCGGTATTCAATATGGTATTGCACAGCAAGTGGGTTTGTCAGAAACCTTAGTGCTTGCGTTGCAATCAACGGGGGCGGCGATGGGGAATATGATCTGCATTAGCAATATTATTGCTGTAGCCAGTATTGTTGGAGTGAATAATCAAGAAGGGCCAGTGCTTAAGAAAACCTTTTTGCCTATGCTAATTTACGGTGCAATAGTTGGGTGTTTTAGTTATCTATTTTACTGATTAAACATGTTCAGATAAAAAAGGTGCCTAGATAAACCGAGCACCCTTACGGAGTAATTTATTGAATAGCTTTTTTTACTTCGCGCCAGTCAATAATCTTAAAGTTTTGCGGTGCCTGTGGCATACGGTTGTAACCATCTTGCACAATTAGCACCCCTTCAGGGTAGCCCGGTAACGCAGCCGGTGTTACCGTTAGGCCATCAGTTTCTGATACGCCATCTATTGCTAACTCTAGGTTATTGCTGATTGCAAATTTACCCGCAAACTCTAGGCTAGGGGTATTGCCATCAATAATTTTATAAAGCACATAGCTGTAATCACCTTGGCTAGAAACCACTAAATAGCGGGCATCTTTTGCGTGGTAGATTTCCATGCCTTCTACATCATCAACCAACATATCGTTCACAGTTTGCAGCATTACAGGTTTATTTCCTGCTGTTGGCTCAGCGCCAATAAACCAAATACCTTCGTCTTCTTCACCTAAAAATAGCTGTGCGGTTTTATCATCTGCACTGCACCCTTCAGGTTGGCTTGGAACACTAAACTCGCGCACTAGTTGTGCTGATACGCTCTCATTATTACCAGTTAGTTTGTATTGCTGAAATAGGCCTGATTTGTCATTCATAAACACATAGTTGCCTGTGTTTGATGAGTACATACACATACCGTAAATTTCTTTTAGAGTCGTTGGCAGCTCAGCAAGATGTTGCACCTGATTGTGAGTATCGACGGTATAAACACTGATGCTGTTGTGAGTACGGTTACTACCTGCAATCCAGGTATTTGTTGCGTTGTTGATACTTGCATGTTGGCGCACATCAACATTATTTAAACGGCCTGTTTCTAGCGCTTGTAGCTCTTTGCCTGCAAGGTCATACACCATTAAACCACGGCGTTTATCGGTACCTAAGATCAGGCTTTTTGCTGCATTTTTAGGGTTTACCCAAATAGCAGGGTCATCGGCGGCATCACCAAAAGCACGTACTGCATCGGTTTGCGCTTGTGCATTGATGTAAGTAACAGCCGCTGTTTTAGCGCTATTATGTTGTTTAGCCTGCCCATCTATTTGACCTTTTACATAATGACCTGATTCGTCATCGTATAACACGATATCAGCTTGTTTATTGTTAAAGCGCACTGCGGCAGATTCAATCGCCAGTTCACCAGCAAATTGCCAGCTGCTAAAACGTTTAGTACTCTTTTCGTAGCGATGTAATTGGTTATCTTCAGAGGTGGTGAACCATAAGCTACCATCATCTGTAGTGCTTAAACCGCCAACTTCAGGCGCTAAGCTGCCAAATGGCGACATCAAAGCCACGGGCTTTTTATCGGCGCGCGATTCAGCATCTGCGTTAATTTGCCAAATGCCTAGCTCGCCTTCACTTAAATAAAGAGTTTTACTGTTATCATCAACCGCACAGCCTGATGTTTCACTTACGCCAGCAAACTCACGTAATTCAAGGTTTAATGCGCGTTTGTTTGCCATATCAAACACCAGTGTTTCGCGGATAAGACCACGAGCGTCTGCCACAAATGCCGATACTGCTTGAGTTGTCGGGTTAGCAAATAAACACACCGCCTCAGGTTTTGCTTTTGGTGGGCTGATACGGCTAATTTCAGTTAGCTGCCATTTAGCTGCTTTTTGTAAGCTAAAAATCACCGCTTGGTCAGCTTCGTTGTCGATGCTAGCAACAAGGTAACTGTTTTTGCTGATTGCCTTAACAGACAGCGCTTCGAAGTTACCTTTTTGTAATCCGTGCTGTTTACCTGTGGCATCAATAAGTTGTAGACCTTGGCTTTGTGAGCTTAATAGCCAAGCGTCATCAGCAAGGGCTGCTGCTTGTGAGCCTTGCATATTTTCAGTTGTGCCAAAAGCTGTTAATTGGTTTTTACTTGGTGCCTCGGTTGCCGTTGTTTGGCTACACGCAGCTAGGGTGCTTAGCATTACTGCACTGGCAACAAGATTAAGTGGTTTTTTTAAATTCATGGGATCCCCAAATATACAACAAGGCAGCAATGCGCTGCCTTAATAACTCTTATGTGTATTAAAACGCGTAGCGCAGCATTAACTGAATAACAGGGCCTGCTTCTTCAGACTCCAGTTCATACTCGTCAAAGTCGCGGTTGATTTGGTCATCAACCGTGTCGAATTTGTTAAAGGTTTCGTCTTTACTTGCATCTAATAGGTTTGAGCCCACCAAACGAAGCGTGACGTCTTGCCAGCGTTTTTCTACGAATACTTCAAGGTCTGCGCCGTAGTGTGTGGTTACTTCTTCACCCACGATACGACCATAAGCATCACCTTGTTTACGGTAAGTTGCACCGAACGAGGCGCCTAAATCAGGTAGGTCTTGAATAAAACCAACGTTAAACACGTAGTCAGATTGGTCGTTGAATTTACGGCTACCGAAAGTGTCATCTACTTCTGAATCAAGCCATGAGTAGTTAAAGAATACCCCTGTGTTTGGCATGCTAATAGCGCTTAGCGGCGTTGATAAATCAAGCTCGATACCTGTTACGTTGCCATCACCGGTGTTACGCGGTTGCAAAATGTAAGTACCATCACCTTCTGAACCTTGTTGGCCTGTATTAGCTATTTCGATAAGGTCAGTGACATCACGGTAGAACACATTGATACCCACGACGCCGCTTTTACCTAAACGATACTCATAACCTAAGTCCATACCCCACGATGATTCTGGTTGTAGGTCTGGGTTACCTAAAAAGTCGTTATCGCCTAACTCTTTTTCAAGTAGAGCTGGGGTGATGTAATCAAAATCAGGACGACGTAAGCTGCGAGCAACCGAGGCACTTACACGGCCGTTTTCAGAGACGTTATAGCGTAAATGGGCCGATGGTAAGAAGAAGTCATAATCGTTTTTAGCGCTGACACCCTCTGCTTTGTCAGTAATGGTTGAGTCAGTTGTTTCGTAGCGCACACCTAACTCCCACGAGAAGTCTTGGTCTTCGTGCTTAACTAATGCAAATACATCTAAGCGGTCTTCTTCGAGTTTATTGACGCCACCAGCGGCTGCTTCAAACTCGTTGTTAAAGCCTGCCAGTGACAGTGGTGTTTTGCTGAATTGATCCCAGCTGGTAAAGCTTTGTTCGCTTTCACCTTCGGCTTGATAAACCGCAGTATCGCGCTCTTTACCTTGTACAAAGGCACCGAATTGAATCGTTTTGTTCTCGCCTGCAAATAAGCTATGTTGCCATTGTAATGACCATTCTTTGTCATCTAGGTCTACAGTTTCTTCTTCTTCCTCAAACACCATAGGTAGCTCAGAAGTATCGATTTCTACTTCTTGCTCGTAAACAGACTCTTCAAAGCTTGCAAAACCAAGCTTAAATTTACTGGTGCCACCAAAAAGGGGTAACTCATAACCCGAGTTGATGTTGTAGTTGGTTTGATCGATGAAAGATACATTGGCGTTGTCGGTCTCAAGGTTACCGCCTTCAACAATTGAGTTATTGATTGCTGTTGGGTCGTCATATTCGAATGAACGCTCATCTTCAGTACGGTCGGTATCAACCCAAATTGCGCTGATATCGAACTTGCTGCCATTATCAAAAGCAATTTCGTAGCTGGCGTTTAGCGAGGTGTCGTCACCGTCACGGATGTCTGATTGATCTTCGCGGTTATCGAATTCTTCGGTTTTGTAATTGGCGTTATTCTCTGGGCTGTCGCCATAGCGTAGGCTTGATTTTTGTTTTGGGTTATAACGGCCTTGTAGGTTCGCACCAAGTAATAAACGGCCGCCAGCAAACTCAGTGCCGTAAACACCAGCAAAGCTTTCTTTTAATTCGCCATCGTCATAACGCAGGCCACCCGCACGAAGGTAACCACCATCTAGGCTGTAACCGTCACGCAATACAATGTTTAGCGTACCGGCAATGGCATCGGCAGAGCGGTTTGCACTTGAAGCACGAATAATTTCTACACGCTCAATTAGTTCAGCAGGAATACGGTCAACAAAGAATGAGCGGTCAGCACCTGCACCAGGTACTTCTTCACCGTTGATAAGCACCTTTGTGTAAGCTGGGCTTAAGCCACGCATACGGGCGCCATCAGACTCTAAAACATCTGATAAAAACGTCACACTCGGTACACGTTTTAATGCATCACCGGCAGTCAGCGGTTCAAAACGTTGAAAGTATTCTTGTGAGTATTCAAGCGTCGGTGCCAGCTCTTGTGAGCGGTTGCGATAACCAATCTCGCCATATACAACAAGCTCTTCAGAGACTTTTACTTTTTTCTCATCGCTGCTTTGTTCGTCTTGTGCGTAAGCGGCAAATTGGCATAAGGCGAGGGCGCTTACTAACGCCTTCGTTTTAAATTGTTTCATGGGTTTGCTCCTGGTTGTCCTTGGTTTGATGAGCAAAGTACGCAGCTTAAATGACGCAAATGTGACAGAAAATCGCTAACAGCCAGTAAAAACAAGTGATTAGAGGCTTTTAAAAGTACTTTTGAGCTGCAATAACCCCATCTTTTTAAGGCAATTACAGTACTTAAAGGGTTTAACAAGGTTTGACTGTCGTTTTGCTGTCACATCATTGAGCTAATATGACCCTGCTGCTTTAAACGCTAACGAGTTAGCATGGCAGCGTGAATTATTGTTAGGTACTGAGAATGCGATATAACCCTTTTACTCATCATCGATTTTTAACCAATGCCGTTATTGCTCTGTTTGTAATTGCGTTTTTGCTAAGCGCGCAAGCAGGAGAATTAAAGCCTTTTGCTGATATCGCATGGTTAGATATTTTAGGCGAGGGTGGCATTGTGCTTATGACCCTTACTTGGATAGCTGCGCTGCTTATTTCGAGGCCGCCCGGCAAAGTCACCAGCTTTTTAGTGCTTGGGCTTGGGCTTTTTATGTTTTCAGCTTCCCTTGATTTATTTGATGAGTGGTTACATCAACCAACCAATACTTGGCTTACTTGGATAGAATCATTGCCTGCGCCGATAGGCATGATTTTCACAAGCCTTGGGCTGTATCAATGGCATCAAGAGCAATACGTACTGAATAGGCAGTTAAAGCGCCGTGAAGCACTGCATCGTGAGCATGAGTTAGTATGCTCAATAACAGGGCTGTATAAGGCTGATTACTTACAAGCAGTGTTAAAAGAACAATTAAGTGAGCCACAGCCACTGCAACTGGCCGCCATTGATATTCGTGGTTTTGCTGATTTTAACGCTGAATTTGGCTTTATCGAAGGCGACCGCTTACTAGGTGAAGTAAGCGAGCTTTTATTGATGAATTGCCGTCTTAGCGATGTGGTGTGCCGCTATGCAGGAGACTGCTTTATGGTGCTAATGCCAAACACCAGCGCAGTACAAGCGAAAGAGCTGGTGGCGCAAATTACCTCGGCGCTGAGTCATTGTGCTTTTAAGGTCGAAGGTGCAAAACACGCAAAGTTTCAAGATGTAACAGCGGCCTTAGTTGGCAGTATACAAGGCGATACACCACAAAGTTTAAGCTCGCGTTTACACGCTAAGTTACAACAACAAAAACAACAAAGAGTCAGCCATTGTGAAGCCGTATCTTAATCAAGATGACAAATACCTCACCGCACAGGGACTGATCACCACGCTGGTGGAGCTGGCCTTAAGTCGCGGCATTGCACTGCATAAGTTACTCAGAGGCACAGGGGTGTTTGAGCAAGACTTAATGAGTGTGCAGCATCAGTTTAGTATTTCACAGCAAGTGCGCTTATTGACGCAGTTTAAGCAGTTGATGAAGTCCGCCGACAGCGGTTTTTTATTAGGCAGTCAACTGGCAAACGATACCTCTGTTGCCGCCCAAGGCGTGTTACATGCTGCGCACATCGGCCAAGCTTTAAAGCAGTTACACAATTTGCGCATGCAACTGGCACCTTTGTTATTTAGTTACAGTTATGTGCATAACGAGCAGTATTACATTGTGCTGCAAAATGCTGTGGGCTTGGATGATGAAATAAGCCAGTATGTTATGGAAATTTACAGCGCTGCGTTTTACCAAATTCTTAAAAAAGTGGCGGGTGAGCGAGTCCCTTGTCAGTTTGAGTTTGCCTATAAACGCGCCAGACATAGCCAAGAATACGAGCAGCATTTAGGCCTTAAAGTCGCTTTTGAAAAGCCTATAACCCGTTGGGTATTGAATAAAAATGCGCTTAGGCTCACTAACCCCGCGTTTAGTAGTTTTAGGTTCTCACAAATTAACTCGCAACTAGCGGCATTAAATTCTGCAAATAGCACCTTTGTGGAAGCCGTGAGCCGATTAATTTATCAAACTCCGGCGTTAAATTTAGATCAAGTAGCCAGCCAATTTGCCATGAGCCCTGCAACCTTCAAGCGTAAATTAAAAGCTCATGGCGTACGTTTTTCTACCTTGTATGATGAGCAAAGTAAGCGCAAAGCGATTTACCTACTTGCCATACGGGAACAATGCAATGAGCAAGTTGCCATGCGCTTATCATTTTATGATATTGCTAATTTCAGACGAGCGTTTAAACGCTGGACCGGGCTTACGCCAAGTCAATTGAAGGGGTAAGAAAGCCCGCTCTTATCGCTAAGAGCGAGCGTGCAGTTAAAGGGTTTCTAAAAATGCGATGAGTGCATTTTTTTCATCCTTACTGAGCTCTAACTTATGCAGTAACTCAGTTGTCTGTGGGTAGTTTGGATCATCTTTAAATTTTTTTCTCGGTTTTGGCCTTGCTCCACCTGCGTTGTAGAAGTTGACTATCCCTAGCAAACTTTGAAAGCCACCATGGTGCATCCAAGGCGTACTTTGTTGTAACGCTAAAAGAGAAGGGGTTCTAAACTTGCCAATATCAGCGGAGTCTTGGGTGGCATCAAAACGGCCTAAATCTTGAAGTTTTCTACCATAAAAATGTAGCCCCGTAACATGGAATTCATTGTCGCTGAGTAAAGCACCTTCATGACAAGTCATACACCTCGCCTTGGTTCTAAATAAATGTAAGCCTTCAAGTTGTTGATCGTCTAAAAGTGCGACAGCTTCACTTGGACTCGTTTGCGCTTTATCGATAAACCGCGCGAATAATGACTCAGGTACATCAAAGGTGCGCTCAAAAGCAACAAGCGATAGAGCTAATAGCTCCTTATTAAGCGCTTCTTTGCCAAAGGCATTGAGTATTGGTTTTTTATAGTCCTCAGCCCTGTTTATTTTATTAAGCACAAGCTCAACCGAACTGCCCATTTCTATTGGGTTTTCAATTGGCATTAATGCTTGCTGAGCTGCAGTTTTAGCTCTGCCATCCCAAAAGAAGCTTTGCCAATGATCAATACCAATAATGGCTTGGGTGTTTCGCGTTCCGACTTGACCGCCAATGCCGACAGCTAACTTTCGTCTGTCTGAAAACGCCAATCGAGACTCATGACAACTTGCGCAGCTTACCGTGTTATCTCGTGACAAGCGGGTATCGTTAAATAGTTTTTCACCTAATGCGATGATCTCATCACTTTGCTTAATGGGCTTGGCTTTTAAAGGTTTGAGCGGTGCAGCTGGCACATCTTTACTGCTAATAATAGCTGGCCACTCATGCTGTGGCTTTGTGTATAATTCTCGTAATGACTGCTTTTGCGCAAAGGCGCTCGTTGTAAAAATGCTGCACGTAAAGAGAAATAACCATTTATTCATAGTTATACGACACCCCTAACCAAAACATTCTACCGGGTTCAATACCTGAGTTTCCTTCTGTAATGGCATGGCTACGTGCATTGAATAAGTTGCTGATATCAAGGCGAACTTCAACAGATTGAGATTGACTTATCTGATAATCCCAACGGCTACTTAATGCAAACATAATGCGAGAATCAAAGGTATGTGCTTCGTACTTTGGTACAAATATTTCAACTGCTTCACACGTAGTACACTCACTACCAATACCAATTCGTTGATCGCTACTAGACTTAATTGCAGTTGTGTAACTGCCGCTGTAAGTTGCTGTTAAACCAGTTGAAAAAGTATCAGTCCAATCTGTATTCCAACCAAAGTTAGCAGTTACTGGGCGACCAAAATTCGCTTTTAGGGTATCTAACTCAGATAAGCTCATGAGCTCACCCTCATAGTAAACCAGTGACTCAATAGGGGTGTTGTCGGGTGTTGCAGTGTAGTCACTATTGCTTTCACTATTTTGGCTATAAGATGCATTGGCCCATATTGAATGGTCGCCAAATTTTGCATCCCAAGACAGTGAGTAACGTTCGCTTTCGCCAGTACCATTATTATAAATAGTAATATATTGATAACCATCGTTTTTTAGGTTGGTTTCTTTATTTCTAGATAGCTGGTCTTTTTTGTCGCGATGTACGTATTTCACTGCAAAGTTACCGAAACTCTCGGTAGCATGGCGAAGACCTAGCGCAATTTCATCATCGTAAGGGCTTTTTACATCGTCAAAAATATAACGAAAGTTACCTGTGTAAGAAGAAGGAAGCCAAGCTTGTAAGTAACCACTTTGAATAGGACGGTACTCACGATAAGCGAACTTTTGTTGCTCTTTAATTTTATAACCGAGTAGGCCTGCATCGTAATAACGGTTTAAACCAGCAGTCAGTAGTGTATTGCCATCGTTAAATACGTCATAACCCATTGATAAGCGTGGCGCGATATTGTGATTTTTGAAAAAATCATCGTAGTCGTATCTAACACCTAAATGAAAATCAAACTGCTTCCAAGTGATCACATCGGTTGCATACAGTGCTGCTTTATTTAAGCTTACATCGATATTTTCACGTGGCGTGACAAGACGGGAGTTAAAATACTGGGCTGTTGTCGCGACGTTATTCGAGTAGGCAAGTAAGTGCTCTGGGTTATTAAAGTCGATACTACCGCCTAATTGTTCGGCAAGGGTATCTAAATCAACATAAAAACTTTGCTCAACACAATCAAGGGTATAGCCACTACAATTAAGTTGTGTGTTGGTTGATGAGTATTGAACTGGTGAGTCATACTTATAATAGTTTTGTTGGCGAGTACGCTCATAGTTTTGATGGTTAAGTTCAGCGCCCACGCGAATGGCATGTTCGGTATTGCCCCACTTTTTACGCTCAAGTGTTAAGGTATTTCGCCAATTAAAGCTGGTTTGCGTATTATCAAGATTGCCATAGCCGCCGTACTCTGAAACAGGAGTTGAGTCGACGCTTTGATCGGCTAATTGACCCCACTCTTTGCCTTTTGCTTGAAGCCAAATGTAATAATGCGCAGGGCCTGTGCGATTGTTATCACTTTGGCTCATATTGAATTCACTGCTGAAGTGACCAAAGCGAGTTTCTTCAGCTAAATTTGCAGTAAAACCAATGCTGCCACCCTCAACTTGATAGTCACTATTGAGAACGTCTTTCAAGTACGAGTCTGAAGTATATGGGGCATACATAACGCTTAAATCAAGTGAATCAACCCAGCCATCGCGATAGCTGTACTTCAGTAAGGCATTGATGTTTTCTCTACTTTCGACCTTCTGTGCTGAGAGCGAAATATCCGAAATATCACTTTTTAAATAGCTAACGCTCATTAGTAACGCATGCTGTTCATTTAACTTTTTTTGGATTGAAAAATCGATATTCGTTTTTTCATAGATTGGCGGCTCAAGGTCGTCTTTGCCCTCTGCGGTGTCATCAGGCTCATCGTTATCGATTATATGGTACTCCCCCCAATCACTGCGATTACCACGGATACCAAAGCTCACACGAGTATCTGTAGAAAAAGGTGAAATTGTTTCGGCATCGACCACGCCACCAGAAAAGTCACCAAAGTCTGCTGGAATGTTATGGTCGTAAACAGTAATCGACTCAACAATTTGACTGTTAATATTCATGCTCTGCACACCGCCTGACACCTCATTTTCAGAGGCTCCAATACGGCTCGCACTGGCAGGATCAAGACGATTGTTATAATTCATACCATCAATCATAAAGCCTGTTTGCCAAGGCTTTGCACCCGAGATACTTATTTCAGGGGCGCTAATTTCAGCAAGGTTATCAATTGAGTAGTAGTCTTCACTTAATTGCACGCCCGGTAGTAAGGCAATCAATTCGTTGATATCACCATTACCTTTAGGGGTTGCTTCGATGAAGTCTCTATCTAAATAGGCACGACCTATCACCTCAGGTACTTCAATTCCGATGTATTGCCCTTTAACAGTAATGCGCTCTATCTCTTTGCATTGCTTATTGTTCTTATCGTTACATTGAGGATCTGTTGTTTGTTGCTTTACTTCATTAGCGTGTAAAGGGCCATTAAGTAAAAGCATCAAACACGCTGATAAGTAGCGCATTTGCATGGTAAAACTCCTGAAATAGTACCAATTAGGTTAAAGAGAAGGCCGCTTAGGAGCTGGCAATAGTTAATTACCTTTATTAAATAGCTTAATTTGTTGCATATTTTGCACAAAGGTAAGAGCGGGTGATTGTATCAATTAAAAATGCGAATAGAAATAGATCTCAATTGTATTTGTTGGGTTTTTAACTTTTTAAGGAATATTAAATTCTTTTAGTTTGTGTTTTTATGAATTTTTTGAGGTTTTTAACTTGACGGGCGAGGCATGATTGCCTCGCCGTGATATGAACGTACTACTCCCCTAAAGGAGTTAAATCGATACTGTCTTCAATACCATCATTGTCGGCATCGTTATCAGCAATTAAGCCTGAGTCGGCAATTGCTTGCTCTGATGCGCCTGATAAGAAGAAGTTGGGTTTACCATCGTGGTCCGTATCGATACTCGCAATCGAAGATGTAGGGAAGTCATCTCTTTGAGCTAGTAAGTTAGCATAAAGGGCTGTAAGTGATAGCTTATCAGCTTCTGCATTGACCGAGTGCTCAATTAACTCTTTTACCGCGGCATCATTGCCAAGTAGGGCTTGAAAAGTAAGCAATGTTTCAAGGTTGCTTTGTATAACTTTATCGTCTTGTAAGAGTATAAACGTATTTGCATTTGCTACAAATGGTTCTAACATTTCAATTGTTTCAGCATAAGCTGAAGCATATTGCTCGTTATTTACTTGGAATCTAACTAATGATGAGGTGAGAGAGTAGCTTTCGAATAGTCCACCACTTATTTCACCAGTGCTAAGTGTCGCGTAAAGTGCTTTAGTAAGTAGAGATTTATAGTCATTAATATCAAGGTTTGATTGTTCTGATTGAAGTGTGGTCAAGCTGATATCTAACCAATTTAATGCCATATCAATTAGCCCAGCTTGCACAAGGTAACCGAGTGAACTTAATCGCCATTCTATTTGTGTTTGTTTTTTATCAAACAAATTAATTAGAGTGTTAAGTTTTTCTGCGGTGATAGCTATCGATTCAGGTTGAGATACGAGCCCGAAAGTAGCTAGCTGGTGATTCAATGCATAAGCAGCTGCGTCGGTAGTGAAGTTAGTATTATTTTCAATAAAGTAAGTATCTATAATATCTGAACAGCGCTGTGCGTAATTTTTAGCTTGTTGCTCATTACCTAATGCTATTGCAAGATCGACTAGACCAGCACAACCATACCGGTCAGTAATGTAAGTAATTCTAGTCTGGCTTAAAACATAGTCTTCAGAAAATAGTATATCTGCGGCGTAATCCGCCAGAATTAGGCCAAGTTCATTTTCACCTCGAACTCGAAGAATATCAGCTGCACCAGGTTGGCCTGATGAAGTTATAAGTGTTTGATAGAAGCTTGTTGCATTAGGTGATTCGCCACTCATAAAGTATTCTTTCGCGTTTTGTACTGCATCATCTATGGTGATACCTGCTTGTAGCTTGTTAGCTACTTCATAAGCAAAAGAAAATTCAACAGCATCATCTTTGTCATCTTGATCTGTGAGTAAAGCAAAAGCGGGATTATTTGAAAGCTCTACATCATATAAAGCTTTAATATTTGCTGTTAAAACTTCTAATGGATAGGTGTATGAAGCTAAAGTTGCTTCTGCATATGGGCTTGCAGTAAAGCTATATGTATTATCAAAACCAACAACACCATAATATGAAAGCGCTAAGTTCGTATAATATTTTGCCAAATCAACTTCATTGAGTTGTATAAAAGATTGAGCAGACCATGCAATGTAAAGTGCCCGCATACGCTCAGTTGGTTGGCCTTTGTAGTCACCTGACTTTTGTATAAAGTAACCGATTTTTTCACTTAATTCGGCCATGGCTTGAGTGACTTTTACTCCTTCATTTCTTACTGTTTCTTTGTGGGTTGCAGCATATTGCTCTTTAGAAGATTCAACGGTTTTTTTGATTGCAGATATGAACCTAATATAAGTCTTATTATATTCTTCTGTATAAACTTCATTTGCATAAAGTTTTAGTGTGTCTAACATGGCTTGAGCGGCCTCAGTTTGGCCAGCTGCGTTGTATTGATTCGTTAGAGTCAGATAAAAGCCCGGATCTGAGTTGCTGATATTATCCAGTCCTTTTTCAGCAAGGTATTGATTGTAAAGAGTTGCAGCATCTTGTCTAAATGTTAAAGCTTTTTCACTTAAATTTATTAAATCAAGAGATTTTGCTGCATCTAAATAGGCATTTGCTTTTGTGTCTATTGCTGTAATTTTGTTGAAGTGTTCGTCTGCTTTTTCGGCAAAGCCTGCAATAAGGTAACCAATAGCTAATTGTGTGTTTACTTCGTCCATGTAAATATCGTCATTGATATTTTCACTAATCGCTTCAGCTTGTTTTAAATGAGACTTATCTGAGCTGTAGTAGTAATTGAGCTTATCTTCGTTCGTAACATACGAAGGTTTTAATTCAATGGTTGCGCTGATAGGCGAGCTAATATTGCCATCGGTAAATTCAATAACAAAACTGTCGTTAATTTCTGACAGCGTTTCTGCTGTAAATGTAAATGCCCCTGTTTGTTCATCTAGAGTAAGGGTACCGTTGGTAGGAGGCGTTACTAAAGAGACAGTTACAGTGTCACCGTCGGCATCATTAAAAGTTAATGAACCTTCAGTTGTTGTTGAGGTGGTTACAGTGATTGACTGGCTCGTAAGCGTTGGTGCATCGTTAACGTTGTTAACCGTAAAAGTAAGTACTGCATCAGTACTTAAGCTGCCGTCAGTGGCGGTAACGGTTACTGTGTCTTGGCCTGCAAAATTTTCTTTTGGGGTATAGGTAAATGTACCATCAGCATTTAAAGCAAATAGTCCGTTACTTGCTGCAGAGCCTAGGGTATAGCTAACAGCGTCATCATCTGCTGCCACAACTTGGCCCGTAATAGATGTGTCTTCATCTAATGTGAATGTTAAGTTGCTGGTGAACTCAGGTGCATCATTACTATCTGAACCACCGCATCCAGTGAGAGCAAATGCAATCACAAGTGGTAAATACTTTATTCTGTTTTTCATGCTGATACCCGTATTTATTATTGATAAAGTTAAGGAGGGCTGAGATGTTATCATTATAATGCGAATGATAATAGATCTTAGTTGTATTTGGGTGTGCTTTTTTATGCAATTGTGACTCTCTAGCTTGAAACAGTGATTTAAAAACGATGTTTTACAGCTGGGGATAATTGTTTGGTTGCAAAAAAATATACCTTTTCAGAGCAGTTATTTTTCCCGAGCTGCGTTAGACTATTGTTATTGATGTAATTAACCGAGGTCTCAAATGATTGAGTATCCTGTTGACCAACTTCCCCAGTTAATTGATGACTTGCTTCAGTGTGACACCACAACACGTAAAAATAAGTTACTTGCTGATGCTAAAGAAAAGCTTTCTACAGAACATTTATCGTTATTGTTTGAAGCCTTACCTAAAGAACAGCGTCTAGAAATTTGGCAATTACTTGATGAAGATACCCAGCATGAAATTTTCATTAACCTAGGTGGCGATAGCTGTCGCTGGTTATTGCAAAGTCTAGAAGAAGCCGAAGGCTTTAAGCTACTTGACGAAGTGAGCGTAGAAGAGTTACTTGAACTTGAAGAAATTATTCCTGAGCGCTTTGTTGATTATGCACGCAGACAACTCGATGAAGTTCAAACAAAGCAGTACGACCTTGCACAGCAATATAACCCAGAGCAGTTAGGTCACTGGCTCGATTTTGATGCTTTAAAAGTTTCAGAAAAACTCACCGTGGCTGGCGCGCGTAAAATTTTTCAAAAAGGCTTACCGCAATATACCGAGGTGATTTATCTAGTCAGCCGTAAGGGCACTCTCATTGGTGAAGTGGCTATCAATGCTTTATTTAAAGCCAATGATAACGACAGTCTGCTGGATTACGCGAACCTTGATGTATCGGCTTTACATGCTGATGACGACCTATACGAAGCCGCTGAAGTGGTTATTCACAGTGAGCAAATGGCGATGCCAGTTGTTAATGCCGACAACAAACTATTAGGCCGGTTATCAGTGTCATCAGCTTATGAATTGCGTCAAGAAGTCACCGACGAAGCGGCTGCAAAAGCCGGTGGTCTTCGTGAAGACGAGGATCTGTTCTCAAGCGTCACTAAATCGGCAAAAAACCGCGGTATTTGGCTTGGTATTAATCTAGCAACGGCGTTTTTGGCCTCTTGGTTTATCGGTTTGTTCGGTGCAACTATTGAGCAAGTGGTTGCGCTGGCGGTATTAATGCCGGTTGTCGCTTCTATGGGCGGTATTGCAGGTAGTCAGACGTTAACGGTTATTGTGCGCGGTTTAGCACTTGGTCAGGTTACCGACTCCAACCGTAGAGCACTGCTGAAAAAAGAGCTAAGAGTAGGGGCGTTAAATGGCTGTGTTTGGGCCTTTGTGATTGGTGTGCTTACTTATTTTTGGTTCAACGATGGCATGTTAAGTTTAACAATTACTATCGCTATTTTACTTAACTTGGTTGCTGCTTCGTTATCAGGGGTGGTGATCCCATCTATTTTAGATAAGCTTAAAATCGATCCAGCCCTTTCAGGTTCTGTGATCCTGACCACAGTCACCGACATCGTCGGTTTTGTTACCTTCCTAGGTTTAGGTAGTTTACTCCTTCTTTAAGGGATCGGATGCTGGCTAAAGTAGTGTTTAGCCAGCTCAACAAATGATTTTACCCGATTTGACAGCGCATACCTATGCGGATAAACCGCAGCAATCGTTAGTGGACTTAGGGTGTGCTGTGCTAACACTTCAACTAATTCGCCTGATTTTATAAACGGGGCTACTGAATAACGAGGGGCTTGAATGATCCCATCACCCGCTGCCGCTGCTTCATTTAAAAATCGGCCATTATTAGAAGTCATTGCCCAGTTAAACTTGCGGCAAACATGCTGACCATCTAGCAAAAAAATCCATTGGTCATGACGAATATGATGACTGAAAAACAGTAATCTATGTTCCGATAAGGCTGCTATATCTATTGGCGTGCCATGCTTTTTTAAGTAGGCAGGACTGGCCCACAAAGATAATGATGAATGGCAAACTGTCTGCGCTATATGGCTGGCATCAGGTAATGAAG
The DNA here is from genome assembly GCF_037027245.1 of Pseudoalteromonas sp. CH_XMU1449-3. NCBI lineage: Bacteria > Pseudomonadati > Pseudomonadota > Gammaproteobacteria > Alteromonadales > Pseudoalteromonadaceae > Pseudoalteromonas > Pseudoalteromonas sp. CH_XMU1449-3. The sequence continues at coordinate 318,842 of NZ_JAYMDY010000001.1, forward strand.
GAGCAACTCTAAATGCCAGATCAATTTGGCTATCAAATAAATCAACGGGCGTATTAGACAATACAATATCTAATTTAACATCGGGAAAAGCATGCTGATACTGGCTGATCAAAGGTGTTAAATATTGGCAACCAAATTCAATACTGGCGGAAATAGCCAGCTTGCCGCTAGGCGCTTGACTAAGCCCGCTTATCTCTTCATCAACTTCATTAAATTTATTCAGTAAAGGCTTCATTTGCAGAACATAGTTTTGCCCTGCATCAGTTAAGCAAACTTTACGGGTGTTTCGCTTTAGCAGCAAGCAGCCTAAGTTTTGCTCTAACTGTTTAACATGGCGGCTTACCATGGTGGTAGACAGCTGCATCTGCTTAGCAGCTTGCGTAAAGCTTTGATATTCAGCGACTAAGCATAAGGCTCTAACGGCTTCTAGTTTGTTCATTGTTATTATTTTTAAACTATAAGTTCATACACTATAAACTTTTGTGAGATGTAAAACCAAGTCATTCAGGTGTAAGTTGGGAGTTAAAACAAGAATAAGAGGTGATTATGAAATCGGGCATTAACACATTACTTGCCAGCATTGCATTGGGTTTATCGTCGTCGGTGATGGCACAAACCATTGCATTACAAAATGTGAACCTAATTGACGTGGAAGCCTTGTCGGTTAATAAAGCACAAACCATCATCATAGAAGATGACAAAATCAAACATATTGTTCCTTCAAGATCTCGTCGCTTTGCCGATGATGTCATTAAAATCGATTTAGCAGGTAAGTATGTAATACCCGGTTTAATAGATACTCATGTGCACCATGCTACTTCGCCTGATGATTCAGATAACGATGAAATCACACGCATTCGCTTGCGTCAGCTATTACAGGGTGGTGTAACAAGTGTGCGCGATATGGGCGGCGATACCCGTGCTTTGAGTTCACTTAAAAGGCGAGCCGATAACGATATTATTCAATCACCGGATATTTATTATTCTGTGATTATTGGTGGTAAAGCGTTCTTTTCGGACCCCCGTACAGTCGCCTCTGCAAAAGGTGAAATCCCCGGTGCTGTGGACTGGATGCGTGCTGTTGATGAACACAGTGACTTTGATGCCATTATGCTACGTAGCAAAGGGTTGGGGGCAACCGGCATCAAAATTTATGCAAATGTGCCAGGAACAGTGGTAGCAAAGCTATCTCAAGCTGCTAAAAAACATGACCTCAAGGTGTGGTCGCATGCTTTTATTGGCCCAGCAACACCGCTTGAAGCCGTTAATGGTGGGGTTGAAACAATTTCACATGCTGCCGATTTTGCCGCGCAAGTAATTGAAAATTTCTATGATATGCGCCGTAAAAATGTTGCCTTAACAGAGCAGCAAAAAAGCGATGCAAAGCAACTAGAAGCTTATCAATCACTTATAAAACAGATGAAAAATAAGGGCACAATTCTAGACTCAACCTTAACGGTATTTGATAAAACCAAAGCCTCTCGTGGTGAAAAAGGGTTATTGCTCAATGAGTGGGGCGGGCTGTTTACGCAATTGGCTCATCAAGCCGGTGTAACTATTGCTGCAGGTACCGATGTGACCAGTGATAGGTTTAATACAGTGATGCCTATGGTACACCATGAAATGCAATTATTAGTTGAACGGGCAGGTTTAACACCTTTAGAAGCTTTACAGGCTGCAACCATTAATGGTGCAAAAGTGATTGGCATTGAGAAGCAAACTGGTTCAATAAAGGCAGGTAAAACGGCGAATCTTGTGGTACTTAACAGTGACCCAAGTATTGAAATCACCAACAGCCAAAATATTGTTCATGTAATTAAAAATGGCCAGTTTATCCATTTGGGTGATAATGAAAAATTACCGTTTGTGATGGCGCGTGAAGCGGCTGGGTTATTATTTTTATCGGGGCAATTAGGCAACTTGCCAACCACCATGGCGTTGGCTGGCAATGACATCAGCACCCAAATGACGCAGGCAATGAGAAACATTGGCTTTGTTTTGCAAGATCACAATTTAGATTTTAACGATATTGTTAAATGCACCCTTATGTTGGCAGATATAAAAGACTGGCCTTTAGCCAATCAAGCCTACACGCCATTTTTTACTAAGTTACCCGCCAGAAGTGCTTTTGCAGCCAGTGGCTTGGCACTTGGCGCAAAGGTTGAAGTGGAGTGTATCGCTGCGTTGTAGCTAAAATTGTAAGCGAACATAAAATAAACACTTTTATTTACCTAATACACAGTTATTATGAATTGTGACTCAGTCAAACTAAAAGGACGTTAATATGGTATTAGGTAAAAAAGCAGCACTCGCTGCTTTATCGGTAATTTCAGTGTTTAGCGCATCAGCAGCACAAACCGCTTCGGGTGAACAAACTAAACTGAGTGAAGATCCCACCAAGGTCGTCACTCAGTTTGGTGCAAGTTATTCTGATGAATTAAGGATCACCGGTTCGCTAAGTTTAGGAGCAGTAAAAAAGCTTAATGCTAGTGTGAGTGCCAATGGCGATGAATGGCGTGTTGGTGGCTCGTGGCTATTTGATATTGGCATTGTTAATTTTAACTTTGGTAAGCAAAGTTATGATCAAGGAGCTGAGCGTACAACCTATAGTGTTGGCACCTTTATGCCACTGAGTTACTTTGATATTGCGCCCTATGGTTGGCAAATTTTCGCTATGGGTGGTTATAGCCATGTTGATGGTGAAATTGCTTGTTTAGCAGGGCAAGGTGCGTGTTTAACAACAGAAATACCTGGCCCTGAAGGTTGGGTGCTTATTCCAAACAGCAGTGATGGTGGTTACTTAGGCGCATTTGCGTTAAAGCCATTATCCGAAAAATGGACATTAATGACTGCCGCAGCGTATTCGGTTGGGTCTAACGATTATTCAGGTTATTTCGCAGCCATTGGTGCAAGTTATCAATTTGATAAACAACAAAGTTTCAAGCTATTTGCTGCAACAGAAGACAGTGATTACGGCTCAGATCAAAACTTAGTGCTGGGTTACACTTATCAATTTAATTAAAAATTACTGTTATAAGCTGTTAAATTTTGTTAGTTTTCTGAGTGAGTTATCGCTGAGAAAATAGAGCATGAAGAAAAAGTTAGCCTTGTTATTGTTAGGATTATCGAGCCTTAATGCCAATGCCTCTGAAAACTTTAGTGATCATGAGATGTTTTGTGAGCGACAATCACAAATTAGTTGCTTAGATTACATTAATCAACAGCTAGCAAGCAGTGAGCTTGGCTCTGCGCGTTGGTATGAGATTAAATCTTATCAGTTTGATTATTTCTACGACAAAATGGAATATCAAATCTTGAAAGATAGCACTGAGCCTTTCATTACCAGTGAAGAGTTACCTGTTGTATTTCAGGTGCAAGTTTACTTTTATTACGCCAAATCAATGCATTATTTAGGCGACTTCGAAACAGGTCGTAAATATGCCACAAAAGCATTTGAAAAACTGCAAGCAATCTTCGACTCCTTTGGTAACCCTATGCGTATGGTTGAATTGGCTAATCTACAATACGTGTTTGGCAACAAAGAAACGGCATTGCAAATTCTTGATAGGGCAGAGCGACGCTTTGGCAAAAGCAAAGATCCCATTTTCCACTTTGAACTGGCTTCGAATAAAGCAAATGTTTATCACTCATTAGGTGATATAGACGGTGCACTTGCAAATCGAAAAACCGCCGCTGATTGGATATTAAAAACCAACCATAACCGCAAAATCTCTGTTGCTTTAGGTAATTTAGCTCGTACCCACCAACTTCTGGCAAATTATGAGCAAGCCGATGGAGTTTATGTACAGTCTCTTAAGTACATGGATACAGATTCAGATCGACATGTGATTGCTATTTATAAGTTACGTCTTGCTGAAATCAATTGGCAAGCAGGAAAGCAAGATCAAGCATTAAAATGGTTTAAGCAAGTGCATAAAGAAGACATTCGGCAATCACATGCGAAACTTTATGCACATCTAGGTAACGTGCTTTAGATAGTGTAAAAACACCCTGGTTTTTCGTCTTCACCCGGCGCTAAAATTTGTAGATGGGTTGACTCACCTTGTTCCATCAAAGGCTTCATAGTTTTATCAAACTGCTTAGCGGCATGTTCAATTAATTTTGCTTGCTGTTCCAGTGCTTTAAAATCGGCATCATGAGCAGCCATAAGTTTATTGAGTTCTTTAGCCAGCTTATCTTGCTCTTTTAATAAACTTTTATTAATTCGCAAGTGGTTCTCGTCTTCAACAACTGCTTCTTCGGTGATTGCTTCTATTTGCTCAGAGTACTCAGTAACTTGTAGCTCTATGTCATTAATTGGTTGCTCAAGTGCTTCAAGTTTTACTTGTTCACGCTCAAGCTCTAGGTATGCTGCAATTTGCTCGTTATTGAGGGGACTTTCGCTTACCTTTTTACAGTCTTTAAAAGTGATAACGCGATAATCACCCAGGTTGTTTGTTGTGCTGGCATTAGAGAGGCCAATACAAGCAGTAGTGGCCGTGATTAAGAGTGCACTTACGCTAATACGTACTAAATTCATAATGATGTCCTAATGGGTTATGTTATTTAGTTAGTCGTCGCAAGTGTGAAAAAGGTTGTTTAAATTTTAAATTTATATCCCACGCCATAAATTGACTCAATGTAATGGCTATCAGGGTCGGCTTGAGTCAGCTTTTTACGCAAGTTTTTAATGTGCGAATCAATACTGCGCTCGTAGCTCTCAAAGTACTTACCTTGAGTCATGGTTAGTAAATCTTGGCGTGAAAAAACCTTATTAGGTGAGGCAATTAATATTTTTAACAAGCTAAATTCATTAATTGTTAGTTTCAGTTCTTCATTTTTTACCAGTACTTTGTATTCGCTCGGATCAACAATAATATTGCCTGCTTTGAATGTACTCGGTTTGCTACTTGGCATTCGGCGTCGTTTTAAAATGGCTTTCACACGCGCCATTAACTCTTTTGGTTTGAATGGTTTAGTAACATAGTCATCGGCACCAACATCAAAACCAATTAAATGATCAATTTCTTCAACCCGTGCTGTAAGCATAATAATAGGCACATCACTGAATTGTCTTATCTTGCTACACAACTCGATGCCGTTAGTGCCTGGCAGCATGATATCGAGAATAATCAAATCAGGGTTTAGCTCATTTACAGCATCCAGTGCGCAGTTGCCATCGTGAATTAGGCTTGTTTTAAACCCTTCAAGATATAAATACTTTTCTATTAATTCGGCAATTTTAACTTCGTCTTCAATAACGAGAATATGCTGTTTAGCTAAGGTTTCTGACATATTAGTGCGCCTCTGCTAGCGGGAGTTTTAACGTTATACACAGACCGCCTAAACGGCTTTTAGTTGCATTTATTTTTCCTTGGTGGGCTTCAACAATTGTTTGGCAAATCGCCAAGCCTAAGCCAAAACCGCCGGTTTTTCTGTTACGAGAGCTATCGGTGCGATATAAACGATCAAATAGTTTTTCAAGGGCCTCATCAGGAACACCGGGGCCTGAATCTTCTATCGACAAAAATACATGATGGTTAGACACGGTTAAATCTAACCAGACTTTTTGCTGTTCATCGGTATAACGTAAATTATTTTCTAAAATGTTTTGTAGTACCTGCGTAATACGATTTTGGTCGGCCAAAACCATTACCGTTTGCTCTGGTAAGGTGGCATTAAGCGTGATGTTTTTGGATTGAAATTTAAACGCATACTTATGCGCTTGTAGGGCTACCAAGGCATTAAAATCAATGGCTTCCATGTGATAGTTAAAGCTGTGTCTGTCAAGTGAGCTGACTTTATGTAAGTCGTTCACAAGTCGGCTTAACAGCGCCACTTCTTCTTGCAGTGAGCTTATTGCCTTTTGGTTTGGTTCAATAATGCCATCGTTAATGGCCTCTAGTTCACCCTCTAAAATAGTTAAAGGCGTGCGTAGCTCATGAGAAATATCCATGAGCCATTGGCTTTGCTGCGACTCAAAGCGTCTGAGCTCTGTGGCAATACGATTAAAATCATCCGCTAAGGTCGCAAATTCATCACTACTGTTGACGGTTATTTTGGTCTCAAACTCTCGCTCTGCAAGGGCTTTTGCGCCTTTTTTCAGCTGCGAAATAGGGTTCGTAAAATGACGTGCGAGTAAGTAACTAAATAATAACGCAATTAATAAACCAATCCCTGCTGTCCACAAACTGATATTAATTTGTGTATTTAGGTAATGCTGAGTTAGCGCGCTCATATGATTGCGGTTAGCATGCAGCTGAAGCACCGCAACAACCTCGCCATTGTGGGTGATTTCTTGCTCGTTCACGATCTCAGTTTCGGTATTGCCTGCAATCAATATTTCGCCTTTTTCATCAAGCAAACTTAGGCGCTTTTCAAAGGGCATGAAGTCATCAGCCATGGGGTTATTGCGAGGTGGCGGCTCATGCATGTCAGCAAAGTTTGCAGGCTCGTTAAACTCAGTTGATGGGTCAAATTCAGGTGGCTGATCGAACGATGGTGGCATCCCAAAGTCATCGGGGGGTGGCATCGGCTCATTTTGCATATGCTTTTCAGGAGGCCCATTTAATGGAAAAGGGCCGGGCTCTCCTGGTTTTGGGCTATTGGGCGAAAACAATAAACGGCTTGAATGAAAATTACGGTTGATTAACTCATACCACAGGGCTTTAGAATCGATAAACATCCCAATCGAACCCGTTTGCTGATACTGCAGGCTAATTTCAGAGGCTATTCGGTTAAATGCTTCGTTATCTATATCTTCAAATACATTATTTAGCATACGCTTATTGGAAATTGCATTCAGACCAAACATGGTCAGCACCAGTAGTAGCGTAATGATAAGATTGGTAATTAAGAGTTTGTGAATTAACTTCATAGATGTAATAGTAAAATGTAATAGCCAGAAATGAATATACTATAAATGTCTATTTTTTGGCATGTGCATCCTAGTCACTCTATAAAAGCACCACTTTTTCTACACAAAGTCTCTACATTTGTTCTTTATACTCGACGTTAATTACTCATGTTAGCGAAGGGGCACAAGATGACTTTAAAACCTGAACTTTATACTCGAAGAAAAATGCTTAAAACATTAGGTGTTTCAGTTGCTGCTGTGCCTATGTTGGCATTTTTAGGCTGTAACTCAGATACAGTATCGTCAACAGATACAACATCAGATACAGACACTTCAACAGGCACAGATACCAGCACTGATACAGACGATACAACAACCACGAACGACAGTGATTATGTATCGGGCACAACAGCACTTATTACTGATGACTTTCCTGATGACAGTATTTTTGAAACATCAACAGCATGTGTGTTAGCACTTACTGAGGCAACAACCGAGGGCCCGTGTTACTTCCAAGCTGATTCAGACGAAGATATTTCGGATGGCCTAACCGGTTTACCTATGATGCTGTGCTTACAGTTAATTGATAGCGAATGTAACCCATTAGCAAATTACGAAATCTCGGTTTGGCACTGTGATACCAGCGGTATTTACTCGGGCGATACTAGCAGTAGTTCTGATAGCTCACGTTTTGCCGGTGACTTCTGTACAGGTGGTGATGCCGAAGCTGAGGCAAGTACTTGGTACCGTGGTTCATTGATCACAGATAGCAGTGGCCGTGTGAACTTTAAAACGCATTTCCCTGGTTGGTATTCTGGCCGTACTATTCATATTCACTTTAAAGTAGCAAACAACAATAACGACTATGTAATTAGCCAGTTCTGTTTTACTGATGCGTTTGCAAAAGAAATTTGTACCACTCACAGCGATTACAAATCACGCGGTGAACAAGATACAACTCTTGCTAGCATCGATAACGTGTTTGGTAGTGATTATGAGCAGTTTATTTTAAACACAGCACAAAATAGTGATGGCACTTTATTGGCGTATCACACTATTCAAATTAGTTAATTTATTCACTCATCATTGTAGGTTAGGGCGTGTTAGCAATTACTGCTTTCACGCCCTATTTTTTAGAAGCTATAAGTGATATTACCGTAAATAAAACGGCCATCTAAGCTGTATGGCGCAAAGCCACTATAAGGGAAAATTTGGTTGAAATCGCTGTAACCAATATTACTTACAGTATCTTGAGGGTACTGATCGAATAGGTTATTGGCGCCTAATGCAAACTTCCACTGCTCATCAGGGCGGTAAGCCACTTCTAAGTCAGCAATCCATTTAGCATCAAGTACTTCATCACCATCTTCACTGCTTGCAGTATCAACTACTTCACCATAACGAGTTGCTCGTAATGTTGTTTGGAAGTTTTCATAATCCCATGTCGCAGATAGGTTCCATTTATCGGCTGGAGTACCTTTTTCAAAGCGTGTAATTTCGCGACGAGAGAAATACTCGTAGCTATCGCCAAGTGCCTCTAATTCAGGTGGATTTTCTTTAATGTGTGTTACTTCAGTGTCGTTAAAGTTAACTGCTGCACTTAAGCGTAAATCACCATAGTTTTCTAAACCTAATGAGTAGGTCGCAACAATATCAACACCTTGTGTACGTGAATCAATGGCATTAGTAAAGTAACGAACACGCTGCGTATTTACTTCGCCCGCTTCGGCTAAAATTGCTTCAACTTCTGGGCCGCTTAAGTTTTCAGACAATACGATACGGTCGTCAATTTCAATGCGATACGCATCAAGGGTTAAGCTAAAGCCGCCTTGCGTAAATATGAAGCCCGCCGTCATATTAACTGACTCTTCAGCGTCTAAATCACGAGCTCCCAGTGCTTGCGCTGCTGGCTCATCAACAGGGAATAAGCCCACTTCATTTGGCACACCATTTTCAAAAACAGTGCTTACTGATTTATAAGATGTTTGGGCAAGTGAAGGCGCTCTAAAACCTGTGCTAATTGCACCACGTAGCGACAGCGACTCATTAATGCTGTAGCGCGAAGCAAGTTTAGAGGTAAAAGTACTACCAAAATCACTGTAATCTTCAAAACGACCTGCTAAAACAAGGTTCCAATCTGTCGTTAGGTAAGTATCAAACTCTGCAAACACCGCAATGTTATGACGGCTTTTATCGGTTGCACTTTCTGGTGAAAAACCAGGTAACACTTGCGCGCCACCGGCAGCAACTGGGTTGCCATCGTCATCTAATACAGTGAGGTAAGAGGCTGTTTCACCTGCTTTGATTTGGTAGTTTTCGTGACGATACTCAGCACCAATCGTAACAAACACATCATCAGGTAAACCTAAATCTAGTGTGTTGCTAGCATCCATGTTCACCAAGTATTGTTCATACACAAGCGAGCCATCATCAAACTCTGTTGGGCTGCTAACACCCATCGAGGTATTTAAGCTGTTGCTTACGCCAATACCAAAATCGTTGCGACCATAATTGGTGCTTACATCCCAAGCCCAATCATTAGTTTCGCCATTTAGACCAACCGCAAATGAGTAGTCATCTACATCGGTATCAATTTGCGGTAAGAAACCGTCAGGGTAAACTTCAGTTAAGTTACGAGAATCTTTAGCGCGACGATAAAAACCGCCTGAGTTACCTTTACGGTTTGAGTAACTAGCAAATGAGTAAAGCGATAGCGAGTTATCAAACTCATAACCTAGGTTATAAAAAAGCGCGAAGTCTTCGATATCGGCTTTACCAAAGCGGTGGTTATAGCGGTCAAAGTCAAATTCACGCGAATCTAAATCGCCATTCTCATCACGGCTATATTGCTCACGTGCATCAAAGCCAGAGCGATTTGTAGGCTCGTTATTACGTGACTCAATCGACACGTTAATAAAGCCATTATCGCCTAGTGCAAAGCCCGCATTAGCACTTGCTGTACGCGTAATGCCGTCGTTTACTTCACGGTCGCTGCCAGTTTCAAAGCTTAAGTTGCCTTCGCTATCGGTTGTGGTGTTTGGTAGCTGAGGAGAGCCTGCCATTTGTGTGTCGTATTCACCGTATGTGTAGCTCACGCTACCGCCTTCATCGGCATCTTTTAATACAATATTGATCACACCGGCAATCGCGTCAGAACCATATTGAGCTGCAGCGCCATCACGCAGAATTTCAACACGTTTAATTGCAGAAGTCGGAATATTATTTAGATCTACTGCGGTTGAACCACGGCCAACCGTACCATTTAAGTTTAATAATGCACCGGCATGGCGGCGTTTACCATTAATCAGAACTAATGTGTGATCAGGGGCAAGGCCACGTAAAACAGCCGGTTTTGCGTGGTCAGTGCCATCAGCAATGGTGGCACTCGGGTAGTTAAAGCTTGGTAATTGTGATGCCAATACTTGGCTCATATCAAGCTGGCCTGTGCTTGATAGATCGCGGCTTGTTAATAAATCGACAGGCACGGTACTTTCAGAAATGCTACGAAGGCTACGGCGAGTACCTGTAACAGAAATAACCTCAACATCTTGAACGGTGTTGTCAGTTGTTTGCTCAGCAGCGATTGCAGTCACTGATGTAGCTAGTGTACTTGCAATAGCGAGTTGCAAAGGTACTTTTTTAAAAATTGTCATTGTTGGATCCCATCTAACGTTGATTTCGCTTCGCAGTTTATCAATAAAAAAGGAACAAACAAATAACATAAAAGTATACTATATGATTATCTAAACAAGCTATTTAGCTCACTGTATTTACATTATATTAACCTTTATTATGCGCTAATACTGATTTTATTTCTGCCCTCTGTTTTTGCTCGGTATAAAGCAGTATCTGCTGCGCAAATTAATGCCTCTGAAGTACGGTATTGATTATTAAACTCGCAAGCAATTCCTTGGCTTACACTTATTCTAAAATCACTCGGTAAACCTATATCAGTAAATGGCATGTTATTTACTTTTATTTGAATATGTTTAGCAATGGCGGCGGCCGTATCTTTTTGACAACGGGGTAATATAATGGCGAATTCTTCTCCACCATAACGCGCTGCTAAACAATCCCGAGAAGGGAGTGATTCTGCGATTATACTGGCTACTTTTTGTAAGCATTTATCGCCTTTTACATGACCGAATCGGTCGTTGAATAATTTAAAGTAATCAATATCGATTAATATAGTGCTAATAGCTTGGTTGGTTTGTACGCTTTCTTGCCAGTTTTCTTTTAATGACTCTTCAAGAGTTAATCTATTTGCAAGACCGGTTAAATGGTCAGTAGTAGCCTGTTTAATTAAACGATTATATTGCTCTTTGTGTGATGATAAATCATGTAATACACAAATAAATAAATTTTCTGCAACGGCAATGTTTTTTGGCAGGCTCGATATACATAAATCCGCCTCAAGGGTTTTACTGTCGGCACGGTTTATTTTAACTTCGTTTGGCCCAAGACTTATCGGCGAGTCTTTATGGTCTAACCAACTGAGTAGGGTATACATGTATTTATCACGGTCGGTGTCGTGTAGGTAATGTAAAATGTTTTGCCCGATTAACGCTTCTTGGTTGTCACCTAAAAGCTGTGCTGCCATCGGGTTTGCAAATTCAAACGTGCCTTGGCCATTAATGATAAACACTCCCTCAGGAATGTTCTGAAACATTTGGGCAATCAGTGCAAGTTGCTCTGAATGGATAGACTGCGGTAGTGCGTTTTTAGCTTCTGATTGAGCAGTGCTTGGTTGTTCATTTTTGTTAGTAGACACGTTCGTTTCCTTTTTGCCGATGCAAACGATTTTGGTGTCTATAAAGTTACTTAAAAAAGTGCAAATTAACCTTCTGGTAATCTTCTGATTTTAAGTTGTTGTTTTTAAATTGAAAAAGACTCCTTGGTGGAGCCTTGTGTTGGTGTTATTTCTAGATTTTATACTTCTTCTTTATTTTCAAACTGTGGATCTTCGCTTTGATATTCCTCACCATTGCAGCTAACCGTGAAGATCATACATGCTGTACCGCTGTTTTCATCGGTATCTGAAATATTGATTACCGTACCAGCGTTTGTAACCTCGTAACTGAAATCTTTAGCACAGTCACCCTCATGATTACTAAAAGTAGCGGCAGAAAATAAGAACCCTCTTTTTTGAGTTTCTTCATTTAGGGTGTAAATACCAAGACTATCTCTTTCTGTAACAACCCCACCACCAGATACTTGTTGACCATCTTGGAAGTATGTAAATACAGCTTTTTTGTTGCTATCTAATTCAATATTCACTGTGAAATTGTATACTTTACTTTCACTCATGTTTTTTCCTTTACTTTATAGTTGAAAATTAATTATTCCCAGTTCTCTTACCGGAACAATGGTCGCTTCTATTTCGTGTGATTTATTTAGGCAGGTATATGCCTGAATTAATGGGTAAGTAAATTTTATACTTTTAGTTTTTTTACTTATTTTATTTAGAGTGGTTGCTGCGTCTTCACATAAAGAATTTTTTTCTTGTTGTGATTTAGCTAAACGAGCTTTAATTAACAAGATTCTTGTATGAAGTCGTGCATTGTCTATATCCAGTGCGCTGGATAACATGTTATTTTCATCCAGGCTTTTTAAAAGATCTAAAGCCCTTTTAATATTATTTCTATTAATGAAATATTCTATCAAGCTAATTTTTGTACCAATAACTTGTCTATTCGATGACTTGTTGGTACCTAAAAACTCTATTATTTCACTAACTCTATTATCTATATTTGGGTTATCAGAGAGAGAGAGTTGATAAGCTAGAAACTGATAGTATGTTCTTTCAATAGTTTTATTTTGAACATCTTGCAATCTCGCTTTGTTAATTGTTTCTGTTGCTTGCTTTGCTTTTTCGTAAGATTTTGATTTATCAGGGAAGTAACTTAATAAGTAGCTTTGCTGGATATGTTTATATGCTAACGATGTTAATACACTAGCATCGGCCGGATACTTAGTTAACATTTTATTTGTTTCATTTTCTGCATGTTCAAAAATCTTGAGAGCTTCATTGAAATGCCCTAAGTTTTCTTCAGTACTTGCAATCCAACTGATGGTATCTGTCTTATCGCGTAATAGATTTTTGTTATTCGGTTTTAGCTCAAGGGCTTGGTTTTTAAGTTTTAAAGATTCAGTAAAGTTCTGTTTTGCGAGAGCGTAGTCAAATTGCTTTAAGTACAATGAACCTAACGAGTTATAAGAATAAGATAACTCCATAATTGAGTTAAAATCGTTGGGTGCTAATGTGTACATTTGTTTGCTGTGCTCTTGGTAGCGTTTTATCCAAGGTTCGGCGCCTGTATAGTCACTGTTATCAAAGTTTAATTGCCCAAGCCAGAAAGCATTAGCCCCTGCAAGCATTAAAACATCAAGGTTGTTGGGTTGAATTTTTAGTAATGATTCTAGGCGCGTTCGTGCATTATCAAAGGCGGTGAAGGCCTCGTCGGTTTTGCCGCGAGAGTAGGCGACTTCGCCCATGGCCTCTAAGGTTTGAGCGTATTGAAAACGGTTATTAAACTCGGCTTGTTTATCGCTAAAGTCAAACAACGAGGCTGCTTCTTCGTCTTGATTGGTAAAATACTCAAGGGCTTTGTTGCTAATACCATCCAGTAAATCCATGCGCTTAACGCTTCTGAGTTTATCGGCAAATTCACCGACCATAAAACCCAATAAACTTTCAGCTTCTTGGCGTTTTTGTTTTGCTACTTGTTCGGCGTGATAGCTGCGTACGCTCATAAATGTGGCAATAAAGGTTAAGCACACAAGTGCAGCCGCCGTTATTTGTAACACGCGTTTTTTACGTTTGGCTTTATTGTTAGAAGCTTTAATTAACGCTTGTTCGTCGCTCGATAAGCTAAACATAGGGTTTTTAACTAGGCTTTGTGCTTCTTGCAGCGGTTTGCCTTGCGCTAATAAAAAGTCGCTGTGTTTTTGTTCAAGCAGCCAGCGCTCGGTGGCTAGTTGCACACGACTTTGAATTGCTAAGCTTTGTTGGTGTTCTTGCACCCAATCTATGGCGCGTTGCCAATGGCGTAGCAGGGCTTCGTGGGCAAGGCTAAAACAGGCTTTCTCATTTTTAAGGTGCGACACAAACAAGCGGCTATCGACCATAGCCTGAACAAGCTTGGTCGCAGCAGGGCTGGTTAATTCGCTCCAACGCGCAGCGCGGCTGGTGAGTGTTTCGCCATCTGGGTTTAAGGTGATCAGTTTAGAAAGTACTGCGGCAAGTTCAGTTTGTTGGTCTTTGGGTAATTGGCAAAACACCTGTTCGGCTTTTTGGCCGATGGCTCCTTCGATAGTGCCAAGCGCTTGGTATTCAGAAAACAATAATTCGTTGTCTGGGCTGCGCTGTAAATAAAGCTGCTGCAAGGTGTATTGCAGCATTGGCAATGCATCTGGGTTATTGGCAGTATCGTTACAAAGTTGTTCATCAAGCGGTGTGTGATGCTCTGGGTGATGTTGCCAACTTAAGCCTGCTGCAAGTGCTGGCAAACGGATCATTTGCTTAAGCTCAGAGCGAGTTGGCGCTAATAAATCAAAGTGTGCGCCATTGGCTTTACCTGCCATTAAACTTGGTTGACTCACTACTTGCGGGTAAAAGTCATTACGACAGGCACTAAAAATGATCATGCAGCCACTTGTTGCTAAGCGCTCAATAAGAGCTAACAGCTGGTTGCGCTCGTCATCGCTAAATAGCGGCGATGACAATAGCACTTCGAGCCTGTCGATAAATAAAAATAAATAGGGCGTAGTGCGCTCTTTATTTAGCGCTGCAAGTGCTGCTTTACAGCGGGAAATAACCTGTTCTGGATCTGTTAATAACAATTCAGCCAACGCATCGGCACTTATATCGCTAAGTACAGGTGCGTCGTTTATTTCTAAATCGAGCAAGGTTGAGGCTAAATCAAGCAGTAAGCGCTCTTTGCTGACATCGGCAAAGTCGAGTTGGCAGTAACTGTGTACTCTTATGCCATCGTAGCCATTACTCGACATTAAAGCGGGCAATACACCTGCGTTAACTAACGACGATTTACCTGAACCACTGGCTCCCAAAATTAAGCAAAATGCGCGACCAAACTCAATTTGAGCCGACACTCGCTGTAGCAAAGTGGCAATTTGTTTGTTACGACCAAAAAATACATCGGCTTGCTCTGGTGCAAACGCACTTAAGCCAACAAAGGGCGAATCACCTTGCCAACAGGTTTGGCTGGCTTTTTGTTCTTCGTTGAGTGGAAAGTTGATTTCGGCAATAACTCGATAACCACGTTTACGAATGGTTTCTATGTAATGCGGATCACTTGCTTTATCGTCAAAGGCTTTACGTAATTGGGTGATCACTTTATGTAAGGGATTGTCACCGAGCGCTACATTTGGCCAGCAATGGCTGATAATTTCTTCGCTCGTTAGTAGCTCACCTTGTTTTTCGCATAGCAGCAGTAATACATCCATCGCCTTTGGTTCAAGATGCTTTGTTTGTTCACCGCGTCGGATTGAGTTGGTGGCCGGGGTAACTTGCCATTCGCCAACGAAAAACAGTGCCGTATTCATAGTGTTATCTTCATTGTTATTGTTAGAAACGCAGTCCGATTGGACCGATTTTATATTAGATTACGGAATTCTTTGATTAATACAATATTATGAGATTAACAGCAAGCGCCTTGCCTTTTCTGACATTAAAAAATCATATTGATGTCGTGTATATAAAACTTTTTGTAAAGTTTGTTTGACTTTTTGTGTTGCTTGGTTAATCTTTAGTCAAGTTTACTTTACTTTTAAGGTGAGAATAATGGATCAGACAGGATTAACCTTTAAACAACGTAATAAGCAGAACACGCTAAACCTCGCGAAATGGACATCAGCATGGGTGATTACTTTAGCAATTGCCTCATTTGGGCCGCATTTTTTATGGCAAGAGCAGGCTGTTTTTAGTGTTGTGGCAATCTTACTTAATGTAGTAGTTGGCATTATGATGATTTTATCGAACAAACGACAACTTCAAGGAATGGATGAGCTGCAGCAGCGTATGCACCTTAATGCAATGGCGATTACCTTGGGTGCAAGCTTAGTATTTGGTTTAGCTTACTCGGTGGTGCAATCAAGTGGCTTAATAAGCTTTAAAGAAGATATTTCACACCTCGTACTCTTTATGGGCTTAACCTATTTAGTGAGTCTTTTAATGATGAATAAGCAGTTAAACGACGAGGGCGAGGAATGAAAAACCGCTTGAAAGTGCTTCGTGCTGAGCACAACTACACCCAAGCAAAATTAGCCGAATTACTCGATGTATCAAGGCAAACAGTGAATGCTATCGAAAAAGGTAAATTTGATCCAAGTTTGCCATTAGCATTTAAAGCCGCGCGTTTATTTAACCTGAGTATCGAAGAGATATTTCAGGATGAGTAAGTCTGATAGCCTTCAGCCTTCAGCCTTCAGCCTTCAGCCTTCAGCGATCAGACTGAGAGCTGAGAGCTGAGAGCTGAGAGCTTAAGGCTTACAGCTTTGTCTTTTCATCTGCATCGCACTTAACGACCACATTAAAAAACCACCTAAGAATAGTGCCGCAGAAACATAGCCTGTTTGACTAGGGAGTGCGCCTTCGGCAATAGCCATGCCGCCAAGCCAAGGGCCTATCGCATTAGCTGTATTAAACGCACACTGTACTAGCGCACCAATCATGGCATGCCCTTGTGGTGATACATCCATTAATAGCGATTGGATCACGGTACCTAAACCAACACTAAAACCAATAAAGAAAATCACCGCGTATAACAGCCAAATGTTATGGCTTGCGCTTACATAACTGGCTGCAAATACCACTGCACCAATTAGCGCTGCGCCTGTGGTTTTCAGCGGTGAGTGGTCGGCGGCTTTACCTAATACATAGTTACCTAAAGTACAGCCAATACCGAACATGATCATAGCAATAGAGATAGTGTAAGCAGGGGTATGGGTGACTTCTAAAATAGTGTCGGCAATGTAAGTGTAAACACAAAATACACCACCAAAACCAATAATTATGATACCCAGAATGGTCCATACGAGCTTATTCTTTAATACACTTAACTCATCGAGAATCGATGTTGGCGCGGTATTTTTTACGTTAGGTACATATTTCACAATCAATACCAAGGCAACTAACGCAAGTACAGCTGTGCCCGCTAAACAATAACGCCAGCTAAAGTTTTGCCCCACTAGGGTGACCATGGGCACACCAACAATAGTAGCAATGGTTAAACCCATAAATACTTTTGACATAAAGCTTGCGCGTTTATCGGCAGGGGCAATGTCGGCTGCCAATAAAATAGCAGCGGCGAAGTAGGCACCGTGTGGTAAACCACTTAAAAATCGAAATAAAATAAGTTGCTCAAGCGAGTTTGCAAAAGCACTTAAACCATTGAATAAAAACATCATACTGACAAACATCAACAGTGCATTGCGCTTACGCATGTTGGCGGTTGTGATCATAAATAGTGGGGCACCGACAACTACGCCAATCGCGTAAGCACTGATTGCATAACCACTTTTCGCTGGCGTAGACGAAAATGTTTCGCTGATCAGGGGCAACATTGGCATCATAGAAAATTCTGATAGGCCCAAAATGAATGTGCCTAAAGCCAATACTATCAGAATGGTAAACGTGCTTGCGTTGCCTTGGGAGTTGGCTACGTTAGTCATGTAATTCCTTTAAAATAAATTTAAAAACAAAATAGGTTTTTGATAATCGAAAATGCCAGTAACAAATACTTTGTTCTGGAGTAGAGGTGTGTGCCCAGCGCTATTGTAATACAAATTAATGGGGTTGATACAGTACTTTTTGGAACGTTCTATATTTGTTTGCTATAAGAAAATAACCTGAACTTCTTAAGTCTTTGCTGTTCAAAATAAATACAGAGAAAAAGCCAACTATACTTGGTTAACTGAATTGGTTTAAAGGAGAGCGCAATGAAAAAGATATTTGCTTGTATCGACGGTTCATGCATGACCGATGCGGTGACAGAAGCGGCGATTTGGATTTCTAAGCGCTCCAGCCATCCAATTAATTTTTTGCATGCTTTAGAGCCACCTTTGCCGCAGGGCAGTGATGATTTAACCGCAATTATTGGTTTAGGTTCGCAAACCTCATTGTTAGAGCAATTGGCAAAACTTGAACAAGAGCGCAACAAAGTAGCGTCGCAGCATGGTCAATTATTGCTAGATGAAGCAATGAAAAAAGCTGAGCATGCAGGCCTAACCGAGATTGAACAACAGCAGCTTTCAATGAGTCTTGTTGATGCCCTACTTGAACATGAAGACAATGCCCGTGTGATGATTATTGGCCGCTCTGGTAAAGGCCATTACGATGATTTTAAAGTACTGGGCTCGCATATTGAAACGCTGATCCGTCAGGTGCATACCCCGGTTGCGATTGTGCCGCCGCAATTTCATGAGCCCACAAACTTTATGCTGGCTTATGATGGCAGCGAAAGTACCGACAAAGCGATTACACAAATTATCAAGGGCGGGATTTTATCCGGCTTAGATTGCCACTTGGTGATGGTTGATAAACAAGACGGTCACTGCCAAGACAAACTCGATACTGCCTCAGCAAGGCTGGCTGAAAACGGCTTTAATGTGAGAGCGCGCATGCTCGATGGCGATGTTTACCAAGCGCTGTGGCGATATAAAAGTGACCACGCCGTTGACTTAATGGTGATGGGCGCATTTGGTCACTCTAAATGGCGGCAGTTCTTTTTAGGCAGCACGACCTTAAAAATGCTTGAAGATAGCCGTATTCCACTAGTGGTGCTGCGCTAAGTGTTTACCTGTGACAGGGTGCGACAATATGTCACGTGTTCAGACTAATTAATGAGTTTTATAATCGGCGTCATTAATTATTTGCTTTGATTTTAAAAGAGTTATGAACACGCAATTTTCTCGCCCTGGTTTTTTATTTTCTAAAATCGCTGCAGCACTCAGCTGTGTATTAAGTATTTCGGCCTTTGCTGATGATTCTATTGAAGTGATAGAAGTACAAGGTCATGCCCAAAATAACCATCAATTAGTTGGCTCTGCAGACGCGTTACTGAAAGATTTAGGTGTTGATTTTTCTGCGGCTGGAGGGGTGTCTAACTTGCCGGTGATGAACGGCATGATGGGCGATAGAGTTAAGGTTTTAGTTGATGGTGCTGATGTTACAGCAGCGTGTGCTAACCAAATGAACCCGCCACTCTCTTATGTGTCGGCAAACCAAATTGCCTCTTACAGTGTCGTTGCTGGTGTATCACCGGTAAGCAGTGGCGGTGATAATATTGCCGGTGTTATTAGGGTAAATACGATTGCCCCTGAATTTAGTGATACAGACTCAGTGAACTGGCGCGCAGGCTATGTTACCGCCCAGTACAAGAGCGTTAACGATAGCCAAGCATACGCGCTAGGTGCCAGCCTTGCGAGCAAACAGTTTAGCTTGTCTTACCAAGGCAGCTTTGAAGATGCTAACAGCTATGATGATGGGCATGGTGAGCGTGTACTTGATACCTTATATCGAGTGCAAAATCATGCGTTAACGGGCGCTATTCGTGATGAGAAACAACAGCTTGTAGTTAAGCTGACGCATCAAAAGATTCCTTACCAAGGTTTTCCTAATCAATACATGGATATGACCGATAACACCAGTTATGGTTTCGTTGCTCAGTACCAACGTGAGCTTGAAAATGGTGATTTGCAGGTACAAGTGAATGCGCATGATGTAAAACACGAAATGGGTTTTTTCAGTAATGAGAAAACCGGCATGATGCCAATGAATACCGATGCACAAGATTACAGTTATCAAGTTCATTGGCGCACTGATTTATCAAAAAAGTCATCATTAATGCTAGGGCAAGAATACTACGGTTATCGAATTGATGATTGGTGGCCGGCGGTTGCAGGGTCAATGATGATGGGCCCAAATGAATACGTAAACATTAACGATGGCAAACGTGATCGCCTTGCGGCATTTGCTGAGTACCAAAACCAAGTAAACCAAGCATGGTGGGTGTCGGCAGGTGTTCGTGTTGAGCAAGTCACCACTGATACTGGCGAAGTGCAGGCTTATAACGAAGGTGGCATGAGCGGTATGGCTAATATGGGCTCAATGATGGATATGTCAAAAACCGACGCCCAAGCTGCGATGGAATTTAACCAATTAGACCGTAAACGTGACGACACCTTAGTTGATATCAGTTTACTTGCTCGCTATCAATTATCGAATAACGATGAGCTGCAATTTGGTTTAGCTCGTAAAAACCGCGCACCTAATTTATATGAGCGTTACAGCTGGGGTGTAGGTACGATGGCAACCACTATGATTGGTTGGTTTGGTGATGGTAATGGTTATATTGGTAACCCAGATTTAGAAGCCGAAACAGCCCACACATTGAGTTCTAGCTACACCAAACTTGCCAAAGACGATAGCTGGCAAGTAACGGCAAATGTTTGGTACACGCAAGTAAATGATTATATTGATGCTGAAGTGACTAAAAGCTTTAATCGCACTGACATGGCGCATACCAAGCGCAATATTCTTACTTTTACGAACCTAGATGCGACACTTTACGGTGCAAAACTGGCAGGCTTAATTGAACTTTACAACACTAAGCAAGCAGGAAAGTGGCAATTAAAAGGCTCACTAACCAGTACTCATGGCGAACGTGATGATAGCAATGAAGACTTATATCAAATTATGCCACTGCACACTGAGCTGAGCCTAGAGCACGAATACAAAGGCTGGCAAAACGCACTGAGCTGGCAATGGGTTGATAGTAAAACCCATGTTGATGAGCGCCGTTTAGAAAACCAAACCGACAGCTATCAGTTACTGGCTATCTCAAGCCAGAAAACGTGGCAAAATTTAACCTTTAAGTTAGCAATTACCAACTTACTTGATGAATACTACCAACAGCCGCTTGGCGGCGTAAGCATTGCTAATTATAAGCAAGACATGAGCAATGGTTTTGAGCAACTTGCCGGACAAGGCCGCTCGTATAATGCCAGTGTGAGTTATAGGTTTTAGGGAAGGGAGTTGCTAGAGTAAAGTTAGCGAGTTGCTAGGGGAAAGAGAGCTGTCAGCTATCAGCCGTCAGCTTTCAGATTAAAAATCAGAGTTTCTAGTTACGAGAGTAAAGTTAGCGAGTCAGGTCACGTGCTTGATACAAATGTGAAATAAGCTGTCGTAGGCGTGAAATTTATTTCGCGCGAGGGTGCTTTATTTTATTCACGGCTAAAGCCGCTCCCACGTTTTTTGATGTAGGCGTGAAATTTATTTCGCGCGTTATCTTTTTATATTGCGCGATATAAAATCGCGCCTACAATATCTCGCATCTCGCATCTCGCATCTCGCATCTCGCATCTCGCATCTCGCATCTCGCATCTCGCATCTCGCATCTCGCATCTCGCATCTCGCATCTCGCATCTCGCATCTCGCAATCATTTTATCGGCAAATATATATCCGTTTGCAGGTCACATTCATCAACTTCATGGATAAGGTTGAGGTAATGAAAGAAGCAAGGGAAGTCTCTGACTTCTTCGCCGCTTTGCACTAGCCATTCACGGTATAAGTAGTAAACTGTATCGCTAATAGTATCATGAGAGCCATTATGACGAACAACGGCGCAGCGTCCTGCTGGAATTTCACCATTTCGCACACCTTGCGGGTTTTCAGTAATCGGTGAGGTGATACTGCCTGCAAAGTCAAAACGAAACGCATGGTCTTCAGTGGTGGCCGGATCGCTATACGGGATCCCATACGTGTTACTGGTTTTAACAGGTGAAAAGCCTGATTCTTTGCGCCACTCAATAAATTGTGCAGCGGTATTCATCAGGGTATTAGCAGCGCCATGGTGGGTTAATAAAGCCACCGGCTGTGCTTTAAAATCAACAATGTTTACATTCATAGGGCAAACCTTTTTGTCAGGTAATGAAAATTCAAACTGTGTGTGCCAATTAGGCCAGTTTGGTTTGCTTCTGAATTCGCTTGGCGACTGCGTAAAGGTGCGCTTAAAAGCACGGCTAAATGCTTCTGGGCTATCAAATTGTGCTTCTAATGCAACATCAATAATTTTAAGTTGATGTTCAAATGCAAGTCGAAATGAGGCACGCTTTAAGCGCGCAAGCTGCGCATATTTGGTAACGCTTAGGCCAACTCCAGCGACAAATAAACGATGAAAATGATATTTCGAACAACATGCCACCTCACTGAGTGTCTCCAGTGATAAAGGTTCATCAAGATGCTGGCTAATGTAGTCACATACTAGCTCAATGCGTTGTTGTTGCTTCGTTTTCATGGTTACTCGTTAATGCTTTTCAGAAGTGGGGCCAGTTTGCCATGGCCCCTAAGTCGTTACCTGATTGAAATTGCGCATTTTGAGTTTAGTTGATAGCTGTCACTTTAAAGGTGTTTTGATAGAGCAACTGTTGGTTTGCGCCCATCACATCTAAAGTCCACGTACCTGGCGTCGATGTTTCATCTAAAGTGCGGTAGGTAAACCATTCATCAAGAGGGCTGCCCCATAAAGTTTGGTAATAAACATTTTCATTTTCTTCAGGAGAGCTTGGTTTGAAGTGCCATTTGGTAAATATAACCAAGCGATCCTTACGATTATCAATACCCTCGCGGTTCATTGAAAACTCGATTCCAAAGCGCTGTTTTTCGTTCAGTGTATATGAAAATTCCGTATCTTCATTGAGTTGCTCGACACTAGAACGGCCATTAAATTTTTCAGATAAAACTAGTTTAAATAATCCAGCCCGTTCTAACTCTAAAATCGCATTTGGATAATCAAGCCCATATAGTTTTTTAATTACTTTTTGAAGCCTTTCTCGCTCTTGAGTCGAGTATTGACCTTCCAGCATTAGCAGGGCTATTTGCTCTCTAACTTCTCCGTTTGAGTTATTGCCAACTTTTTCAGCATACTCTTCTATTAAGCTTAAACACTTTTCTGTATTTCTAAATTTAATATCAGCAATGCAATTGACTACTGCTAAGTTAAATGTGTTTTTAGCAGTTTGCTCTTTATCATAAAGTTCTTGAGAGTACTTTTGAGCTTTTTTGAAGTCAGGCTCCACAAGTAAACTGTAGGAATAGATAAAACTTAGTCTTTCTTTTGCATTCTCATAGCCTAATTCCGCCGAGCGGCTGTAATACTCAATAGCTTTTTTAATATCAATAGGCCTATTATCGCCACGATGATAATAACTACCGACATTAAACATGGCTCGATCATGATCTAAGTTGGCAGCTAATTGGTAGTATTCAAAGCTTTCTTTTGTACGATCAGTTTCTATTGTTTTACTGTCAAATGTATCTGCTAACAATATGGCATCACGTTGAACCGCTTTCTTTTCAGATTCAGTATAATTAGTTAATGTACTGTTTAGGTTAAGTTTTCTTTCAAGAAAGTCGTTAGCTAAAGCTGCTTCTACTTGATCGTAATACCAAATCTGATGACCATGCCCAGAGCGTTCGAAAAACGCTTTTTCAACATCATGACCTAAACGCTTTAAAACATAGTAAAAGCGATTACTTTGCTCAAAGCCCGATATTTCATCTTGTTTGCCAGCAATAATAAGAACAGGGGCTTTTAAAGATGTAGCCTGATAGACGGGGGAAATATCTTTTAAATCTTGGTTATATTCACCAACAGTACGCTCAATAAGCTCTTGATAATCTTTAGTTAAAGCGATATTACTTGCGTTATAAAGTAGAGGTAAGTCATAAATACCAAAACTTGCAATCACGCATTCATAAATATCAGGGTGTTTAATTGCCAGCATCACCGCAGAATAACCACCATAGCTTGCGCCAATAGAGCAGGTATGTTTAAAGCTATATTGTGAACGAATATGTGCCACTGCGGCAGAAATGTCTTGTTCGATAAGGTTACCAAATTGACCAACACCGCTTTCTAAAAACTCTTTACCAAACCCTGCTGAGCCTCTGAAATTAACACGTAAGATAGAAAAACCACGGGAAGCAAGGTATTGCACCTCAGGGCTAAATTCATCACTTTCACGAATACCAATCGGGCCACCATGTGGCATCACTAATAATACCTGCTTATCGTTGTTAATAGGTTTGGTTAAGTAACCTTCAAGGTTAGTTCCATCGTAGGCTTTAAAGTTAAAAAACGTTGTTTTAGCGTACTTAACGTCTTCATTTTTATCGGTAGAGAATAATAATTCAATGTGGTTAGCTTCGGCGTTATATAAGAAGTATTTACCAGGAATCGTTGAGGAATGGTTGTAAAGAATATGGTTTTTTCCATCTAATGAGCTATTTACCCAGAAGAATTGCTCATCCCCTAATGCTTCAGCAACTTTGCTATGCAACTGTTTATACGTATCCACAAAATAGTCAGTCGTATATTTACCATGCTTGATATACGAGGCGGCGATAAGTTTGCCATTATCATCAAGTTCTGCCGACTGAATGTCATATTTGGGGTGTTGATAGAGTGTGTCGGTGATTTCTTGCGTGTTAATATTAAAAAGGCTCACCTGACTCTTATCGGTATTTTTGTTGGTAATAACGGCAAGGTGATCTTGGTCAGTAAATCCAATTGGTAAAAACTGATAATCTGCGTCTGTGAGTGTAAAAAGTGGTATCCACTTATCACTCCCGATAACCTTGTAGAAAAACTGTAAGCTTTTTTTATCAATATCAAATTTAACAGTAAATAATTGCTGTTTATGCTCATCAAAAAAATAGCTGCTAGCACCTTTTAAGCCCTTCTCAATGGGGGAGAAGGAGCTTATGTTATCTTTATACAAGATAGTGAGCGGAACCTTATAAAGATGCGTATTCTTTTTATCTGGTTTGGCGAATAAAATGTGTTCAGCATCGTTTAATAACCTATCAACTATGTATCCCTTGGTTGTTACTTT
This sequence comes from Pseudoalteromonas sp. CH_XMU1449-3, assembly GCF_037027245.1. Lineage (NCBI taxonomy): Bacteria > Pseudomonadati > Pseudomonadota > Gammaproteobacteria > Alteromonadales > Pseudoalteromonadaceae > Pseudoalteromonas > Pseudoalteromonas sp. CH_XMU1449-3. Next base: position 343,615 of record NZ_JAYMDY010000001.1, read on the forward strand.
ATGCTGTTCGAACTTTGGCTTTTCTTCACTTTCTGTGACATTAATTACTGCGTTATAGTCTGAGTCATACTTGCTATTTACACGAACGAAAATATTGTCGTTACTCAGCCATTCATAATTATAAAAATTATCTTTTTCATTGAGTTTAACTGCATAGTACATTTTCATCGTTTTCATATCGATGATGTTGAGGGTTTTGGTTTTGTCTTCTTGCGCTTCTAAAAAGCTGATCCAACGGCCACTGGGCGATACTTTAACTTGGCTTTGATCGGGCGAATACATTAAGTCTTCACTCGATAATATTTCAGCATGCAAGGGAAAGATAAAAAATAATAAGATAAGTAGCTTTTTCATTATTTTGCTTCCTGCTGCGAAAATGTTTGTTCCAAATAATCAAAGAATGAGTCCTCCCCTGGGCCGCCATAATTTAGCGAGCGACCAGACAAAATCGTTGGGAAGTTTTGTTCCATGTATTGCAGTGCTTCAGAGCTTCTGTTTTCTAAAACAATGTGAGAGCGGGTATACCAAAAACCTATCGTGGAAATATCTAAATGACCTACATAGTTGATTTTTTTAGCAGAAAGGGTGAATTGCCAACTTTCTTCATCGTTATCAAATTCAAGATAGGAATATCGATTTAAGTTTAAGCGTGTGATGGTGTAATCACCCAGTGGTAGATTCGCTAAAATATAATTGCTACCACTTCGAATGTCCTTAGCCGTAAGAACAAGCGACTTTGGGCCATCAATATAAATGGCTTTTAAACTACGGTTAGTTTCAATGCCAATCAGTAGGTAGCCTTCATCGGCTTTAGATAGTGTGTCTCGGTCTTCTTTTATGTTTGTAACTTTAGATGAGCATGCACTTAACAAAAGCGCACAGCTAAGCAGCAATAAACGTCTCATTCCCTTGTATCTTATTGTTGTTATTTTATTAATTTTAAAATACTTAAAAATCGGAACTATGTGAAGCACAATTTGTGAATGAGTGTGAAAACAGTTGAGTTGCTAGGCGTGAAATTTCTACGCGCGAAACCAGATTGCACAAAGAAAATGACGAGCCTTCAGCTTTCAGTTTGAAAACCAGAGTATCTAGCTACGAGAGTAAAGTTAGCGAGTCAGATCACGTGTCCGATACAAATGTGAATTGAGGTGCTGTAGGCGTGAAATTTATTTCGCGCGAGGGTGTTTGTTTTGTGGTGGCGTTTGAGACGCGCCAAGCAAGCTTGACGCCTACGGTGTAGGAGGCGTTTTAACGCCGAACAGCTTTATTTTATTCACGGCTAAAGCCGCTCCCACGTTTTTTGATGTAGGCGTGAAATTTATTTCGCGCGTTATCTTTTTATATTGCGCGATGTAAAATCGCGCCTACAACCTGACCGCTAGGTATTTTAACTTTCCTGCTCAGCTTCTTGCTGTGCTAACTTTTCGCGTTCTGCCTTTGAGATGTAGGCCGGTTTATTGCTTTTATGCAATTTTGCATTGGCGCGCTTATCTTTTTGCTTAAGTTTAGTGAAGATCTTTTTTCTGCGGTTCATGAGTCTAACAAACGAATTAATAGGGTGAGTGGCTATTGTACCTTGTTGGTATTTTTAAGCGATCTATTTTGCTTGAATTAGAGATGTTATGTCGGCGTTATAAGCGTTACAATCAAGGCGACTTTCTAAAAACCTTCTTAAACTCTGGAGCTTATCTTGAAACATTCATTACTTGCTGCATTTTTATTAAGTGCTTTCTCTAGTCAGGCTGCTGTGTCTGAGCAAAGTGAAAAGCTGGCTAACTACGCGGTAGAGCAATATCAACAAGCGCAAATTCATACCTTAGAGAATTTAGTTTCGTACCCAACGGTAAATAAAGAAGGTCTAGCGACTCCAGATAATCCAGATTTCATTGGCTTTAAGTCGTTCTTAAAAATGAAAGCGGCGCAGTTTGGTTTTGATTATCAAGATTTAGGCTACACAGTGTTAATTGGCATGGGTAACCAAGCTGACAAAGTAACCATAGTAACCCATGGTGATGTGCAACCAGCAGACGCCAGTAAATGGCAGCAAAGTCCATTTGAAATGGATAAAACCTCTGAGCCAGGAAAGCTAATTGCACGTGGTACAGAAGATGATAAAGGTGCAATTGCGACTGCACTGCATGCGATGAAGGCGATTAAAGACAAGGGTATTACATTAAATAACCGTATTGAATTAATGGTTTACCTTGCAGAAGAGTCTGACTGGGCACCACTCGAAGAGTTCATGAAAACCTATCAGCAACCAAAATACGCTGTCACTATTGATGCTTCATACCCTGTGGTTGTTGCAGAAAAAGGCTGGAGCTTAATTGCCCCGACTTTCTCAGCGACCTCTGCACAAACAGGCTTATATGTTAGTGACTTAAAAGGCGGTGCCTTTGTTAGCCAAATCCCTGAAGATGCCAGCGTGTTAGTGCATAACGCTGATGCGGCGACAGTGGCTAAATTACACGACAATGTCGCTAAGCTTAAAAACGTCAAAGTGGCGATGACAGAGCAAACAAATGGCTTGTTAGTCCAAGTGAAGGGGATTTCAGCGCATTCATCTGAGCCAGAAGCGGGTGAAAATGCCATTGCGCACCTTGCAGAAATCTTTAAAGGTATTGATCTTGAGAACAATAGCGATGGTCAAGCAATTGAGTTTATCAATCAGCTAATTGGTCTTGATTTATACGGCGCGCAATTCGGTGAAATTGGTTACAAGCATGACTTTATGGGCCCGATGACGGTTTCGCCAACCCTATTAAGCCGCGATGGTAACGACATTAAGTTGTCGATTAATATGCGTCGCCCGGTAGGTAAACAAGAAGCAGTGCTTAAGCAGCAAATTAATGAAGCGCTTAGCGCTTGGCAAACTACTAATGGTGTTACGTTAAAAGACACGAAAGTGGTGATTGGTACGCCAATGCTGTTAGATGGTGCGCCTCATGCAGAAGCGTTACTCGATATCTTTAAGCACTTTACCGGCGATAAAGACGCGGGCTTTGTGTCAATTGGTGGTGGCACAAATGCTAAGCTGTTTGATAATGCGGTGTCATTTGGTCCATCAATGCCAGGTAAAAAGTACACAGGTCACTCAGAGCATGAGTTTATTACTGAAGAGCAGTTAGCACTGAACTTAAAAATGTACACTGCAATGATGATGAAGTTGGGTAATATGTAATTCTATAAACTGAAAACGCCACTTAATAGTGGCGTTTTTGTTTAAAGCTGTTGGCTCATATCAGTTTAAAACTGGGCAACAAACTTAAGGTTATAAAGTTCAGCAGAGCCGCTTTCAGTGTAATTAGCGGTTAAATAGTATTTATCATTGATGAAGTACTTGCCTTGTAAAACGAGTTCAGAATCATCCAAACCTGCGCCTATGGCATAGTGATCGCCGAAGTAGTAGCTGATCATGGCACTGCTTGCTGAATCATAAAGGCTGTCTTGGTGGCCAACATCGACGGTAATGTAATGGCTGCCGCTTAAATGATTAAAGTATCTGGCAGAGATATTCCAAACGTCGAGTTCATCATCTGTTTCTGCGCTAAAACCAAGGTAATCCTTATCGTTTATTTGGAGGTTATACTGCGCTTTTAAGCGGAAATAATCATCACCATATTCACGTACATCCCTATTTACAGAGACTTTTAAGGCATCGGCAAATAAATAGCCTATTCCTAAGGTATAGTCATCAGCATCATCAACATCGTAAATTTCACCTGTAACAAACCAGTTTTTATAAAATCCTTCACCAAACAAGCCAAGATAATCAGTGTAATCGCTATTAAAGTAATTCACTCGAATGTTTGAATCTGTATCTAGGTAGCCATAATCATCAAGTACCCCAGAGCTCTGTTGCTCCTCAAAGTAGTAATGGCTCACTAATTGGTATGCATTAAAACTATATCTGTGATTCTCTATGTGCGTATAGTCGATACTATTGAACCATTGTTTACTCATCTGTTGTTCTGTTGCGATCGAGCAGCTTGAATAAGCAAGTGCTGCCAGAGCAATAGGGGCAAGTTGTTTAAACATACATATCCTTGTTGTATTTGGTTTTATTTCATAAAAATAATACAACAAGTAGGTATTTACATTGTAATAAAGTGTTGTGGGTCTGTTAGTTTGTGAAAAGGCCAAGCAGTGCTTGGCCTACAGAGATTAATTAAGCGTTGTGGTGAGTGATATTTCGGCATTCATCAGTTTAGAAATAGGGCAGCCTTGCTTAGTTTGATCACAAAGTTGCTCAAACTTTTCGCTCGAAATTTCTTTTATTTTTGCGCTGACATCAAGTGCAATGTGGCTCACTTCGAAGCCCTCATCAACTTCATCAAGGCTCACTGTTGCTTTGGTCGTTATGTCGTCAGCGACAAAGCCAGCTTCAGTTAGTGCAAGCGATAGCGCCATGCTAAAACAGCTACTGTGTGCCGCTGCAACCAGCTCTTCAGGGTTAGTACCTGGCTTATCTTCAAAGCGAGTGTTAAAGCCAAATGGCTGTTTCTCAAGCGCGCCACTTTGACTAGAAATATAGCCTTTGCCAGATTTAATATCACCAGACCAACTCGTATGTGCAGACTTTTTAATCGTCATCGTCATCTCCTTTGTAAATTTTTTCGACAACCGTGAAAGGCTTTCAGGGTTTTGTGCCGAAAACTGTGAGTTAACGATATAAGTGCAACTTAAACGCCAATATTTCTTTTTGCTTCACGCTTGCAACGTTCTGAGCAGTACTTTACATGCTCCCAGTTACGTTGCCACTTCTTACGCCACATAAATGGCCTGTCGCAAACGGGGCAGGTTTTGCTGGGTAAATTAAGCTTTTTATGAGCCATGTCGTTGTCTTTTAAGGCTTATCACATGCTTATTCAGTACGGCTTTTGTGCCACGCTTTACATCATCACGTTCTCGAAATGACCATAATCGCTCACGTGCTTGTTTGGCTGCATGTTCAATATCTACCATAGGCTCAGGGTAGTCTTCGCCGAGTTTAAAGTTATTAAATAAGGCCTCCATTGGCGGCTGTTGCCATGGCTGGTGGAGATCTTCTATGGGTAAGTTTTTAAGCTCAGGGCACCATGTTTTAATAAATATGCCCTCTGGGTCTTTATCTTCAGATTGCTTTATTGGGTTATACAAACGAATCGTGTTGGTTCCTGTGACCGATGCTTGCATTTGGATTTGTGGGTAGTGAATACCAGGCTCAAAATCTAAAAAATAACGCGATAAAATAAAGCTGACTGATTGCCAATGAATGTTCATATGATGAGTCATAAAGCTGACTAACATAGCGCGCATTCGAAAATTAATGTAACCCGTTGCTGCTAGGCAGCGCATGCACGCATCAATAATGGGAATGCCTGTTTGACCTTGCTCAAAGCGCTTTAGGTGCTCAGCAACATGTTCATCATCACGATAAGGGTAGTGCTTGTAGCCCGCATTTTGCGGTGCAAACTCCATGCTGCATTGAGTTTCGAATTTTTGCATAAAATGGCAATGCCAGTGAAGCCTTGACTCGAAAGCATATAATGAGCGACGCCAACTTAAAGGCTGCTTTGCTAAATAGTATTTTAGAGTTTGATAAACTTGTCTGAGGCTCAAGTTGCCAAAGGCTAAGTAAGGCGAAAGCCTAGAGCATGAATCTCTACTTTTGGAAGGGCTCGAGATGCCACTTTGGTAGCTCTTTGCACGCTCTTCTACAAAGCTCTGTAGGCAAGCTCTGGCTGCATGAGGGCCACCATATTGAAACTGCGGGTCGTGCTTTAGAAAATCATCAGCACAGGTTGCTGCTTGGTAATTATTAGGCAGAACTGCATTAAATGCTTGCCAATTTGGCGTTACAAGACGTTGGTTCATCACGCCATGCCAATGTGTTTGCCAATCAAATTTTTTAGGTCGTGCTCGTTTTACACCTCCAAGTGGCGTTTCGTGCCATGGAATTACTTTGCTGTTTAGCCAGCGTTTGACCTCTTTATCTCGCTCAAAGCTATTGTAAAGACCTATTTCTTCATGACTATAAACCCCTGCGATATCAAAATTTTCACTAAGGGTTTCTAACAAGGTAATCATTTCTTGATTATAAATGGCGATTTCAGCGTTATATTTTTCGAGCTGTTGGTTGATGTCTTTAAGTGACTGAGCAACAAAACGCCAGTGCCTATAGCTGTAATGGGGGTCTTCGAGTAATAGGGGCTCAAAGTTGTAAATAAGTAAGCAAGGCAGCTCTGATGCAATTGCACTGGCAAGTGGCTGATGATCAGATAGTCGTAGGTCACGTTTAAACCAAACAAGATTTACTTTTTGTTTTTTTGAGCCTGCCATAAACGTGGAGTTGAAAATTGCTTTGGTGATTATACGTAGCAAGTCACAACTTAGATTAATTACTAAAGCAATCCACAAAGTTTCCACATTTGTAGCATATTGCCCACACACTTTTGGATGGTATTCAGATTATGCTTACGGTCAATTGAATGACATAAGAGGTTCGCTATGAAGCAATTATCTGCACTTTCTGTTTTAGCTATTTCGTTGTTAGCCACAGCGACCTGACTTTGCATCGTTTGATATAGATGGCAATGGGGCGATTGATTTTACTGAGTTTAGTGAACAGCCTATGCCAGAAGATATGCTGCAAACCATTTTTAATGACATGGATGCTGATCAAAATGGTGAAGTAACTGAAGACGAGTTCAACAACCATAAACCACCAAAACGTAAGGAAAATCAACGATGATCAACAGTGTTTCATCGGGTGCGAATTTTCAGCCCATGCAACGACCTCAAGCAGAGCCGTTGACCAGTGAGCAAACAGAGTTAATGAATGAAACCTTAGCTCAGTTTGATCCTGAAAACTTAACTGCAGAAGATGCACAATCTATTATGCAAACATTTATGGATGCGGGTATTCAACCGGGTCAAGAAATGGAAGCAATTATGGCTGAAGCTGGCTTTGATGCCGCTGAAGTCGGTGAATTAGGTCCTCCTGAAGGTGAGCGTCCGCCTGGTCCGCCACCACCGCCGCCAAGTGGTAACTCACTTGAGCAGGTTGATAGCGAAGAAGTTGTCAGTTATTTAGATGAGCTGTTAGCGCAATATTCTGATCAACTGGGAGAAGAAGATAAAGAAGCGATTCTAGCCTCTGTGCAAGAAAAGTTTGGTTTATCTGAAGGTGATTCGCTGTTATCGGTCACAGCGTAAATCACAAAGCGGTCATGATGACCGCTTTTTTATATCTAGCTTTATTAATCACATATTAAAGTGACGCGGTGAAAGCCTTTATTTCGTTTTGTGCTGTTTCTAAGCTTTGCTCTGCACCTGGCATTGCAAGGCCTTCAGCGTAAATAAAGTTAACATCAGTCATACCCACAAAACCAAGTACATCTTTTAAGTATTTAGTTTGTGTATCCATGTCGGTGCCTTGATATACACCACCACGGGCAGCAAGTACCACTACTTTTTTGTCTTTAATTAAACCTACAGCGCCTTGCTCTGTGTATTTAAATGTAATACCAGCACGAGCAATACGATCAATCCAAGCTTTGAATGTTGATGGAATACCAAAGTTATACATTGGCATACCAATAACAATCAGTTCGTTATCGTTAAGTTCGGCAATTAAATCGTCAGAAATTGCAGCAAGTAGCTTTTGCTCATCGCTACGTTCGTTTGCATCAGTCATCCAAGCAGCCATTTCTGTCTGCGTTAAGTGAGCAATCGCATTGTCGCTTAAATCGCGAGTTGTTACTGAAATTTGTTGGTTGTTAGCAAGCTGCTCAACAAATAGTTGGCTAAGCTTGGTTGAATTACCTTGTTCACCATTTAAAGATGAATTTAACACAAGTACTTTTTTCATCATGTCACCTAAGAAAACTGAAGTTGTGCAGCTATTATAATTAGCAAAAATTAAATTAATAATGCTATTAATCGAGCGTTACGTTCGTTTTAAACGAATGGAAGAGGTGTCTAATTTTTTTGAATTAGTCTTTTTTTGTAATTTAATGTTACTATTGCCGCGACAATAAAAAAGAAATGGACTTTATTATGAAGTACTTACTGCTTACTCTTTTTGCAGTGCTGAGCTTAATGCCTCGTGCTGCTGAAAACACACAACTCCCTGTAGAATCATTCGCCTCTTTACGCGCTTTTAGCCAAGTAAAATTTTCGCCAAATGGTAAAAATTTATCGTTTATTCGAAATGTAAATGGTGAGCTGGTTTTAATGGTTTATAACCGTAAAACTAAAGAAGCTGATTCTATTATTCGTTCAGATAATCACACTATTTTCTTCGATTGGTATGAATGGGCAAATGATGAGGTACTACTTTTAGGTGCCCGCTATATTCAACGTCAATTTGGCGGCCCTAAATATACCTCTACCCGTTTATATGCATATAAAATTGGTGGTGATGGCAAGGCGAAACTGGCTATAAAGCCTAACTTTAATCGTGATGAACGCCAACCGCAATTTGGTGATCAGGTAATCAGCTTTTTACCCGATAAAAAAGATAAAATTTTAGTTCAAGGTGATTTTGATGTTGCCAATGCCCCTGGCGTGTATGAACTTGATTTAAGTACACTTCGTAAGAAAAAAATTCAGCGCTCACGTAGTAAAGTTATTGATTGGACAGCAGACCGCCAAGGTAATGTGCGTATTGCCCTAAAAATGGATGAAGACGAATTTGAATATATTCTTTATGACGAAGATCGAGATAACCGTAAAACGTTATTCAAATATAAAGCATTTAGCCCTGATGTAGTGACTGTTTTGGGCTTCGATAAAGACCCTAATATTCTTTACTTCAAAGCTCTTAAAGATGGCTATGATGCGCTTTATAAAATGGACCTAACGACCATGAAAAAAGAGTTAGTGTTCAGCGATGATAACTATGACTTCGACGGTCATATATTCTATTCATCTCTTACAGGTGAAGTAGCAGGGTTTACGCACTCTCAATTAGATGAGGGGATCCGTTACTGGGATGAAGATTTAAATAACCTTTATAATGGCTTACGCGCTGTATTGCCGGCAGATAAGTTTGATATTGATATTATTGATACCAGTAAAGAACAGCGTCAATATGTGGTTTACGTTTCAGGTGAGCAAATCCCTGGTACCTATATGTTGGGTGACCGGGATTCTAACGAATTAACTGCATTTGCCTCGGCATTTCCAGATGTTGATGAAACTGTTTACAGCGGTAAAAAGAAAATTAGTTATAAAGCCCGTGATGGGTTAACTATTGAAGGGTATTTAACTCTACCTGTGGGTTACAAAGAAGGGGATAAGTTACCAACAATTGTGTTCCCTCATGGCGGGCCGATGGCTCGTGATTACGCTGGTTTTGACTATTGGACTGCGTTACTTGCTTATAATGGTTATGCAGTACTGCAACCAAACTTCCGTGGTTCAAGTGGCTATGGCCATGAATTTGAGATGGCTGCAGTTCAAGGTTTTGGTAAAGAAATGCAAGATGACTTGCAAGATGCGGCGAATTGGCTTGTTGAAGAAGGTATCGCTAATGAAGATAAAATTTGTATAGGCGGGGCAAGTTATGGTGGCTATGCTGCATTAATGGCAGTGGTTAAACACCCTGAAACATTCAAATGTGCAGCAAGCTTTGCTGGCGTTACTGATCTTGAGCGTATTGTTAGTAAAGCGCGTTATTTCACTAATAAAGAAATTGTGCGTAAGCAATTTGGAACTGATGGCGATAAACTAGAAAAAGTGTCGCCTGTTAATTTTGCAAAGCAAATTAATCGTCCGGTGCTATTGGTTCATGGCTCTGATGATAATGTAGTGCCTGTTTATCATAGTCGTGAAATGGATGATGAACTTAAAGACGAAGGCAAAGATGTTACTTACATTGAGCTCGAAGATGGCGACCATTACTTATCGCACCAGCCGTATAGAATTAAAACGTTGAAAGCGTTTTTAGAGTTCTTCGATAAGAACTTGAAAAACTAGAATTAGCAAAGAAAAAGGCGACCTAGGTCGCCTTTTTTAATACCTGATTCTGCGTCAATTTTATTTATAAGCTAATTCAGCATCAATATTGCGCATTAAGTTGGTAACCCAATTGATATATTGGCGGTGGATTTTTTTACCATTGTAATCAAGGTTTATCGAATCTTTGTAATCAATAGAATATTCTTGCTCGTTAAACGTAATATCAACGCGTAATTGGTGTTTACGAATATCAAGTTTACCTAAGATTTGGCCTTCGGCATTTGAACGACACGTCCAGCCTAGTTTCATACATGCTTTTAAAATATTGGTTTTGATACTTTCAAGGTCATGTTGGCCAGACGCCATTTGCGGTACAGGGTTTGCGTCAAAGTTACGAATAGGCACACTGGTGCTACAAGCAGAAAGTGTAAGTAGCGTAAGAAGTGCAAGAGCTGCCTTTTTCATAGTAAGTCCTTTTTGGAAATAAAATCAGCGCGATTATGCGCTTTTTTTACTGTAGGGTCTAGGCATCGGGTAAAAACCACGCACTAATTGCACCAAGTAAGCCTAAGATACTATAGAAAAAAATTAACTCTGCAGTCGTTAAGTAGGTATTTAGTAAGCCGACGCTACCTAGCAGTAATAATATAACCCCGATCACCGTATTACTAACAGAGACATAGTCTGTGCGCTTGTTTCCTTCAGCCATATCAACAAGGTAGGTCTTACGACCAAGGCGAACCCCTTGATGAGCTACGGTGAGTAAAAAATAACATAGCGGTAATAGCCAAAATTCATTGAGCGTTTGTGGGCTCAAATAAGCAAATAAATAAACGGCAAACCCGTTGAGGGTGACTAGCATTGCTGCAAATACTAATACTTTGCGGCTCGATAAATCACTTAATCGCCCCCAAATTGGCGCAGAGACTAAGCTGGCAAGCCCCGAAAGCGCCATAAATGTAGCAAGTAGTGAAAAGTCGAAAGCCTGTTCACTGGCAAGAACGATATAAAACGGTGCGCTCAAAGCAGAACATAGCAACAACGCACGAGTGATAATAAAGTGGGCAAATTGCTTATCTTGGTAAAGCAGTTTTAATTTTGATAAAGCATGCAAAAAGCCGTTTTCAGCGCCCTCGGTTGCGCCTTTGTATTCTTGAATGCGGCTATAACTGAGCGCTGCAAACAGCCACATTAAAGCGGCCAGCATTAAAGCAACATACACCCCATTTTCATAGCCAAGGCTTTGTAGATACCATAAACCAAGACCAAAGGTGAGCGTTGCAAATCCGGCAAAACTCGCAGCAAGACCACTAATGCTGCCTCGTTGTTGTTTAGGTATGACCTTGCCTAATACATCTTTTGCAGCAATGGAATTAAAGCCACGAGCAAGGCTAAAGATAATCAAAATAGCTATGATAGCAAAACCTGCCGTTGCACCTTGCAGTGTTAAAGCACAAATAAGCATGCCAACAATACACAAGGCTTGCACTATGGCGCCAATCACCCAAACCCACTTTCTGACAGGCAGCCTACGAATAGCACTTGCGATGGCCAGTTGTGGCAACATTGAGCCTGACTCACGAATAGGCACAAGCCAAGCAATAAAACTACTTGGTACATTAATGCTCTGTAAAAGCCAAGGCAGGGTCACTTTAGGGTTTAACAGGGCATCTGCAAACTTACTAAATAGTTGGCTTACTAATAAGGTAAGAAAATTGCCGGGCACTACTTTACAAGCAGCTTCATCAATTGCTTTGCAGGCACGGGCATCCTCGGTGTTACTGAGGCGTTGGTAGATATCTTCTTTGCTGAGCTTTTGCATACTTTTTATTTTTATGAAAAAGGGCATTTAAGCCCTTAAAAATCTTCCTTAGAGTGGCGCTCTGCTAACTGCTCAGCTTCATCACCCCATGTTTTGTTTACTCTGCGACCTCTTTGCACTGCAGGGCGGCGCTCAATTTGTTTTGCCCAGCGCATCACATGGCTATATGACTCAACATCTAAAAACTCTGCCGCATCGTATAAATTGCCAAGTACCAAGCTGCCATACCAAGGCCAAATAGCGATATCGGCAATTGAATATTCGCTACCAGCCATGTAGTCATGGTCGCTTAAATGACGGTTTAATACGTCTAACTGGCGTTTTACTTCCATGGTGAAGCGATCAATTGGGTACTGCATCTTGAAAGGGGCATAACTATAAAAATGACCGAAGCCTCCACCTAAGTATGGGGCTGAGCCCATTTGCCAAAATAGCCAATTACGACATTCTGTTTTACTGGTGTGATCGCTTGGGATCAGCGCATCAAACTTTTCTGCCAGGTATTGTAAAATTGCACCTGACTCAAACACGCGAGTAACGGGCGTTGTACTGTGATCCATTAAGGCTGGGATTTTTGAATTAGGGTTAACACTTACAAACCCTGAAGAGAATTGGTCACCATCGCCAATTTTAATTAAAAATGCATCGTAGTCAGCTTCATCAATACCAAGCTCTAATAGCTCTTCGAGCATGATAGTGACTTTTTGGCCGTTTGGTGTCGCAAGCGAGTAGAGTTGTAGGTCATGTTTACCAACGGGCAAGTCTTGCTCGTGGGTTGCACCTGAGACCGGACGATTCGTCTTCGCCCATTCACCACCGTTTTCTGCATCCCATTGCCACACTTTAGGTGGCGTATAACTGTCGGTATTACTCATTGAAACTCCTAAATTGTGCTTTAATGAATGTCAGTACGAGATTACCATCCTAGTTGATCAGATAGAGCAAGGGAAGTACAGTTATTAATTATGAATAACAAGGAGAATGACATGAAAAAGCATGGTTTAGCCATTGGCCTTGAGCGAACTAGCACGACTTTTTATCTCACAATTAAAGTAGTCGGAAAGCTTACCCACGAGGATTATAAAACTCTCACTCCTCTTATAGATAATGCTGTAGCAGCAGTTCCGAGTGCAAAAATAAGAGCCTATGTTGATATTACTGAGTTAGAAGGCTGGGAGTTACAAGCGGCGTGGGATGATTTTAAGTTAGGCCTTAAACATAACAAAGAGTTTTGCCGTATAGCTGTGCTTGGTAACAAAAACTGGCAACAAGTGGCAAGCAAAGTGGGTAACTGGTTTATCAGTGGCGAAGTGAAATACTTTGAAGACCCGATCATTGCCACTGAGTGGTTACACGAATAAGGAGTTAAGTGATAAAAAACAGTCAATTAAAGGTAGCAACGTTTAATTTATATAATTATTTAGCGCCACCTGACGCATTTTATGATTTTCAGCGCATTTATAGCGCTGAGCAGTGGGCCAAAAAGCAGCGCTGGTTGGCCGATTACCTTAAAAATCAGCAGCCAGATATTATTGGCTTTCAAGAAGTGTTCAGTATCAATGAACTAAAACAACAAGTTAACGCAGAGGGTTACCCTTATTTTGCAGTGGTTGATGAGCCAACGGTGATTGATGACTTTATTTATCGCGATCCGGTTGTGGCCATTGCCTCACGCTATAAAGTTGTTGCTGTCAGTCAGGTTGAGGCAGAGCAAGATGATATTTTAGCGATGGGCTTGAGCGATAATTTTAACTTTAGCCGCAGTATTATTCGCGCGACACTTGAAGTACCTCACTTAGGACACGTCGATTGCTATGTAGTGCACTTTAAATCAAAGCGCAGCATGCTCCATCACCAAGATGATGAAAGCCACAGCGAACAGCAAAACTTAGTTATGCAGTTAAAATCGCAAGCCCTTGGGCGCTGGGCATCAAGTATGCAGCGTGGCAGTGAAGCAGCGCTGTTACTCGTTGAAATTATTAAGCGCAGAGCGCACACCAATAACCCTGTGATTGTGATGGGGGACTTTAATAATGAGTTACACGATGGTGTGCTTAACCATTTAATCGCTGACCACCTTCGTTTTAGCGGTCATAGGCAAAATAGCCCATCTCGTTCAGAGTTCAAACTACAAGATAGTTGGCAACTCTATCAGCGCCATGTTGTCACCGAGAACGACAGAGAAGCCACCCACTATTTTGGTAGTAGCAGCTCAGTATTTGATTATATTTTGTTATCCCGTGAGTTTGATGCCGGGTTTCAGGGTAGCTTTTTTGAGGTGGTTGATTATCACACCTATGATCAGCACTTGATCAACCCCCAATTTGCCTATGATGATCAAAGTACCGACCATGGCGTTGTGATGGTGACAATGAAGTTAAGGAGTTGAAACTGACCACTTTCTGCTGCTAGTGTTGAACTATAAGCTATAAGGGAGCAAGCTTTGATGGTTAAACTCAAATGGAAGTTAGTAGCGGGTATTCTAGGTGGAGTAGTACTACTTTTATTCGTAATAAAGTACACATCTGTTATTGTTCAAATGAAAGATAACATTACTACGTCTTTATTTTACGTATTATTTTCACTTACAGTAGTAGCACTAGTATTGTTATTTAGGTTTTTTATGAGCCTATATAAACAATTGAAATATAGCTCTAAACGTGGGAGTTAACTTATTAATTTTTTATCCAGCCGATACTTAAAAGATATCGGCTGCCAGACGTTACCCGCGTTACCTGATGTTCGCAGATATCAGGACGGAATAATTTGATTCGTGAGCTTTCATAGAGTGGGGCAGAGCAGATAAACTTCCCACCTGCACGCGCTTTTTTGAGTACAATATTAAGCCTGAAATGTTTACCACTAGCGACTTTATCGGTGTGAGCCGCTATTTCACTGCCCTCAGGAAAACGCAAAATATACATATCAAATTTAATTGGCCAGCGGGCTGTGCAAATTAGCATTTTATCGTAGCCTGAAAGTTGCCTGCCTTTTTCAAAACGAAAGAGCTTCTTAAATAGTGTAGGTGTGGTCATTATTATTTAAAAGCTGTCAGTTTAAAGCTTAGGGCTCTTTTGCTTATCACGCTTTGCCATAATATAGCCGATGAATGCGCCGCTAATTGCGCCGAATAAATGGCTTTCGAATGAAATATGAATGCGCTGCGGGAAGACACCCCAAATCAGGCCGCTATATAACACAACAACCGCAATACTGATTAAAATGGCTTTGAATGAGCGGTGCATAATGCCGTAGCTAATTAAATAGCCCCATAAACCGTAGATAACACCACTTAGTCCTACATGAATATTGCTGCGGCCAAATAGCCATACTAATAACCCACCAATGAGCGCTGTGCCTGCAAACACCAGCCAAAAGCGTTTTACGCTAAATTGGCAAACTAGCCAGCCGAGAATAGCAAATGGCACTAGGTTACTAAAAAGGTGTGCCCAGCCACCATGTAAAAATGGCGCAAAAAACACCCCTGATAAACCAGATATCTGTCTTGGCAAAATACCTAAGCCGTTTAAGTTTATGCCGGGTAGGGTATTAATTATTTGCAGTACCAAGCACATCAGCATAATGCCTAAAATTGCGAATCGCTTACTACTGATAGGAGGAATTTTGACAGCTTTTTTTTCAGTCATGATGAGAAGCTCTTAAATCAATGTGACCGAATGAGTATAACTTATTAAAAGTGAAGGTAAACACCTTGATATGCAAGGTGTTTGCTAAAGGTTTAGGGCATGTTGACCTAGTTTAACCTAATTTGGTTAATAGTTTTTTCGCAGCAAGTTCAGAACTTGCAGGGTTTTGCCCTGTGATTAGTAGGCCATCTTCAATCGCAAGCTCGCCCCAATCATCGGTTTTTTGATACTGACCACCTTGTTTGATTAGCTCATCTTCAACAAGTAATGGCACGACATTGGTAAGTTGTACGGCATCCTCTTCTGAGTTACTAAAGCCGGTTACTTTTTTATCAAATACCACAGATTTACCAGCTGCATTTTTCGCATTCAGTAATACGGCACTGGCGTGACATACTGCACCCACTGGTTTCTCTGAGTTAAGAAATTGCTCTATCAAGCTAATTGAATCTTGGTTATCAACTAAGTCCCATAACGGACCATGGCCGCCAGGGTAAAATACCGCATCAAAATCATCGGCTTTAACTTCAGCCAGAGGTTTAGTATTAGCCATTAAAGTTTTTGCCGCACTGTCTTGCTCAAAACGTTTTGTGGCATCGGTTGCTGCATCAGGGGCTGCACTATTTGGATCAACCGGAGGTTGGCCACCTTTAACAGAAGCTAAAGTTACCTCTGCACCGGCATCAATAAAGGCGTAGTAGGGCGCCGCAAATTCTTCGACCCAAAAGCCCGTTTTATGGCCGGTATCGCCAAGTTCATCGTGTGAAGTGAGTACCATTAAAATTTTCTTAGCTGACATAGTGAATCCCTTTTTGTGTATTAAACATCGTTAATAACACTATAGGGGTGAAAATCGAGTTAAACAACGCAGATAAATTTGACTTCATTGGTTTAATAATTGATACAATTATTCAGGTTAGATTAGGAGTTTTTATGAAAGTATCGTTTGAGCAATTAAAAAGCATGGTGGTGTTTGCCCACATTGTGCAGCAAGGCAGCTTAACTAAAGCGGCTCAACAACTTGGTTTATCAAGGGCCGTTGTCAGTTACCACTTAAAGAAATTAGAACAGCAATTAAAGCTGACGTTACTTAATCGCTCAACGCGCACCATGACCCTTACCGAAGCTGGTATGGCTTATTATGAACGTTGTCAGGCTATCACTGAGCACGCTGAGGCTGCTAACTTACACCTTGAGAATTTAAAGAGTGAACCGGTTGGGGTTATCAAATTGAGTTGTCCGGTGAATGTTGGCTTACAACTTGTGGTACCGGCACTGGCTCAGTTTAAGCGTTTGTATCCGAAAATTGATATCGATTTACAGCTCAGTGATGATGTGGTTGATATTATCAAAGAGGGCTTTGACTTAGCGATTAGAGGCGTGGCCCTTGAAAGCTCAAACTTACAAGCCACTAAACTTGCAAGTATGGCTACCTGCTTATGCGGTTCAGTCGATTACTTTACAAAATACCCTATACCAAAGAGCATTGCCGATTTAGCGGAGCATACATGGGTGGTGTATCAACCAAGTAGTGCTGTTGTCACGCTCGAAAAAGATAAACGCCGCTTTGAGGTGGCAGTTAGTGGTGGCATAAGTACCAACAACGCTGCTGCACGAACTGCCTTTGTAGAAGCTGGGCATGGCTTAGCGAAAATCCCAGTTTATGATGCATTGCCAAGGATCAAAGCAGGATTGTTACGCACAATCTTAGATGATTACAAAACTGCTGATATTGAACTTTATGGCGTATTCCCGCCAGGGGCGGCGGGAAGTAAAAAACTGCGGGTTTTACTTGATTACTTGAAGGATTATTTTACTAATCAAGTAGCCACTATGACGATTTAAACAAGCGTGCGATTAAATAAAGCGACTGCTTGTTGATACATGCTGATGGCAAGCACTGGGTCGTATCGGTCGCCTTCGTCGCGCATAAACGCATGTTGGGCGTTTACTTCTTGCCACTGGTAATTAATGCCTGTTGCCACCGCTTGTTGGTAAATTTTAAGGCGGCCTTCTTTTGGTACATGTGGGTCTTGTTTACCCCAAACAAAGTGGATCTCACCTTTAATATCTGCCATGCGCTCAAATGAGTTATTACCTGCTTGTGCTGGTAAAGTATCACTGTGTATATCTGTCGCGTATAAACAAAAAGCGGCTTTGATACTTGGGTTTAATGCGGCACGGTATGCAAGGTGACCACCAATACATACGCCCATGGCACCTACATTTCCTGTGCAGTAATCTTGCTGACGTGCAAATGCAATTAAGGCGTCAGTATCTGAGTCATGGCTCTCAAGCGGTTTTGCCCATTTGTCGGCATTGCCTTTGTCTTTACCAGCATCATCATAGGCAAGTACTGTCCCAATAGGATTTAACTCATGAAAAACTTCTGGCACTAACACGACAAAACCATGACCAGCAAGTATTGCCGCAGAGCGTGCAATTGGTGCTGTTTCTTGGAAAATTTCAGAATAGAAAATAATACACGGGTATTTACCTTCTTCTACAGGGCGATAAATACTGGTGCGCATTACACCTGTGTTGGTCGATATGTCGTGGCTCTGGTGCTGAATAATCATGTTTATCCTTGTAAAAAACGGTTTAGCTAATAATACCTCAGCCCCACCTTTTGGACGAGTCAAAGCCCTTGAAATTTATTGATGCTCAGTTAACTCTCTGAGGCAGGATACTGCATACAGCTTGCGTAATAGGTAAGAGTAGCAGGCCAGTCAGAGAAAATAGCCATCACACCCACTTGCTTAGCAAGGACGTCTACCACTTTCATCATTTGCCCATCTTGTTTAATTACACTGGCAATCGACTGGTAATAATAACCACCGCCATTATTTAATGGGCCAGAGCGCTCTAAACTCCAAGTAATGATGTTCAGTCCGGCTTGTTTAGCTTTAATAGCATAAAGCGATGGCACGATTTTACCTGACTCATCAAGGCTTAAAAGCATCCACATTGGCGGTGCGATAATGCGTACTCCCTCGTTATATAGAGCCTGCATTGATGGCTGCCAAGTTGTTTCATCCATAGCATCAAAGTCTGCTTGCTCATCTCGGCCATCAAGATAAATACTGTTGCTTGCAAATTCAGGGTGATTGTTTAGCCAATACTTCACATCTTCAAGATTAAATGATTGCGGATAAACATCTTGGCTATTCACACCTAAATCCCGATACTCATCAAGCATTTTTTGCGCATAATCTTGCTGGCTAAAACCGTTAAATGGCATGCTAACTTCTGGGCTTTTTAGCTCGGGTGTCATTTTTACACCTAGTGATTTAAATAACTCAATGCTTTGCTGGTGAGTCATAACAGTGCCACTGTTTGCGTATAAATCAGTGCGCCAGCTTGGTGTTCCTTGCATATATTCTGCGACGGTTTTGGCGTTTGGGTTGGCGCCATCCATTTTAGCCTTTAAGGTTAAAAACTCAGCCTGGGTGATATCGCTGGTGCAGCATTTAGCCTGAGCTGGTTGGCCGTCTTTGGCCGGGGTAAAAGGTTGGCTGCATTTTGCAGCCAACTCAGGAATCGCTAAAATGTTGGTAGTGGTGTGTAAATCGCACTGTGAATGGCGACACACGAGTTGTTTGTCTTTAGTAAAGGCGACGTCACATTCAAGTATGCCAGCGCCCATTCTTGCAGCGGCTAAATATGACTCTTTGCTGTGCTCAGGAAACTGCATAGGGGCACCGCGATGACCAATTACAAAATCAGTTTTATAGAAAGGGCCATTACCGCATTCAGCAAGTTGCTGCTTTAAAGGCCCATCAGGCATATTGTCGATTAAATAGTAAGGCCTAGCACCCACTTGCACTGCCTGCTCCTTGGGCAGACTCTTACAGCCTTGAATAACGAAAACTAAACAACATAAAACCAGTGCGCGCATATCAGCATTCCTCTAATCGAATAGAGTTTAGTCTATCATGACTCCGTGGCAGTTTTATTAAGTTTCTGATTTATAATAAGTGCTAATAAGATAATCGCTGCGCCGATGGCAAGCTTGATGATATCGGCATCACGATTCCATATTACAATATTAACGATGATCCCTGCTGGGATCAGGAGGTTATTCATGACAGCCAAGGCACCTACATTAACGATGGTCGCGCCTTTATTCCAAGCGAAATAACCAAGCCCTGAAGCAATCGTGCCTAAGTAAATTAACACGCCCCACTGTGTAGTAGTGGTGGGCAGCTTACTGGTATCACCAAATAAACCGTAACAAATCAGAGCGACAATTAAAGCACCAATAAAGAACCAAGCAAACACTCGAGAGTGGGGGAGTTGCTCATCTTGCATTAAACGTTTGTAGGTTACTTGCCCAGTGGCAAAGCAAATATTAGCAGCCTGCACCATTAACATACCAATAAGATAGTTTTCATCGACGCCTTCATAGCGAATAGCAACGGCACCTAAAATAGCTAGCATTGCGGCGAATAAAAACTTGGCATTAAAACGCTTTTCAAGCAAATCGTTTAACAAAGTGATGTAAAGTGGCGTCATTACCGTGAATAGCAGTACCTCGGGCACGCTAAGGTACAAAAACGAATGGTAATAGAAGCTGTACATCACACCAAGTTGTACTGCGCCTATTGCCATGAGCTTTAGTGCTAAGGCTTTAGGGGTTTTACGCCAGTGTAAAAAGGGCAAAAACACGCAAGTTGCCAAGCCAATGCGCATTAACACACTAAACCATGCATCCACTTGGCCTGCTAAATAAACACCAATAAGACTAAACGAAAAGGCCCAAAGCAGGGTTACAGCAAATAAGTAGGTCATGTTATTCGAGTTATGTGCAAAAAAGGGCAGTGTATATGAGATGGCTGAAAATTAAAATTGCCCATGACGGATAATACGCGGTCATGGGCAATGGGGGGGTTAGGGTTGACTGGCAACAAAGGCTTTTGCTTGTTGCTTTAATAGCTCGAGTGCGTTGCTATCGTAAAACGTGCTGTGCGAGACAACACCCTTTAGTGTTTGTGTATTACGAATATCAATAAGCGGGTTTTCTGAAAGCAAAATGAGATCGGCTACTTTACCTTCACTTAGTGCACCGTATTGCTGTTGTTTATTTAAAAATTTAGGCCCCGCAAGTGTTGCGGCTTGCAGCGTTTGCAGTGGTGTTAGGCCATATTCAGTAAAAATACTCAGTTCTTGGTGCAAAGAAAGCCCCGGATAAATATACGAATTTAAAAAGCCCGCATCTGTGCCTGCAATAATGCTCACACCTGCTTGTTGGGCGATAGGGAGTAACTGTGCGGTTTTAATAAAACGCTCTTTGCGCTGTTTGATTTGTGCTGGGGTGTCTTTGTTAGCTCTATCAACTCGCCATTGATACGTAGCTTTTAAACCTTTACCTAAATAATCTAAATAGGCATCGTCTTGATGATTGTCTTCATCAATGTAAGCCGTTATTTTGCCACCAATCAAGGTCGGCACCACGGCGGTGTCGTTGTTAGCAAGAACCGTAAACTTCTTAATGGCTGTAGGCTCATCAAACTGCGCGGTGATAATGGGTAGTGAAGTTCGATAACTCAACTCTTTTGAGGCAACCTTTGCAGAAATATCTGCTTCGTTTTTAGCCGCAGCTTTAAGCATGTAGGTCATATGCTCAATCGCATCAAGACCCGCCTTGGAGACATCAGTCACAGACAATGAAAAAGGAATATGACCCGAAATTTGGTAACCCCGTTTTTTAACCTCTTTTACTGCCTTTAGATAAAGCTCAGGCGTTAAAGCGCTGTCGGTAATTTTGATAAAATCAACGTCCATGCTGTCTAACAGATCCATTGCAGCATGCATTTCTTCAGTCGTTTCTACTTCTAAATCACCAGGCCAAATAGACCCTTTACCTTCTAATTTCGGGCCTGAGGTGAAAATAGTTGGGCCCACTAACTGACCTTGTTTTACTTGTTCTCGCCAGCTAAGTACAGATTCACTCAAATCAGCTGCAGCATCACGAACGGTTGTTACGCCGTAGGCTAAATACAATGGTAATAGCTGTTTATTCTCTTCAATAAGCTCATCACCACCGCCAAAATGGACATGCATATCCCATAAACCTGGCATGACATACTGACCTTTTGCATCAATAAATGTTGAGCTTTGGTATTGGCTACTTAAAGGTTTATCGCTACGTTTGATGATAATTCCATCGCGAATGGCAAGAGATTGCTTTGCTGAGATAGCCCCAGTTTGCATATCAATAATTTGGGCGTTTTCTATCACGATGTCAGCGCGCTCATCTGGGGTTGATGAACATGCAGCTAAAGCTGAGCAAAGTCCTAAGAGTAAAGCGTTTTTCATGTATGAACTCGTGTTTTTCTTTGAGATTAGCAAAAACGAGTTAACTGACAATTGCTTTGAGGTGAATAGGAATAAAAGTGGGGTGAAAGTTTAATTACTACTTAAAAAGTATGAGGATTTCCCCTCATACTTTAAACATCATGGTGATTATTCAACTAAACCACGACGCTTTAATAGTGCGTCTGTTGTTGGTTTTTGACCACGGAACTCAATGTAGCTTTGCATTAAGTCGCGGCTGTTACCTTTTGATAAAATCTCTTTACGGAAATTATCACCGTTTTCACGTGTTAAACCACCTTCTTCGGTCATGTGTGCAAACGCATCTGCTGCGAATACTTCAGTCCAAAGGTAAGCGTAATAACCCGCTGAGTAACCACCGGCAAAGGTGTGGCTGAAGTAGCAAGACTTATAGCGTGGTGGTACTGGGTAGTAAGCAATACCGTGCTTGTCTAACGCATCATGTTCAAACTTTTGAACGTCTGTAATGTCAGCATCAACACCAAATGAGTGCCATTCCATATCAAGCAGTGCCGCAGCTAAATACTCAGTTGTATCAAAGCCTTGGTTAAATTTTTGTGACTCAAGTACTTTATTTAAAAGCGCTTGTGGAATTGGTTCACCTGTTTTGTAGTGCTTGGCATAGTTTGCAAGTACTGTTGGTTCAATATTCCAGTCTTCGTGTGCTTGCGAAGGGAACTCAACAAAGTCACGAGCAGTGGCTGTACCCGCTAAGCTTGGGTATTTAACGTCAGAGAATAAACCGTGCGCAGCATGACCAAACTCATGGAACATAGTCGTTACTTCAGAGAAAGTCATGAGTGTAGGTTGACCTTCAGCTGGCTTAGGAATGTTCTGCGCGTTGTAGATCACAGGCATAGTGTCTTTAAGACCGCTTTGGCTAACATAGGCACTCATCCAGGCACCACCACGTTTACCTTCACGTGCGTAAGGGTCCATGTAGAATAGGCCAATAGCGCTACCGTCTTCGTTAAATACTTCAAACACCATGACGTCTTCGTGATAAACCGGTAAGTCTTTACGCTCTTTAAACGTAATGCCGTAAAGTTTATTCATCGCAAAGAATAAACCGTCGTGGATCACTGACTGCATTTCAAAGTAAGGCTTAACTAACGCAGGGTCTAAGTCGTACTTCTCTTGGCGAACTTTTTCAGCGTAAAACGCCCAGTCCCAAGGTTGAAGCGCAAACGTTTCACCTGACTTTTTAATTACTTGTTGGATTTGCTCTGCTTCTGCTTCTGCTTTAGCAACCGCTTTCGGTGCTAAGTCATCAAGGATGCCGTAAACATTTTCAGTTGTTTGCGCCATACGATTAGTCATTACATACGAAGCCCAATCTTTATAACCAAGTAATGCCGCTTTTTCTGCACGTAGCTTAGTTTCTTTGATGATGATAGGGCTGTTTGTTGCTTGTGCACGCGTTGAAGAAGTTGTCCAAATCTTTTCACGAAGTTTGCGGTTTTCAAGGCTTTGTAAGATAGGTTGGCGAGTCGTGTTCACCAATGTGATCATGTAACCTTCTTTACCTGCTTTTTTGGCAGCAGCTGCAAGGCTTGCAATTTCACCTTCAGATAAACCAGCTAGCTCGCTTTTATCTTTAACTAAAATCACATCTTCTTTAAATGATTTTAAGATATTTTGTGAAAACTCAGTTGAAAGCTTGGCAAGCTCTGCGTTGATTTCACGCATTTTTGTTTTTTCAGCTTCAGTTAGTTTTGCACCCGCGTTAACGAACTTTTTGTAGTAGTAATCAACAAGGCGTTGATCTTCAGCATTTAAAGACGCTTTGTTGTCGTAAATGCTTTGTACGCGAGCAAATAAAGCTTTGTTTAAGTAAATGTCATCAGTGTGAGCTGACATAATCGGCGCCATTTTAGCGGCGATACGTTGGTACTCACTGTCAGAGATTAAACCTGATAAATTAAAAAATGCCTCAGACGTGCGGTCTAATAGCTCACCAGAGAACTCCATTGCAACAAGGGTATTTTCAAATGTTGCTGGTTCTGGGTTGTTTGCAATCTTTGCAATTTCAGCTTTCTGCTGTGCGATGCCTGCTTCAAACGCTGGCTCGTAGTCTTTAGTCGAAATTTTATCAAACTCAGGGGCCATGTATTGTAAAGGGCTTGGCTTGAAAAGAACGTTTTCAACATTAGCTGTTTGTGTTTCAGCGGCAGTTTCAACTTGAGTTTGAGTGTCGGCTTGTTGTGAACTACAAGCAGATAATAAAAGCACACTAGCAATCGTAGTTGCTACTAAGGTCTTACGCATGAGAGCTCCAAAAATGTGGATAAATCTTTTCTAACTTATCAAATTTTTGGCTAGAAACAATCAAGTTTGTCGTCTGAATGGGGAATTTGAACGCAAATAAAGCTGTTGAGGGATAAAAATGTGTAAAAAGCCATCAATTGTGTATTAATGGCTCACTTAAGTAAAAAGTGGCACTAGCTGCCAGTTTAAATCTTGTTGGTAATAAATCACCATAGGTTAGTTGTAACCCAACACAAACTTTTTCTCTGAGCCAAAGCTTTCTGGCATAGCGTTGCCAAACTCTTTGTTAATTAAATTCAGTGAGTGCTCTTGCTCAGCAAGTAAGTTTAAGATGCGGTTACGGTACTCTAAACTTGATTCAAATAAGTTTAGATCAACCAAGGGTTGTAAAGTGGCAAGTTTTTGTGTGAGTGTCATTTGTGACATTGTGTTCTCCTCGTGCTATTCAAAGCCTGTGAAACCTCAAGCTCTCTCTATGTATATAGCAGCTGTAGGCTAAAATAGTTAATAATTAGCGCATATTGCGCATAAAGAACTTAGTATTTACCAAGTTTTCACCTATTATGCCGTGCTAAACTTAGTCACAACTGAACCAAACTGATTTTTACTAGGAATGTTAATTTATGACCCTTGCTGATCTGCAATCTGCATTATCGTTTGTATTGTTCACCTACAACGATGTGCAAATTACTGTACTAAAAGTAATTCAAGTACCTTTGGTACTGTTTTTAATGTGGTTTGTGGTCACCTGGATTGGTCGGTTAATTAAAAAAGCATTACTGGCAAAAAACTTAGGCCCTGACGCGGTTCATTTATTTACCCGTATTTACCTTGTAGTGACCATCGCAGTGCTTGTGTTTACCTCGCTAGAGGTACTCAACATTCCTCTGACAGCGTTTGCATTTGTTTCTGGTGCCATTGCAATTGGTGTTGGTTTTGGTGCGCAAAACATTATCAATAACTTTATTAGTGGTTGGATTTTAATGTGGGAGCGACCAATTCGTATTGGTGATTTTTTAGAAGTGGGCACAGCTAAAGGAGTCGTTGAGACAATTAATACTCGCTCAACCCGTATCCGCCGTAACGATGGGGTGCATATGCTGGTACCAAATAGCCAATTATTAGAAAACACAGTAACTAACTGGACCTTAATTGACCGTAATGCCCGTTCATTTGTGAATGTTGGCGTTGCTTATGGTTCAGACGTGGTGCTTGTAGAGAAGCTGATGAAGCAAATTCTTGATGATCACCCAGCCATTTTAAAAACACCTGCATCATCTGTGTTATTTGATGACTTTGCTGATAGCTCTTTAACTTTTAGTGCCATTTTCTGGGTCTGTGCTGAATCAGAAGCACCGCTTCGCCAAGTGCGCAGTGAGCTGCGTTTTAGCATTTATAAAGTATTTGCTGAAAACAACATTACCATTGCATTCCCGCAGCGCGATATTCATATCGATGGTGAGATAGCTTTAACAAGGCGTAATAACCAAAAATAAAAAAAGCGGCTTAGCCGCTTTTTTTATGCTTGTTCATTGAGCTTTTTCAGCTTCATAGCAAGCAACACCATCATTATGCCAAATACGATGGCATAGGTTGCAACTAGCCAAAGTAGAGTGATTATGCCCGCGCCAGGGTTAAATATCAGATAACCACCAAAGATAATTGAAATAATACCGCTACCAATTAACAGCCATTCATTACTGATCTCTTTGCGTAGTTTACTGGCAATCAATATTTCAATCACGCCGATAGCAATGGCCCATGCGGCAATAAAGTACAGCATTAAGATAGCCGTTACGTTGGGAGCAAACAGGGTTACAAGTGCAGCAGCAATTGAAATTAAACCACCCACTAATAGCATCCACCAAAGTGGGTTTTCATTTTTTGAAGCAATAGCTAACCAAGTTCTAATGGCACCATCGACAAAAAAGTAAGCGGCGAAAATAAACATCAGAATCGCTAATGAGGCTTCTGGGGCAAACCAACCACATAAGCCAAAAACGATGGCAATGGCACCGTGGATCATTAATGATGACCAATGAGGGATCAGTGAACTTGAGATTTGCATAATAGTATCCTTTGCTTAAGTCTCTATATAACTAACATTTCAGTGCTTGCTTGCAAAGATTTTTAATTATTTTTTGTACAGTTACACAAACCATGCTCTAATTTAATTAGCTGATTATTTCAGCGATTTAATGTTTATCGAACAAGGAATAGAGTGTGAGCCGTTGTAATACCAAGTTTTCATTACAATTTAGTAAGTTATTAGTGTGTTTTTTACTGTTGTTTAATGCGCCATTATGGGCAACAACCACACCAGAAGTGACCGTTAAATCCTTAATTGATAAAGACAACAAGGAAGAGCAAGCCGAACAAAAACCGGCCAAACAAGAATCTGAAACGAATACACCTGCTACAACGGAAAAAGTGCAGGAGCCTCTTGAAGATGACTTACCCTATGATGCTTTTGACCGAATTACGCCACGCAGCTCCATGCAGGGGTACTTAAAAGCGGCCCGGGACCGAGATTTTGAACGTGCCAGCCATTATCTTGACTATCGTAACTTACCCAAAGAAGTTGAGGCATTAGGAAAAATTCAGCTTGCTGAAAATCTATCAGTGGTACTTGATCGTACCTTATGGGTCGATGTTGATAACTTGAGCAATAAGCCTAAAGGAAAACAAAAAGAAAGCGTGCCTAGTTATCGTGATTTGGTTGGAGAAATCAGCACTTCACAAGGTAAGGTGCAAATTTTATTGCAAAGTGTACCTGATGATAAAACAGGTAACCGGATCTGGAAAATATCGAATGCCACCGTAAGTCAAATCCCTCTACTCACCAAAGAGTATGGCTATAACCGAGTTGGTGAGTGGCTTTACGATAACCTACCAGACATTGAATTTTTGGGTGTGATGCTTTGGCAGTGGATTTATTTTGCCTTCACATTTGTACTGTTTTTAGCGGTCGCGATTATCATTACCCGCATAATCACGTTTATTCTCGCACACTTAAAAGTCCCTGTAGAAAAAGACGTTATTGGTTTTATTAATGGGCCGGTTAGCCTGTTGCTTGCGGTATTTATGGCGCGTTCATTGAACGACCAATCTAATGTAACTATTGCTGTGATGGCGCTATTCCATGGCGCGACCGTGTTATTGATCGCTTGGGGCTGGATTTGCATACGGGCAGTTGATCTTGCCAAACACAGATTAAGCCAGCGCTTTATTAGACAAGATAAACCACAAGCGATTTTCTTATTACGCCCTATAAGTAATGTAGCTAAAACCCTGATTGTCATTTCGTTGCTATTCATGTGGTTTGAAAACTTAGGCTTTAATGCCACTACCTTACTGGCAGGTTTAGGTATTGGTGGCCTTGCAATTGCTCTTGCAGCGCAAAAAACTGTTGAGAATATCATTGCAGCAATCACCTTATATATCTCTGCACCAGTAAAAATAGGTAGCTTATGTAAGTTTGGCAGCCAGTTAGGCACGGTAGAAGAAATAGGGCTAAGAGCAACGCGAATTCGAACCCTTGATCGTTCAGTTATCTATGTAGCGAATGCAAAGTTTGTTGATATGCAGCTTGAGAATATCTCGGAACGGGAGCGTATTTCTTATCGACCTAAATTGATGCTCAGTGCCAATACTAAGCAACAAAACCTAATGTCGTTTATGCAAGCCCTAAGAGAGCTTTTAGAGCAACACAAGCACATTGCCTTTGAGCCTTGCCGTGTTCGCTTTAAAGGCTTCACGCCTTGGGCTTTACAAGTGGATGTACTAAGCTACGTAGAGACCGTCGACTTCGCTTTTTATATGGAAGTAATCGAAGAATTAAATTTAGCAATCTTAGGCTTATTAAATGAGCATGAATGTGAATTAGCTAACCCAGAATTCGCACGTGTGACTGATTAGTTGCTAAAAAAGGGGTAAATGAAAGCGGCTCTCATTTGTACATAATGTCTACACATTGTTGTAATTAGATGCACAGGACATATGTCCGCTTTGGTGAAAAATAATTGCATAAAATCTTCTAAATGCGGCGATGTTGCCGCTAATTGTTGTAAAAAAATTGTATATTTATAATTTTTAATGCAGTAAAAGTGTCATAAAGTGTTATAATCGTCAGCGTTCGTTCAGCCTCTTTACTTCGTTTTGCACTCTCGAACTAGAGGTCCGCGCAGCTTATTACAAGGCGCGAAAAATTGGCCGAGCCCGTCAAATGAATTGACGCAACATCATCACCGTTGAATAAGAGTGCATAAAAAAGGTTAAAACCCGACATGAAAGCAATGAAAAGATCTACGTTAGCAACACTTATCAATGCAACGTTGTTCTCTGCCGTAGCAGGTACTTCATTTTCAACTCTTGCTGCCGACGAAGCGACAGCAGAAAAAAACAACCAACTAGAAGTTATTCAAATCACCGCTCGTAAACGTGTAGAAAACGCTCAGGAAGTACCTGTAGCTGTATCTGCATTACAAGGTGACAGCTTAGACGCTTACAGCTCAGCTGGTATGGATATTCGTTTTATGAATGCGAAGATCCCAAGCTTATCAATCGAATCTTCGTTTGGTCGTTCTTTCCCACGCTTTTATGTTCGTGGTCTAGGTAACACAGACTTTGACCTAAATGCTTCTCAACCAGTTTCGTTAGTTGTAGACGAAGTTGTTCAAGAGAACGCAATCTTAAAAGGTTTCCCTGTATTTGACGTAGCACGTGTAGAAGTTCTACGTGGCCCACAAGGTACTTTATTCGGTCGTAACACACCGGCTGGCCTTGTTAAATTTGATACAGTTAAGCCATCACAAGAATTTGAAGGCTATGGCTCAGTTTCTTACGGTAGCCGTGGCGCAGTTGATTTTGAAGGTGCTGTTGGCGGTGGCCTAACAGACCGTTTATCAACGCGTGTTTCTGTACTTTGGCAAGAAAAAGACGATTACATCGATAACCGTGCACCTGGTTTTGAACAAGATGACGTTTTAGGTGGTTACACTGAAAAAGCGGCACGTGTTCAGTTCTTATATGAAGGTGACGATTTCACAGGTCTTTTCAACTACCACGTACGTGATATGGACGGTACGCCAATCGCATTCCGTGGTAACGCTATTAAAGCAGGCACAAACGATTTAGCTGATAACTACGAACATGATGTGGTTTACCACGATGCTGCTTCTCGTGCGACACAACAAGTTGAATCTCAAGGCGCAAGCTTGAAGCTTGAGTGGGATATCAATGATTTAACTCTTACGTCAATCTCTGCATGGGAAAGCGCTGAAATCTATTCTCGCGCTGACATCGACGGTGGTTACGGTGCAAGCTACTTACCAGATATGGGCCCAGGTTTTATCCCGTTTTATTCTGAAAGTGCTGACGGTATTCCAGATCAAGACCAATACACGCAAGAACTTCGTTTATCTAGCAACTATGCTGGCGATGTAAACTTCCAAGTAGGTGTTTTCTACTTTGATGAAGCGCTAACAATCGAAAACCTCAGCTACGACACTTATGGTTCAACACCAGGTGAGTTAAACGGCTATGTTATCCAGCAGCAAGATACAAAAGCATGGGCGGTATTCGGTTCATTAGATTACACAATCACTGATGATCTAAAAGTCACTGCAGGTCTACGTTACTCAGATGACGAAAAAGAGTTCTCTGCAAACCGTACTTTAAGCCCAGCAGGTGGCGGTGCGTTATTCCTAACAGAAAATCCAAGTGACGACCACGTTAGCTGGGATTTATCTGCTAACTACAAGATCAACGACGACGTAAACTGGTACGCGCGTGTTGCTAACAGCTTCCGTGCACCAAGTATCCAAGGTCGTATCTTATTCGGTGACGAAGTAACTGTTGCTGAGTCTGAAACTGTGACGTCTTTCGAAACAGGTATCAAATCAGACGTACTTGACGGCCAAGGTCGTGTAAACGCAACTGTGTTCTACTACACAATGGATGACCAACAATTAACAGCTGTAGGTGGTGGTGCAAACTTCAACCGTTTAGTTAATGCCGATAAGACAACTGGTTACGGTTTTGAGTTAGACACTGAGTGGGTATTAACTGACAACCTAAACGCTACATTTAACTTAAGCTACAACAACACTGAGCTTGATGATAAAGACCTAGCCGTTGACGTATGTGCGCAGTGTACTGTAACAAACTCATTAAACAGCGCAGGCCAAGCTATCCTTGATGGTAACAGCTTACCTCACGCACCTGAGTGGATCTCTAACCTTACATTACGCTATAGCCGCGAAATGGCTGACGGTGAATTCTTCACTTACGCTGACGTGTCTTACCGCAGCGAAATCAACTACTTCTTATACGAGTCAGTTGAGTTTGAAGGCAAGCCATTAACTGAAGTAGGTTTACGTGCAGGTTATGCTTGGGCCGAAGGCGACAACGAATATGAAGTATCAGCATTCGTTCGTAACATGTTCGACGAGCAACAATCAATCGGTGCTATCGACTTCAATAACAACACAGCAATGGTGAACGAAGAGCGTTACATCGGTGCTGAGTTCAAAGTAAGCTTCTTCTAAGCTGAAATAATAAGTCCTATTAAAACCCGCTGTATAGCGGGTTTTTTCGTTTATAATCGCGTTGGTAACTGCTAAAGTGGCAGGATTAATTGAAGAGAAAGAGAATAACTATGGCTGGATTTTGGAACTACCGTGTAATTTTTTGTGAAGCAACAAAAGATGAAGCGGCACAATATCAAATTCATGAAGTTGAATATAACTTAAATGGTAAAGTGACTAACTGGTCAGAAACCGGTGCAGCACCATTTGGTAATACAGTCGAAGAACTTGAAGCAGATGCAGATCGTTTAAAAACAGCGTTTTCTAAGCCGATTTTAAAAGTGGTAAGAAAGCAACGTGGCTACGAGCTGGTTGATGTAGAAACAGGCGAAGAAGCGTTTGCTGAGCCACCTGCGGGCTTAACTGAATAATCATATTTAAGGGTGCCTATGGCACCTTTTTACTTTGAAGGAATGAGGATGACTTTAAAAGCAGTATTGTTTGATATGGATGGCACCTTGGTTGACTCTGAAAGTGTGCATTTTAATATTTGGAATGATTTGTTAGCTCCTTTTGGCGTGCAGTATGATGAAGCTACGTTTTGTCAGCGCTTCTCAGGAAGACCAACACTTGAAGCCGCTAAAGAGGTTGTGACAAATTATGGGCTTACTATTAGCCCAGAGCAATTAACGGATGATAAGTACGCTGCATTTGGCCGTTTTGTTAGTACTAATTTGCCTGCCTTTATGCCACACGCAAAAGCGGTGCTTGAGCAAGTCAAAGCCAGTGGTTTAAAAATGGCATTAGTAACAGGTAGTGCAAAAGATGAAGCCTATCCTATTTTAAAAGGCTATGGCATTTTCGATTGGTTTGACTGTGTGGTTACCAAAGATGATGTTAATAATCCTAAACCTGCTGGTGACCCTTATCAATTAGCTCTAGATACGCTAGATATAAAGGCTAATGAGGCTGTAGCCGTCGAAGATACCTTTACAGGTGTCACTGCAGCAAGCAATGCCGGTGTTGCTGTGTATGCGGTGCCGAATCATTTCACGTTAGAGCATGATTTTAGTAAAGCCGCGGGTGTGTTTGCTGATTTGAACGAATTTTTCAAATGGCTACAAACTAAACTATAATTAGCTGACTGTTGCTAAGCTGCTTTTGTTAAGTAGTCAAAGCCAGGCCAGTTAATACTCACAAATTTGCAAGGAAGCAATTATGGTTAAATTCACTCGTGCGCTTTTGTGCGCAATCACGTTATTTATAGGCTTTTCAGCCGAAGCGCAACAAGCCCCTTCAGTCCTTTTAGCAAACGTCTATCAAGCCGAAAAGGTAAATGTATCTGACTATTTAGTTAGTGAAAAATATGATGGCGTTCGGGCTATTTGGACAGGGAGTCAATTAGTAACCCGAAATGGTAACCCAATTTATGCCCCCAAGTGGTTCACAGATCCACTGCCAGGTGTATGGCTTGATGGAGAGCTTTGGACTAAGCACCAAGATTTTGCCAATGTGAGCGGGATCGTTCGAAAAATCACACCTGTAGAATCAGAATGGCAAACCGTCAATTACATGATATTTGATATGCCGGATGCGACAACGCCATTTAGTCAACGCTATGAAAACTACACAAGGTTAGTAAACCAGCTGCAAAGTGAGCATATTAAAGCCGTTGCGCAAATGCACTTTAATGATAACAAGCAACTTAGTTTGTTTATGGATGAACTAATCGCACAAGGAGCTGAGGGCGTCATGCTGCATCTAGCAGCTGCAAAGCATAGTGCAGGGAGAAGTGATGCATTGCTAAAGTTAAAGCCTTATTTTGATGCTGAAGCGATTGTAATCGGTTATATCGCAGGAAAGGGTAAGTATAAAAATATGCTTGGTGCACTCAAGGTGCGCAGCAGTGACGGTACCGAGTTTAAAATTGGCTCGGGGTTTACCGATCAACAAAGATCATCGCCCCCAGCGATAGGTAGTACAATTACCTACAAATATCATGGCTTTACTAAGAATGGCCTACCACGTTTTGCAAGCTTTTTACATGAAACGCCATAGCGTCATTCAAAAACGGCTGCGACTATGGTAAATTTCGCGGCCTTTTTATTGATGTATAGGTGTTAGAATGTTTGCAGGCTTTGATTACGGTAGCTCAAATTGTGCAATCGGTGTAATGAATAACGAGCAACAAGTCTCTTTAGTGCCGCTTGAGCAGGGTAAGCAATATTTACCATCAACACTTTATACTCATCACAGTGCATTAGTTGTCGATTTTGTGACAAAACACCTTACGGGTAGCCCATTTGAGCACGACTTTAAAACTGAGCGACAAGCGCTTTTAAATACCATTCCTCGTATTAAATCTGACCTAGATATTCAAGCTGGTGATGAGACCTTATTTATAGGTCGAGAAGCAATTAGTGAGTATGTGCAATTTCCTGAAGAAGGTTACTTTGTAAAGTCACCTAAGTCATTCTTTGGTGCAGTAGGCTTAAAGCAAGGGCAAATAAACTTCTTTGAAGACATTGCCACGGCGATGATTTTAAAAATTAAACAACGCGCCGAGCAATCTTTGCAAGACACATTAACAGAAACGGTAATTGGACGACCGGTAAACTTTCAATCAGTCGGTGGTGAAGAGTCTAATCAACAAGCGCTGGGCATATTAGAGCGAGCAGCAAAGCGTGCAGGCTTTAAAGAGGTGTCTTTTTTGTATGAGCCATTAGCGGCGGGGATTGATTATGAAACCTCATTACAGCAAGACCAAAAAGTGTTGGTTGTCGATATTGGCGGGGGTACTAGCGATTGCTCATTTGTACAAATGGGGCCTAGCTTTCGTGATAAGCAATGCCGTGACAATGACTTTTTAGCTCACAGTGGTAAGCGTGTGGGTGGAAATGATTTAGATATTGCGCTGAGCTTTCATGGTTTAATGCCATTGCTAGGTTTAGGCACTGAGTTTAAATCGGGTCTTCCTCTTCCGAATCAACCGTTTTGGCAAGCTTGTAAAATCAATGATGTAAATCTGCAAAGCCAGTTTTATAGCGATGCCCATTATCGTGAGTTACTGACTCAACTTCGTGAAGTTAAAGAGCCTGCGCTTTTTAAACGCTTAATTCAATTGCAGCAAAATAAGCAAGGTCATCAATTAGTGCAGCAAGGCGAGGCGGCAAAAATTGCGCTCTCGTCAGCGAATGAATTTACTACAGATTTGCGCTTTTTAGATTCAGACTTAACGCAGTGCTTAACGCTAAAAGATCTCGCTTTAGCTGTTGATGATTCGATAAGCCAGATAGTGAGCCTAGCTAAACAAGCGATTCAAGAAGCAGGCACAACGCCTGATGTCATTTACTTAACTGGCGGTAGCGCGCAATCACCACTGATCAAAGCCGCGTTAAAAGCCCATTTGGGTGATATTACTATGCTGAACGGGGATCACTTTGGTAGTGTTACTGCAGGTTTAACTAAGTGGGCGCACAAGCTTTATAGCTAATAGCCCCCACTTTGATATATCGACTTATAGAACTAAAGAGTCACTTGGCGCGTTGCAAGGTATTTTTCGTAATCTGGCAACGTGCGGCACAGCTCAGTTTCCATCATAGGTGAGCTTAATAGCATATCCGCACTGACTTCATTACAGGCAACAGGAATATTCCAAACCGCAGCTAAACGCAGTAATGCTTTTACATCAGGGTCGTGAGGCTGCGATGCAAGTGGATCCCAGAAAAACACCAGCATGTGCACTTCATGTTCAGCAATTTTAGCACCGAGTTGTTGATCGCCCCCCATAGGGCCACTTAGCAGCTTAATCACTTCAAGCCCTGTTGTACGCTCAATTAAATGACCTGTTGTGCCCGTACCGTATAGCGTGTGCTTACTTAAAATGTCTTGGTGTTTTTCACACCACGCCTGAAGGGCAGCTTTTTTACCATCATGGGCTACGAGGGCAATATTCTTTTTGGCTGGTAAGGCTTGTTGTTTTTGTTCCATAAGTGCTCTTATATCAATAGGTTAATTGCTAGTGCAATAAACACCAGCCCCGTGATCCGATCAATCCAAATTTGGGTTTGTGGGTGCTCACGAAAATAGCTGGCTATCTTATCGCCGAAATAAATATACGTGCAGTCGATAGGAAAAGCAAAAAGCGGGTAGAGTAAACCAAAAAAAGCGAGCTGAAAGGTCGTTGAAGACAAGCTCGGATCGACGAACTGCGGAATAAACGCAATAAAGAATAGAGCGACTTTTGGATTAAGTACCTCGGTCATCATTGCTTGAAACATCACATTTTGCTTTTTACTGGTACTTACATGGGGTTTTTCTTCGCACTCTGACTCAGGCTGTGTAAAGGTGTCTTTTAGCGTCATTATGCCCAAATAGCACAGGTAC
Source organism: Pseudoalteromonas sp. CH_XMU1449-3 (assembly GCF_037027245.1). Taxonomy (NCBI): domain Bacteria; kingdom Pseudomonadati; phylum Pseudomonadota; class Gammaproteobacteria; order Alteromonadales; family Pseudoalteromonadaceae; genus Pseudoalteromonas; species Pseudoalteromonas sp. CH_XMU1449-3. The sequence continues at coordinate 378,549 of NZ_JAYMDY010000001.1, forward strand.
GCTGCACCTAAATACTGCACTGTGGTATAGGCAACAGTCGACGCTTTTAAAATTGCTGTTAAACCCACCACCGCAAAAAAAGTATGCACCACACCACCTAAGGCAAAACCAAAGGCACTTTGCATCCCGGCTTTACGGCCATTGGCAAAGGTTTGTGCCATTAAAAATGCATTAGAAGGGCCGGGAGCTACGGCAATTAAAAAGCTGGCGCCTAAAAACGACAGTAGAAATTCTGGATTGATCATCGGCACAAAGATAAAAAGCTAGGTAGTTGATTTTAACAAGCTTCTAGAAAAAGAAAAAGCGGGCAATCAATGCCCGCTGATTTGGGTTGGGGAAAGTATTAGAATGTCACAGTGCTATTGTTTGAACAAACAGTTGTGCTTTGTGCCTCACATACTTGGTAAGTGTAAGTACCACCGCCTTTTGTTGTGATAGTGTCAGTGTAGCTGTTAGTGTTTGCCACTGAGCCTACTTTGCTGCCGTTACGGTAAACATCTACAGTGCTTGTAGCAGCGCCACTCCAGCTTAAATCTACATACGCTGTACCTTTCGATTTGTAACCTGAAGTAGAAAGGCTAATATCATCGCTACCTGGTGTTGTGCCACCGCCATTATCGCCACCACCTGCACAGCCATTGGCTGTTAGGTATGCATCTGCGTCAGCTGCTTTAACAATACCGTGACCGAAGTAAACATCGTGACCAGAAGCACCTTGATCTTCTGCCGTTGCTTTTAGTGCATCACGGATTTCTGTACCCGTACATTCAGGGTGATTTGACCATACTAGCGCTGCGATACCTGAAACAGCAGGTGTTGCCATTGATGTACCGCTCATGAAACCATAATCACTAGTACCAATTGCGATATCAATAGTTGTGCTTGAAAGAAGAGCTGAACGGTCTTCAAGTGCCGCACCGACAGCTGGAATTGTTGTATCGTTAGTTTCGCCTAATGTAGCGTATAACATGCCTGCTTCGTTATTGATGATAACAGCACCGATACCGCCTGAGTTCTCGCAGTTATTTACCTTGTCATAGAACGAGATATTACCGCGGTCAATCATACAAATTTTGCCCGCTGCGCCAGCATCTACGCTTTCAGCAGTACCCATGTAATACGCTGTGCCTGATGCATTACCTGAGTTTTCCATTGATGAAGTAGCAAAGCCTGCGCCATCAGCTGCTAAGCTAGCTGACGTTGCCATACCAGCAGGGTAAGTAGAAAGAGTATCAACACCGCCTGCTGTTACTTCAACACAGATAGTTTCATCTGTAGTAGCGCGTTTACCACGACCAGATGTACAGCTAGGGAATTGCGAGAAATCTGCAATTTGGTTGTCCGCATCATTTGCACCAACCATCATTACTGATGGATAGCCTGCAGGGTATGAACGTACGTTGTTACCATCGTTACCCGCCGCAGCAACAACTAAACCGCCAGCGCTTGTGAAATTAGCAAATGCGTTAGACTCGGTGCTATTTGAACCACCGCCACCAAGGCTCATGCTGATGATATTTGCACCTGCTTGAGAACATAAATCTGCTGCGTGTGCTAAGTCTGAAGAGTAACCCCAGCCTTCAGCGTTGAATACTTTGATGATGTGCATTGCCACACCGGGTGCCATACCAACCACACCAACATTGTTGTCTGCTGCGCCAATAGTACCTGCTACGTGAGTACCATGTGGACCACCATTGTCGTACCAGTTGCCTGTGCCACTGTCATTATCACCTGTAATGTTACCCCAAATGAAGTCAGGGTTTGTAGCATCTAAGCCTGAGTCAATTACACATACTTTCATGCCAGCATTTGCATCGAAGGTAACTTGATCAGCTTGTGATTGGTAAACTGCGTAAGGCGTTAATTGCTGCTGCATTGCATTACCAGCGTCATCGTTATAAAGCGCCATTGGTACACGTTTTTGGTCTTCTTCAACCAGTTTGATGTGAGGGTTGTTTAGTAAGCCTTTTACACTTGCAAGGTCATGACCTGTAAATTGCGCTGCAATAAAGCCATTACCATCAACTTTAATATCACCACCAAGCTTTTTAGCGAGTGCTTTAACTACGCCTTTTTTATTGTTGTCTACTTGAATGATGTAACGGTCATTTGCTGCGTTTGCAGTTCCTGCTGCACATAGTCCACTGATGATCAGTGCTAATGCTAATTTATTCTTTTTCATAATTCGTATCCCAAACATGTTGTTGAGTTAACTAAATGTTAACGTGAGTAAACAATAGTTTAATGGTGCTATAGGTACAAGCAAAATAATCCATAAAACTGGAACAAATTATTCTAGAAAGATGCTTTTTATAACGGTAGGAAATAACAGGATGTCTAAACGGGTAAATAGAATATAACGATTCTCATTTACCCATTATGACAAAAAGTATGATAAAACTTTTTTATGACAAGTGCTTATGTTTGAACAGTAAGTAGGTGAAAGGGATGAGCATTAAAAAATGCACGCCAATTAATACTGGTGTAGTCAAATTTAACAATTGCGTTATAAACACTAATAAGCTTGCGCCACTCATTTGCATTAAGCCAATAAGTGCTGATGCTGTGCCTGCTTGCTTAGGAAACAAGCTTAGTGCACGGCCTGCTGATGAGCCAAGTGTCAGTGCAAAACCAAACGCAGCAATAAACATCGGAAACATTAACGCAAGCGCAGTACGTTGTTGGCTAAAGGCCAACATTAAGGCACCTGCGATTACAAGCAACAAGAGTCCTGCTTTTAACGCGCGTTTTGGTTGGCGTTTGATGTACAGTGGCATAATAAAGCTTGCAACAATGCTCAAGACCGCATTACAGGTAAACCAGAAAGTAAAGTCGGTAACACTGCCACCTAATTCAGTAATAAGCCAGCCAGGTGCTAAGGTAACAAAGACTAAAATAGCCGACATAGTTACCAAGCAAATTAAGCTATGAAATAAAAACAATGGCGTGCTGATAATTGGCATAAAACGGCGCAGGTCAAGAATATGACCACTATATACACTATCTGCAGGACGGGTTTCTTTATACATTAACAAGGTTATGAATAAACCAATGAGTGCAAATACAGCCATGAATAAAAAGTTCATGCGCCAGCCAAACTGTACTGTGAGCCAAGCGCCTAAAATTGGTGCGAGGGCAGGGATAAAGCAGACGATACCATTAAGATAAGTAATGATTTGGCCGCTACGTTCACTACCAAATCTATCTCTTACAATGGCAAACGCTACTACAAATGTGGCACAGGCCCCCAAACCTTGCAGTGCTCTTGCAATCATCAGGCTTGTAAAATCAGGTGCCAGATAGGCGCCAAAAGCCGCTAAACCATAAATTGTCACACCGTTAATTGCCACAGGCTTACGACCAAATTTATCTGCTAATGGCCCTGCAATGAGCTGTCCAAGCCCAACGGTAAGCATAAAAATAGCGACGGTTTGCTGAATTTGCTTTTCTGAAGCGCTGAATTGTTCTGCAATGGTCGGAAATGCGGGTAAGTAAATATCAATTGCTAACGGGCTAAAGATAACCAGAAGGCCAAGAATAAATAGTAAGCTGAGGTTTTTGTGCTGGCGTGACTGCATTCGCTCTCCTTTAAAACGGTATTTTATGTGCCCCTAAAGGAAAAGAAAAGCGTTCACTTGGCTAAAAGTGTAATACATACGTAATCATCAAAACTGCTTACAAAAATTTTCCATTTCGCTATCTGGTCTGATGTGTTAGCTTTTTATCTCACATCATAAAAATAATGGATAAACGTCGTGAGCTCACAATCATCATTATTAAAAATTTGGACTAAATGCCTGTCACTGCCGAAGGGTAACTGGTTGTTTAGTAAAGCCGTGTGCTTTAAAGCTCCTTACTTTGGTTCAATAAAGCCATTGATCACAAATTTAACTGCTGGGCATTGCAGCGCAACTGTTAAAAATCGCCGAGCAATCCATAATCACATTGGTACCATCCATGCAATTGCACAATGTAATGTTGCTGAGCTATGCGCTGGCTTGATGGTTGATGCAACTGTGCCGGCAAAAACACATCGCTGGATCCCAAAAGGCATGACAGTGAATTATTTAGCGAAAATTGACACAGACATGCGTGCTGTGGCCCAGATAGACGTGCCGAGTGAGTGGTTAGAAAAGCAAGACTTGCTAGTACCCGTGAAGGTTTATAATAGCCGCGATGAACTCGTTTTCACCGCGGATATTACAATGTATGTAACCGCTAAAAAACGTTAAGACTTATCAGCGGCTTGTTTGTTTACAAACGACAGGTCGTTGTCATCATCAGCCAGTATTGAAGAGCTGTTTTGTTCTTCAGGCTTAATAGGCGCCACATTATCTTCTTCATTACGATGTTTTAAGCTGCCTTCAATGATTGCGCCGGCTTCGATGCTCAGGGTGTCATGAAATACATCGCCATGAACTTCTGCAGTGCTTTCAATTGTCACTTTATTGGCAATAAGCGAACCAATAATTTTACCTTTGACGATGACACTGTCAGCTTCAATAACACCTTCAATCATGCCAGTGTGACCAATCACTAAATGTTTAACGCGTAAATCGCCTTCGATGCGACCGTCAAGCTGAACTTCACCTTGGCTGCTGAGGCCGCCAGTTAAACGAACGTCTTCAGAAATAATTGAAGGAGTGTGGTTGGTTCTTTTTAAAGATGAGCCAGACGAGCTAGCTGCTGATTGTTTTTTTTTACCGAACACGAGAAAGCGCCTTTGTTATTTTAACCGGGTTGACATGTTTGCCATTCACTAAAACTTCGTAATGTAGGTGAGTGCTGGTACTACGGCCAGTACTACCCATTAAGCCGATGACATCGTCTTTAGTCACTGTTTGGCCTTTTTTAACCTTAATTTTATTAAGGTGACCGAAGCGAGTAACGAAGCCATTTTTGTGTTGTAGTTCGATAAAGTTGCCATAACCGCCATTACGACCAGCACGTAAAACGGTGCCGTCAGCGGGAGCAAAAATTTCGGTTTTATGCCAACCTGCTAAATCAACGCCTTTGTGAAAAGCGCGGCGGCCATTCATTGGATCTTTTCGTAGACCATAACTACTTGAAATGTAGTAATCGGCAGCAGGAAGTGTTTGTGGTAATTCACTCAGTAAGTTTTCGAGGTTATTTAATGCAAGCAATTTGTCGGCAATTGCTAAAAACTCAAGAGGGATTTTTGATTCGTCGAATAAGTCTAATGGACCACCCTGTGCGGTATCTGTACCTTCTAATACCGAACCATTGGCAAGGCTACTATCAAGGCCTGCGCCCTCTAACATAGCAACAATTTCTTGGTGGCGAAGTTTAATTTGCTCATCTAATACAACAAAGCTGTTGTTATAAGCTGCATCAAGGCGAGCTAGGCGCTCAGAAATGCTTTCTAAGCGTTTAACTTGCTTTGGTTGCTGTTCATCTTCTAAAGGTGCGTGAAACTCTTCAGCGTGCTCCTGAACAGGTAAAAGCAATGGCTCTGCGTCGGTTGGTAGTGCCGGTTTGTTCATTGATTCTGGTAATGACTCGATCATGCTTTGCAATAGCGCTTGTTTTTGTTCAAGTACGGCTAATTGCTCGAGCTGTTTTTCATAGACAGCTTGTTGCTGATAATGCTGTTTTTGCCATTCTTGCTGTTTGGTAAGCTGGGTTTGTTCAATGCTGGTGATCTTGTCAGCTTGAGAAATGATTTGTAGTGTCGAAATGCTTAACCAAACAATAGCAGTTAAAATGACTAGTAAAGTCGTTAATTGCACCCAAGGGGCTAATACTAAGTGTTTTACCTCGCCATTTTGACGGATCAACAGCTGACGAGCTGGAAAAAACGTGCGATAAAAAGACTTAAGTTTAACTAACATGGCGTACAAAATTTGACTAATAACCGAGCTAAGATAGCAATCTGATTTAAAAAAGCCAGCAAAAAATTGTAACTCAACTGAAAAAAATGCAAAAAAAAGGGCAAAAAATGCCCTTAATCGTTGTTCTGGAAATAAAAATAGCTAGTTATTTTTATTTTGCAGGTAGTACTGTACCTTCGACTGAACCAAAACCAATACGTGCAAAACCGTCTTTTTCACACCAACCACGCATGATTACGTTGTCGCCATCTTCTAAGAAAGCACGTTGTTCGCCATTAGCTAGGGTGATCTTTTCTTTACCACCGCGTGATAGTTCTAATAATGAACCAGCTTCTTCGTGCTCAGGACCTGATTGCGTACCTGAACCTAACATGTCGCCTGGTTGAAAGTTACAGCCATTTACTGTGTGGTGAGTCACCATTTGCGCAACGGTCCAGTAAGAGTGCTTGAAGCTTGATTTAGATACTTGTGTTGGTGCTTCGCCAGCTGCACGCATCTTTTCAGTTTCGATTTGTACATCCATTTTGATATCGAATGCACCAAACTCACGGTTATGAGCTGACTCTAAATAGTCCATTGGTTGAGGATCGTTTTCGTCACGTGTCCAGCTTGTTCTAAATGGTGCCAGTGCTTCTGTGGTAACAATCCAAGGAGATACAGTCGAAGCGAAGTTCTTCGCAAGGAATGGACCAAGAGGCTGGTATTCCCATGCTTGTAAATCACGTGCAGACCAGTCATTAAATACACAGAAACCAAATACGTGGTTTTCAGCATTTTCAATGGCAATCGCATCGCCTAATTCATTACCTTTACCAAGGTAGATACCTAACTCAAGTTCGTAGTCTAGACGTTTACAAGGGCCGAATGATGGTACTTCTGCATCTGGTGCTTTAGTTTGACCGTTAGGGCGGTGGAACGTTTGACCTGAAACATCAATTGACGAAGAACGGCCGTGATAACCAATTGGTACCCATTTGTAGTTAGGTAGAAGTGGGTTATCAGGGCGGAATAGACTACCTACCGCTGTTGCGTGGTAAATAGAAGTATAAAAGTCAGTGTAATCACCAATACGGCACGGTAGCGCAAATTCGATGTCTGCTTGAGCGATAAGCGCTTCGCTTAATTGTGCTTGCTCACTCGCACCTTCACGAAGTGCTTTTGATAACGCTAGACGAAGTGCAGACCAATACTGCTGACCAAGACCCATAAATTCATTTAATGTAGCTTGGCTTGCTGCTTTAACAGCAACCTGTGCATCACCAGAGAATAAACCAAGTTCGTTTACTTTCGCTAAATCGATAACTTGGTCACCAATTGCGACAGCGCCACGGAACGCTTCGTCTGAATTTTTACGACGTACTTCTGCAAAAGGAAGGTTTTGAATTGGGAAGTCACAGTTCGCTTCGTTAGCAGATGCAACCCAGCTTTTTAGATTAATATCGTGGGTTTCGTTAATTAGGCTCATACTCTTTCCTTATTTGTTCGCGCTGATTTATTAGTTATCTATATGGAGGCAATCAACGCAATTTAAACAGTTAGTTTAAAACAGAATTTAAAACGACAAAAAGCAGCGTGTGAATAACGCTGCTTTTTATTCATTATGATGATTTAGATTACACCACGACGCTCTTGATCACGTTCGATTGATTCGAAAAGGGCTTGGAAGTTACCTTCACCGAAACCGCCGTCATCTACACGTTGGATCATTTCGATAAAGATAGGGCCGAATAGGTTCTTCGAGAAGATTTGTAGTAGGTAACAATTTTCGCTTTGGCTATCTACTAGGATTTGATGCTTACGGATCTTCTCTTTATCTTCTTTAACCCAAGGCACACGGTCAAAAATAGTGTCGTAGTACTCAGGGATGATATCAAGCGTCGCAATCGTTGATTGGTCAAGCTTATCAAGTGAGCTTACTAGGTCATTCGTTAGGAATGCTAAGTGCTGTACACCCGGACCATTGTACTCATTTAAGTACTCATCGATTTGGTTATTGTTGTTATCTTTACCTTCGTTGATTGGAATCGAGAAAGTACCGCACGGAGATTTAAGTGCGTAAGATAATAACGCTGTTTTTTGACCTTTAATGTCGAAGTAACGAACTTCAGTAAAACCAAATACGTCTTTATAGAAGTTAGCCCATGTTTCCATCGTGCCTTTATAAACGTTATTGGTTAAATGGTCGATACGGATGAAGCCTTTGTCTTCAACAATGTTTTGCTCGTTTAAATCTTCAAAATCTGACTCATAGATAGAACCTTTGTCGCCAAATTGCTCGATGAAATAGATTAAGCTGTCACCAATACCGTAAATAGCTGGGTAAGGTAAATCTTTATGTGTTGAATCTGTCGCAGGCTTTGCACCGCGCTCAACAGCAACCTCGAATGCTTTTTGCGCATTCTCTACACGCCAACCCATAGAACAAATTGCTGGGCCGTGGCTTTTAGCAAATTCAGCAGAGAAACCATCACGCTCATTGTTTAGTAAGAAATGAATGTCATGTTGGTTGTAGTAAACAATGTCTTTACCTTTGAATTTTTTTAGCTTTGAGAAGCCAAAATCAGTAAACACTTTGTCCATGTAATCTGCATCTGGTGTTGCGTATTCAGTGAATTCAATGCCCATTAGGCCTAATGGATTATTTACTTCGCTCATTGTCATTACTCCCGCAATTATAAGCACTGCGCTAAAAAAGAATTATTGTTCTGTAATGAGCGGATGATTAACCAGAATCTCAATAAGGGGAAGATCCCCGCACTATTTAGCCAAAGCCCCTTTTGTAAATTAAATGGGACAATGATTTTAATTTCAGCAATTGCAGTTTCAAAGGTAATGAGTAAGCCACTAGGTTGGCTAATGCCTACTATTCTATTTTGTGGTTATCTATATGTATTTAAAGGTAAATTTAAGTATTTATCAGGCAATAAAAAAGGCCTGAAATGGCCTTTTTTATTAAGTTGATTGTATAGCTTAGTTTACAGTTTGGCGCGCTTTGTTAAAAAACTTGCTGCGTTGTTGTAACCAAGGGTTACTCATAATTTGTGGCGCAGCTTGATAATGGCGCTCAACCACTTGGTTTAAGGTACGGGTTGATTGCGTAAAATTAAGTTGCTGCTGTGCAGCACCCATATTGGCAATTTCGGCATCTGTCATTGCACGACCAGCAAATAACAAGGCGTTTAAGTAACCCGGCTTAGTTTCGTAGTCATTATCGGTTAAAAGTAAGGCCGCATCGTTGACTGCCCAGCGCTCATTGATTTCACCTTCATCTTTAATACCAATCAGCTCGCCATCAAGATAAATTTTTAGTGCCCCGTTGTTTGGAGCAGCATAAAACACAAAAGCAATACGGTGCCAGCTGTTTGCTGTAAGCTCGCCAAAGTAACCACTGTCACTGGTGGCAATACCGATGGCGTTATCTCGGCTAACGTAAAGGTCTGCGTCATCATTGTTAGTGATATCGGTTTGTAGTAATGAGCGCCACTCATTGGTGCTTTGTTCTGGCCACATAATATCCATCACTAAGGTGTAATCAGCGATAAGGCCTTCTGTTTGGTAATCACCGTTTGCGGCACTATTAGCCGTTAAGGTTAAGCCTTGCGTTGGGCTATGGCGAGCAAAGGCGAGCACGCCTGAGGCACCCGTCGGTAAATCAGCAATTTCAAGCTCAGTGGTGGTGGCAAATTGGCTATCTTCTGGCCCCCAATTTTTGTCTTCAGGGTCATAAAAGCTGAGTGTTGCAGGGCCAAAGTCACTGCTAAAGCCTTGCTCAGAGTTGTTAAAATTCCATACTGTGACCGCATCATCTGCTTTACACGCATTAAGCATGTTATCGGTATCGATATATAAACATTGGCTGGTGCGTGCTCGCGCGTAGTTATCAAGTAGCCACCAACTTTCAGCGACCAATTGTGCTTCTAAGTTTGGCAGAGCAGGGAAGAACAATTCGCTATTTAGCGCTGGGCCTTTAAATAGAGCAACGAGGTAAGTGCTTGCATCATCAATGTTATCTGGCACAACCGAGACCCATTCTGGCTGGCTTTCGAGCATGCTTTTCAACTGGCTGCCTGTCACCTCAACTTGATAAATTGAATTAAAGCCCGGGGTATTCGATGGTTGGCGTTCAACCTTAAACGCGGCATGAAAATCTTCTTGGGTTAATGTGCCCGGTAACCAACGATCTTGTACTTGGCTTGCATCAAGTAAGGCGGCATCAATCGCAGGGAACTGCTGCATAGTTGCTTTGGCTGTAATCGTGGTGAGTTCTTCTGCAGTGGGGTAGTTTTCTGAAACGGCAATTTCGGTGTTTGCATCTGGGGCATAGCGACCCATGATTTCATCGATGGCGGTTTTAGTGCTTTCATCTAGGGTCGTAATGTTGGCGGTTGGAACTGTATTGTAATTAACATCCGCAAGTGCCTTATCTTCAAGGTTGAAGGTTAAGGTAAGATCAGTCAGACCTTGTGCAAAAAAGTTTGGCTGAATGACAATGCTGCCGTTATCTAAGGTTTGATAACTTTCACCGCCATGAGTATGCCCACCAAGCACTAAATCAATTCCCGTAACATTTTGTGCAATTCGGGTGTCAGTGCCTTCACCTAAGTGACTGACCATAACCATGTAATCAACATCTTGACGGTATTGGTTAACAAGCTGCTCAGCCACTTCTTGCCACTGCCAATTCATTTTGAAATTAGCGATAAAATCAGGAATTGGCTCGTCTTCAACTGGTTCATCAAGTTCATTCCAAGGCACTGAAGTCATGCCAAAAAAGCCGATACGAAGGCAACCTACTTGGACAACCGAAAAATCGACACCGGCAAACGGCGTATCATCGCTACCATCATATTCGGTGTTACTTGAAAGCACGATGGCATTATCGTCATCGGCAAAGTCTAGTAGTTGCTCAGGTCCCCATGCGTAGTCGTGATTACCAATCACACGTACGTCAAAGGCCATCGCTTTTATTGCTTCGACTGTGGCTAACCCTTGTGATGTTTGTTCAGCTACGGTGCCTTTTTCATAATCGTCACCGCCATTGGTGAATAAAGTATTAGGGTTTTCAAGTTTAGCCTTGTCGTAGTAACTGCGAATACGGCTGAATAACTGCTCTTTAAAGCCAAAGCGCGCGTGTAAATCTGCAACATGAATAAAGCGTACCGTTTGGTTACTGGCTGTGTCATTACAGTGCTCGCCAATGGTTTTACTGGCTGCAGGAACGGTGCGAGACATTAAAGCAAAACTACCAAATTCTGTAATATCACTGACAGCAAATCCATCATCGCTTTGTTCAGTACTGAGAGTTTGCCACTGCTCATCAACTAACTGCACTATGCTAAAGGCAAGGTTGGTTTGTTCATCTGGTAACTTAATAGCTAAACTTAATGGCTCAGCAAATATCAGGTTATTAGGGCGAAAGGTATGAATACTCGAGACAATACCTTGCTCTATATCCGTGCTTGAAGCACTCGTCTCAGTGTAAGTAAATGTGGTGTCTGTTGTGACTGTGTTACTTATTGCATTAAGTGTAACATCGCCTTGTGCGAATTCAGCTGATACGCCATTTTCGACAGTAATAATCAAACCAGACTGATCAGGAGCTGTTGCGACTTCTTTTGTTGTTTTATCGCCACCGCATGCTGTTAGTAATAAGCTGGTCAGAATAATGACCAGTAGTTGAGTGTTAGAGCGCACTTACTCAGTTCCTTTGCAAACCAAATTAATATCAGAATATAGTATCAGTTTTAAGGACGCAGAGGGAATAGGGGAGAGAGAAATTCCCCGCAGCGGGTGCTACGGGGAATAAGTATTATTGCTTTTCAGCTGTTACTTCTAGCTCTTCAGCTAGGATGTGTTCAGTCGTTTGTGGCTCGTGTTGACCTTCAGCACCGTGCATCCAAGCAACTAGTTTGTCACTTAGTAAGTACATGATCACAGCAGAAAGAACCGCTGTTGCGCCTAAACCAATGAAGATACCCATCGCGTTGTCTAACGCTTCTTCACCTTCACCTAGGAATGAACCTACGAAACCTGCAATCTTGTTTGCAACCGCTGTACATAGGAACCAAATACCCATAAGCATTGAAGCTAAACGTAGAGGTGCAAGTTTACTTACCATAGATAGGCCAATTGGAGATAAACATAACTCACCTAGCGTGTGGAATAAGTAGAATAAAACTAACCACATCATGCTAATTTGTAGGTGCTCACCTTGACCTTGTGTCATTAGCGCTAGGATCATAGTGATGAAACCAAGTGCTAAGAAGATAAGTGCAATAGCAAACTTAACCGGTGAATTTGGTTCACGTTTATCAAGCTTTAACCAAATAATGGCAACTAAAGGTGCAAAAACAATGATGAAAATTGAGTTTAAAGATTGGAACCAAGAAGCTGGTACTTCAAAACCAAGTAACATACGGTCTGTGTAATCGTTAGCGAAAAGGTTCATTAAACCCCCCGCTTGTTCAAAGCCCATCCAGAAGATGATGCTGAATACACTCATAGTAAAGATAACTTTAATACGGTCAGTTTCTACTTTAGTTAGTGGCTCTTTAGTGTTTGATTCAGACTGTGCTTGAGAAAGCTTAGCAGAAGGCACAACACCGATATCGCCTAAGTATTTGTTGCTTAATGCAAGCTGTAAAAGTACAGATAACACCATACCAACACCGGCTACGATGAAGCCCCATTGCCAGCCCATTGCAGCTGCAGCATAACCCGCAACTAGAGGACCTAATGCACCACCTAGGTTGATACCCATGTAGAAGATAGTGAACGCGCCATCACGACGTTGATCACCTTCTTTGTATAGATCACCTACCATAGTTGAGATGTTTGGCTTGAATAAACCGTTACCAATACAAAGAAGTGTTAAACCAATATAGAATACGTTTTCTTCTTGGCCAGCTAAGTAGCTGTGTGGGATACCCATAGTGAAATGGCCTGCAGCCATCAATAAACCACCAAGGATAATTGCTTTACGTTGTCCTAATACGTTATCGGCTAACCAACCACCGAATAGTGGGGTGATGTATACAGCCATTGTGAAGGTACCATAAAGGCTTAATGCGTCTGCATTTGACCAACCAAAACCACCTTCTTGTACAAGCGCTACTAAGTATAAAACTAAGATGGCGCGCATGCCGTAATAACCGAATCGTTCCCACATTTCTGTGCCGAACAACAGGAATAACCCTTTAGGATGCCCTAAAAAGTCACCTGCTTTAGGTAATGAACTCATATTTACTTCCTAACTCTAAGTTTTTATTTGAGGCCTTATTGTTTTTGCTTTGGTCGTTCTATGTATTTATTTAGTGAACGGGCGGCCATGTTTTTTGATGCAGCTAAGATAATGGTTTGTTGCTCAAGTTTTGTACTTGAAGGAAAGGGACACACCCTTATCCTAGCTACAAGTGCGCTACAGTATACATAGACCTTATGGAGAGGGGAAGAACTTGCGACACTTGCCCCTTGTGATGCGACAGTTAGTAGCTTGCATAAGGCACAACAGGTTTACCCGGGAAAGCCTGTTCGCTATACACCGGATTAAAGTAATAACGGAAGTACAGCTGAGCATAATTCGGCTCGTAAAAATCGGCTCGATCTAAGTTGACGTAACCACCAAAGAACCAATGAGGCGTGAATCGATACTCAAAACTTGCCCCTAAGTTATACGATAAACCACTGCTGGTATCGCCTTCAAAGTAAGGTACAACACCCGTAACAGCTGTTTGAGCCTCTGCTTGGCCTTGCAAAATAGGGTCGTTAGGAAAAAATGCGATGTCGTCTGTCGTGGTGGTTGACCAAGATACGCCAGCGCGCAGTCGGTATACAAAATTATGACCAACTCGCTTATCAAAAATCACAGGTAATGAAGCGCCCAAGTAGTTTTGTGGACTGTAATAGCCACCATGTCCCCAGGTTTCTTCACTTAAATTATACTTATACGACCAGTGTAATAAGTTAAGGCCTAGACTTAATTCGGTGTTTCTTTCGCGAATATAACGATAATAACTGCCACCCATTAGGCTGTAGCTTTGATTGTCTTTTACGTTTTTACCCTGCAAGATTTGATAGTTAGTACTGCCCCAAAAACCCCAATCTAGGCCAAGGTCATGAGATAGACTAAGTTGTAATTGCGTAGCTCTAACACCGCCCCATACTTGGTTGGTAAAGACATCTTCAAGTCCGGCGTAAGATAATACAGAGCTGGTAACCGGGCGTTTATTAAACGTGATGCCATAACCAAAGTCGCCTAAATCACCATTGTAATTAACGCCCCACACGATATCTTCGACTAAAAAGCCAAGTGGAGTGGTACCAACATCAATTCGCCATTGCTCGTTTTGCCAAGCAAGGCCAATATCCATACCTTGTTGCTTTGGTTTTATACTTAAAAGTGGGCAGTCAAAAATACACAGGGCTCCTTGACCATAGCGGCTACCAGCAAAGGTTTCATCAAAGCGGGTTTCTTGGCTCGATATTGTCATTGGGTCTAATTTCACAATCCCAGTGCCACCCCATAGCGGGAAACCTGCTTCAATAGGCGTTGCCCCAGCGCCCAGTGTGGACTCATTTTGTGTGCTGGTTTGGCTACTTAAGTTGATTGCAGCAGTGATATACGCTTGCTCATCGCGCTCAATACCTTGCAATTGACGCTTGGCATTATTGACATACCAAGCTTCATTTTCATCAAGGGCATACAGTTCATAGTTCTGCTCATCGCTTAAGGTGCTCGTTGCCGTATCTGGATCAACGGCAGCGCGGTACCAGCTTTGCGCAAGCGTAGTTTGTTGCTTAGCTTGCGCAACCGCTGCTGCTTGATAATAAAGCTCTTGGTTGTTGTTGGATTTAGCTAGCAATTGCTCAGCTAGATTTATTGCGCTCTGTTTATCTTCAAATTGTTCAAGGGCTGCCATTAATTGCTGCTGACGATAGCTTTGCTCACTCGAAACTTGATTAATTTGCCCAGCAATGATGCGATCTGCTAAATCATCTCTTTGCTGCTGACGAGCAAGTGTCGCAATAGCTAAAGCAGTATCCGTTGACACAGTCTGCCCATTTGCGATGTGTTGCTCAAAACGGGTAATGGCCTGGTTACTATTGCCTTGCTCGATATGAGCATTGATCAGCGCCTCTGACAGTTCTGGGTTATCAGGGTAACGTGTTGCAAGCTCTGAGAGCTTAGCAACTCGTTGGTTACTATCACTAAAGCGATTAACGTAATTAACTTGTAGTGCTAACCATTGTGATTGCTCTGCATCGGTTGCGTTACTCGGCAGTTGATAGTCTGCAAACCAGCTATCAGCAGCGTTTTTATCGTTGCTTTCAATTAGCCAATTTGCATATGTCATGTGCCAATATGGGCTCAAACTTGGGTCACGAGTAAGAGCTTTTTTCAGTTGCCTTATTGCATACTGCTGCTCATTAATTTGTTGCCATTGACTGGCAAGCTCAGCTTGCATTAAAGGTGTTAATGGCTGTGCTTCTAACTCGGTGAGCTTATAAATCACCGTGGCTTTATTAGTGGCTGTATTGTTGGCAGAGAGCCTTTCTAGTTTGGTATTAATACTTAGCTGCTCTGTAAGCACATTAATTTGTTCAGTGCGCGCGTTATTAGGAATGTAATCTAAGGTTGCCAGTGCTCCTTGGTAATCGTTCAACGAACGTAAAAATAGTGCATGGCTATAACGCAACTCTGCATCTAGCGGAAATTGCCACAAGGTTTTTTTATACAGAGCTTTGGCATGATCAACTAAACCTTGTTGTTGATATAAATTTGCAAGGTCGTAGTAAAGCCAGCTTTGACGTGGGCTTTGTTTGATTGCCATAAGTAGCACATCAACTGCTTCATCTAGCTTACCTTCAGCAGTAAGCTCATCAGCACGGGCTCGCAATTGCTGTGTTTGTAACAGGGTGTAATCTTCAGCAATTAATGCCTGTTGCTGACGAGTTAAGCCATTATAAAAACGATGACTACGAGCATAATTACCATCTGAGGCGGTTAACTCAAGCATGGCACGCAAAGTAGGCTGTTGCAGAGGATCGTCTTTTAGCACTTGCTTATAAAGGTTCATCGCGTTTTGAAGTTGGCCTGCTTGTTTGGCAAGTTCAGCACGGTAAAACAATACCGTATTAGGGTCTTCATTTAAGGTGTCAGCTAAATCCAGCTTAAGCGTAGCCTGTTTGAGTTCATTGCTACTAATGGCTGATTTAGCTTCATCTATGTATTGCCAAAAACGAGCAGTATTGGCGAGGCCTTTTAACACCGTTATACGGTTTGCATCTATGCTGTATTTTTGAGCTTTTTTAAAGTACTGGTAAGCATTGGCATTACGACCTTGCCTTAAGTTCAATAAACCTAAGCTATTGTATATTTCAGGATCTTGAGGACGACCTCGCAGTGCTTTATTGAAAAGCTTTTCTGCTGCATCAAAGTGGCGTTTTTCAAGTTCGACACTGCCTTTAAGCCATGTCTGATAAGCAGGGTCTGCTTGCTTTTTTTGTTCAGCTAAATGCGCTTTTTTAAAGTCACTAAATTGTAGCTGACCTTTACTGCTTTTAGGGTAGGCTGCAAAGTAACGCTGATATTCGCGCTCAGTTTGTTTATTGAGCGGCATATCCTCAAGGGCTGCAAGCCACGCAAACTCAGCTTCAACACCATATTGGTTACTGTGTGCATAATGGCTCAGTAATTCTATGGCTTCTTTGTTTGTTGGGTTTTGCTTTAACAGATGTCTTGCGTAGGCAAGCTCAAAACGGCCACTATTTGGGTAGCGTTTTAGTAAAGAACGATAACCGCGCAGTGCTTGCTGATATTGATTTGGATCTTGAGCAAGCCAGTTTATGTGCTCCAGCTCATATTCAATATTAGGGTAGGCGGATTTAAATAGCCGATTGTAGATTTTTACCGCGTCACTGTATTGTCCGGCCCTGGCACGCAGCCTGGCTTGTTGAACCGCTTCTTTGTCTTGGTTATTGACGCGTGCAAGTAGGTTTAAGCTTGTTACGCACGGATGTGATAGGTTACTAAGCTCTGCTAAATGCGCATTGGCTTTGTCGGTTTCTTTGAGGCTATATAAAACGCGCACCTGGGCACATTGCACCTGGATATTTTTAGGTGCAATGCTTTGCAGCTTTTCTAAGCTGTCGCTCATCAATTGATTATCACGCTCAATTTCACCAAGTTGTACTTGGCTAATTAACCAATCAATTGATTGACTATCAAGGTCTTTGTTTATTGCTGCGGATGCACTGGAGCTTGCTAAAACTGCAGCAAGTAGCCACTTTATCGGCATTCATTGCTCCAGTTAGTTGTTAAAGCCCCGTTTTTATCAATACTAAAACGTTTGTTCAATGCGCTGTTACCAAATAAATACAACACGCTGTCGTAGTAGCGGCTGGTGGTAAAGCGGGTATCCATCATTATTTGCTGTTGTAAAGCCGTCACAGTTTGTGATGCATTATCTTCAGCAAGCAATGGCAATAAGGCGGCAACAAAACCACTTGGGGCGTTGCCTGCCGTTTTGCCTGTGGCAGCATTGGTTTCTAATGGCACTTTGCCTGAAGAAACAATGCTATCAACAAAAGGTTTAAACTGCTCTGTAAGGGCATTTTTATAGGGGGCATCTTCTGCCATCATACTGGCCCAAAGGTAGACGCGGATAGCATTGTAACTACCTGTAGCAGGGGCGCTTTTATCATGATAAAAGCCTTTTTCCACGCTGTAATTAACCCAATCAGGGCTCACGCCTTTTGGTGCTGTATCTATTAATAACTGCGCTGAGTTATCGTGTAATGTTTGCCAAGGCGAGTGCGGGTATAGGTGCGCAAATTGCGCAAATATAAATAGCGGTGCATAGCTTGGATTTAATTTCCAGCTACTGTCTTTTTCAAAACCTGTTGGCCCAGGTAAAAGAGTCAGACCGAGGTTTGGTATCTGCGCTGTTTCTTCACGAATGATGCGCTCAGCAAGCACTGAGCTGAGCACTGCGTAGCGTCTTTCATTCCATAAGATAGCCGCTTGCGACAGGGTATAAGCAATCCATAAATCTGAATCAGAAGCTGGATTTGAATCAAGGATTTGTCCTTGATTTTGCTTTATTCCCCATTGCCACGCTGGTAAACGGGTACTTAAATCACCTTCAGAAAGGTGTACTTCAGTCCACTCAAGCAACTTATCGAAGCTGGCTTTATCATTGGCAAGTAAAGCAAAGAATAACGCATAAGATTGCCCCTCTGAGGTGGTAATACTGTAATCACTACCCAAATCAATTACGCGTCCTTCTGGTGTAATGAAGTGAGTTTTAAAGTTATTCCATTGCGGCCAAGCGCTGCAGCTTAACTGAGCTAAGGCGTTGCTTGAAAAAACAAAAACGAATAGTAAAGAAGCGATAGTTTTCATTATGCCTGATCTCCTTCAGATAAACGTTTTTTGGTAAGTAGCGCGAGCACTCGCCACAACATAAATGAAATAAGTAATAGGGTTAGTAGTGATAGAATCGCTAACAATACTGGGCGGTCTGAAAAGTGGAACCAAATAAGGGTATGAATAGGCACGTGACCGACAAAATACTGTTCATCGGTTTTAATCGTTTTGATGCCTTGGCTATTGATAATGGCTGAGCTTCCCATTATTTGAGCTGTTTTATCATCATTCAGTAGAGCATCAGTGAGAAGTGCAAAAGCATTTTCATTACTGGCAATCAAAGAGACTACTGAGCGGTCTGAATCAAACGGTGACTGGAACCCGGACATCACGGCTAAACGACCAATGCTGCTTATATTTACTTTAATTTTTTCAGCACCTTTAGTGTCGTAGGCACCATTATAGATAGCTTGATCAACAATGCGTTGGTTGTTGTTGATAAGCACACTTAGGGCGCTGTCTTTGGCAAGTGAGTTTAAGAAAGATTCAGGCTTACCAATAATAATAATGTCTTTATCGTTTAGCGCCAATTGGTTACTTGGAAATTGAATGTCTAAACGGTGCGCTGGGTAGCCTGTTATGGCACCCAAATGACCTGTGAAATTAAGCAATAAACTAATCGCGTTAACTGAGCTGTTAGCTTCCATTACAAGCGTGCTTTGGTGTAAATCGGCATATTTGGTGAATGGGAAACCGCCATTTGCAAAGGCGCGTAGGTTTGGCATGGCAATATAGTGATGGAAGTCACTTACATCAATGGTAGAGCTGCCATCAATTGCACCAAATTCACCGCCGGCAGGAATAGCGCTACACTCACCGGTTTTTACGACTGCAAAATTAAAATCATAAGTCAGCTGGTTATTTGTTGTTAAATCTAACCCTGTTAGCTCAAAGTCTTGACGAGTTTTGGTTGGATTGAATTCAGATAAAAGCGGTAACAAGGTATCGGTTGTAATCGTTTTACCACCTTCGTTATCAAGAATAAAACCATCCACAAACTTACCGTTAATCAACATATTCAAACGCGACAACATGTTTTGCTCAACAGGCGTGTTGCGGTAATTCAAGGTAATAGGAATACCATTTTCACGCCAAGTGAATAAATCTGGTGCAAAACGCAAGTCTAACCGAACAGGTAGACCGCGATAGCCTTCCGATTGCAGCTGAGTTGGGTATTCAATAAATTCATCAAAGCTTACTGGGCGATCAGAACGCACCCACAGTGGCGCATCGTAGGCTTCTCGAAGCGGTAAGTTGCTAATTGCATCAATAGTTGCACTGCGACCAGTCATGACTTTATAGCCAAAGACTAAACCTACTACGGCTTCTTTCAATTGTGCTGTGTCTTTACCTAAAACAAGCAGTACTTTGGCGTAGCGCTGAGTAGGGCTGCTGATAATTTCTACAGTTGGCTTTTCAACATCAGGGTAATTCAATAAAAAATCAGGCTTGTTGTCGTTTGTTGCGAATACGACACTATGTTCTGTCGGTGTTGCATTAATTTGCACAGGGAACTGTGCTTTGCGCCATTTTGCTTGTGCGCCAAAAAAGCTTGATAGTGCAGCTGCTGCTTCGAGTGTGTTTTCATCAGGTTGTGATGCAAACACAAAAGGCAAAGTGACCTTGTTGTAATCTCGCGAATCAAAAAATGGTGCAGGGAAATACTCAAGTAAGCTTTCAAGAGCAAGTGACTGACGGTCAATAGAAATACGGCTGCTTTTACTAAGCTCGGCCCATATTGTTTTACTATAGTCATCCTGACAAACCAGATCGTAAAAACCGACTAGTTCGAAGCGAATTTGGTTAAAGTCTTTGATTAGCTTAGGGTTAAGAACAATGCTGCGCTCAGAGACTGTGCCAATTGGCGTTGTCTTATCATCAATAGGTAGCACAGTGACAAGGTTTTCATTTAAGAAAATTTTCAAATGTGAGACACGACCAATAAGTGATGGTGAAGTTGTGTATGAAAAGTCTAGAGTCAGTTTTTTCCCTAATTTATCGAGGCGGTTTGTAAAATCAACACGGGTACTATTACTCACTCCATCAAGCTTGAACTTGCTTAAACCAAGCTTTTCAAAGCTTAGCGTCATGCTTTCAATTGGTGCTTGCTCTGGGTAACCATCATCAAAAATCGCTTT
This sequence comes from Pseudoalteromonas sp. CH_XMU1449-3, assembly GCF_037027245.1. Lineage (NCBI taxonomy): Bacteria > Pseudomonadati > Pseudomonadota > Gammaproteobacteria > Alteromonadales > Pseudoalteromonadaceae > Pseudoalteromonas > Pseudoalteromonas sp. CH_XMU1449-3. The sequence continues at coordinate 398,969 of NZ_JAYMDY010000001.1, forward strand.
ATTAGAGAGAGGCTCAGCACTTATCGCCCAGCCAGATATGCCGAGTGTGCCAAAAGCTAATAACAAGGTTAAAAAAGTTTTTATCATGATGTTTTTAGTACTTTTGTTGGTTTTTTAGGTAATAACGACGCCACAAAGTACAAGACTCTTGATGCAAACGCAATCGCGGGTCTTAATTCATTTGGGGCATGGAAAATCAAGTTCTTAAAGCCTCTTAGACTGGTATAAAAAACGTGAGAAAAGCTGTATGAAGGCTTGTCGTGTTTAAAGTTTTCTTGCCAATCAAGCCAAGCATCAGCACGTGAGAAAGTGCATTGAATAAAGGCTTTTTGTTTTTCTAAATCTAAATCCCTGAGGGTAAGACCCAGTTGTTTATCGCGGGTGTTACAGATATAAGTTGGGAATGAAAACTGCTTCAAGCCACGGCTCATGAGTAGCTCGACTTTATCATTTACACGGCAAAGGTGATTATGGTCAGTTTCAAGACCAACACCATTATTTGAGTAGTCCGTAATTTTTACTTTAATAGTACGGCCATTAGCAAGGCGAATAGCTGCAGGGAAATTTGCTTTAATGCGGTGTGAGCTGCGTACTTGTTTGGCTTCAGCGGCAACAGCCACAGCTGCACCCAAAATTATCACGTTATAGCTTGCCCAAAGCATGCTTATGACGAGTACACCTATTTGTGAACTATCGCCGAAGAGCAATCTAAACACGCCGTAGGTCATACCCAAAACGTTAACAAGTAACAAGATTATATAAGGCTTTGAAATCGTCCAATCGTAGTGATCTTGCTTGTTTAAACCGCCTTTTTCAGTCACGTTAAATTTACCCTTATTCGGGTTGATAAGCGCAACTGTCGTGGGTTTTAAAATATACCAAGCAAGTACTGACTCATAAACTTCGCCCCAAAATGAATAGCGGTACTTACCTTGAATTCGAGAGTTGGTTATTTTTACCTGTAACAGGGTTGGCACAATATAAAGAAAGATGGCAACAAACGGTGCATAGATAATTTGCGCATTAAAATAAATTAATGCCAGTGGCGCTGTTAAGAATACAATTCGCGGAATGCCTGATAAAAAGTGCAACATAGCGTTTAAATAGCACAAGCGCTGCGCGATATTTAGGCCTTTACCAAACAGCGGGTTATCTAATCGGAATATTTGTGCCATGCCGCGTGCCCAGCGAATACGTTGGCCAACGTGGGCAGATAAACTATCTGTAGCCAGGCCGGCGGCTTGTGGAATATTAATATATGTTGTTTTGTAGCCAGCGCGCTGCATTCTTAGGGCGGTGTGGGCATCTTCAGTGACGGTTTCTACGGCAAAACCACCAATTTCTTCAAGGGCACTGCGCCTTAAAACAGCACACGAACCACAAAAGAAGGTTGCATCCCACATATCATTACCATCTTGGATTAAACCATAGAACAGCATGTTTTCATTTGGGATTTTCCGATGGTTTTTGAGATTGCGCTCAAATGGATCGGCAGAAAAAAAGTGGTGAGGTGTTTGTACTAAACACACTTTACTGTCATTGATGAATTGTCCCATTGTCATTTGTAAGAATGAGCGAGCAGGGATATGGTCACAGTCAAAAATAGCGATGTAGTCGCCACTAGTTACTTTCATCGCATGGTTCATGTTACCGGCTTTGGCATGTTTGTTATCAGGGCGAGTTAAATAACCAACACCAATTTGCTTTGCGAATTCGGCAAATTCAGGGCGCTTACCATCATCTAAAATATAAATGTTAAGCTTATCTGCAGGCCAATCAATACTTTGCGCGGCGATTGTTGTTGGCTTCACAACATCAAGCGGCTCATTATAAGTAGGAATATAAATATCAACTGTTGGCCAGTTTGCAGTGTCTTTTCCTAACGCGATTGGTTTACGGTTTAATGGATTAATGGTTTGGAAAAAGCCTAATATCAGTACTAACCAAGCGTAACTTTCAGCAAGCAATAAACCAATCCCGAGTGCTAGGGCTAACGGGTCACCCCAGTTCAGGGTATCTGTGTAGCGCCACCATAGATAACGTGTAGAGGTTGTAACAGAAAGGGTGATCATCACAATAGTGGCCATTTTCCCTTCAACCCGCCTTAGAGAATAAGCAACCACCAAAATTAAACTAATGAACACTGCTTGCGCTTCAATACTAAATGGCACGGTTACAAATATAGCCACCGCAAAAATAATGAGAGTGAAAAAAGCGACCTTTAAGGTGCTGTTTCTCCAAAGTGGAGAGCGACTCACTGCTTTATATGATTTAGTTTTTGTTTGCTTTCTAGCAACTAACCAAAGCCCTTTAAAAGAGCGTACTAGTTTACTGTCTGCCAGTCTCAATAAGCGAGCTGATCGCGTGATTTTACGCCAAGATTTACGCTGTTCAACGGCGATATGTTGCTGTGAGGTTGTGGTGGTATTGAATAGCGCAAGGTACACACTTTGCAATACAATCCGAATGCAATTGCTTGGTGTAAGTACTGGTTGAGAAACATGAGGATACAAGCGTTTAAGTTTAAGCTTTAACTCACGTTTTTTATTGTTATCTAATTTAATAAACAATGACAAAAAAAGCACAAAGAAGGGGAGTAAAATCGCTCCCAATAGGCTCATTTTGTGTTGGTTGTAATAACTATAAAATTTTATAAATACGAAGCGCACAAGTTGCTTCGTTAAAAACAACCCTAAAATACCTTTAAATAGTCGGTGTGTGACACCGAGTGAATGGATGCTATTGGTCATTCTGACTCGCGCGGCTTACAAGCCAACCGGCTAGCGTTTCAAAGTCATCATTAGCAACGCTGTATGGAGCACAGTTAATTGCCACATTTCTAAATGCAGTTGCTTCTTTGATGACTTCATCTTTGTTGATATATAAAGGTGCAATTAATGGTAATTCAGTTTGCCAAAGCTGCAATAAATCTGATTCAAGCTCAGAGGCTGAATTATATTTATTGGTTAAAAAATAATGCTGCCATGATGATTCAGTCTGCTTTAGAGTGTTTAAACGTTTGAAAGCAAAACTGTGACAAATTGCATCACAATTAATAATCTCAAGGAATATATCGTCTTCATTTAGCGAATAGCGGTGCACATCAACATGGGCTGGGCAGTCAAATAAAAACCAGCTGTCATCGCTGTCATTAAGCTGCTGACAACTCTCTATAATACATGAAAAGTCTAACCCTAAGTTCGAACGGCTGCCATAGGGTAAAAACTTTACGCCATCGTTATCTTGGTGAAACTGCTCACATGCAGAGGCAAAGTTTGGGTAATCACTCCAGCCGAGCTGATGCTCCCAAGCAAGACCAAGGTGTAGGCCTAAGTCGCCTTTTGGATCTAAATCGATGGCATACACAGGCACATCTGATTTTCTCAAAGCACAAGCAAGGTTGGCCACAATAGATGTTGTACCAGTGCCACCTTTAATTCCTTTTAAAAAAATTCGCTTCATTTATGATTCTTTATTGCGTTTTTGTTAATTTTTTCGTGCTCTGTGTTTGTGTTGTTGCTAATGCGATATCGTTAAGCAAGGGGTACTTTTCAATCGTTTTTCGATTTTTTTCAACATCAACAATTTCAACATAATCCGTTTCCTTGCCGCCAAATTGGCGTAACAGCTTTTCAATATCGTATTGAGTTAAGGTGTGTGAATTTTTTACTGCAAAGTCATTCATCTAAAAAAACCGTTATGAGAAAAATTAGCTTAAAAATGTTCACGATCCATGGACATAATCTGCATTATATATAGAATAGCGTTTAAAACTAGTACTAAAGTATCTTTTTTAAGGGTTTGTTGGTGCCTCATTTAAATATTACAGGACTAAACGGAGCTTTCTCTGAGCTAAAGCGAGGCGCAAACTATGCTTTACTTGCCCCGCTAGATAATCAGTTATTAGAGTTAACAAGGCATCTTTTAACCAATCATAAAGACTCGGTTTTTTTGCTCTCTGAACAAGTCGAATTATTTTTCGAAGGAGAGGGAAGCGAGTTATTATTTACCCTGTTCGAACAAGGGGTACTACGTCCTTTCCATTTACATCATAATGAGAATGTATCAAAAAGTTTGCATTTTTCCCGTGGTGTTATTAACGAAATAAAACAGTATGAGCAACTAAAAAACAGTACGGTTATCGTGCATGTCGATTCAGAACATTTAGTCTCTTTGAACGAACAGCAGCTAGGTGAAAAACTAAAGCTCTATGTTGCTTTGTCACAGTCAAAAAATGTCACTTTAGTGTTTTTAATGTCAGGTGCTTATGTCAGTGAATTGAGACGTCAGTTATTAGCCTTAAACCGTTTCTTTGATGGCCTTATTTATATAACTCAAGAGGCCTCAATTCGCACTCTTGAGTATGATTATTGGTGTCATAAAGAAGGAGTTATCGCTGGGCGTTCGGTTAATTTACAGCTTCATGATGGTCAACTTGTATTAGTTGAGGTAGAGCAAGAGGCTGATGATAAGTCTCTTGCAACGGAGCAAGACTTTGATGAAGACGAGGTATGGCTTACTCGCAGTGCTGTACCTGAGGGTACAAAGCTACCCGTGTTTTATAAAATAATTGATGATAATGATGCTCTTTTTTCTAAAGGGCTTACCAAAAAATCAGCGACGTTAGTTTTTGCAGTTACCCGATACACTGATTTAAAAGCGTTAGCCAAAGATTGTTTCTCTCTTCGAAAGAAATGTGGTCGCCGACTGAAATTAGTAATTCAAAATGTTGATGGCATTATTCGTCACCAGGACGAGTGCTTATTTTTAACTTTAGGGGTTAACCTTATTTTATATAGTTATTCTGAGCCTTCGCGTTTACTGTCACAAATTCAGTCAATTCAAGGGTTTCAGTTTACAAGGCCACTACCGAAATCTATTGATGATGTTCTAAAATACAGCGAAAATGTATTAGCTAAAGGTTATTTGTCTCCAGATAAGTTCGTACAGCAGGTTGCTAAACATAGTGACTCAGCTGCCAATCTGGGTGTAAGTGGCGTGCTTGTTATGTTGCAGCTTTTACCGCGTATTGATGCCATACACCCATTACATTTATTTCATGTAAAACGTGAAGGGGATATTTTTAGTTTTGCTGATGGCACGGTTTACCTTTATCTACATGCTTGTCGAGAACACGATGTGGAAAGTGCGATTAAACATTTATTTAAATTACAGGTAAGCGACTTTTTTATGTCAAAAAATGTCATTGCTGATCATTTTTATATTCAGCAAGAATGTCGCCGCATGCAACGTCATTTTGCTGATACTGAAATAACCGACTTTACCCAACAATTGCAAGAAAACGTCAGTTATATTTTTGATACAAAAACAGCAGACATTGCAAATTTAAATACAGAGACACCGGAATTTAAAAAAGTGATTCGACCTATATCTGAGCCAGTAAAAGTGACCTTAAAAGGTGAGCTGTCATGAGCTTAAATCAGTTTTTTATTACTTTTATTATCGCAATGTTAATCGGCATTTTGCTGAGTAATACAGGTAAGGTATTGTTTAATAAAGCAGTCGTGCTCTACCGAAAACTAACATTTAGGCATGTATTATTAACGCCTTATACGCCAAAACGACACAAGAAGGATAACAAGTGAGGCTTTCAGGATTAGGTATTTGGAATTTATACTTTTTAGTTAAGTTTGTTCTGTATAGCCGAGGTGATATTTCTTTTGATTTATTTGCAAACTTAGCATTTTTTGCTTTTCTAGCTATCTCTTTTCAACATGTTTGGTTGTCTCGAATCAAACATGCTATGAGTGTGCTGATAGGTGCGGCTTTATTGTATCACGATTCGTGGTTGCCCCCGATTTCTAGGCTCACCAAGCAAGCTGGCAATGTACAAGACTTTAGCGTCGGCTACTTTTTTGAGATCACAGCGCGCGTTGTTAGCCTCGATATGATTTTTGCGCTCTTTGCTTTAGTGGTTTTTTATTGGTTTACTGTTAAGTGGTTGCGTTACACCAGTATTTCAATAATTGGCTTTTTGTATGCGTTTTGGTTAAGTGGGGTTGTTACGAGTGATGAGGTTACAACTCAAGTTGCAAGCAATAGCCAAACTACAAAAAAGCAAGTACCCGTTTTAGTTTCTGATACAGCAAAACAAAAGACACCGGATCAACAGTTACAAGACTTTTACCAGCAACAGAATTTACTACAAAGCCAGTTTCCTGATGTATTTAATGGTCAACCATTTGATGTTGTTGTGCTAAATATTTGCTCTTTAGCGACGGCTGATTTAAATGCAATTGGTGTTGAGCCACGTAACTTATTTGCTGATTTTGATATTTTGTTTAGCCAATTTAACTCAGCAACGTCGTACAGTGGCCCTGCGGCAATTCGTTTATTACGAGCAAGTTGCGGGCAAACAAGTCAAGAGCAACTATTTAAACCTGTTGATGAGCAATGTCAGCTATTCACTAATCTTGCTGAGCTTGGCTATAAAACCAGTGTGGCTCTTAACCACGATGGACATTTTGATGACTTTATAGGTTTGATCAGACAATACGGTGGTGTTTCTGTGCCAAAACTGGATTTTAGCCAATTTAGTGCTGCGCAGTATGGTTTCGATGGCAAACCAATTTATTCTGATGCGGATATACTCACTAACTGGTTGAAAAAGCAAGGTTCGAGTGAGCAGCCTAGGGCTCTTTATTACAACACCATTAGCTTACACGATGGCAATCAACTTGCTGGTCGTGAACGTATGAATAGCTTTGAAAGCTATCCGCTTAGACAACAGCGCTTATTTAATGACATTGATAAGTTTATAACTGAGTTAAAAGCGCAAGGTCGTAATGTTATGCTGGTGGTTGTGCCTGAGCATGGGGCAGCCTTACAGGGTGATAAACTACAATTCTCTGGTTTGCGCGAAATTCCGAGCCCTTCAATAGTTTCAGTGCCAACTGCGGTTAAATTCATCGGTCCTGATATAAAGCATGATGGGCTGAATGTCGTTGATGAAACAATGAGTTACTTTTCACTGTCAGAGTTAATCAACAATACGATGAAGTTAGATTTGTTCACAGGTACGGTACCCATTAACCGAGTGCTTGATAATTTACCAACTTCAGCCAAGGTCGCCGAGAATGAAGATACGGTAATGATGTACATAAAAGGGCAGCCTTACATCCAATTAGATGGTGGAGAATGGACCAAGTACCCGACTAATTAAGTTATTTGTCCAAAATTGTTTACAATAGACTACCCAGCTGCAGGGAGTTAGCGTATTATTCTCATACTATAGGTTCCCGTTTTTTGAGGATGTAATGCGTTTAGATATCCACTGTGCTGACCGAATTGGTATCGCACAAGAGATTCTCAATATCTTGGTTAGTTACCAAGTTGATTTAAAAGGCATCGAGGTAGATTCGGTTAATTGTCGAATGTACGTGAGCTTTCCGCCTATTGAGTTTGAACAATTCCAAAAAATTATGCCATCTATCCGTTTGATAGATGGCGTGAAAGACGTTCGTACAACTGCATTTTTACCTTCTGAGCGAGAGCATAATGAGTTAAATACATTACTGCGTGCATTGCCTGACGGTGTGATATCTATTGACGCTAAAGGCTGGGTGCGTTTATGTAATGATGCTGCGTGTCGCGACCTGCAATTATCTGAAAGCGAAGTGATTGGCGCTAACATCAATAATCTGCTTAAAGGCTTTAATTTTACGCGTTGGTTAGAAGGCAAAGAAGTACTTGGCCAAACAACCCGAGTTGAAGTAGCTGGCGAAGACTTTATTGCCGATATTCTACCTATTTCAGTACCCCAAGGTGCTGAAGGGGATGTTTTAGCCGGTGCCGTTATCAATATCAAATCACAAAGTCGCTTAGGCCAACAAGTCAGTGCGTTCCGTCGTTATGGCCAAGAAAGTTTTGCAACCATACATAACTTTAGTACTGCAATGCGCCGTGTGGTTCGTGAAGCGCGTAAAATGGCACAACTTGAAGCGCCAATCCTGATTACTGGTGAAACCGGTACAGGTAAAGAGCTACTTGCTCGTGCTTGTCATTACGCATCAAACCGCTCAGTAAAACCGTTTATCGCTTTGTCGTGTGCTTCGTTGCCTGATGATGTCGCTGAGTCTGAACTATTTGGTTACGCAGGCTATGAAGAAAACGCGGCACCAAAACGCGGCGTTTTAGAGCAAGCTGATGGTGGCACAGTGTTTTTAGATGAAGTTGGTGAAATGTCGACTCAGCTACAAACTAAGCTACTACGTTTTTTACAAGACGGTACCTTCCGAAAAGTCGGTGATGAAAACGAAGTAAAAGTAAATGTGCGTATTGTTGCCGCAACACAAAAAGATTTACCAGCGATGGTGCAAGAGGGAACATTTAGAGAAGATCTTTATTACCGAATTAATGTTTTGACCTTAGAAATAGCCCCATTACGTGATAGAAAAGCAGATATCGGCCCGCTAGCAGAGCACTTTATTCAAAAGTATGCCCAGCAAAATGGTCATTCTGTGCCTGTGATGTCTGAGGATTGTTTACGCTTTTTACAAGATTACCCATGGCCGGGTAACGTGCGCCAATTAGAAAATGCGATTTATCGTGCTGTGTCGTTGTTAGATGATAACGAATTGCGTATTGAGCATCTTCAGTTACCAACGTTTACCCATGATTTAGGTTATCTTGAGTCTGACTTTGAAGGAACCTTAGACCAAGCGGTAAAACGTTTTGAGGCGACTTTACTTCGTAAGCTTTATCCTGCTTATCCAAGCTCTCGTCAACTCGCTAAGCGATTAGGTTTGAGCCACACGGCAGTAGCAAATAAGCTTCGAGATTACGGTATTAACCGCAAAACAGTAAAGGTTTAATTATAAAGCTTAATTAAGCAAAAAAGGCTTAGGTAAAACCTAAGCCTTTTTCTTTTCGATTAAAAACTATTGTTTGGTACCCATATCCTTGGTGACACCATCGATAGCGATATTTTTAATACCCTCATCGTCGAACTTAATAACAACACTGATGTTGTTGCGGGCAAAAAAGTAGTCTCGATTATCAAGGCTGATAACATAATCACCTTTGACTGAATCGCTGAATTTGCGCTTTTCGAGTTTTAGGGTGTGATCAGCAATTTGCCAGTTGAAGCCTTCAATAAAGCCATTATTAAATTCCTGAACCCATACCTGTTGCTCGTCTTTGCTGAGTGTAATCGCCACAGAATATGACTCAGGTAATGACATATCATAGCTTTTATCACCAATAGTGAACTTTTCAGCATCTTGTTGCCAAGCAAAGCCAAATTTAAAGGCTTTTTCAACACCCGTTGGGTACTTTAAGGTTCCATCCCCAGCAAAGTTAAAATCTGCAAAGGCAGAGCTGGTAAATAAACTGGCTGAAAACAGAGTGACCAAACTAAATAATTTCATTAGGTTATTCTTTTTTTATACTAATATATGCACAGATTAGAGCAGAATATTCGCCTTAGCAATACGCTGTGATACACTTTGTGCATCATCAACTGGTTAGACCTTTACCGTGAACCTCTATTTTCGACTAATACTGCTGTTTTTTAAAATTAAACGTAATCGTGATTATCAACAATTGTTAGACACGATTGATATTGAATTCAAAGCGTTACCGACCGATTGCGATATTAACTTCCATCTGACTAATTCTCGCTACTTAGCAATGATGGACCTTGCCCGTACTTGGATGACTGAGCGAGTAGGCTTGTTAAAGCACATAATGAAGCGCCGCTGGTTTCCAATCGTTAATGCAACTGCAATTACCTATATTCGCGATATTAAGCCAATGCAAAAGTACACAGTTAGCACTCGCTTGGTTGGCTGGGACCATAAATACTTTTACATTGAGCAAAAGTTTCACTCAGAAAGAGGTTTGCATGCAATTGCTTATGTGCGTGGTGTATTTAAACGTAAAAAAGGTGTTGTGAGCGTTGAAGAGATGCTTGAAGTTGCGGGCTTTAGCGGAGTTGCACCTATTTTGCCAGCAGAAGTGATGCACTGGAAAGAAATGTTAGAGCAAAAGAAGCTCACTAATAAGTGATACCTAAGATTAGCTAAAAAAAATGCCAGCTAAGCTGGCATTTTATGGCTTTAAACACAGTTTACTCTGCTGCGCAAACTGCTTCACTAACAAACGTTAAATCGTTTACGTGTGCCGGACCATCCATCACGAATGTCGCTTCAGCGGTGTTTTGATCTAAGGTGTAGATTTTTGCATTCTCGCCGCTTTCTCTACCTGAAATATAAATTGTACCGTCATCAGCAATCGCAATACCTGACGCCCAATTAACACCGTGCTCACCGATCCGGGTTAATTCAAGGTTACCTTCGTCCACTGTGTAAAGTGCTTGACCTGTTAACACGTAAAGTACGTTGTAATCACTTGAATAAGCGATGTCGCCGTCTGCAAATGTATCGCCTTCATACGATAGTTTACCTAATACCGTTTTTTCACCTGTAGTTAGGTCAAAATCATACATGTATGTTTTGCTTGTCGCACGTAAAGACAGACCATCCGCAGTCACTGTTGAGCGATAAATAGGGAATGATGTCGCATCTGCAACTTCAGTTTGCGTATCAGTGGCTAAATCTAGGCTATAGATTTTTGACGCTTTGCTGCTTTTATCAAGTTGCTCCATGAAATAAAGCACACCGTCATTGCTAGCAATATTTGATGCTGTATTGTTAAGACCTGCAACTACAGTTACAGCGCTTGATTCTGGATTGAAGTGATATACATAGCCTTCAGTTTCAGAGCCAAAGTTATTAATACCGTATAAACCGGTTACAACTGCACATGGTGCCGGAATTTCAGTCACTACGACGTTATCGATGAATGCACCTACTGAATCAGATGTCCCCGCGCCTGCAAAGCTTAACACTGAGCTTGCGCTGTCAGCCTCAACTGTAAAGCTGTATTTCGTCCAGCCTTTTGTGCTGCTGTTGACAACGGCTAATGATTCACCATTCCAGAAAACTTCTGCTTTATTTGTTTGTTCATTGCCTGTTACACGTGCAGAATAGTAAAAGCTCACTTCATATTGATTCCCAGCAGTCGTCGCAATTGCTTGCGAAATACTGTAGTTGGCTGTTGAATCAAGCTCAATGAGTTGCTCACCATCTTGTGCAGGAATAATTCCAAGTTTATTGGTTTGAATTTCAAATTTAGCGTTAGTGCTACGAGTCCAACCAGGTATTACATCAAATAACTGCCATTGACCATTGTGAGCGGTCACTGTATCTGTATTTTCAAATGATCCGTTTTCTACTAAATTTGTGCCAGCCATTGCGATCGTTGATGCAATAGCTAAAGGTAAAATTGCTAGTTTAGTAACCAAGCTTTTCATGACACTCTCCGTTAAGTGATTAACATAAAATTAATATTGAATAGTATAATTTTACTGCTTTAAATGGCTTTTGTTCAATTAAGGAACAAGCCGGATTTGCGGTGATTTTACGTTTAATCGTTTAACTTTATGATTTGTAAAAGCTTGTTTTTTGATCGGAAATTTCTGATTTTTCAAGATTTTTTTATAGCTCAAAAAAACCAAACCCGTAAGTATTGGGGTTTGGTTTTGGGTCTAACCCTAAAGTTAGTCTTGATTTGACTTGTTCGCGAACCATCCAGACTTTTGATTGCGACTAAGTTTACCGAGTAGCTTAATCGCTTTTTCTAAAGTGATACGCTGATCTGCAATATCGCGATAAATTTGGTTTGCGCGCTTTTTCCGTTTTACTGCAGCACCGGCATCTAAAAATGATTCAATTAGTTGATTGAAGTATTTCACAAGTAAGGCTTGTTGTTGCTCCTGCTTTTGGTTTGATTCATCTTCTTCAAGTTTTTCTAACAGGCTAGATATTTCAGCCTGGCAAAACTCATTTTGCGCAAGGTGAGTTTTCTTTAAAGTTGCTAAATGTTGTTTCATATAGTCTATTTCAATGAGATTGAACGAAACAATCATATTTAAGTTTGTAAGTGCGGTACGAAACTCTTTAGCTGAACACTGTTCAGTAAATAAGTGGCGAATGGTTTGATGTATTTTCTGCCACTGTTGCCATGCGTACACGTAGTTTAAACCCGCACCTTTTATGTTTTGCATGCCTACAATAACCTGATGTGTATTTGGCAGAGCTAAATCGGCGGTTGAAATAGTAAGTTCATCGGCAGATAAATTGCTGTTTTCATGGACTGTTATTTTAGACTTAGTAATAGTTAATAGGCGCTCTTTTATTTCATTTGCATTTTCAGCTATGTTTTCTTGTAAAGCAGCAAGCGCATTTCGTTGAAAGTGGTGGCGGAAATAACTCAAAATAACACCTACTTGTGAGTCTAAAATATCTCCGAGAATTTCTTTTACGCAGGCTTTATTGAGTGTCCCTTCACTCAGCGACATTAATTTATCTGCATTAGTTTGCCCATATGCATGGACAAAGCGGGCATGGATCTGCTCTGCAGTTAATAAGTTAAGTTGTACCGATAGGCTTTCAAGTTCTTCAATATCATTATTTTCAATGAGCTTATCAATTCGCTCTGTTAATGCATTTATAAAATAACTATAAAAGCCATCTACATTAGTACCTATCACTACAATTCGGTCAAACCTTAAGTCATGGCTCAAAATATTAGCGAATACTTTCGAGCGAGCGACACGATCATTACGGTTATTAATTAATGCAATGACTTGTGTCTTAGGGCAATCATTGAGCTCATAAAGGCTGAGTCTGCGCCAATTCTCAAGCGTTGCTAAGCGCTCATTTGCCGACATACTATTTACAAAAGACTGCTCTATAGAACTTATTGGTGCCCGAGGAAACTGTTGTAATACGCCGATGTCAGGAATAATTCGCGCAGAGGTTTCTTTAAATACATAATCTTTGCTGAGGCCAATGTGTTTGGCCATTTTACAAACTAAGGCAATATTTGCAGGATGCTCTTGATATGGATAAAGGGCTCGAATATCTTCGGTAATTTGTAGGCCGTCAGCCCAATGAACCTGAATTAAATTTGAATTCTTTTGCTTCGCATTCGCCTCAAGTATAGGGGCCATGTTTTGCTCGCTGGTGAATACTAAGCTGTTTTCACCAATAAAATGGCTTGTTTCATTAGCAACATCGATACCTGTTGGTCCTAAAATGTCTTCATGATCCGGGTAGGCGTTAGTGATAGTTGAAAAGCTATCTTGCATCCAGTTGCGCAAAATTCTGACATAACGCGGAGTTAAGCCCATGCATTCCCATAAAAAAACATCCGCATTTACATTTTTGGCAAAGTGTAAAACGTCACTTTGTTCCCAAATGCTGGCTTTATCAAAGGGTCTAAATAGAGGGATTTCGAACTGTTCACCACTGGCTCTGGCATAGATCATGGTCGCTTCGCAGCCTGTGGTTTTACTAACAACTTTTAACGTGAGGCTACTAAAAAGTGCAGCTTTTAAACGCTCAGTTCCTGACTTTCCTCGCGTTCCCCAACCACCAATTGAAACCGGAATGTGTGCTCTGTCAGACTTTATTTGACGACTTATTTTCAAATGCCTTGCCCAAAAGTAGGCGATAAAGCTGAGCACAAAGAATATAAGCTGGCCTATGCTATTTTGGTAAATTGAATAAGCATACTCTTTAAAGCTTGACCATAGATTAAACAGAAATGGTGTAATTGCGAGTTTGTTATATAAACTACTGATACTTGTTTCTACCGGGAAGTTTGTATCAAGTACGCTACCATACGGCTGAAAATCAAGTGTAAACCCTTTACTTTTTAATATCTCTAAAAACTGTTTTTGTTCAACTTCTGAGCCATTTCTCAGCTCGTTTAATTTTTCATAGTTAAACGATATCCAGCTATAGCAGTAAAGCCTTTTAAATAGGCTCTTCGGTGGGGTCACTATGAGAATACCATCCGGTGTATAGGTTTTTGCTGGCGTTTTTAGGTTGTCTTGAGAAAGGCTGCTCAAAAGAAAGTCGAGTAATGGCAAGTGTTCACGAGCACTAAATTGCTGTTCATCAAAGCGTGGTTCGCCAGGGACTTCTGTTTGACTAATTTCAGCCACTGTACTACTAGGTACATGCATAAATGCACTTGGTTTTCTTGCATGCATGTGGTTAAAACTCTGGCGTTTATCAGTACTCGGTGTTTTGAATTCATGCCAAAGTCGCCAAAAACGAAAGCCTCGCTTGTAGCTATATTGTACTTGCCATGATTTCTTTCGCGCACTGACATTGTAGGCTTCATAATTTTGCGCTTGATTACTTAATAACCTGCCGAGTAACTGCTCATTCCAATCAGCTAAATCTAGATTTTTGTGGGCGCTCAGGTCAACTTCAAGTTGTGCTACTTGCTGCTGGTGCATAAAGCTGACAAGTTGTTCTCGTACACGGCTGATAATGCGACGAATAGCGAGGCTTGGCTCATCTTCTAGGCGCTGATTTAAAAATTCCACAAATGATTTAAATAAACTATTAGCTTGCTGCTCTGTATGGCAATCCACTTGCAGGTTAAACATAATGCGAGGACTTAACTCGAGTAATAAGCGCTTTTCAGCAAAGCTAGCCGTTGCTATTAATTGTTGTTGCCAAACTTTGAATCCTTGCTGATGCTCACTGAAACGTGGATCGGCTAATTGCTTAATCAGAGTTAACCTAACAGCCTGTTGAGTCTCATTTTGTAAGCCCTCTAAAATAAGCTGTTGAGAACATGGCCATGGCAATACAGCACATTGCTCATAGACACTTTGCCTTACTCTTGGGTAGCGATGTTTGGCGAGTAAAAATAATAGTTTAATGTTAACCTCACTGAGGTTAAGCTGTTTGCTAAGAATGCCAGCAAAGGCACTGAGTAAAAATAACTGCCTTCGGTCAATTTGCTCATTTTCAGGTAGCTCTAAATCAATATGAGAGCGCATATAGTAGCGTGTGAATGTTGGCCTTAAATTAATTAAAATTTCTAAGATATCGACTTTTGCAGCATGCGGGGTTGTTATTTTTTCAAGAGACTGCAGTAAGTTTTCTACTAATTCGGCATTAAACTCAGGATCATCTACATATTCACTTATTAGCTGCACTTGATTTGCCAAAGCGCGAAAAATTGAGTTGCGAATGGCTTCATTGTCAGTTTTTTCTAATAACGACAAGAAAAAGCTTTCTAAATTTAGAGTCAGCCATGATTGCGCAATTTCGTCAGCGTGGCTACGTAAATAGCGGTTCGCTAAATCCCCAAGTTTACCAATTAAAAATTTCAGTGATTGTTCAAGCTCAGAGGTTTTATCTTGATAGCGATTAATCATCGCACCTTCATCAAACCAGCGCTGAAAAGCCTCTTGATCTTTTTTTAGCTGCAGTCGGTCTGCCCCTAAAATGTATGCGTAATCAAGAATGTGAAACTCTCGTTCTGCTTTTAACTCTGCATGGCTTAAGCGCTCTACAAAACGGCGATGGTCGGTATCAAGTTTAAGCAACTGATTCTGCAAGGTTTCAATCTTGTGAGTAAGGAAAGCAATCGCTTGTAATAAAAGCCAGTCATCTTCATCGTCATCGTCAGGTTGATTTTTTATCAGCTCCCATTGGCTTAATTCATCAACAAGTTCATGATACTTCTGACGGTATAAGTCTAGCCAAAAACTAGCTATATCAGCAAATAGCAAGGTTTCTAGGCGTTGTTTAAGTTGTTTACTGCTCATAATCACTGTGCTCTAGCAAATGGTTAAGTTGAAGTGCAGGGAAAATAATTTCATCATGAGCAAAAGGTGCAAAGCCGGTGTGCTGGTTATTACCTGATGAAAACTCGAGACTAATATTATGATTGTTCCAGACCCAGTCTTGCTGCCAGCTTAGTTTCAGCCAGCCATTTGTAAAACTGCCTAAATTGACTTGTTTTTGCCACGCAAAGCGAGTGATGTATTGCCATGTGGCTGTAGCTCTATGCTCATCAGCAAAGCGATAGTAGCTATCTAGACCAACTTGAAAAATGTGGCCACGATAATACTGATTCCAGCTTGAGTTGAAACGTAAGTAGTCTAGGCTTATCCAGTCATCGTTAGAGCCAGAGGAAACACCAAAGTTAAGGTAGTTATCAACCCAAGGTTGATAACGGTACTGGTAATAACTCAACCAGCCAGATGCATGATTTTCACGGTAGAAGTTGAAAACGCTCGGGTTTAGTTGCTCATCTGCTAGGTAATCATCAAGGTCTGCGCTGCTATAGCGAATGTAAGGCGTTACTTGCCATTGGTGACGGTGCACAGTATCGCGCTGCCAAGACTGACCAATACTGATACTTGCATCTAATGCATACTGTAAGTCAAAACTATCATGGCTTGGCTGCCAACGTGAGTTGATTTGCGTGTCGATATACCATGGGCTGTTTTCATCTTGCCAAGAATGGTAACCATTTAGGGCAAAAATATCAGCCTGGCTATCGCTCATAGAGTAATAGCCCTCTAATTGATACCAGTGATTATCATCATTGAGGCGTAAGCGGGCACCTATATCTATTTCTTCACGGGCAGGTATATCTTCGGCACTTTGGAAAATTGTTTGTTGATCGTAGCGAATAAATCCCTGCCAATTTAATTCGTCACTATGTAAGTTTATCTGCTCATTGATAACAGAGGGCTTTTCTGGCGCTTGATAAGTGACCAGTTCAGGCAACAGGGTTTTTGCCTGTGAGTAAGGTGAAATTTTATTGCTTTGCTCACTTAGCTGCCAGCTATACAAACGAACGTATTGTAATTTATCCGCAGTCACTTCAACCTTACCCGCAGGGTGGAAGAAACGCCTTTCTGTTCGCTTAAATTCATTCATCTGTTCTAACTTAATGAGTCTGTCAGCAGGTAATTTGGCCATTAAAGGCGTATCAGGTGTCACTGTGTAAAAGAGTAACGTTGTCGACAGCTCTAGGTGTTGCCAGCGACCTGCAATATATTGTTCAGCTTCAATTGTTAGGTGCTGCGATAGATACGGGTTCAGCCACCTGACAGAAATGATGTTGTTATCCAATTCACGTTTGTTAAATGTGAAAGGAATGCTTTGCTGCTCTGTGACTGACCAGATCTTTTGATCATTTGCTAATTGCAATGACAGGTTAGCAACATTTGCACGCGCCAATTCAGCAGTAGAAAAGTTAAATTTAAAGCGAATTTGTTGCCCTTCAGTTTGTGCTAAATCAATGTTTAATGTGTGGAATGGGCGCAGCAGTATGCCTTTATTGGAGCCTGCCTGTGTATTAAGCAATGTAAAACGATCTGCAAAGCTACTTTGTGCTGTACTTTGCATGTCAAATAATCGCGTACCAGCAAAGTCGAGCAAACTATCTAATGGCTGCCATTGACCATAACTTTCTATTCTGTTTTGTAAAAAGGTCGATTTAGCATCCGCACCTAAGGTTTCTAAGCGCTGAAGAAGTTGTGTGTATTGGTTATTGGTAATGCGCTTTTTACTAAGTAAATAAAGCCCATTTAATAAAAGTTCGGCTTGTGTAGCGTCTGCAGAGTAGATAAGCGACATAATATCATTTGATGGGGATTTATTTGCGGCGTCAGACACATAATCGAACTGACTAAATAAAGAGTCTGGAATGAAGCTCACATCAAGATAACTCGTATGGTCAGCTGTTATTTTTAGCGCTTCAC
The DNA here is from genome assembly GCF_037027245.1 of Pseudoalteromonas sp. CH_XMU1449-3. NCBI lineage: Bacteria > Pseudomonadati > Pseudomonadota > Gammaproteobacteria > Alteromonadales > Pseudoalteromonadaceae > Pseudoalteromonas > Pseudoalteromonas sp. CH_XMU1449-3. The sequence goes on from NZ_JAYMDY010000001.1 coordinate 416,580, forward strand.
CAGCTTTAAGGCGAATTACTAGTGTGGCTGCAATTGAGGCCGCTTGTTGGTTTTTAACAAACAAAGTAGTTGCGGGGATATCACTAAAAATAGGCATGAGTTTATGCTGATATTGACTCTCAGCCATAAGCCAAGCGGTTTGATACTCACCGTTCTGCTTGGCTGCTGTGCGAGCCTTAATAACTAAATTAATAGGTGTTTGGGCTGTAAATTGCCATGGCATTGTTTGTGTGATGACAGTATTTTGAGATTTCCCCTGGCTGTTAATAAAGGTTTCTTGCATACCTGCTTTTACTAAATAACGCGCTTCATCAATGAAGGGAGGGGCACTGAGAGTTTGATAGTTAAGCGCTTTAAAGCTTTCAGACACTTTAGTTGGCACAGTTGATGAGTGAGCCAGCCACGCAGCCAAACGATGTTTTTGCTGTTTTACCGCTAAATCAATCAAAACTGGCGGGCACTCATTTATGGTTGTTAAGTTACCTGCACACAGTGCAAATAGTTTAATATCTTGACGTTCTGTTTGATAACTATCAATCAAGGCTTTTGCTGCAAATTGCTTCAGCTCTAATTGCTGTGTACTTTTGTATAGGCCTTCTAAATAACTATTGGCTAAGTGGAACTGTTGCTGTTTACGTAAAATTGCTACTCTAAGTTGCCAAGCTTGTTTAGCAATCGTTGTATTCGCATTTTGGGTCAGAGGTTTTAAAAATGCTAAGGCATCGAGAGGGGCGCTATTAGCTAAGTCTTTCGCTGTTAATAATGATTGTTCGGCATTAAATGCAGAGACGTTTTTACGTGCTGGCGCGTAGGGCTCGATGGCCGCTAAATAATCAGCATGTTGTTTGTGTAGGTCATCTGCAATCAGTTTTGATATCGCAGGGCTTATATTCTTAGCATTAACTGCTTGTTGATATATCACTTCGTCGCTGGGCAGATCAGCAAGCGTTCTTGCATACAGCGCAAACTCAACTTTATTTGATTGACTACTTAAGCTTTGAATTGTTAATGACTGACTGCTCAGTGGCACAGAGATAAATAATGTTTGAAAGTCATTTGTTGCTTTTAGGTTTACTAACCAACTATTTTCACCTGCAGATAGTTTCAATTGGCTGTCTTTAGTGCTCCTTGCAATTAAAGTTAACCGAGGTGTTGCACGTTTTTCACTGGATAAATCAAATAGCTGTGCAGATTGGCTTAAAGTGGCCATAAGGCGGAGCTGTTGATTTATACGTGGATAAAACTGATCGTCTACTAAGCGTTGCTCAACGAGTTCAGTAACCATACTATTTTGAGACTCAACTGCGTTCAAAGTGCGATAACTACCCTTAAGCTGAGATTGCCCAGTCATCATAGATAGCAAGTTGGTACGGCGTTTTAGGGCAAGTGAGTTATTTGCTTTAAATACATCATCACTAAACACTTGCAATGAGTGGTCGCGATAAACCGCTGTAATGGCATCATCAGCGACTTGATACCAGTATGGTAACAGTAATTTTTCTTGTTCTTTTTCTGCTGCCTTATCATCATAAATTGCGCGGTGACTTTGCTCCAGTTTGATAAATGCATCGGTTTTACTTTTTATCGTTAAGTATTGTCCGGCAGCGATAGCTAGGTACTCAGTATTTTCAAGGCCTAGCGACTGCTCTTTATATTCTAAGGCTTGGCTATTAATGGTATTGATTTTAGCAATCAGTTGTTTATCGACATACGCATAGATAACGCCTTTTTCATCAGGCTGTTGCATATTTTGGCGAACAGATAATTTAAGCTTTTTTGCTGCCGAGAAAAACAAGGTGACTTCGTCATCTTTGCTTAGTTGATAATAACGTTCACTGCCATTGCGGTTTTTAGTTACAACTGAGGGCTTAGCAAGCGACAAGGCTCGTCTAAAGCTATCTACATTTTGTGGTATATGACCAATCATAGCGCTGAACGTGGCACCCTCATCTAGGTGATTTTGGATGGCGACAATTCGGTTATGGCCCAAAGCGGGGAGTTGGCATCGCTTCGTATCGCATAATAAATCGCGATGCACTTGTAGGCGTTGTTGTATGTATTGCGTATTCCCCGCACTAATAATGAATTTATTAAGAAGCTCAGGGTCAATGTCTAGCCAATGTCCTTTAGGAAGCCAAAGATAGCGATGTTGCTTGGCAGTAAAGCTCATATCTTGGCTGGTGGTATAGGGCGCGAGCTTTGGCGAAGTTTGCAGCCAAATTGCGGGCTCAAGAACACCTCTATTTGTATCAACAGCGTATGCAGGCTGCATTGAAAGTAGCAGTAAAATAATAGCAATTATGAAATAAGGCATTGGTTAAACAACTTAAATAGCTGGTTATTAGAAACTAATCGCTCACGCAACTGGCGACTTAACTCGATATGGAAAAACTGACTGTTCTTAGGAGCCAGCGATGCAAGAATATTGCTGGTGCCTCCAAGTTCTTTAACATCAAGGCCATAAACCATAGCTGTAATATCTAGCTGTTCATTTAAACAGGCTGTGATTGCAATCGTCCGCTTGCTAGGTATTGCATGACCATTACTTATAATTGCATCAGCTTTTTTACCCTCTGGAGTCTTCCTTTTTTCTTTTGCGTAACCATGGATCTGATAAATCGAAAATGACTCAACATGTTCAGAGTATGCAAGAATAAAGGCATTACTCGCGCTTGGTTTATACTTACCAAAGTCAATAAGTTCTCCATGCTCATCACGGTCGTTGCGGTGTTTAGTGTTGCTTAAAAATACTTGGCAGTGTGCATATAGTGCCTTTGCAATAGTATGTGTGTGTTTGTCATAAAAGCGATGTGGTGCATAAGCAATGCACTTTTCACCTTGCTGTTTATAATGAATTTCACCACCGGAACTTAAAGATTCATTTGCAAATAGAGCACCTTGGTTGACATTAAAGTGTGTGGGAGTCTGTTGCTGATCAACAAGCCATAACTTTAAGCTCAAGGTAAGCTCATTTAAACTAGGTGTTGCGTGGCATGTAGATACAAAGAGCCAAACTATAATCATCATTATTTTAGTTTTCATGGTTCCACCACCTTACTTTTTGCTCCTGCAAAGGATATTCCTCAAGTATAGAAACCCACACCGTGTCAGTTGTTTGCAGTGTTAGGGAATGTAACTCAGCAATGTCATTAGTGATTGTTTGAGTAACGCTAGGATAGCTTGTTAACTGACTATTTTTTGGGTGAATTAAAAAAGCATCGAGTAATGCCGATTGATGTAGCATAAAGCGTTGTTTAGCGATGCTGTATTCACTTGTCAGCCCTGCTTTGTAGTCGGCATTTTGTGTAAGCGATAACTCTACAGGTTCGCTGCTATTTGCACGAAACACTTTAAATACTAAGCTCATCGGGCGCTGTTGCTTTGTGAAATCAAGTGTCAAAGGGGTATTTTTATCAAGCTGGTAAATGCGTTGCTTTATCCATGGACGATCTCCATACCAATTTTGGTAAATAGTTTTCGCCTGTGACTGTAATTGTTGTAATGCCTCGACCGATAGCTCAGACACCGCGACTTCTTTGCTGCTTTTGTTAGTTAAGCGATAAACTAAACTATTGTCCTCAGAGTCGTCATAAGGTGAATAGTTATTTTTGTTATATAAGCCAAAGTTAAAAACCTGAGGAGGTAACTTCGGCATAAAATAGCGATCAGGACTTAGCACTAAAGCGACATTTGATAATGGCAGCTTTGCAAAGAGCTCTTTAGATTGATAAAAAGTTGTCACTAAATCCGGCTCTTTTGGCGGAGTAAAAGTACGGATATTAGTAAAATGTGCTAGCTGCGTTAACTCATAATGATTTGCAGCTCTTTGTTCATACCAAGCGGCAATATCGTAAAAACCATTGATTGGCTCAGGTAGATATTGATGAGAAATTGTTCGTTGATAATTGAAATCTGCTAACCGAGATTTTAATCGAACGTAGACATCTTTTTCAGCGATAATTTTCAGATGATGAGCATTATCTGGGGTACGTAAATAGTAACTATTTAGCATACCGACACGCTGTCTTTGAGTTGTATCGGTGATCAATCGGTCGAAGTCTGACACTTCACCTTTTAAAGTCACGGTGTAATCTTCTATTGCTAGGTTACGTTCATCATAAATAACCACGTTAAGCTGACTACTTTGCAATGCACGAACGTCAATATTGAGATTACTATTTGGCTCTATATCAAAATCTACACTGGCAAATTCGTTCACCAAATAGCTGCCTGCATAACTCGTTAAAATTGGTGTGCTTGACGCTGTTCGCCAATTAGTCAGTAATGGTTCTTCACTACAAATGGTGACTAGGCCTGGATCAATAAGCTCTGTTTTATAGCTATTTTTGTTATCGGTTGGAGATACACTAATTGGTATTGGCGCCTTGAACTGATGCTTATCATACCAAGTTAGCGATGGTAATAGCTGCTCTGAGTTAACGGCGAAAATAAGGCTGTCAGTCACATCAAGTGTAATACTGGCACAAAGGCCAAGTTCAGTGTAATAAGCGCCTAAGTCATGCTGCTGCATGCTAAAGTCATATGTAGTGACATTGTAAGGCAGAGTTTCATACAAAATGTCAGATTTAAAGTCGATACCAGGGATCCCTTGAGGTGCAATTTTTTGCCACCAAAATGCCATCGCATTACTAATTTCAGCGCTGGTTAGTGTGTTTTCACCCATAGTTAAATAGTCAGTGGCACGTCTTCGCCTTTCTAGAGGGCGTTTAAGCCAACTGTTGAGTGGGTCGATATTTTGCTCAGGAGTTTTTGCATGAACACGGACAACCACGCCTTGTAGCGATTTTTCTTCTGGGATCAGCGTTAAATCAAGGCTTTTGGCATTTGGATAATGAGTGATTGGCAAATAAAAAGACTGCCCAGAAGCAACGTTTAGTGATTGTTTATTCTCTATTATTTGTTTGATCTGTTGTTCTTCACTATTGTTAACTAGCTTTGAAGCGTGATGGTAAATTTTATCTAAAATCACATTACCTTTATCGTCATAAAGAACGTATTTAATTGCGTAATTGACCGGTAATTCAAGAAACACAGATTGGTCAAACACGGCATTCGAGAGAATTCGTAAAGAATGAGTTCGCTGATTAGAAAATGTAAATCGCAGTGGCTTTTCGCTACTTAACCACTGTACATTAGATCGCGTTTCGGTATTGCTACGTGCATCCACGGGCTCTGCTGAGTCTAGCCACACTAAAAAGCTGCGCCCTCCAAAAAATATAGCGAAAAGTAATGTCAAAATAAGTAATAGGGCGAATAAGCGTTTAATTAAATACACGCTGACCTCCTCCCATTAGCAGGTTAAATGCTTTTACATCAATCAGTTGATTGTTTGTCGGGTTATAGATCGCAAGGATGTTATTGTTCTGCTTTATCATTAGTGCGAATTTATCAAGGTGTTCCAGCTTGATGGTTTGTAAACTACAAGCGGGGATTTGGAGGCAAAAATCTCGCAATGATGTGAGACGCTGATTAGCGACATAGTTATTTACAAGGGTTTGAAGCTGTTGGTTCTTGTTAACATCCAATGGTTGCCAGTTAAATGGTGATAGAGTGGCAAGGTTTATTACCTTAACCTTAGAGTTACTCGAAATGGCTAATAAACGCTGTAATACACTACTTTGATCCATCGAAAACTGTTGTTTAAAGTCTGAAGCGAGCCACAAGGTTGCCAGCTCACTATTGGCATTAAACTGCTGGTAACCGGATTGCGGAGAGCTACCAATCTCGAGACCGCGAGTGGCTTGTTGCCCCATGACTGTTTGATAATTGACACCTAACGCATTGAGTTTATTGTCAATTTGCTTCATTAATGGAATCGCAGTATCGCTTATTTGTGTTGTTGAGAATGCGATTGCATTTGGACGTATCCATGAAGGTGCGCTATGGCTGCGAATTTGAATATTCAAGCTAGGCTGGTTTTGTGTAAATCGTAAGAAGCTTTGGTGAATAATATTGAATAAAGAATCAACATTATCTGCAGCTAATACATTTGCTTGTGGATGTGCATAAGGGTGCGCTCCTGCAACGAGTAGGTTAGCAGCATTCGACTTAGCAAATAACTCACTGGCAAAGCTTAACGTATTACTTTCAAATAAAGGTCTAGGGACACTTAAGGTAATTGCTTCGTGCTCGGTCAAATTAAATAGGAATATGCCTTGGCCTTGTTGTAATGCAGCAGGAGTATCTAGCGGGCTCAGCAGTAAATAACGGCCACTGTTGTTTTTCACAAGCCTTAATTGATAGCTCAAAAGCTGTGCGGTGCCATTAATTTGTTTTAGCTGATTTAGCATATCTTCAGTCAGCGCATCATTACCAATGCGAGCAATCAGCTTGTAAAGTGGCGTTAAGACTTCAAACTCCCAAAGTGCGACCTGACTATTAGAAAGTGGTTGATAGTCAAAACTGCCTTTTTTGCTTATGTGAGTCGAATAAATATCAACTATTTGATTAATTTCTTCATTTAATTCATTCAACTGTAGATTACTGTAATTGAAATTATCACGGTATATACTGGCTAAAATATTGGTGTAATTATCAGCATCTAAAAACATTTCGAACATTGAACCAGTAAAGCTTGAAGAAGGTAGACTGCTACTGGTTGCCGTGCCAAAAAAGGTTGTTTCACTGCCAACAAAATCATGTAGCTCGCGCTGACTTACTGAGCTTGGTAATTGGTTATAGATCCAATATTGGCTTTTTGCATGTGTTGTTTTATCTGAAAACAAAGTAGCAGTATGGCGGTTGGCCTGTCGAATTTGCAATATCTCTGTACCTTCTAATGCAGAGATAAACGCCTGATAAAATGGGCTTTGCTGGTTTTCTTTCGCTAAGGTCTTTTGTGGCGTTTTACTTGTACCAAAAACCAAAGCTTTACTTTGTAGCTGTTCGAAAATTAGGGCTGCAGAATCACTGGCTAAACTTTCAGTAATTGGAAATGGCACGGTGACTAATAAAGGAGTTTTAGGTTGTTTGTTTAAAACAAACAGTCCGCGTTGCCTATCTTCAATTGTATCAATCAGATAAATATAGTTTTCATCACCTTGCAGTAAAAAGCCAATGCTAGAAAATAAAGCTGAGAGCTCAGCGATATCTTGCTGTTTAATAATTGCCTTATTAAGCTGATAAACAGCATACTTAAACTCAGCAACGGCTTGATTTGCTTTATAACTACTTACACTAACTTTATTACTACGACTGGTATAAAGGTAACTTTTATACTGACTAACTTGCTGATTAAGCGTAATAACATGCTGAGTTTCAGTTTCGGGTTTAAGGTTCGGCTTAGATAGTATCGAAGGAATTAGCATAACAATAAAGCCAACGATAATGGCAAGTATACCACCCACTATCGAAGTTTGTAATGTTGCTCTGACGACAAGACCTAAGGCGTTTTTTTGATAAATCTTTAAAGCAAGTAAGGTCGCTAACATATAACCAAACGCGAAAGTATCGGTCACTTTTATGGCAGGGAAATACCAGACCACAATGTAGTTAAGAGTTAGTTTATAAATAAAGCCGATAGTGAAGAACAGCATCAATAATCTGGCACCTTCAATATTGGCGTGTCTAAGCCTAGTAAAATGAATAAGTGACCCGCCAACGGCCAAAATAATGGCTGTTTCAGCAAATGAAGTTAGTAATTTACTCGGTTGAGTAAGTTGAAGGGCAAGAAGTGCTGGTAGCATGATACCGTTAAACTCCCAGCCGTACTTAATATTCGCCCGAGAGGCAAGAAAAGCGGTAATAACTAGGATGATATAGGCTTTGGGAGCCGCAATAATCGACGCAGCTACTGCTTCGTACATAATACCCAAGTTAGCAATACTAAAGTTTGTGAAAGGCATGAGCACAAAACGTACGAGAATAAAGGTAATAAGTAACTGAATAAAGGTTACTTTTAAGCCATATTTAAAGCCTCCGTTCCACATTACATTAGCTGTTAAAGCGATAATGATAAGACCAAGAGAGTAGAGCTGTGAAGCATAATCAAAGGTGATATCCCAGCGACTTAATTGGTTTGCAATTAACGGCCAAAACAAGGTATCCATACATACTCGAACTAGGATACTTATCAATATGATGGCAAAAAAACGATCACGACCAAACATTTGGCTATAGCCAAATTTTTCCATCATATAATGTGCGCTGAAACGCATTAAGGCATATACAACAATAGCTTCAATGATAATAACTGCCGCAGAGGTCGGACTAATTATCAACAAAGGAACGATATAACCGGGTACTACAAGGCCTGTTAATGGAAAGCCGAAGCGCAAGTTAAGTAAGCATACAACTGCAGTGCCTACCCAAACTGTTGTAATAACAGATTGACCAAGGCCACTACCTGCAGGGAAGAGTGCTAACACAAAATCCATTAACCTTGCCCCTCATTACGAGCTACATGGTTATCGATAAATTCAAATAATATACCTGATACTTGAAAAGGCTCACCGGATGCCGCTTGTGAGCTGTCAGTGTGTAGGGCTTTAATGTTTAAGGTATAGTCTTGTTCGCCAAACTTAGCTGGTAAGGCTACTTCTGCTTTGTTTAGAGTGATATAACGCAATTTCCCTTTAGCAATTTCAGCGTCTAAATCACAGCTCTTGCAAAGTAGGTCTAGTGCCGTCATTTCAAAAATAGCAAGTTGGTGCTGCTTGGCAAATTGTTCGAGGGATGCGTTTGTTTGAATTACTTGACCAAACAAATTAAATAAAACAGTGGCAGAGCGGGTGTGATTAAACACCATTTCTAAGGTTGTTAGCTTTTGCTCCATTTCATTAATAGATTGTTTAACCTGCTCACTAATCGGCTCATGTAGCTTTAAGGTTAGCAATTGATTTAATAAGCTATTGTTACTCGCTTGAGTCGTTTTAAATATATGATAATGGAAAAGTAATTCAGCAACTTGCGCTGCGAATTTATTGACGTTTTTTTCAAACGCTTGCTGATTGAAGTATTTGTTGGGGATAACAGATAGTGCCCAAAAGCCGCGGACGTCACCGGCATAAACCAAGGGTGCCATAAATTCGATTTCACCTTCTTTAATATGTGTAAAGAAGGGGCGGGTAATTTGTACAACCCCTAATGATTTTAATGCTTTGCTGTAAGGAGTGCGCTTGTAATCACGGCGCATCTCTTGAATATCATCTAAATTACAATTAATCGCACGAATCTCAACAACACGATGATCATCCTCTTTTCGGGCAAGGAAAATTGATTTTTCTAAGTCTAGCTGCTGGCTAATTAATTGAATGATTGGATCCCACGGCGAGGCTTGCTCAATAAAGCTTTGTGGGATAAAACGGCCCATCATTTTTTGCTGAATATTGTTCACAACAGTGTTCAGCTCGTTATCTTCAGACATCTTTCGAACAACAATCACCCAAAATAAGGTGATAAATGTCAATACTATGTATTGTCCGATTGGGATGAAAAGTTGATTAAGTTCAATGAAAAAATAGCCCAATAAGCACCATAGCAACACGCTATTTAAGGCAATAATAAAAGAATATATGAGCGACAGTTTTTGAAAGCTAAAAAGCAGTACAAAAACAAGCGCAAGCTCAATAAAAATAGTCAGTAAGCTATTTAGCTGTTTTACAGTCGTTTGTTTATCAATACTGTCAGCGAGATAGGCTATCAGTAATAAAGGATCATTTAAGCCGTCGACTTTTGGGGCGTGAATAAAGACATTAAAAGCGGCAGCTTTTTGACCAATGATAATAATCTTATTTTCAAGTTGCTCACTCATTACGTCAACATTTAGCACCCGTTCAGCACTAAATTTTGGCAGCGCAGTGACAGCTAAATCAAAGTCAATAAGTTGAACGTGTTCTGAATCATAATTAAATATCTGCTGCCAAATACTTTTGCATTCAAGCTCATTTGATTGAGGAATGCGCATTTGGTAAGTAGCCCAATTATCAATTTGTGGTACGCAATATTCTCCCTCAGCGTATGGGTAATAGACATTTTCTAGTTTTGGTGCGACTAATGTTTCATTAGCCAGCACTACAATCGCGCGAGGTTGATATTCAACCAATTTTTCAACAAGTTGCTGGTGGTTGTCTGTTAAGCGGTCGCTGGTAATAAGTACAACATTAGTTTGTTGAGTGTGGCTTAGTGACTCTAAATTTTGATATAAAAAAGCATTGCTCGCCTGAAAGAGGTTGAACATATTACTTAACAAGACCACACAAAATAAGCTTAAAGTAAGCCAAAATGCGCGCAAGTTTTTTAAACGCAACAATTGTTGAACAGCAGACACATCTCCTCCTTAATCAAGTAATGTGAACGTAATTTTTACACTCGTATCATCACTTGCTGAGATTTTTAAAAAGTCAAAACCGTGCATTTTCTCGGTTTGCCATAGTCCATTATCTGAGCTGATAGCATCTTGCCAGCTAATTAGTGCAACATTATCTAAGCGAGAGATTGCTTCACCTGTACTTGGTGCATAATGTCTAAATTGCAGTTTCACACCTCTTGGTGGAAGTTCTTTTGGTCCTAAAGTGAACTCATCTGACGGTAAACTAAAGTCATGACTAAATGCATGCCATGCTTGGTCACCGCCTTCACTTACATCTATTTTATGTTGTGAAAAAGTAAGATCGTCTATTTCGGTTGTATAACTTAATAGAGCATCAATTTTTCCACCATTTTCTGATTGTAAATAACCATAAAATGAGAAGTCTTTACTCAGAAGTGGATCGCCATTTTCATCTGTTAGTTCCATCACTCGCATTGTATGTCTAAACGGTATTATCGATGGCGTATTATCGAACTCGTCACGACTTGAGCACAGTGCTTGAATGCCAGCATAAGGTTGGTCTGTACATGGAAAAACGCTGTCACTGGTGTGATCCCAGCGGCTTACTTCAAACGCCTCGCTGTCGTTATCCCAATCTTCAAAATCACCAAACACCATTATGTCGCGGCCGAAGACCATACTACTGAGTTCGCCACTGGTTACTTCGATCTCTGATACGAATGCGGCTGATGAAGGGGCGTATTGTCGTAAGTCAATAATGTCACTATTGCTATTTACCTCAATAGTGACGTCTGTCGTGCTCTTTGTTGCCTGATTTTGACTAAAATAGACTTCACCATAATTATCACGAGGAATTAAAGTGATATTGTCATCAGAAAACTCAGCAAGGCGTCTTAATAAGTAGTGAGTTAAAAAACCGGTTGTAAAGCGTGGTTTATAATCTTCAACAAAAATAGGATAAGCAAAAGCCCGGTTGACGGTTTGCGTTTCTGTGTTTAAATCGATCATCACAGCAACACCGAGTAAGGTATCAAGGCGAGGTTGGTCAAATACGAAATTACCAAGACCGAGTACAGCAGGAATATCGTTATAGACAGCAAAGCCTTGCGCTACATGTGGGTGGTGAGCAATAAGGAGATCTGTATTTTGCTTTGATAATGCTTCAAACCGGCTGCCAATATAGCTTGAAGGAGAATAGGTGTATTCATCACCTCCATGCATTTGGGCAATGATAAATTGTGAAGAATCCTGCTCTTCTAGTGAAGATTTAACTGTATCCGAGTTGGTTAAATTTGCAGCCCCGCCTTTTTCAGTATCAGCAATGTAGCTGTATTCGTGTTCTGTCCCTGTGATTGAAGTGGCGGCAAAAAGCACGAGCGTTACATCTTCAAGTGTTTTACTCACTGTGGTCATTGCTTGGGTTTCATCAAGTCCTGCACCGCTATGTAGTAAGCCAGCATTGCTTACTTCAATGAGGGTATCTTCTAAGCCGGATTGCAAGTAATCGTAGATATGGTTATTACCAAGACCAACATAATCTATGCCTATCTCAGTTAGGCCTTGTAGTGAGTCAGGTAGACTAAAAAAGCTAAACTCTTTGGTTGGATGGACGGTTGCTGGATTAGTCGTCACTGGCGACTCTAAATTAACAGACGCAAAGTCAGCATTTTCAAATAGGGCTGCTACATCAGCAGTAATTGCAATGCTGTCTGGCCCTGCTGTATCTGGATGGATCAAGGCATCAGTTACATCGGGAATAGACGTGCCCATGGTTTTTAAATTGGGATCTAAGTAACGACGGCCAAACATGGTATCGCCAGCAAATAAGAGGCTTTTACTGCTCGATGCTTTAGTTTGGAGTTGAACTGTCGTTGTCGATGAGTCTGGTTGATTAACGACAATACTTGCACGCGGAAAATATCCGGTTTGCTCAATCATAATCGCATGATTGCCATAAGCAAGGTTACTAACACTTATAGTTCCATCGCTATCAGACTGATAGCTTTGCCCAGCTAAGGTAACACTGATATTGCTTAGAGGTGTTTGATTTTCATCGGTGATCGTAAAAGAAATATTTGCACTACCAGCAAGCAGCTTTTCGCGATCGCTGATTGCGACCTGCGTTTGCTCATCTGGTTTATCTTCGTTCGGGTCTTTTACTTTACATGCAGTGAAGTTAAGACACGTAAGCAGAACTAAAGAATTAAAAAATATTTTCAACTAACGCCCCTCGTTATCACGCAATTTACATTCTATACGTCAAAATTATTATGGTTATTTTATAATTGCTGGCTAATAGGGACAACAATTGACCAGCTCTGAAAATTCAGATATTGCATGCTCTTGGGCATAGTCTCGATGATATTTTGTACTGGTGACTTAATAACCAATGATAAAGGTGTAACTTAAGTTTTAAGTGTAGTTCAAATTTATTGGTTGGCAGAATTTGTCTTAAAATTTAGACAAATAGCAATTTGGTATTAGGAAATGAATGGAAATAAAAAAGGCCAATAAATGGCCTTTTTGTGCGTATGGGCTTTCACAAAATGAAAGTTAGAATTTGTATTTAACACCGAACATAGCAACAACTGGGTCGATTTCTACAGTTGAAGTTAATGCTTTTGCGCCGTCAGCATAAACGGTAGCGTCTGTATCGATGTCGATTAGTGAAACCATGCCATGAAGGCCCCAGTTTTCACTCATCATGTAGTTAAAACCAGCTTGAGCTGCAAAGCCAAATGAATCATCTAGTTTAACTTCTACATCGTCAGTACCTAGTGTTGCTTTTAGTGCAGCTGAAGGCTCTTCATCAAAGAAAACAGTATAGTTTACGCCTACACCCACAAATGGACGGAACTTATAAGTTGAGTCTAAGAAGTGGTACTGCGCTAAAAGTGTTGGTGGTAAATGTTTTATTTTCGCAATTTTGTTACCTGCTAAACCACCTGCACCTTGAACATCATGACTAAAAGGTGTTGCTGCTACTAATTCAATTACCCAATTGTCATCAAGCGCATAATCTACAGTAATACCTAGCTGAGTATCATCATCTGCACGTAGACCTAACGTTGGTGCTTCATTGATTTTTGAGCTGTCGTTATCAGGGTTTACATTAATTGCACCTACGTTCACGCTTAAGTTTGCGTTTGCAACAGGAGAGAGTGCTAATAGTGAAGTAAGTAATGCAATGCTTAATTTAGTTTTCATGTTGTTCTCCGCGAACTACTTGTCTTATTTGGTTGAGGCTATTATTACTAACTTGAAGCGGACAAAACCTGTTCTAGATCAAAGTTTCAAAAATGTTTGAACTAAGTGAAGCCATTTATTGATTTAGATTAAGTTTTTAAACAGGTACAGCAAAAAAAAGATTGACTCTTATTGACTCTATATTCAGTTGCGGCTGGTAAACTAACAGGGTTATTTGCTTAATTAGGTGTTTTTCATGGCTGATCCGCAGCACTTATTTCTTCATGGCTCGATTTCAAAAGCGTTACTTAAATTAGGTATCCCGATCATCTTAATCAATATTTTGCAGTCAGCTTATCAGCTGACCGATGCATTTTGGGTGGGGCGCTTAGGGGCAGAACAAGTGGCGGCCGTTTCTGTCAGTATGCCAGTTACCTTTTTGGTGATTGCTATTGGCTCTGGTTTGGCAATGGCGGGCGCTATTTTATCCGCTCAATACATGGGAGCGGGTCAGCAAGATAAGGTTAATCACGTTGCTGCCCAAACTATGTTAATGGTGACAATTACCGCAACCATACTTGGTTTAATAGGCTATGTGCTTTCTCCTTACTTTTTGACTTTATTAGGTGTTGAACAGCAAGTGTTTGGTGATGCCCTTAAATTTATGCATGTATCTTTTATTGGCGTTGTGTTTGTATTTATTTATGCCATGTTTCAAGCCTTAATGCGTGGCATAGGGCAAACCAAGGTACCGCTTTATATTGTAAGCGCTACTGTATTACTCAATTTTGTGCTCGACCCTTTACTGATTTTTGGTTTTGGTGACTTTGCTGGATTTGGCGTAATGGGGGCTGCACTAGCCACACTAATCACGCAAAGCTTAGCGGCTGCAATCGGGGTATGGGTGTTTTTGCGAGGCCGCCACGGCATCCAACTGAAACTCTCTAGCTTTAAACCAGACTGGCAATATATGAAACAAGCCTTCTTTTTAGGGGCTCCTGGCTCGGTTGAACTCTCTGCGCGAGCTTTTGGTTTAATCATTATGTCGTTTTTGGTTGCCAGCTTTGGTACACATACCATTGCCTCTTATGGTGTTGGTTCTAATATTTTACAAATGGTGATGATCCCTGCAATGGGTCTTTCAATGGCTGTTTCAACCTTGGTTGGTCAAAACATGGGGGCGGGGAATCCACAGCGTGCAGCACAAATAACACGGTTAGCCTCGCTTTGGGGGTTACTAGGCCTAACATTAGTGGGCGTTGTAGCTTATCTGTTTGCTGAATACTTTGTGGCTTTTTTCATTCCTGATGATGAGTCTGTGATTGCCGGTGGTGCAGAGTTCATTCGCGTTATGTGTTTAACTTGGGGCGGAATAGGTGTGCAGCTTTGCGTGGTTGCTGCATTTAGGGCTTCAGGAAACATGCTGAATGCGATGGTTGTGTCACTGCTTTCGCAATGTGTTATTCAATTTCCTGCAGCGTATATTTTGTCTAAGCATACCTCACTTGGACCACAGGGCATATGGTATTCCTTTGCTATTACAAATGTGCTTGTGGCGATCATTACTTATCTTTGGTTCGTAGCTGGTCGTTGGCAACGAACACAATTAACCAAAGAAGACAAAGAAATTGCCAAGGTAACCCAAGAAACCCTCATTGAAGAAGGAAATCATTAATTTAAGTTTCACACTGCGGTCATAAACTCTCGTTGTAATAACCTAAGCTTTCTAACTGACTAGGGTTATTATGAGTTTGGTATCAAATGCAGAGTTAGCAACGCACCTTTCGGTGCAATCTGAGGTGGTTGAAACATTACAAACCTTGCTCCGATTTAAATCGGTAACGCCCGCTCAAGCTGGTGCAATTGATTGGCTTGAAGGTAACTTAAGCCAGCTCGGCTTTGACTGTGAAGTATTTAGCTTTAATCATGTTACTAATTTAATTGCTAAAATCACCTTCGGTGAAGGCCCTATCGTTGCTTTTTCTGGTCATATAGATGTGGTCCCTGCTGCAGAAGGTGATTGGCGAGTTGATCCTTTTAGTGGTGAGATAGTCGATGGCAGTGTCTATGGCCGCGGCGCAGCAGATATGAAAGGCGGCGTTGCTGCTATGCTTTGCGCAACAAAACGCTTTTTAGCGCAAAATAGCAATAAACGCGGCACATTTTACTGGTTAATTACCTCAGATGAAGAGGGCGAAGCTGAATACGGCTCCTTATTGATTGCTGAGCGTCTAGCCAAACAAGGTGTTGTGCTTGATGGTTGCCTAGTTGGCGAGCCGACGAGTCATTTGCATGTGGGTGATACTATTAAAAATGGCAGAAGGGGAGCTTTGTCTGCTCGATTATCTATTCAAGGTAAAGCTGGGCATGTTGCTTATCCAGCAAACACTATAAACGCAGCGCATTTAAGTGCAGAGGTTGTGAAGCGCCTAACGGCAATTAGTTGGCACAAAGATGAAGCCAGTTCGGCTACAACACTGCAAGTGACCGGAATTAATATTGCCAATGTGGTCGATAATCTTGTTCCTGCTCAATGTGAGCTCACGTTTAACGTACGTTATAGTCATGGCTATAAAAGCAAAGACATCAAAGAAGAAATTCAGTTTGCATTGGCAGATCTAGCATCACAGCTAACGCTTGTTTGGGAACGCCCGTGTGAATCATTTTATACCCTGCATCAAGCCAGCAATTGCTTATTGCAGCAGCTTGAACAAGCCGTGCATGAAATCACGGGCAGCTTTCCTATGCTTAGTACCAGTGGTGGCACATCAGATGGTCGCTTTTTTGCTAATGAGCACACGCAAGTGATTGAATGTGGCGTGCGAAACCATACCATTCATCAAGTTAATGAGCATGTTCCTATCGCAGATTTAAAAACTATTGAGCAAATATATTTAGCTGCACTTAGAAATATCTTTAATTAAAAAGAAAAAGCCGGCGAGCGTGCCGGCTTTTTTAGCTATTTTATAACGACTATTCGCGTGTCTGTCCTAAGTATCGTTTGGCTTTACTCGCTTTCACTTTATCTAAGTCGACAAGCACTAAACCATCAATGCAGTTATTAAACTCAGGATCGATGCTAAAACTTAAAAACTGTACGCCACCAGGTTCGCAAAGCTCCGTGTATTGTTTGAATAAGGTAGGGACTTGAGCGCCAATATTGGCAAGTACATGCTTAAGTTCAACAAAGTCTTCTTTAATGTCATCCCCAGCAAATAGCTGAGCACATTGTTCTTTTTGTGATTCGGTATGGCGATATTCATTATTGGGGATAGCTAACACTTGTTTAGCACCATAATAATGCTGGTAATAATGAACGAGTAGTGATTTAGCTTGCTCGGGGAGTGCGTTAGATACGCTAACTGCGCCAAACAAATAGCGGTATTGCGGGTAGCGGTTCACAAATGCGCCAATGCCAAACCACAAATAGTCTAGGCTCTTTCTACCCCAGTATTTGGGCTGCACAAAGCTGCGACCGAGCTCAATGCCCTTTTCAAAATACGGCGCCATATCATCGCTGTAGCTAAATAGGCTATCGGTGTATAAACCTTTGCGGCCATGTTTTTCTATGATGTCTTGTGCGCAGGCAAGTCGGTATGCGCCAACTAGTTCAAGTTGTTTAGCATCCCACAGTACAAGGTGTTGATAATCCATGTCGTATTTATCTATATCTCGGCGTTTGCCACTGCCTTCACCGACTGCCCGAAACGCAATTTCACGTAGTCGTCCTAGTTCACGGAAAATTGGTGAGCTACCACAGTATTGGTATAAGTAAATTTTCATACCATCAGAGGTTTCACCTAATAGCTCACACTCTTCAATGGCTTTTTTAAGGTCTTTCGTTGCTTCTGGGCTGGCAATGGGGGTTTGCGTTTTTAACGGCAGCGGTTTTTTAGTGATAAGTCGATACAACTGCTTTCTTATCAGCTGAGCTATTTCTTTATCTTTTAAATTCTCGATTAAATATGACTCAGGTGGGATGGACGCGCCAATTTCAAACTCTAATGATTTTTGTCGCTGTTTGAACATCTCTTTGACTAACAACAAACTGGCTAAGGGTTTGTAGATCATTGAGGTGCCATAGAATAACGGGCTGTTTTTCGCTTTAATGTAAATTGGCAAAATAGGTGCGTTGGCTTTCTTTGCCATACGTAAAAAGCCAGTATTCCATTTACAGTCTTTAATGCCCGTTGGACTTAAGCGTGACACCTCTCCTGCAGGAAAGATTAATAACGCACCGTCTGATTTTAAATGCTGTTGGATATTAGCCAGCTCTTTCTTTTTGCTTGTACCAGAGAGGTTATCAACGGGTAAGAGTAATGAGTGCATCGGAGTGATTGACATCAGCATGCGGTTTGCAACGACTTTTAAGTCAGGGCGCACACTTGATAAGACTTTTATTAGCGCTAATGCATCAAGAGAGCCGATAGGGTGGTTAGCGACAATGACGACATTACCTTCACTAGGAATATGTTCCATTTGCTTTGGCTTGTAGCGCGTGTCAAAGTCTAGCTCATCAAGTACTTGCTCTACAAACTCAAGTCCTTGTAAGTGTGGGTATGCATCACCAAAGGCAACAAACTCTTGCTCATGTAATAAATAACCCAGACCTTTCTTTACTAAGCCTTTTACTTTTGGTGAATTTTCTAACTGTGGTAAATTTGCTTCTATTACTTTATCAACACTGATCATACAAACCTCAAACATAAACGCATTCAGCGATGAGGTTAGGGTAAGAGTTCGCTGTGACAGTTAGGTTGCAGTTGTGTGACTTTTTAAAGAGCGCTTCGAGTACGAGGCAAAATGGAGAAGACAATGATTTTACTTGTAGCTGTAACAGGCCGAGATTGCAGCCAATTAATTGCTCGATTACAAGCGTTATTACCAGAGGTTGACGTGCAGCTCTGGTCTGAATGCACCGACTACGAAGCTGTAGAGTTTGTACTGGCTTGGAATGCCCCTGCTGATTTATGGCCTAAGCTAGTAAATTTAAAAGCAGTTTCTTCATTTGGTGCAGGCGTTGATAGCATCGACTTAACGAAGATAGCTGCGCATGTCCCCGTTGTTAGAATTGTTGATGATAATCTTGCAAATGATATGGCAGAGTACGTGTTGACCCATGTGTTGGCACACAAGCTGAGACTCAAAGAATATTATTTAAAACAATCAGCCAGTACTTGGAAGCCAAAGCGAGCGTATTCACATCAACATGTGGGTATTTTGGGTTATGGTGAACTAGGTAAAGCCTGTGCTAAGCGTTTACTCGCAAATGGCTTTAGAGTGAGTGCTTGGTCTAATAGTGAAAAACACGATGCTGAAGTAAGTACCTATTACACACAGCAGGGATTAGATGACATGCTTGGTCAAATTGATTATCTCGTGTGCTTGCTGCCACTTAACCAACACACTCAGGGTATCATTAACAAATCACTGCTAAGTAAATTGCAAAATCATGCGGTGCTTATTAATGTTGCCAGAGGCAAGCATGTTGTCGATGAAGACTTGCTTGAAGCTCTTGATAGTGAGCAATTACGTGGCGCTACCCTTGATGTGTTCAGCGAAGAGCCTTTACCTAAGGTGCATCCTTATTGGTCTCATGAAAAGGTGACCTTAACACCTCACTGTGCTGCATTGTCAGATTTAGAGACTGTGACGCTGCAAATTGCGGGTAATGTAAAAAGATTAATTGAAGGTAAAAGTCTAATAAATCAGGTTGATAGAACAAAAGGTTATTGACACATTACAAATTAGTTTAACATACACCTTGTTAACATCTGTAACTTTGCTATTCTGTTGTTGCTCAATAAAAAAACAATAATAAAAAAAGAGGCGTTATGAAATCTAATCAAGGTGGAGCTAAATTTAGTCTAGTCGTAGTGTCAGTAATCGTTCTTGGTGTTTCAGCATGGTTTAATCAAGCGAATGCGTCGGAGCAGCCAGCTCAGGCTATTGAAGTTTGCCAATCATAACCAACCAATCACAGTTAATATGTGCAGCATGTTTTTATGCTGCACTTCAATCACTTATTCTATCAACTTCTTTTTGAATGGATTTCTCTGTTCTCGTGTTTCTTCTCGTCTGATTTTTTAATCATCACATACGTCGCACCGCTACCACCATGATGCTTAAGGGCGCTATGAAAGGCTAAAACCGCTGGAATTTCTTGCAGCCACTTATTGGTATAGCTCTTTAAAATACCCGGCTGTGATTTATTTTTGATACCAATACCATGGCGAATTAGTACGACACGAATATTTCGTTTATGGCAGTCATCAATAAAATTAAAAAGCGTACTGCGCGCTCGTTGAAGAGGCTGACCATGCAAATCAAGCGTGGCATCGAGTTGATATTTAGCTAAACGCAGATTTTTATATACTTGGCCTTGTACGCCATCTTTTTTAAATGCCAATATGGCATGAGGATCTAATAGCTCAACGAATTCAGTACGTAAATAGTTTTCATCAATTGCTAAATCACACTCAGCTGCTTTACGTTTTTCTTGTTGCGCTAAAGAAGGGCCCTGTTTCGTAGAATCAAACTGAACAGTGTCATGCTTAAGAGGTTTTACGTCTTCCATTGATGAGAGAAATAAGTCGAAGTCGTTTAATGACACAGTGCACCTCCAAATTATTTATATACGACTAATATGGTATCTCAGTTCAATCATTTTGTAAGTAAAAAAAAGCCCAAGCAGAGGGCTGCTTGGGCATAAAAGCTGATAGATGGGATAGCCTATTCTATCAATTTATCTTAGGAGAAGATTAACCTTGATTGATATTCAATTGGCCAAATGTGTAGACCTTGAATAAATAAAATGTGTTGATCAACACCAAGCTCATATTTGAGATAACGCTTGATGACATCAGATCTAAACTAAACGATAAAAATAATAAACTACACGCGCTAATCGCTGCAAAACGCAGTAATGTAAGCTGGTTAATAAAAAATGCACCTAGTCCTAGTGCAAGTAACGTTAAGTTTAAAAGCCAATCTAGCTCGTTTAGCATGGTCGTATCTGATCGTGTCTGTGTTGAAAAAGGAGCGCCATTATGGTGATCTTTTACACAGCTTTCAACCAAGTAATTTTAAATTTTCGGATTAGATTTTTTAATCCATTATTAGCTTTTTCATGGCAGCAAAAAAACCACTTTGCTCTGTCACGCGATACTTCTGGCAGGTATCTGGTTTGCGCTTATCCTGGCACAGGTAAATAATGTTGCGGCTTAGGTCTGCACGGGGGCTGAGGGTTGAATCAAATAAGTTTGCACCATAACCAAAAACCCCTGGCCAAAATACACTTTGCGAGACCATACCTAGCTTTTCATAAGTGATTAACACAGGTTTGGGCGTAATTAGCAGAATTAATACAACTGCTGCGAGCGCATACCAGCGTGTTTTACTTTTTTTAAGTTCGACTTCAGGAACGCTTTGCTGCGCAGCTTGTGCACGCGCTTGTTGCTGGGGGGCGGGTCTTTGGCGCTTTGCTTGTGTTGGTTTTTTTCGTGCAGGTGTTTTACCAAGCAAAGATTGTTTTTTTATTTTATTAGACATAAAGCTTATCTGGCCTTTTAAACATAGGTCTCTATAATGAGATTATAACGAAGTTTTTGATATAATAGTCAAATTCAAATCACTTATAGCTTAAATGCGTTACACTCTACAGTGCAATGAGTGTTTATCTTCATAGTTTAAGAGGAATAGTATGGATACGCAGCTTTCAATTCTTATTGTGGACGACGTAGGCACAGTTCGCAGTTTTTTAAATCAAACATTAATGCACCTAGGTATCGATAATGTGCGTGAGGCTTCTACGGCCGCGCAGTGTTTAAGCGCATGTAAAGAAAAAGAGTTCAATATTATCTTTTTAGATATTGAATTACCCGATGGTGACGGCAAAGAGATTATCTCGCAAATCAACGAAATTTCGCCTGAAGCAAACGTAGTAATGGTTTCAGCTCATTCAACAGTAGAAAACGTTAAAGAAGCGATTGAGAAGGGCGCTAAAGGGTTTGTAGTAAAACCTTTCACACCTAAGAAGATTGCCGCTATGCTGAAAAAGTTTTACCCAGAGCTCGAAATTGTCTAGCTAGTACTTTAATGAGGCATATATAACACGTGCCTTGTTAAATTACAGATAAAAAAAAACCGGCAAAAGCCGGTTTTTTCATATTCATCAAAAACAAATTACAGCGCTTTGATTTTAGCTGCTAAACGGCTCTTATGACGAGCTGCTTTGTTCTTGTGGATTAGACCTTTAGTTGCGTAACGGTCTAGGATAGGTGTTGCAACAGCGAATGCCGCTTGTGCAGCTTCTTTGTCGCCCGCTTCAATAGCAGTAACTACTTTTTTGAAGTAAGTACGCATCATTGAACGACGGCTTGCGTTATGTTGACGATTTTTTTCGCTCGTAATAGCGCGTTTTTTTGCAGACTTGATGTTAGCCAAGGTTTGCTCCTAACAATCTTAAAATAAGCTTAATTTAAAGGCCGTGGAATATGCCTGTTTTTATCATGAATGTCAACGAAATTTTGACATCTCAAGAAAAACTGCTCCTTATAACGAACATCAATTTGCCGCTTTAGCAGTTAATATCGCCATTGTAACAAAGGGTCGGGTTCGAGCCTAGTGCTTTAAAGATATTTTAGGCATAATCGCCCATCTTAGAAGTTTTTTGATAATGGGTTTAAGGTGGCAAAAGGATTATTTCGTTCTGGGATGATTGTTAGTGCAATGACGATGATCTCGCGTATTTTAGGGTTAGTACGAGATGCTGTTGTGGCAAATCTGCTAGGTGCCAGTGCTGCTGCGGATGTGTTTTTATTTGCCAATCGAATTCCTAACTTTTTAAGACGTTTGTTTGCCGAAGGAGCCTTTGCCCAAGCTTTTGTGCCGGTTTTATCTGAGATAAAAGAGCAACAAGGCGATGATAAAGTCAGGCTGTTTGTGGCTCAAGCTGCCGGTACGTTGGGAACTATTTTATTAATTGTCACCTTGTTTGGGGTGGTTGCCTCTCCAGTCATAGCTGCTTTATTTGGTACTGGCTGGTTTATCGACTGGTGGCAAGGAGGCGAAAATGCCGAAAAGTTCGTACTGGCTAGTGCACTGTTAAAGCTGACTTTCCCTTATTTATTTTTTGTGAGTTTGGTTGCTCTAAGTGGTGCGGTTATGAACGTATATAATCGCTTTGCGGTGGCTGCATTTACCCCTGTGCTGTTGAATGTATCAATTATCACGTGTGCTGTTTTTCTACACGATAAATTTTCGGTGGGGGCATACGCGCTTGCCATCGGCGTGTTTGTAGGGGGCTTAGTACAGTTATTGTTCCAGTTGCCATTTTTGTATCGTGCCCGCATGTTGAGCCGCCCTAAATGGGGCTGGCAAGATGAAAACGTTAAGAAAGTCCGAAAACTCATGCTACCAGCCTTGTTTGGCGTGTCTATCAGTCAAATAAACCTGTTACTCGACACCATGATCGCCTCGATGTTGATGACCGGCTCTATCGCGTGGCTTTACTACTCAGACCGTTTAATTGAGTTTCCTCTTGGCTTATTTGGTATCGGTATAGCAACGGTCATACTGCCCGCATTGTCTAAGCTACATAGCACCAAAAGCACAAAAGATTTTCAACTAACCCTCGACTGGGGGGTGAGATTTGTTATTTTCTTAGGCTTGCCGGCCATGTTTGGTTTAATGGTGATAAGCCCGCTCATTATTACGGTTTTATTTGATCATGGTGCGTTTCAAAACGGTGAAATTGATCATGTAAAGGCGGTAAGTTACGGTGTGATGGCCTACTCAGTGGGACTGGTTAGCTTTATGTTAATCAAGGTGTTAGCTCCAGGTTTTTATTCACGTCAAGATACTAAAACGCCGGTAAAAATAGGCATTAAAACATTGGTGTTAAATATGGTGTTTAACATTATGTTGGCTCCATTTATTGGCTATTTGGGTTTAGCATTAGCAACTGCGATGTCGGCCAGTTGTAATGCCTATTTGTTGTATCATCAATTACGTAAAGAAGGCGTTTATCAGTTTTCTGCGATGAGCCTTAGCTTCACCTTTAAGTGTTTGTTTTCAAGTTTATTAATGGCTGCTGCAGTGTGGTATGTTGGCCAGCAATTTACGTGGAAAACATGGCACTTTACTGAGCAAGTGTTGCTGTTGAGTGGGTTATTAGTGCTGGCGGTTTTTGTTTACTTTGCGGCCTTATTTATTTTAGGTGTGCGACTAAATACGATAAAAAGTGTTGCAACTACTGAATCAAACTAAAAAAAAGATTATAATCGGCCCTTCAAGCCCGATATCAATGTTTTGGGCTCGCTGATAAAGGCAAAAAGGTGGCATGGAGTTAATTAGAGGTATTCACAATATTCGCGCGCAGCATTATGGCTGTGTGTTGACCATTGGTAATTTTGATGGCGTGCACTTAGGTCATGCAGAAGTGATTAAAGGCTTGTTGCAAGACGCAGAAAAGCATCAATTGCCAAGTACCGTGATGTTATTTGAGCCTCAGCCACAAGAGTTTTTTGCTAAAGATAATGCACCCGCGCGTTTAACGCGACTACGTGATAAGCTCAGTTTGCTTGCTAAATTAGGCGTAGAGCGAGTGATTTGCATTAGCTTCAATCAGCAATTTGCCAACATGGAAGCAGAACAGTTTGTCAGCCAAGTACTGGTTGAAAAGCTAGGCGTTAAAGCATTAACTGTTGGTGATGACTTTTGTTTTGGCAAACGTCGTCGTGGCGATTTTGCGTTACTGAAAACCATGGGCGCTGAGCTGAACATGGATGTGAAAAGTACTGCAAGTTTTCGCAGACTCAATGATAGAGTCAGTAGTACCCTTATTCGCCATGCGCTTGCTGCAGGGCAATTAGAAGATGCAAAAACCATGTTAGGTCATGGTTATGCGATTTCTGGACGTGTTATTCATGGCTGGGCGAAAGGTCGTGAATTAGGGTTCAGAACTGCCAACATAGCACTAAAACGCCAAGTATGCCCTGTAAATGGGGTATTTGCGGTACGAGCTAAAGTTGGTGATAAAGAATTATATGGGGTTGCAAATATTGGCAACAAACCCACATTTAATGGAACACGCGCATTGCTAGAAGTCCATCTTTTCGACTTTGCGCAAGACATTTACGGACAATTTATGCACGTGGAGCTAATTAAAAAGCTTCGCGATGAGAAAAAATTCGAGACATTAACACAACTGACGGCGCAGATTGCAGATGATGTAACCGCCGCTAAGCAGTGTTTTGGTTTAAATTAGGTAGCCGATACGGAAAGTAGGATTAATGAGCGACTACAAACATACTTTGAATTTACCGGAAACAGCGTTTCCAATGCGCGGCAATTTGGCACAACGTGAACCAAAGATGCTTAAGACATGGTATGAAGACGATCTTTACGGTCAAATTCGCAGCGCTAAAAAAGGTAAAAAAACCTTCATTTTGCATGACGGTCCTCCGTATGCAAACGGTGATATCCATTTAGGCCACTCGGTAAACAAAATTCTTAAAGATATTATTGTTAAGTCAAAAACTTTGTCTGACTTCGACGCACCTTACGTGCCGGGTTGGGACTGTCACGGTTTACCAATTGAATTAATGGTTGAAAAGAAAGTGGGCAAGCCAGGCGTTAAGGTGTCTGCTGCTGAGTTCCGTGAAAAATGTCGCGCATACGCAAAAAAACAAGTCGAAGGTCAAAAAACAGACTTTAAACGTCTTGGTGTATTTGGTGACTGGGATAAGCCTTACTTAACAATGAACTTTGACTTTGAAGCGAATGCAATTCGCGTACTTGGTCGCATCATTAAAAATGGTCACTTACACAAAGGTGCTAAGCCTGTTCACTGGTGTACAGATTGTGGTTCAGCACTTGCTGAAGCGGAAGTTGAATACCAAGATAAACAGTCTCCAGCAATCGATGTGCGTTTTCAGTTTGCTGATCAAGATGCTGTAATCAATGCGTTTGAACTTGCTGAAGGCCATGAAGGTACAGGTGCTGTTAGCACAGCAATCTGGACAACAACACCTTGGACATTACCAGCTAACCGTGCAGTTGCGGTTCACGAAAAGCTTGAATATGCCCTTGTTCAAATTGATGATGAAGGTGCACAGCAACGTCTAATTTTAGGTTCTGAGCTAGTTAAAGATGCTATGGACCGTTATGGCTTCAAACATTACCACGTACTCGGTTATGTAAAAGGTGCGGCACTTGAGAACTTGCAGGTTGCTCACCCATTCTATGACTTCACAGTGCCTGTGATTGTTGCTGATCACGTAACAACTGATTCTGGTACTGGTGTTGTTCATACTGCACCTGGTCACGGTCAAGAGGATTTCGCGGCAGGTCTTGCTTATGGTTTAGAAGTGGCTAACCCAGTTGGTGCTAACGGTGTTTACTTACCTGACACACCAATGTTTGCAGGTCAGCACGTATTTAAAGCGAATGCGAGCGTTATTGACGTATTAACTGAAAACAATGCGTTATTGCATCATCATGCACTTACGCACAGCTACCCACATTGCTGGCGTCATAAAACTCCTATTATCTTCCGTGCTACGCCACAGTGGTTCGTAAGTATGGACCAAGCTAACCTTCGTCAAGATTCATTAAGCGAAATCAAAAAGACTGAGTGGTTACCTGAGTGGGGCGAGAGCCGCATTGCAAACATGGTTGAAGGCCGTCCTGATTGGTGTATTTCACGTCAACGTACATGGGGTGTGCCAATTGCATTATTCGTTGATAAAGACACTGGTGCGCTTCATCCGAATACCGAAGAGCTAATTGAAGAAGCTGCGAAGCTGGTTGAAAAATCAGGTATTCAAGCTTGGTATGACTTAGATCCAGCAACCTTACTTGGCGATGATGCTGAGCAATACATGAAAGTACAAGATACGCTAGATGTATGGTTTGACTCAGGTGTGACTCACGCATGTGTGGTTGATGCACGTGAAGATTTAACCGGTCCTGCTGATCTTTACTTAGAAGGTTCTGATCAACACCGTGGTTGGTTTATGTCGTCAATGATGACATCGGTTGCTATTAATGGTCATGCGCCATATAAGCAAGTGCTAACACATGGTTTCACGGTTGATGAAAATGGCCGCAAGATGTCTAAATCATTAGGCAACGTAATTTCGCCACAAAACGTGATGAACAAACTAGGTGCTGACATCTTACGTTTATGGGTTGCATCAACTGATTTTACAGCTGAAATGACTGTATCTGATGAAATCTTTAAACGTTCAGCAGACCGTTATCGTCGTATTCGTAACACGAGCCGTTACTTACTTGCGAATTTAAATGGTTTTGATCCAAAAACTGATCAAGTTGCTATTGAAGACATGGTTGAGCTTGACCGTTGGATTGTGGGCCGCGCAGCTGAGCTTCAAGATGAAATCTTAGCGGCTTATGACAAGTATCAAATGCTGCTTGTAACGCAAAAGCTAATGAACTTCTGTACTGGTGAGCTTGGTTCGTTCTACCTAGACGTAATCAAAGATCGTCAATACACAGCGAAAAGCGACAGTCATGCGCGTCGTTCATGTCAAACTGCGCTTTATCACATTGCCGAAGCAATGACGCGTTGGATGGCACCGATCTTAAGCTTCACCGCGCAAGAAATTTGGGAAGCATTACCAGGTGAGCGTGACAAGTTTGTATTCACTTCAGTATGGTACGATGGCTTGCAAGCCTCTTCACAAGGTAAATTCAGCAACGATGATTGGTTAACAATCCTTAACGTGCGTGATGAAGTAAACCGTGTACTAGAAGCAGCTCGTAAAGAAGAAGTTATTGGTGCTACTCTACAAGCAAACGTAAACATTTATGCAGGTGAAGAGCTAAGCGCGAAATTAGCTGCATTAGGTGATGAACTGCGCTTTGTACTATTAACGTCAGGCGTAACCGTTGAAACTGTGACAGCACAGCCAGAAGATACGCAAGCTACAGAAATTGATGGCTTATACATTAAAGTTGCTGCAACAACCGCTGAAAAATGTGAGCGTTGTTGGCACTACTGTGATGATGTAGGTGCTGATCCTGCTCACCCTGAGATCTGTGGCCGTTGTGTAAGCAATGTTGATGGCGATGGTGAACAGCGTCAGTTCGCATAGGAGTTGTTTGTGAGCAAACTAGCCGGAAAAAGTGGCTTGGTTTGGTTATGGCTTAGTCTACTACTTTTGGTAGTAGACTATGCGACAAAATCACTTGTCGTTAGTACCATGGCCTACGAAGAGTCGATTGATATTCTGCCATTTTTTAATTTCACTTATGTACATAATTATGGTGCAGCCTTCAGCTTTTTAAGTGATTCAGGTGGCTGGCAGCGTTGGTTCTTTAGTTTGATTGCAGTGTCGATCAGTGTGCTTTTAGTATGGTGGCTGAAGCGTTTGCCAGCGACGAACAAAGTATTATGTTCTGCTTATGCGTTAGTATTAGCCGGTGCAATAGGCAATTTATACGACCGTATCGCTTATGGCTATGTTATTGACTTCCTGCATGTATATTACGAAAACTGGCACTTTCCTGTTTTTAATATTGCCGATTGTGCAATTTGTATCGGTGCCGCATTACTTTTATTTGATGCCTTCACAGGCGAAAGTCCTAAGGAGCAACAAGCATGAGCCAAGCTGTAATTGGTGAAAACTCTGAAGTGATCTTTCATTTCTCAATTAAGTTAGAAGATGGCTCAGCAGCCGATTCAACCAAGGTACATAATAAACCTGCAAAATTGCGAATGGGTGATGGTAGCCTGACAGCAAACTTTGAAAAGTGTTTACTCGGTTTAGCTGCTGGTGACAGTAAGTCATTTGCATTAGAGCCAGAAGATGCATTTGGTCAGCCAAACCCAGATAACATTTATTATGTTGACCGCAGTAAGTTTGGTGCAGATACTCCAGCTGAAGTAGGTAATATTATTGCCTTTACTCAACCAGATGGCACAGAGCTTCCGGGTCTTGTTCGTGAAGTTCAAGGTGACTCAGTCACGATTGACTTTAACCACCCTCTTGCAGGGCAGCGCTTAACCTTTGAAGTTGATATTTTAGAGGTAACAGGTTAATGGACATTTTATTAGCGAATCCACGTGGCTTTTGCGCAGGTGTAGACCGTGCAATTAGCATTGTGGAGCGTGCACTGGATATCTTTGAAAAGCCAATTTATGTGCGCCATGAAGTCGTTCACAACCGATATGTTGTTGATGGCTTAAAAAATCGCGGTGCTGTGTTTGTTGAAGAGCTAGATCAGGTTCCTGACGACAGCATTGTTATCTTCAGTGCGCATGGTGTATCGCAAGCTGTTCGTAGTGAAGCAAAGCGTCGCGACCTTAAAGTGTTCGATGCCACTTGCCCACTGGTAACAAAAGTGCATATGGAAGTAACACGCGCAAGTCGTAAAGGCACTGAGTGCGTGTTAATTGGTCACCATGGTCATCCTGAAGTAGAAGGCACAATGGGGCAGTACGACAACGAAGCGGGTGGTATTTACTTAGTAGAAACCCCTGAAGATGTTGCTGGCCTAACGGTTAAAAACCCTGAAAACCTGTTTTACTGTAGCCAAACGACGTTATCTGTAGATGATACGGCAGATGTAATTGATGCACTTCGTACTAAGTTTCCGGCAATTGATGGCCCGCGTAAAGATGACATTTGTTATGCTACGCAGAACCGTCAAGATGCAGTCCGTGATTTAGCAGATAAAGTGGATGTGCTGCTTGTAGTAGGGGCTAAAAATAGCTCTAACTCAAATCGTTTACGAGAACTTGCTGACAAAATGGGCACCACTGCTTATTTAATTGATGATGCGAGTAATGTTGAAGCGGATTGGTTCAACAGTGTCAATGCAGTGGGTGTGACTGCAGGTGCATCTGCACCAGAAGTTTTAGTTCAACAAGTAATTGCTCGTCTAAAAGAATTGGGTGGCAATCAAGTTGTTGAAAATCCTGGTGAAGAAGAGAACATAGTATTTGCCGTTCCTGTTGAGCTACGCTAATCTAAGCAAATAGTAGTCAACAGTTAAAAGAGGAGCCCATGAGCAAACAGCCAAATTCAAACGGCTTGCTGATTGCGGCTCTTTTTCAATCTCGTGGTGTCCTTGCCACCCTGATCGTCAGCCAAGTCATTGCTATTTTGCTCGCCTTCTCACCCATGAGTTTAGGTGATGTTTGGTTACGCCTTGCTATATTTAGCTGCTTTTTACATCTAATCTTTCTTTCTAGCTTGTCGTTACTGTATGTGTGCCGAGCTTTACTTACAGAGCAGTCACATTCAAAGCAGCTATTTATTCTGATATTTACATTACTGGCATCAACGTATGTTTTTAGTTGGCTGTTTTTGTCAGTGTTTTCAGATGTGTTTGCTATGGAGTCGAGGGCTAACTTTATTGTCAGTAATTTACTGATCATATTTTTGGTCACCGCGTTGTTCAGCCAATTTTTGCTTATTCATAATCAAAAAGAGCAACAAACGAAAGCGTTAGCGCAGGCTGAGCTTGATGCCTTACAAGCAAGAATTCGTCCTCACTTTTTGTTTAATAGTTTAAACACTGCTGCTGAGCTGACACATTATGATGCTGAGGCGGCTGAGCAAGCAATTTTGGCGCTGGCGGCGCTTTCGCAGGCCGCAATGCGTAGCGGTAAAGCCATAAAGCTTGCTGATGAAATCACTTTATGCCAGCAGTATGTGGCACTTGAACGTTGGCGCTATGGCGAACGCCTAGCATTAAGCTGGAAATTGCCTGACGAGTTGCCAGACATTGATATTCCGTGTTTAACAATACAGCCGATTATTGAAAATGCTGTATTTTATGGAGTCGAGCCCGCAGAACAAGGCAATATTTCTGTTGAAATGCATCAATCGGATAAAGCTTATACCTTCATTATAACGAACCCTGTAGCTGCAGAAGTGAATAACTCACGAACAGGAAATGGGATGGCACTGGATAATATCCGCCAACGTTTGACGCTTTTCTATCAACAAAAAGCACAGCTGACGACCACAATTCGTGATGATGTATTTAGAGTGAAGCTGGTAATACCAAAGCAGAGGGATGCATGATAAAAGTTTTGATTGCTGATGATGAACCACTAGCAAGGGCACGTATAAAACGTTTATTAGCTGCAAATGAAGGTTGCACTATTGTTGGTGAAGCAAGTAATGGTGAGCAAGCAATTGAACTTTGTAAGCAGCTCCAGCCCGATTTAGTAATGCTTGATATTAATATGCCTAAGCAGTCTGGCCTTGAAGTGGCCGCAGAGCTAAAACAGTTTTCGATCCCGCCTGCAGTTATGTTTTTAACGGCCCATTCAGAGCACGCATTAACTGCATTTGAGCTCGCTGTTGATGGCTATTTAGTTAAACCTGTTTCTGAGCAGGCATTAACCAAAGCAATGACGCAACTGAGTAAATTAAACCGTACTCAAGTAACTGCCCCCGAAAATAACTACATTAGTTATCAACTTGCAGGTGTAATACGACGAGTTAATGTAGATGATGTGGTTTGCTGTATCGCAGAGCAAAAATATACTCGAGTAGTGTTTTTTGGAGGTGAGGCACTTGTTGAGCAAAGTTTAAAGCAACTAGAGCAAACCTATCCGCTGCAGCTACTTAGAGTTCACCGTAATACACTTGTGAATAAGCAACATATTGTTAGCCTTAATAGCCCATCTTCAGGTGGGCATACAGTTACGATGAAGCAGTATGAAGAGCCTTTGGCAGTTAGTCGTCGAGAGCTTAAAAATGTTAAAGCTGTAATGGGTAAATAATAACACTCTTCATTGCAGCATCTTATCTTCAATAATTACTTTCTTTAGTAGTCATTATCTAACTTTGAGCAAAGTTTAAGTACCGTTTATCGCGCATTTTGACCGCTCGTCCATATACAGATTGTTATTTATTTGTGCCGTAATATTCTTACGGTATGTAAAAGTATCTATGAACTTCATCATGATTAAACATTCTGAGCAGCAAGGCTTTACGCTTATTGAAGTGCTTATTGCCTTTGTTATTTTAAGCTTTGGTTTATTAGGCGCTGTGGCCCTGCAAGCAAAAGCGAAGCAGGCAAGCTTTGATTCTATGCAGCGTGCAGCTGCTGTAGCACTTGGTAATGACATTATCCAGCGTATGCGAGCGAACGACTCACCTGGCTTTGCAGCGTTATATAATGGCACTTTCGATAGTGATACAGCTCTAAATACGAGTTTGAGTTGCTATAACTCAGCATGTAGTGCTCAGCAATTGGCAGAATTAGATAAACAACAGTGGGTGCGTGCAATTCAGGCTCGTGAAAACACCGGCGCTTTAGACGATGCAACTGTGTGCATTAGTAGTACTCCCGTTGCTGCAGGCAATGCCAGCGAATTCAATATTGAGGTTGTGATCAGTTGGCAAGGACGTCAAGAACTTAGTGCTAATAAAGATACAGCTGCAATTGATTGTGGTTCTAAAGGCGATAAGCGACGTTTGATTGTTCTACAAAGCTATATTTATTTAAGGTCTTGATATGAAAAAGCATAATGGATTTACTCTCGTCGAGATGATGGTTGCTTTATTCATCGGAGGTGTGGTGCTCGGCGGGGTGATGTTTACCTATATAAGCATGAAATCAACAACTCGTGACACGATGACAATTGGTGAGCTACAAGAAACTGGTAGACTGGCTATGAATATCATGCAACGTGATATTGAACAGATTGGTTTTTGGGGCACGTTTTATGAAGACTCTTTCTCAGATGCAAATACAAACAGTTTAGGAAATCCCGGTAATGATTGTTCAGAAGGCCTTAATAATGGCAGCTTTCCAGATACAGCTGCAACCAGTAACTTTCGCTCCGTTTATGCAGTGCAAACAACCGGTAACTCAGCCCTTGGATGTATAAACAATGTTGAGAAAAATACAGATGTACTGCAAATTAAGTTTTTAGAAGGCTTACAAATTCAACCTGTCGATACTAGCGATAACTATTACTATTTTATTGCCGAGCAAGAGCTTGCTGAGTTTCAGCGCGGCCCAATCGCGGCAGCAGCTGTAAATGGTAATGCTACGATTTGGCGTTATCGACATCATGTTTATTACATAGCAAAGCAAACCTACACCATTAATGACCAAAGAGTGTCTGTTCCTTTACTTAGACGTAAACGCTTAACTCCTTCTGGGGGCATGACAACTGAAACGGTTATGGAAGGGGTAGAAAATATGCACTTTGTGTTTGGTCTTGATACTACAAATAACAGTCGTGTTGATACATATAAAAGTATCAGCCAGATGACCAACACTGATTGGGAAAATCGCCGTGGTATTTTGACAGTGCAAGTATTCTTACTTGTGAGATCGCTTTTACCAGATTCAAACCTTAAGTTGAAAAATCAAACTTATACATTGGGTGAAGACGCAAATAGCCGCGTTCTTACATTTGACGATAACTACCGACGCGCACTATTTACGACCACTATCCGCTTGAACAATGTTGGGGCAAACTTATGGCGCATTTAACTATGATGCATAAGCAACAAGGTGTTGTATTAATCGTTGCTTTGATCATGGTTATTGCGATAACCGGTATTGCTGTGACTTTGATGAGCAGCAGTAGTGTAGATATTAAAATCACAAATGCCGCTCAAGAGAGAGAAGCGGCAGAGAATGAATTAATTGGTGATGTACAAAACGTCATTGCTAATGAAGCAAAAAAATTAGGTAACAGCCGGTTTTTCTTTAGTAGAGGGCAAGTTCCTGAAACAGGCCTCGATCTAGGTAATACAAATGACACATCTAATACCATGTTTAACAAAAATGAAGGCCCTATGGCTTTAAGGTGCCCAAGACGTTTTGATGATACTGCAGGCTTAAGATGCAATATGGTTGAGATTAATTCAGTGATTGAATATGGCTCTAAAAGTAAGCATAACCTCACTATTACAACAGGGATTGCTCAAGAAATGCTGAGCTTAAATAGTGGAAATTAATGGAGTAAGGCGAGTATGAAAATGAAGTTAAACAGCCTATTTTTTATTTTTGCATGTGTATTTTGCCAAAACCTTTATGCTGAAGATATAGATCTATATGTAAATTATGACGTAGCGGAAGACGAAAAATTACGGGTCTTACTTGTTTTTGATACATCAAATAGCATGGCATTCTCTATAGAAACGGGCAAAGCCTGTAGAGATAAAGGAAAACTAATACTATGCCCTGAAGGAAGTCGTTTAGAAGTCGCACAGGAGGCGATGATTAAATTAATCAATGACAATACTGATATTGAGTTTGGTTTAATGCGGCTTATTAAAGGTACTGGTGGTTATATTGTCCATGGGATTGGAACAAATCATAATGCGATTAAAAATACTCTCAGAAATTGGGACATCACTGATCTAGAATTAGGAACCCCATTAGTTGAAACTATTACTGAAACATGGCGATACTTAATAGGAGATGACCTTTTTTTCGCGAATCTGGTTGAACCAGCTAAAAGAGATAGTTCAACAGAATCAAATGGTAAGTATATTTCTCCTTTCAAGCAGAACTCAGGTGATCCAGTACGATGCGATAATAGCGTAAATATTATATTGATGACAGACGGTGAACCTTACTATGATGTCGGTCAGGATAAATATATAGAAAACTTATATAAAAGTATTTATGGCACTTCACCTAAAAAAGTGGGTAATAGTCATTTACCCTCAATGGCAACAATTCTTCATGGTAAAGAGAAAGAAAATAGGGATATATACCCTGAAACAAGTGTTGTAGATGGCGCAAATGTTTACACGATTGGTTTTGGTAAAGGCTTAGTTAAAAACGCAGGAGACATTTTACAGGCGACTGCTGATAATGGTGGGGGTAGTTATATTTTCGCAGAGTCTGCAAAAGCGCTAAGTGATGCATTTGATGATGTTCTTACCGATATCAGAGAGGTCAACTCAACTTTTTCTTCGCCATCGGTAGCATCAAATAATTCAGATAAATTATCACATCGTGATGCAGTTTATTTTCCTATGTTTTTACCTTCAAACGATGCTCGGTGGCGAGGGAACCTTAAAAAGCTAAAAGTATCTGGTGGTGTCGTAGTTGATGCCAACCTTGCCTCCGCCCTTGGTAATGACGGGGCGATTTTATCAACAGCAAAAACGTATTGGCAATCCAACAGGAATCTCATTGCTGATGGTGGATATGTTGAGAAAGGCGGTGTAAATGCTTATCTAGCTGAACAATCGAGTATTCCAAATAAAGGCCGGAAAGTGATCACAAACTTATCTGGTGGTCGAATGCTCAACTTTACGGCTTACAGAGTCATAATCCATTATGGAAATCGATTTAAGGCTGCAGTTGATTTTGATTCAGACCCCGATGAAGTCTTTGATCTTATAAACTGGTCTCGTGGACTTGATGTTGATGATGAAGATCAGGACGGTTCAACAGATGATTCTCGCCATGATATTTTTGGTGATGTACTGCACTCTAAGCCTGTTACGATAGATTACGGCTACAATGATGTTCGTATTCTTATTGGTACTAATGCGGGCTATTTACATATGTTTAGGGACAGAAACGATGTATTAAGCGAAAGCTGGGCATTTATGCCTGCGGAACTGTACTCAATTATTAAGCCATTACGCGATAAAAAGTTACACACAAAAGTGTATGGAGTGGATGGCCCTATAACCGTTTATTTTGATGATAAAAACGAAGACGGCATCGTTAATAATGATGACAGGGTATGGGCATTTTTCGGATTACGTCGAGGTGGTAATAGCTATTACGGTTTAGATATAACTAACCCTAATTCACCTTCTCTGATGTGGGGAGGGCCATTAAAAAGTGGTGATGGAAAATTTTTAGAACTAGCACAAACATGGTCTAAACCTCAAATTACATTTATCAACCTTAAAGGCTATGAAGATAGACCGCTATTGGTTTTTGGTGCTGGCTACGACACGAATAAAGATAATTCAATCTCAACAGATTCTAAAGGGCGAGGCTTATACATTGTTGATGCAGAAACTGGAAAACAAGTTTGGGCGTTAACAAACTCAGAAGGTGGCTTTAAAGGGCAGCACAGTATAGCGTCAGACATACATTTACTTGATTCTGATTACGATGGTTACACTGACAGGTTGTATGCAAGTGATACTGGTGGTGGAGTTTGGCGAGTTGACTTGGCAACAAACAACAAAAAAAATTGGACGCACTTTCAACTTGCAAAATTAGGTAATAATAACCGCCGCTTTTTTTATGAGCCATATGTTTCAAGAACTCTGTTCAGTAAAGTAACAGAAACAACACTTGATGATGAAACAACTTACTCAAGAATTGATACCCCATTTGATGCAGTACTGATTGGTAGTGGTGATCGCACAGATCCATTGAATTTAAAAGTTGCTGATAAGCTCTATATGATTCGAGATGTAAATACAGTAACTCGAAGCTTTGAAGAGGATGAAATTCCAGATTTAATTTGGCAATCAGATTTAATGAATGTAAATAGTGATCCGTTTGCCAAATTGACCGACAGTTTGGAAGACTTTGTTGAATTAGAAGCTGATTTAGCTGAAAAAGATGGTTGGTTTTATAATTTGGGGTGGGGTGAAAAGGCTACTTCGAAGGCTACCGTGTTAGGAGGCGTTGCTTACTTTACTACCTATAAACCAGATACCAGTTCATCATCGGATTCACAGTGCTCAATTGCAGAAGGACAAGGTTATCTTTATGCATTTCATCTTCACTATGGGACCAAAGTGTATGATTGGTTAAGAACCCCAACAGCGGCAGAACTACCAGATACACCAACTATGTATGTTGAAGATGGTGATGTGTATATATTTCCATTACCAAATACAGACCCAAATTGTACTGAAAACTGTGAGAAAATTGCGGCTAAAGTAGTTAATGGGCCAACTCCTAGCGTTGATGAAAATGGCAATGTTCAGCTTTATGATGAGGAACCACTTAAATTAGAAGTTCATCAAAGTTATATTTATAAGCAAGAAAGAAATGATGATAGCTTATGATTAAACTGTTTGTTTCTTAATTTTATATTTAATTTTTTCTTTATTGAAAATGTGTTTTCAACCCGGGGGTTTGTCTGGGTTGAATGTTTTTTATAATGGCTATTTTATTGCTGGTTATCTAGTATTTATAATCTCCTATCTTAACTTTGTCCTGAAAAGTTTACATTTAACCTGTTGTAATTTGGTTGATTTTTTCTCTTGGTTCTAGGCGCCTTGTAACATTTTAAATTAATTGAGATTTTATTTTTTAACTTTCTTCTTTTTCTTTTATTAAATCTTTAAATATTTTAATAAATAACTGGAATGATGTTGTGTATTTATTATAATACTAATTAGTTAGCATTAATTGGTTGCGTGTTTTAAATTTAAAAACACTTTTACCTGATTTTGTTTTGCTGACTTGGATATTACTAGGCGAGATGTAGATGAAATATCAACACGAAGGTTTGCTATGAAAAACTTTTCAATTAATCGAAATAGAAAAAACAGTGTTCCTAATATACGAAAACAGCAAGGCATTGTGCTTATTATTGCTTTGATTATGGTCGTTGCTGTGACAGGTATAGCTGTGACTTTAATGAATAGCAGCAGTGTAGATATAAAAATTACAAACTCAGCTCAAGAGCGTGAGACTGCAGAAAATAGCTTAATTGGTACAGTGCAAAAAGTTATTGCTAATGAAGCGGCAGCAGGTGGCAATAGTGCTTTTTTAATGAAGGCATCTGAAATACCTGAGGGCGGTTTTGGTATGGATGATATGGATGGCGCATCTAATACTATGACAAATCTAAATAATGGTGCGCTAGATTTACCATGCCCACGTAAATTTAACTTTACCGCCGGTGTGTCATGTAACATGGTCCAAGTAGATACCACTATTACTTATGGCACTAAGAGTAAACATACCTTAACGATCAGCACAGGCGTTGCCCAAGAAATGGCTAGCCTCAATACCGGTGGTTAGTGGAGAAAAGTGATGAATTTAGAAAAAATAACTCAACGTATACTGCTAACTTCTTTAGCAGTGTTTAGTTTTTTGGGTCACGCTGAAGATATTGAATTATATGTCAATCACAATGCCAATCTAGATGAAAAACCTCGGGTTCTTATTGTTTTTGATACCTCAGGTAGTATGGCTTTTTCAACTAGTTCAGGTAACAGTTGTGGCTACTCAGGTGGTTATATTTTATGTAGTGATAGTCGTTTAGGCGTTGCGCAAGATGCTATTACTAAACTGGTTGATGGTAACGATGACATTGATTTTGGCTTAATGCGTTTTAACAGTACCAATGGTGGCTATGTACTTGCAGGCATTGGTTCAGATATATCAGCCTTAAAGACCACAATTGCAGGGCTTCCAGCCGATGGCGGGACACCACTGACCGAAACGCTTTGGGAAGCCTATCTTTATATAACAGGGCAAAGTCTTTTCTATGGTGAAAAAGTTAATGCCGCACTACGTGATACGTCCATAGAGAAGACCGAAACAAGTACATATATGGAGGAGGTATGTGAATGGCGCTATAACAGGGGATGGAGGTATGTTTGTTGGGATGAGCCTCGCATTGCTTATAACAGCTCATATATTTCCCCGTTTGATAATTCAGAAGAAATAAAGCGCTGTGATAACTCAGTTAACATTATCTATATGACTGACGGTGACCCGTCAGCTGGTTCTGATAATGAACAAGACTCTAATATTAGTGCGTTACACAATTCGTATTTTGGTAGTTATTTAAGTGATAGCGATAAAATTGCCGGAGTGTATTTACACAAGCTTGCAAAGATTATTCACGGTACTGATGATGTTGAAGTTGATTTAAGGCCAACGACGACAGACATTCACGAAACAGGTCGAGTCTATACCATAGGTTTTGGTTCTGGAATGAGTGATAATGGTAAGCGCTTACTATCAGAAACAGCAGCTGAAGGTGGCGGTAAGTACCTACATGCCAATACTGCAGAGCAACTTTCTGAAGCCCTTAAAAATACCATTACTCAAATTCGAGAAGTGAACGATACTTTCACGGCACCATCAATTGCAAGTAACAATGTTGACCAAACACGCAGCCGCGAATCAATCTATTATGCGATGTTTTATCCTAAAACAGGGGCTCGTTGGCGCGGAAATCTGAAAAAGCTAAAAGTATCTGGCGATCAAATTATCGATAGAGATGGTAAACCTGCTTTAAATGAAGATGGTTTAATCGATAAAGACGCTAAAACTTTTTGGCTGCCTAGTGGTGAGAGCGCTGATGGTAATTCAGTTGAGTTAGGTGGTGTAAACCTGTATTTGTCTAACTCTTCTAGCGTGCCAAATGAAGGGCGTAAAGTACTAACAAATGTCAACGGCCGCATGCTTAACTTTACCCGTTATCGGGTTGTATTCCATTATGGAACTATAGACAAGGCTGCCGTTGATTTTGAAGCTGATCCGGATGAAGTTGAAGACCTTATTAATTGGTCAAGAGGTCTTGATGTTGATGATGAAGACAAAGATGGATCGACAACGGATTCACGTAAAGACATATTTGGTGATCCGCTGCACTCAAAACCTGTAACAATTGATTATGGTAATGATGATATCCGAGTTTTAATAGGCACTAATGCCGGTTACTTGCACATGTTCCAAGATAAAAATGATGTGCTAAGTGAAAGCTGGGCGTTTATCCCCAGAAGCTTGTATAAAATAATAAAGCCACTTCGTGATAACCAAGCAGATACCAAGGTTTATGGTGTTGACGGGCCAATCTCAGTATTCTTTGATGATAAAAATAGTGATGGAGTAGTAAATGGCTCAGACCGAGTTTGGGCATTCTTTGGCTTAAGACGCGGTGGAAATTACTACTACGGACTCGACATAACTAACCCAGACTCGCCAAGTCTACTGTGGGATCAACCAATTGTAGGTGGCACAGGCGACTTTAAAGAGTTAGGGCAAACTTGGTCTAAACCTACAGTGACGTATGTGAATCTAGACGGTTACAAAGATAGACCAGTGCTTATTTTTGGCGCGGGTTATGATACAAACAAAGACAATGTTATTCGTACAGACGACACTCATGGACGTGGTATTTTTATTGTTGACGCGCAAACGGGTAAAAAAGTGTGGGCATTAACGCCGAGTGAGAATAGCTTTTTAGGTAAGCATAGTATTGCATCAGATATTAGTATCTTAGATTCTGACTATGATGGCTATATTGATAGGCTATATGCAACGGATACAGGCGGTGATGTGTGGCGTGTTGATATGCCTTCTGACAGCCCCACAGATTCAGAAAACCCCTGGACACATTTTAAATTAGCAAGCTTAGGGAGTGCACTTTCAACCCAAGATCGCCGCTTCTTCTATAAGCCTTTGATTGCAAGAACTATGTTCAGCAAAGTATCAGAAACGGCCGTCAATGGTGAAACAGTAACTACACGAATTGATACGCCATTTGATGCTGTGCTAATAGGCAGTGGTAATCGCTCTAAACCAACGGGCACTGTTACCAACGATCAGTTATTTATGATCCGTGATATCAATACGGTAACTCAGCCATTCCTTGGTAGTGATGTACCCGCAGCAATTACACAAGCAGACTTGATGAATATGGATTCTGATCCATTTGGAAATGCACTGGACGACGTTGATAAATTTACTGACTTAGAAATTGAGTTAGGTGAGTATCACGGTTGGTATTACAATTTAGCTTCTGCAGGTGAAAAATCCCTTGCAGCAAGTACAGTTATCGGTGGTGTCGCTTATTTCACAACCTATACACCAGCTTCATCTACAGAAACAGCGAATCAGTGTTCACTAACTGGTGGTTCAGGAAGTTTATACGCTTTCCACTTACATTACGGTACAAAAGTGTATGACAGCTTGAAATTTACTACCTCGAATGATGTTCCTGATACTCCTCAACTTTATTTTGGTGTAGGTGACAGCTGTGTTGATGGTAATAGCGATGGTTACTGTGATGACAACACAGATGAAAAGGTTAAAGAGCAAAGCCAGTTTTTAACCATTGGTCCAGGTATCAAAGGTGAGCAAAATCCACTGAAAGTACAAGAGATCCAAGGTCCAGGTTTAGTTATCGAAGATGGTAAAATTAAACTTGTAAGTGATGCAGTACCTATTGGCTTTGGCTTTAAAACACAACAAACTTTCATTTATAAGCAAGAGCGAAACGATAATAGCCAATAAAACACTAAGTGACTGCTCTGCCTTACATGTTAAGGCAGAGCATGTGGTAGCTATTTAAATACTCGCCTTAATTGCATAATTATTGTTAGCCATCTAAAATAAGAACAAATAGAGGTAATTCCTCTAAAAAACAATTATATAGGTTTTTAAAATATGAACTTTATAAGAACAAAGAGTCATAATGGTTTTACGCTAATCGAGCTGATGATTACTGTAGCTATCTTGGGGATCATCGCTAGCATTGCTATTCCTAGTTATTTTGAGCACGTAAAACGTACCGCTCGAACTGAGGCAATTACTTCGTTATTAGATGCAGCTAATAAACAAGAGCAATACTTTGTCGATAACCGAGAATATACAAGCACAATTGCTGATTTAGGTGTTTCTACGACAACAGAAAGTAACTTTTATACCATTAGTGTTAAGGTAGATAATGATGCAGGTACATTTACATTTAAGGCAACACCTAAATCTGGCCCACCATTACAAGATGCTGAATGTGAAACATTGTCTATTTCTGATACAGGTTTAAAAACGTCAACAGGTTCTGCTGACTCAAGCACCTGTTGGGGTAAATAAGCTTTATTAATTATCAGTTTGGCACCTATCTGTATCAATTAATCTAACTCGGCCTATCGGACTGACCCTAATTGCAAGCCCTTTGAGGCTTGCTTTACTATATTCTGGGCAGTAGGTAAAAGTGCCATTGCCTAATCCCATCGGCATACCCGCAGGGCCAAACGTAACTGCATGACGCTGGTACGTCAGCATGTCGAACTTACTTATTGCTTCGATTTCCATTAGTTTAGTATCACCACTTTCAAATACACCTAGTTCGCCTTTGTCTACAAAAACGGTTAACGATTTGTGCCATATAGCTTTGTTGCATCTGTTGTGTTTTAAGGCGCAGAAGGTGACATAGGCATCATTTGTTTGCGCTTTTAGGCGAGTAAACTGCAGTGCTCTTTTCACCGTTTGCATGTTGCTTTCTAAACGGTTTGTAGCCAGAAGTGGCTTATATTCAAATAAGGCGATATGCAGCAGGAGTGATAAAATTGATAGCACTAAGAGGCTTTCAATTAACGTCGCCCCATTGAGGCTGCGCAGAGTTGTAAATGCCTTCATCCTTGAAGACTCCAAATTTGCGACTGTTTATTTAACTATAATTCGAGAGTGTGGGCTGTCAATTTACCAAGCTTAATTACAGACATCTGTCGTAGTACCAATATATAAAGCAGTCCCTGAGGTAAGTACTTCTAGTTGTTTGTTATTATCGTCATCAGCTTTTGAAGGGCAGTAAGTGAACTTTCCTTGACTTGACGTGAGCATACCGCTGGTATCAAAAATAATAGAATTATCTCCAGTGAAATTTAAC
Organism: Pseudoalteromonas sp. CH_XMU1449-3; assembly: GCF_037027245.1. Lineage (NCBI taxonomy): Bacteria > Pseudomonadati > Pseudomonadota > Gammaproteobacteria > Alteromonadales > Pseudoalteromonadaceae > Pseudoalteromonas > Pseudoalteromonas sp. CH_XMU1449-3. Next base: position 458,630 of record NZ_JAYMDY010000001.1, read on the forward strand.
TGACTGCTTTCTGGAACTTCTTCCATGACTCTTAAAATGATATCGCCAACTCTTGGGTTATAAACGCCATTTTGATTCGAATCGAAAAAGACGAATACAGTACCTTGGCTCCAATCGTTTAAACATGGAACTCGTCTGTTACTTTCAACTCTTGAAGTGTTGCCACTACAAACAACAATAATTGCATCACTACTTGTTGCTTTTGCGCGTGCAAAACTGAGTGTGCGTTTTAACTCTAACAAATAGCTCTCTGCACGGTCATTTTCAAGCATGTCTGAGCTATCCCATAGTGCTATCAGTGCAACGATACCCACAATGGCAAGCGTGACCATTAGCTCTAATAATGTAAAACCCCGTTGTAATGATTTCATTGTTGTCTCTATTTTGAATCACTTTGTTTAATAATATCATGATTGCTGATTTAATCACCGTAATTCATAGCTTTGTTTGCCATCAGCAATGGGATTGTCTAAAATCGAGGCAATCGAGAAATAATAAGTAATCCGAAATGAAAAAAATCGAAGCAATTATTAAACCATTTAAGCTTGATGATGTGCGCGAAGCATTATCAGATGTGGGCATCACAGGTATGACGGTAAGCGAAGTAAAAGGCTTTGGCCGTCAAAAAGGACACACCGAGCTTTATCGCGGTGCTGAGTATATGGTGGACTTTTTACCTAAGGTAAAATTAGATATCGTATTAAGCGATGAAGATGTTGACCGTGCTATCGATGTTATCGTTAAAACATCGCAAACAGGTAAAATTGGTGACGGTAAAATCTTTGTCACTGACGTTGAGCGTGTCGTACGTATTCGTACCGCTGAAGAAGATGAAGACGCGATTTAATTCCAACTGAAACTCGCACCTTGAGGTGGTTTGGGTATATTCAACCGCAAACATTAAAAAAGGCGCCTAAGGCGCCTTTTTTCTTTTAGTCTATTTTAACGCTTGTTAGCTTCTCGCGTTGCTTTAGCATGTTCACTTAGCTCAGGTAAGCCAAGCTTGTTATAGCTTTTTTCCATGATCTCCAGTGCTTGATCAAGGTAGCTGCTTTGTGAGTAGTGCTCAACCACATATTTACCACGGTTTGCTGCAGCAAGGTACGCCTCTCGCTCATAGTAGTATTCTGCAACTTTTAACTCGTAGCGCGCCATTTTATTCAGTAGCCACACTAAACGCTTTTTCGCTTCTGGTGCGTAGGCACTGTTAGGAAAACGTTTTAAAAGCGTTGATAAATCAGTAAATGCGACACGAGTACGGTTTGCATCTCTGTCGGCACGGTCTACACCAAAATATTCTTGGAATGCGTTTTCATCCGCTTTGATATTCACCAAGCCACGCATGTAGTACATGTAATCCAAATCTTTGTGGTTTGGGTTTAAACGAATGAAACGGTCGATAGTTGCGAGTGCTTGTTCAGTATTACCTGCTTGATAATGCGCAAACACTAAGTCCATTTGTACTTGTTTTGATAGAGGACCAAAAGGGTAGCGAGAATCAATAGCACTTAATAGCTCAATTGCACGCGCATATAAGCCAGAATCTAATGTTTGTTTTGCATCTTCATATAAAGCTTGCGCAGATTTATTAGGAACGCGTTGGATATCTTCTTGATCTGGTGCTGATGAACAGGCACCTAAGCCAAGTACAGATACTGAAAAAACTATGGCGAACGCACGTTTCCCTATTTTATTTATCATTTTATTTCTTACCTTCGATGTCTTCGGCTAGGCCAAGTGAGGAAAACCGAGTAAACTATACGTATTATATTAAAGCGATTCTAACCCAGTCGAGCACAGCTTGCACTGGTAAATTGGGTAAAGTTACTAATGTCAGAGCAAATTTCTCTCCAAGCCGAGGTTCCAATTGACCTTGGCGGTAAACGTCTAGACCAAGTATTAGCGCAATTGTTCCCTGATTATTCTCGTTCACGTATAAAAACGTGGATTTTGGATGATAAAATCACTGTAAACGGCGAAATATTAAACACACCGCGCGAAAAACTTCTCGGTGGCGAAGTGGTGAGTGTAGAAACAACCATCGAAGCCCCTCGTGAATATGAGGCACAAAATATCAAATTAAACATCGTTTATGAAGACGATGATATTTTGGTGATCAATAAACCTATGGGATTAGTAGTACATCCAGGGGCGGGTAACCCAGATGGCACGGTATTAAATGCTTTGCTACATCATTACCCTGACATCATTAATGTGCCTCGTGCAGGTATTGTGCATCGTCTAGATAAAGACACCACAGGTTTAATGGTCGTGGCGAAAACAATTCCGGCACAAACACACCTAGTATCTGCATTACAAAAGCGTGAAAACTTCACCCGTGAATACGAAGCAATTTGTAACGGCACAATGACAGCTGGTGGCATGGTTGAAAAACCAATTGGTCGTCATGCGACAAAGCGTACTCACATGGCCGTGCATGAAATGGGCAAACCAGCGGTTACGCATTACCGTGTTGCAGAAAAATTCCGTGCACATACACGCCTACGTTTACGCCTAGAAACAGGTCGTACTCACCAAATTCGTGTACACATGGCTTATTTAAATCACCCATTAGTTGGCGACCAACTGTATGGTGGTCGTCCGCGCCCGCCAAAAGGTGCTACACCTGAGCTGTTTCAAATGCTACGCGACTTTAAACGCCAAGCATTACATGCTGTAAAGCTATCAATTGCGCACCCAATCACTGGTGAGCTAATGACTTGGCAAGCGCCAATTCCAGATGATATGGCAGCTATGACAGAAGCTTTGCGCGCTGATACTAAAGCAAACCCAAATATCGAGTTTTAAGCGTTATGATCACACCAGCATGGACTGCCCCAAACACTGTTAGCGCGCTGAGTACCACCCGACAGGGCGGGGTTTCGGTTGCACCCTTTGATAGTTTTAATGTGGGTTTACATGTTGGTGATGATGAGCAAGCCGTGCTTGCAAATCGCGCGTTACTTACAAATCAGCTGCCAAACCCTGCTGTGTGGTTAAACCAAACACATAGCAGCGATGTAGTCGTAATTGATGAGCAGTCTGACTTAAGCCAAGTACGCTCTGCTGATGCGCTTTACACACGTTTAATAAAGCAGCCGCTGGCGATAATGACCGCAGACTGTTTACCAGTATTGCTTTGCTCGAGTTCTGGGGATGAAGTCGCCGCTGTCCATGGTGGCTGGCGTGGTTTAGCGCAAGGTATATTGGCAAACACGGTTTCGCACTTTCAAGCGCCAGCAAGCGATATTATTGCTTGGTTAGGCCCTGCTATTGGTCCTTTACAATTTGAAGTCGGGCAAGAAGTTAAAGAGTGTTTTTGCTCACAAAACCCAGAGCATCAACAAGCTTTTACAGCCAAACATGAAAAATACATGGCTGATATCTATTTATTAGCACGTCAGCAATTAGCACAATTAGGCGTGGTCAAAATGTATGGTGGTGAGCACTGTACTGTTACTGAAAAATCACAGTTTTTCTCTTATCGCCGTGACGGACAAACAGGCCGTATGGCGAGCTTGATCTGGCGCAATTAATACGCCTTTTTTGCGATTAAATTTTCTTCTTTTACTTGAACAAATCACTAAGCATACCCATTAATTAAGCAATTAGATTTTTTAATAGGTAAACCCTTATGCGTTTAGATAGATTTACAAGTAAATTTCAATCTGCGCTTTCAGATGCGCAGTCATTAGCACTTGGGCGCGATCATCAATTTATTGAGCCTGTGCATTTAATGTATTCATTGCTTCAGCAAAATGGTTCAAGTGTGCGTGCGTTACTTGCACAAGCAGGCGTCAGTGCTGATGAGTTAAATACTAAGTTATCCCAAGAAATCGAGAAACTGTTTAAAGTTGAAGGTATTGGTGGCGATGTTCAGCTGTCAAATAACCTGATTTCATTAATTAACTTATGCGATAAATATGCTCAAAAACGAAAAGATAAATTCATTTCGAGTGAGTTGTTTGTTCTTGCCGCGTGTGATGATAAAGGCCCTTTAGGCGATATTTTTAAAGCGCTGAATATTACTTCTAGCAAGATCGAATCTGCAATTGAAGCCATTCGTGGTGGCCAAAAAGTAGAAGACCCAAATGCTGAAGAAACTCGTCAGGCATTAAAAAAATTCACCATCGATTTAACTGAGCGAGCAGAGCAAGGTAAGCTTGACCCTGTCATTGGCCGTGATGACGAAATTCGTCGTACTATCCAAGTATTACAACGCCGTACTAAAAATAATCCGGTGTTAATTGGTGAGCCGGGTGTAGGTAAAACAGCGATTGCTGAGGGCCTTGCACAGCGTATTATCAATGGTGAAGTACCTGAAGGCTTAAAAAACAAGCGAGTATTATCGCTCGATTTAGGTGCTTTGGTTGCTGGTGCTAAATACCGTGGTGAATTTGAAGAGCGTTTAAAATCAGTATTGAATGAACTTGCCAAAGAAGAAGGCCAAGTCATCCTCTTTATTGATGAAATTCATACTATGGTAGGCGCAGGTAAAACAGACGGAGCAATGGATGCGGGTAATATGTTAAAGCCTGCACTTGCCCGTGGTGAGTTACATTGCGTGGGTGCTACAACTCTTGATGAGTATCGTCAATACATTGAAAAAGATGCGGCACTTGAGCGTCGTTTCCAAAAGGTGTTTGTTGATGAACCATCGGTTGAAGACACCATTGCGATTTTACGTGGTTTAAAAGAGCGTTATGAGCTGCATCACTCAGTTGATATTACCGATCCGGCCATTGTTGCTGCGGCGCAGCTTTCGCATCGTTACATTAGCGATCGCCAATTACCAGATAAGGCAATAGATTTAATTGACGAAGCAGGTTCTTCAATTCGTTTGCAAATTGACTCAAAACCAGAGTCTTTAGATAAGCTAGAGCGTCGTATTATTCAGTTAAAACTGGAAGACAATGCGTTGGCGAAAGAAAAAGACGAAGCGAGTCAAAAGCGCCGTACCGAAATGCAAGAGCTGATCACTGAACTTGAAGCGCAATACCGCGAACTAGACGAAGTGTGGAATGCTGAGAAGGCCTCACTGCAAGGCACGCAAGTAATCAAAGCAGAACTTGAGCAGGCACGTCTTGATTTAGATGTGGCGCGCCGTGCCAGCGATTTACAGCGCATGTCTGAACTGCAATATGGTCGTATCCCTGAACTTGAGCGCAAACTCGACCTTGCTTCACAAGCAGAAATGCAAGAAATGAGCTTACTTAAAAACCAAGTAGGTGAAGATGAAATCGCTGAGATTTTATCGCGTTGGACAGGTATTCCGGTATCGAAAATGCTGCAAGGCGAACGTGAAAAGCTACTGCAAATGGAAGATCAATTACACCACAAAGTGATTGGTCAAGATGAAGCTGTTGTAGCTGTTGCAAATGCAATTCGTCGTTCTCGCGCAGGGCTTGCTGATCCAAATCGCCCAATCGGCTCATTCTTATTCTTAGGCCCAACAGGGGTGGGTAAAACTGAGCTGACCAAAGCACTAGCCAGCTTCATGTTTGACACTGAAGATGCCATGGTGCGCATTGATATGTCGGAGTTTATGGAGAAACACTCGGTGGCACGTTTAGTCGGTGCACCTCCAGGTTATGTTGGCTATGAAGAGGGTGGCTATTTAACTGAAGCTGTACGCCGTCGTCCGTATTCCGTCATCTTATTGGATGAGGTCGAAAAAGCGCACCCAGATGTATTTAACATCTTACTGCAAGTGCTTGATGATGGCCGCTTAACGGATGGTCAGGGCCGTACCGTTGATTTTAAAAATACCGTGATCATCATGACCTCTAACTTGGGTTCAGATATTATCCAAGAGCAAGCAGGTTCAAATGATTATGCCGGGTTAAAAGAAAAAGTGATGGGCGTATTAGTTAGTCAGTTCCGCCCTGAGTTTATTAACCGAATCGACGAAACCGTGGTATTCCATCCACTTGCTAATGAGCACATTAAGGAAATTGCAGATATTCAGTTAAGTAAGCTACGTGAGCGATTAACAGAAAAAGGCTACATTCTTGAAGTTACGGATGCAGCTTTAGACCGCATCGCTGAAAGTGGTTTTGATCCTGTGTATGGGGCAAGGCCTTTAAAACGTGCTATTCAACATACCATTGAAAACCCATTAGCACAGCGCCTGCTCGGTGGGGATTACCAACCAGGAGCCATCATCCATATTGATGCTGATGAGAATGGACTTGTTTTCTCGAGTCGTTAATTAGCCCTAAAAACAAAAGCCGCATCAATTATGATGCGGCTTTTTTGTATCAGTTAAGTTTAAACTTTAAAGGTTAACAGCATATCGTTAACTTTTCGTGAGCCTTCAACAAGCCCCGCTGCATCTTTAGCCACGTTATAGCTAAGCTTTAAGTTCTCTTCGCTGTGACCTTTAATGCTTTCTACATTTTCGCGTATATCGGTGCTGACAACTTGTTGCTCCTCAGCAGCCGTCGAAATTTCAGTCGCAAGGCCTGATATTTCATCAATTTGTGCGAAGATGCTCGCAAGCTCAGTTTGTGTATGGGCGGTAGTATCAACACAACTATCTGCTTGCGCTTTAGTTGATTGCATCACTTTAGACCAGCTAAATAACGTATCTTGGATCTCTCTAATTGAGCTATGAATTTGTGCTGTTGCATTTTGAGTACGTGAAGAAAGTGCGCGTACTTCATCTGCTACAACCGCAAAACCTCGGCCATGCTCACCGGCACGTGCTGCTTCAATGGCTGCATTCAGCGCTAATAAGTTTGTTTGTTCAGCAATGCCTTCAATCTCACTCATTACTTGGCCTATTTTGTCAGCTTCACTAGCAAGAGAGTTAGCGGTAGTGGCTGCTTGCTCTACTTGGTTAGCTAGATCAGTCACCATGCTGCTATTATCTTCAATATGCAGTTTGATATCGTTACAGCTTTGGTAAGTGGTTTTAACCTTATCAGCAGTGTGATGGGTATTAGCTGAAATCTCGCCAATAGTGGCACTCATTTGTGTCATTGCTGTAGCAATATCACTTAAACGTTGGCCTTGTGCAGCAATACCTTGCTCGGTGAGTGACGATTGTTTATCTAAGTTGGTAGCAATGTCTTTGAAGGAGTAAGTAGAGTCTTTAACACGGCCTAACACAGTTCTAAGCTTAGCGAACAGCATTTGCTGATTATAGGCAGCAATACTAAATGGGTGTGAGCCTGAATACACATAACGTGATACTGAATCAAACTCTGCACGTTGCTGCTTTAAATGGCTTGGCGTAACAACGAGCTCGTCATAATTTAAAGCAAAAAGTAGTACTACAAGGGCGCATGCGGTTAAAGCAACCATCCATGGGGTGGTCATTGCTAACCCAGCAATACCTGCAACCAATAAAATCGCAGACACTATTTGTCTGAGTGAAATATTCTCACGAAATGATGCGATAGATTTTCCATCATTAATTTTAGTGTACAGAGCCATCGCACGGGTTTTTAATTGCTCAGATGGTTTGGTACGCACTGATTGATAGCCCACTAGCTGGCCATGCTCATAAATAGGCGTAACGAACGCATCGACCCAATAGTAGCGACCATCTTTACAGAGGTTTTTTACCATGCCACGCCAAGAGTGTCCCTCTTTAAGTTTTTCCCACATCTCTTTAAATGCCGCTTTAGGCATATCTGGGTGGCGTACAATATTATGATTTTTTCCGAGAAGCTCTTCTTCGGTGTAACCTGCTATAGTACAAAATTCCTTATTTACGTATGTGATTACACCGCGTAAATCTGTGGTAGAGACAAGCTCTTGATTATCTGAGTATGTCACTTCTTGATTGACGATTTCTTGCCCACGACGCATATGAGTCCTCGAAATATACTTTTTTATGGTGTGCGGATTATAGTCTCAGAAAAATGTAAGGGAAGGGGGGACATAGTGTTAACTGTGAAACTTTTAATAATTTCATCTTCCCTTTGATCTAAAACAACATCTTGCCTGAATTATTATGTTTAGCCTCAGTCTTTTATATTAGTTAAAAGGTCTAATATACTCAAGGAAAAAGCCTAAATTGTATTTTTAACCGTTTTAGCAACAATGAAGTGCCACCAAAGCAATTGTATATTGTGACTCACAATGGCAAGATTGAGCTTCAAGTGTATGGGTAAATAATGAAACTGATATTTCTGACTTGAGTAATTTTTTTTTGCCCCCATACACTTAGGATTACAGCCACGCGGCTCGAGGAAGCATTTTTGATAAAACATGATTTAAATAAAACGCTAGAAGCGTTAACGGCACAATTTCCTAACGCAATTAATGGGATTCAACGTGGTATCGAGCGAGAAGCATTAAGGATAAAACCAAGTGGTGTTATCTCACAGCAAGGTCATCCACAAGGCGTTGGTAGCGCTTTAACGAATGATCATGTCACCACTGATTTTTCAGAATCATTATTAGAATTTATCACGCCGGTTAGTACATCTGCAGAGCAAACACTCGCGCAGCTAAAAGACTTGCAAAAGTTCACCTTATCGCAGATGGACGATGAGCTGTTATGGCCGATCAGTATGCCATGCTTTATTGAGCATCAAGATGACATTGTACTCGCACAGTTTGGTGACTCAAACATTGGCCGCATGAAAACACTTTACCGTGAAGGCTTAAAGAACCGTTATGGCAGCATGATGCAGGCCATTGCCGGTGTGCATTTCAATATCTCTTTCCCTGAAAGCTTATGGCAAAGCCTTTATAGCTTAAACGGTAACCAAGGTACATTAGCTGACTCTATTTCGACTGGCTATTTAGGGCTTATTCGTAACTTTAAGCGTGAGCTTTGGTTGATCAGCTTTTTATTTGGTGCATCACCAGCATTATGTAGTTCATTCTTACAAGGGCGCGAAACTGATTTACCATTCAAAAAGCTAGGTAAAGGTACTCTTTATTTAGAAGTGGGCACAGCGCTGCGTTTGGGTAACCTTGGTTACACTAACAGTGCACAATCGTCTTTACGTGTTATGTATAACTCACTCGAAGAATATGTAGCAGGCTTAAAAGAGGCGATTCATACACCATCAGATATTTATGGTCATATAGATGACTACACGAGTGCTGAGCCAAAGCAGTTAAATAAAAATATTCTGCAAATCGAAAACGAGTTTTACTCGCCAATTCGTCCTAAGCGCAATGCAGCATCGGGCGAAACACCAACCGATGCATTACTTCGCGGCGGTATAGAATACATCGAAGTACGTGCGCTTGATGTTAACCCGTTTAGTGAAACGGGTATCGATTTACAGCAAATTCGTTTCTTAGACGTATTCTTAACTTATTGCCTCTTGAATGACTCGCCAGAAATGGATTGGCAAGAGCAAAAATTAAGCACAACTAACCTTGATGCGGTTGTCAATGAAGGTCGAGACCCAGAGCTAATGCTCAACAAGCAGGGGGAGATGGTGCGTCTAACTGATTGGGCCGAGACAATTTTTACTCAGCTATCTGAGGTTGCCCGTTACATGGATAATGCATATGGCGTGAGTTATTACAGCGAAACCATAGCTGAGCTTGCAACTTGGGTGAACAATCCAAGTAAAACTTTCTCTGGCAAATATGTTAGTGCGCTGGCAAAAGAGAACCAAGATAATGGTCATTTCGCTTTAGCACTTGCACAGCAGTACAAGCAAAGCCACCTTGATGCTGATTACCAATTTTATGATCAAGCATTTTTGGCAAAGCAAGCGACTGACTCTGTACTTAGAGAGCGTGAAGTTAAAGCAGCAGACAGTGTATCTTTCACTGCATTTTTAGATGACTATTTTGCTAAAGCTTAGTATTGTGAAGGCATAAAAAAACGCAGCCTAGGGAGGCTGCGTCAAAGATTCTTCAGGGATGAAACAATGCTATACTGCTGCATTCATAAGTTCAGACTGACCTGATGAGAAAAAGTTCAGCGAGATCCATAAAAAAATGAAAAAAAGTATAATTATTTTATCGCTGGCCGCATCTTTGGCTGGTTGTGCAACGGCTCCCCCTGAGCAACCTCATGATATATGTAAGATTTTTGAAGAAAAACCTGACTGGTATTACGATGCTCGTGATGCACAAGAAAAATGGGGTTCGCCAAAACATGTGCTAATGAGCATGATGTATCAAGAAAGCTCATTCCGCCATGATGCAGCGCCACCAATGGAATACTTCTTATGGGTAATTCCAATCGGACGTGCTAGCTCTGCATATGGCTACTCTCAAGCAAAAACCCCAACATGGTCAGATTACATTCGTGAAACAGGTAACAGCGGTGCAGACAGAGATGATTTTGATGATGCTATCGACTTTATGGCCTGGTTCGTTTACAAAACCCATAAAGTAAATGGTATATCGAAGTGGGACGCCTACGCGCAGTACCTAAATTACCACGAAGGGTGGGGCGGCTATAAGCGAGGCACTTATAAAAGTAAAAAATGGCTAATGAGCGTTGCTAATAAAGTTAAACATCGAGCTAGCCGCTATGGCGCACAACTTAAAAAGTGTGAAGCCGATTTAGACAAAAACTGGTTTGAACGCTTATTTAGTTAATGCATAAATAGAAAGCCCGCATCAATTAGCGGGCTTTTTGTTAGTTATTTACCAGGAAACTGGTGAATATGGACATCCCTTTGCGGGAATGGAATCGTGATATCAGCAGCGTCAAAGGCAATTTTAACGCGTTCGTATAAGCCAAAATACACTGGCCAGTAGTTATCAGACTCAACCCACGCCCATACCAACATGCCAATATGGCTTTCACCGTGCTGGCTAACATGAACCGATGGTTTTTTATCTTCTATATCTTTTAGTATCAAATCATAGTCATTAAGCACGCTCATAAGCACATCACGGGCTTTATGAACATTATCGCCATAACTAATGCCAAATTCGATAGCTACGCGGTGTGTTGGCTCTGAAAACTTATTCTTAACGCAGCCATTTGAGAGCGTGCCATTTGGGATAATGATTTTTTCATTGTCGTAGGTGAGTAAAACAGTGACAAAAATTTGTATCTCAACAACTGTACCCATGTAGCCTTGCGCTTCGATTACATCGCCAACTTTAAAAGGCTTAAAGAACAGAATAAGCACGCCACCTGCAAAGTTAGCAAGGCTACCTTGAAGTGCCATGCCGACCGCAAGGCCAGCAGCACCAAGCATTGCGATAAACGACGTAGTTTCTATACCAATCATAGAAGCAACAGATATCAGCAACAGTACTTTTAAAATGACCGAGATAAAGGAGACTAAAAAGTGCGTAAGGCCAACTTCGAACTTGACCTTATTCATTGATTTTTCGGCCATATTGGCAATTCTACCAATTAACCACCAACCTATGATCAAGACCAGTATTGCGAGGATAAACTTTGGCCCGTAAAGCATCAGCAATTCGATAGCTTGGTTATAGATTTTTTCGATTGATATTTCGTCCATTATTTTCCCTTTTATATCAATATATGCAAAAGAAAATAATAGTAGAGGAATTCGTGTTTGGTTGTGCGGGATAGCTTATAAAATGTGAATCTTCAGAGGTAATTCAGCTGTAAGTAACAAAAAAGGAGTAGCAAGCTACTCCTTTTGTTTAGGTGGTGTAGAAAATTATTCTGTACGTTTACTTGGAATAACTTTAACTAACTTAACCATGTTTTCTTTTATCTCGATAACTTCAATAGGGTAGCCGGCTATACGCAAACTTAGGTTTGAGTCTGGGATGTCCTCTAAGTATTCAACAATTAAACCACTTAGCGTTTTCGGGCCATCAATCGGTAGCTCCCAACCCATTTCTTTATTTAAATCACGAATATTGGCACCGCCATCAACAAGTACTGAGCCATCATCTTGCTCTGTTACTTCTTCACTCGGTGTACGCGTTTGCGTTGTAGTGAAGTCACCCACTACTTCTTCAAGAATATCTTCAAGCGTTACTAGACCTTGAATATCACCATACTCATCAACAACTAAGCCAATACGCTCTTTTGATTGCTGGAACTTAAGTAGTTGCGTGTTCAGTGATGTGCCTTCAGGAATAAAGTAAATTTCACGTACCGCACGCAGTAGTGATGGTTTATCAAACTGCTCTTTAGTTAATAGGCGCAGTGCATCACGTGAGTGAATAAAGCCAACAGCATCATCAATTTGGTCACGATACAACAGTACTCGGGTGTGCTGTGCATGAGTAAGTTGGCGGCTGATAAGCTTCCAATCGTCATTGATATCGATAGCAACAATTTCGTTGCGTGGGATCATGATATCTTCAACAGTGACTTGCTCTAAATCTAAAATTGAAGTCAGCATGCTTTGGTGGCGAGCAGGTAATAGTGCACCTGATTCGTTCACCACAGTTTTTAGTTCTTCTTTACTTAAGCTGTGCTCTTCAATTTGTGCTGTGGTAATACCAAACAAGCGTAACATGCCGTTGGTCATCCAGTTTACGATAACCACAAACGGGAAAAGGATTTTCAATAGGCCTTTGAGCACAATTGAGCTTGGAAAAGCAACCTTCTCTGGGTATAGCGCAGCAAGTGTTTTTGGCGTTACTTCGGCAAAGATTAAAACAACCAGCGTTAGCGCACCGGTTGCAATAGCGATACCGAGATCACCATACAAACGAATACCAATAATCGTTGCAACCTGTGCTGCAGCGATATTTACAAGGTTATTACCAATTAAGATCAGACCAATGAGTCTGTCAGGGCGACTTAATAGTTTGCTGACGCGCTTCGCTGCACGGTGATCTTCTTTAGCAAGATGACGCAGGCGAATACGGTTGATTGACATAATTCCAGTTTCAGAACCAGAAAAATAAGCAGAAATAAGTATCAATAATCCCAATATAATAAACAGGGTACTAGTCGATATGTCGTCCAAGGATGGATCCTTTTTTTATAAATCAGTGCATATTAAGCTAGAGACAGCTTGCTGAGTCAAGTTAAAACTTATTTAGAACCACTTCTTGGATGAAACGGCTGCCAAAATAAGCAAGTGACAAGATAAAAGCGGCTATCATGATCGAAAATACCACAGGCTTACCACGCCAGCCTTGGCGTAAGTGACCTACAGTGACCACAGTGAAAATTAGCCAAGCAATTAACGATAAAACCGTTTTGTGGATAAACTCACTGGCAAACATTCCCTCTAAGAAGATAAACCCAGAAAGGAGAGCAAAAGTCAGTAAGATAGTACCCAGCGTGAGTAATTGATAAAGCTGACGCTCAACCACCATTAAAGGAGGGAGGTGGCTGTGTACAATTGCCAAGTCTTTGCGTTTGAGGCGCTTATCAATAAAGTAGAACTGGACCGCATAAAGTGTTGAGATTATCAAAACACAATAGGCTAGCAGTGATAAGGATATGTGAGTAACTAAACCAAGCTCAACATCGATTGATTGTAAAATCACATGATGCGGTATAAACAAGCTGGCAAGGGTCAGTAAGGCTGCAAAACCATAAACAACTGGCAACAATAAAGTCGCGGGGAATTTGAGAGACACAGCAGTCACCGACACCACAATGACCCAACAGGTTAATAAGGCAACGTTGACGATACTTAAATCTTGGCCGTCAGCACGAAAAACTGAATTAACCAGTAATAGCATATGAGCAAGGATAGCCACAGTACTAAGAATGACTGTGAGTTTTTGGCTTGGACCTTGTTTGTGAAAAAGGCGTGATAGCACATGTGACGTTGCTAACACATAAAACAAACTAGCAATAATAGTTAAACTAATAATCATCGTGTTTTGGCCACTTAATTTATATCGATAAATCCTTGTCTCTTTGATGCCATTGTATTTTATAGCAAGGCAAAAGCATAGAGTTTGTAAAAAGAAACTCAAACTGCACACTTGAACACTGTATTGTCGACCACCATTTACGGTATACTGCTAGGAATTAAATTTTAATATTGCCTGTATTGTCGCCAAACTTGTTTGATTTATGTACATTGCAGGTGCAACACGTTTTATCGGAACCTTTACATGTTTGAGAATCTCCAAGAACGCTTAGGTAAAACCTTAAAAAATATCAGTGGCCGCGGACGCCTAACTGAAGACAATATAAAAGATACATTACGCGAAGTCCGCATGGCATTTTTGGAAGCGGACGTTGCATTACCTGTTGTTCGTGAGTTCGTTAAGCAAGTTAAAGAACGCGCCGTAGGTGTTGAAGTAACAAAAAGCTTAAGCCCCGGCCAAGTCTTTATTAAGATTGTTCGTGAAGAACTTGAAAAAGCCATGGGTGAAGCTAACGAAGAGCTAAGCCTTAATGCACAGCCGCCAGCGGTCGTAATGATGGCGGGTTTACAAGGTGCTGGTAAAACGACCAGTGTTGGTAAACTAGCTAAATTCTTAAAAGAGCGTAAAAAGAAATCTGTATTAGTTGTGAGTGCCGACGTTTACCGTCCGGCAGCAATCAAACAGCTTGAAACACTGGCTGATGAAGTGGGTGTTGAATTCTTCCCAAGTGACATTTCACAAAAGCCGGTTGATATCGCAAACAATGCGATTTCGCACGCGAAGAAGAAATTCATTGATGTGGTATTAGTTGATACCGCAGGTCGTTTACACGTCGATAACGACATGATGGACGAGATCAAAGCACTTCACAGCGCGATTAACCCAATCGAAACCTTATTCGTTGTTGATGCGATGACTGGTCAAGATGCGGCAAACACTGCAAAAGCATTTGATGAGGCGCTTCCTTTAAGTGGTGTGATCTTAACCAAGACCGATGGTGATGCCCGTGGTGGTGCTGCATTATCGATTCGTCATATTACCGGTAAGCCAATTAAGTTTATGGGTGTGGGTGAGCGCACTGATGCTCTTGAACCATTCCACCCTGACCGTATTGCTTCTCGTATCCTAGGTATGGGTGATGTACTTTCATTAATCGAAGAAGTCGAAATGAAAGTAGATAAAGAGAAAGCCGCTAAAGTTGCCGAAAAAGTATTTAAAGGTGATGGTTTCACATTAGATGACTTTGCTGAGCAACTTCGTCAGATGAAGAACATGGGCGGTATGATGTCGATGCTAGATAAGCTGCCAGGCATGCAAAACCTACCAGACGCTGTAAAAGGCCAGATGGGTGATAAAACTTTCGTACAAATGGAAGCTATCATCAACTCTATGACGCCAAAAGAGCGTGCTCGCCCAGAAATCATCAAAGGCTCACGTAAAAAACGTATTGCTGCAGGTTCTGGCACTCAGGTGCAAGAAATCAATAAACTGCTTAAGCAATTTACGCAAATGCAGAAGATGATGAAGAAGATGAAAGGCAAAGGTGGCATGAAGAAAATGATGCGCGGCATGAAAGGCATGTTACCACCAGGCATGATGGGTGGCGGCCCTAAATTTTAATAGTGCTGTTTATTAAGTGTATAAAAAGGAGCATATAGCTCCTTTTTTTGTAGATAATTTATGCGTAGTTGTTAGCTGCATGTAAGATTTAAAGCCCAGATCAGTGTTTAATCAACTAAACTTACATTTTGCAGCAGTTCTTACTTGCAATGTTGCAAAAAACTCGTACAATTCCCCAGCTTCCCGTATTGGGGAGTAAATCTTATTAATGAAAACAGTCAATCTAATGTAGAGGACGGTATGGTAACTATTCGTTTGCAACGTGGTGGCGCTAAAAAACGCCCTTTCTATCAAATTGTGGTTGCGGATAGCCGTTTCTCGCGTGACGGTCGCTTCATCGAGAAAGTAGGTTTCTTTAACCCAATCGCTTCTGGTCAGGAAGAAAAAGTACGTTTAGATTTATCTCGTGTTGATCACTGGGTAGGTCAAGGCGCATCTCTTTCAGATCGCGTAGCTAAGTTAGTTAAAGACGCTCGTAAAGCGGCTTAATAGGCGTAAGAGTAACCATGAGTCAAGAGAACACCTCGTATATTACAGTAGGAAAGCTCGGTGCCCCGTATGGTATAAAGGGCTGGCTTAAGGTGCATTCATTTACTGATGATCCCGAAGGGATCTTCGATTTCAGCCCATGGTTGATAGGGCAACAAGGTAAATGGCAGACCTTAGAAGTGGTCGACTGGCGTCGCCACAACAAAGGCTTTATCGCTAAAGTTGCGCAAGTAAACGACCGAGACGAAGCAATGGCTTTAACCAATGCAGAAATCTCAGTAGATGCAGCGCAGCTACCAGAATTACCGCAAGGTGAATTCTATTGGCGAGATCTGATCGGCATGTCTGTTATAACTGATAAAGGTTATAACTTAGGCACTGTTGATGACCTAATGGAGACAGGGTCAAATGACGTTTTGGTTGTGAAAGCAAACAAAAAAGATGCATTTGGCCAAGCAGAGCGTTTAATTCCTTTCTTAACAGATTCTGTTATTAAAGAAGTTAAACATGATGCAAGAGAAATTACCGTAGACTGGGACCCAGGGTTTTAATGTCACAAACGAGTTCGCTATGGGTAGGGGTGATAAGCCTTTTCCCGGACATGTTTGATGCGATTACCACCCAAGGGGTAACAGGTCGCGCAGTTAAAAATGGTCTAATCGACTTTAACTGTTGGAACCCACGTGACTATGCCACTGATAAGCATAGAACTGTGGATGATCGTCCTTACGGGGGCGGTCCCGGCATGTTAATGATGGTTGAACCATTGAAACAAGCTATCCTTGACGCCAAAAAAGCGGCAGGTGATGGTGCAAAAGTAATTTATATGTCCCCGCAAGGGCGCAAATTAGATCAGCAAGGTGCAAGCGAGCTTGCACAATCAGAAAAGCTGATTCTAATTGCAGGTCGCTATGAAGGTATAGATGAGCGAATCATAGAATCATACGTTGACGAAGAATGGTCAATTGGTGATTTTATTTTAAGTGGTGGTGAGCTACCCGCGATGACGCTAATTGATGCAGTAGCACGATTAGTACCAGGGGTGTTAGGTCATAACCAGTCAGCTGAGCAGGATTCATTTTCGAATGGCTTGCTTGATTGTCCTCACTATACACGGCCAGAGACATTGGATGATAAACAGGTGCCTGCTGTATTACTCAGCGGAAACCACCAAGAAATCGCTAAGTGGCGCACAAAGCAATCACTTGGTAGAACTTGGCTTCGTCGTCCTGACTTGTTGCATAACCTAGCTCTGACTGAGGAGCAAGCGGCACTCCTTGCTGAATTTCAGCAAGAGTACCAACAAGCTTGTGGCTAGAAGACAGTTACACCTAGGAAAGTGAGAAATATAATGGCAAAAGTAAACCAAAATATTATTAAAGCGCTTGAAGAAGAGCAGCTTAAAACAGACGTACCAGCATTCGGCGCTGGTGATACAGTAGTTGTACAGGTACGTGTAAAAGAAGGTAACAAAGAGCGTCTACAGGCCTTTGAAGGTGTTGTAATCGCTAAGCGTAATCGTGGTCTTCACTCAGCATTCACAGTTCGTAAAATCTCGAGCGGTGAAGGTGTTGAGCGTGTATTCCAAACGCACAGCCCTCTTATCGATAGTATCTCAGTTAAACGTCGCGGTGCAGTTCGCCGTGCGAAACTTTACTATCTACGTGAGCGTTCTGGTAAATCTGCACGTATTAGAGAAAAACTTAACTAATACGCGCTGTTTTACAACGCAAAATAAAACGGGTTGCAGCCTTAGGTTGCAACCCGTTTTGGTTTTTATAACACAAAAAAATTTTCCTTCCCTGAGAAATACCGAAATACTCCCTTCTAACTTATCTGTTATCCCTTTATAAGCTAAGCTACAAGAGCGCTAGGGCTTTGTGCTTTGGCTATTATCCTGTTACTATAATTTGTATTAAAAGCTTTACTTTTTTGTATATAAATATTTACGTTTTTAGGGTTTGAGGTGTAGTAACGTGGTAACAGTGAATGATCTAGCTGATTTAAGAGCAGGAATAGATGAATGTGATGCGCAATTGGTGGCATTACTGGCAAAGCGTAATGGGATTACAGAAAAAATAGGCGCAATTAAGCAACAAATCGGTGCTCCATTACATGCACCTGATCGCGAGGCTGATTTACTCGCGGCACGTCGTAAAGAAGCAATCGCACAAGGGGTTAACCCTGAGTTAGTTGAAGATATCCTGCGTCGTATGATGCGTGAAGCCTATCAGAATCAGCAAGGTAGCCTTGCTTGTGTTGCGCCTCAGTTATCACCTATTGTAATTGTTGGTGGTGAAGGTGCCATGGGTCAGCTATTTGCTCAACAGTTTACTCGTTCAGGTTATGAAGTGCGTATTTTAGATAAAGCACAGCAAGCACAAAGTGAAACGATATTAAAAGGGGCAAAATTGGTTCTTGTCAGTGTGCCAATTAATGCACTTGAGCAAGTTGTCGCAGCATTACCAACACTTGATGATGACTGTTTGCTGGTTGATATTACCTCTGTTAAGCAAAAACCTTTAAAAGCACTTATGGCGGCTCATAGCGGCCCTGTAGTTGGCTTACACCCTATGTTTGGCCCAGATATTTCACATTGGGTAAAACAAACGGTTGTGGTGTGTGAAGGGCGAGATCATGAAGTGGCTAAAGGGTTAATGGCACAACTACAAGTTTGGGGCTGCCAAGTAGTTGAAATGGATGCTAAAAAACACGATGAAGCAATGCAGATCATTCAGGTTATGCGCCACTTAACAACTTTTGTATATGGCCAGTTTCTTGCCAAGCAAAGCCATACACTTGCAGAGCTTCGCAGCTGCTCATCACCCATTTATCAATTAGAGTTAATGATGGTAGGGCGCTTATTTGCCCAATCGCCAGAGCTTTACTCTGATATCATGCTTGCGCAATTCGACGATGTCGAAGCACTGCTTGCCAACTACCAAGATACTTTTGCAGACACGCTAGAAAAGTTAAAAGCAGGGGATAAAGCATCATTGATTGCCGCATTTGCTGATGCAAAAGAATACTTCTCAGATGCGACAGCGCACTTCTTAACGCAAAGCCGTAGCTTACTCAATAAAGCAAACGACGCAAAAGTGCTAGATTAAACAGATCTAATCTAGCAAAAAAATCTATCAAAAAAGCCCGCATCAAGCGGGCTTTTTAGTTTCAAATATTTAGTTTTAAATAATCGTTTTAATGACCACCTAATGAGCCAAGTAACGCACCGCTGTGGTGATTGATTAAGCCCCATTGATACAGTAAGTCAGTCATATCTGAAAGGCTGAATAAAGTCATGCTCAAGCCAACAATTGTCAACACTATGGTATAAGGTAGCGCCATGTATACCATGCGTCCATAAGATAGTCTTAACACAGGGGCTAATGTTGATGTAAGCAAGAACAAGAAGGCAGCTTGTCCATTAGGCGTTGCAACACTTGGTAAATTAGTACCTGTGTTAATTGCCACAGCTAATAGGTCAAATTGATCACGGGTAATTTGACCTGCCTGTAACGCAGCAGCCACTTCATTGATATACACAGTACCCACGAACACGTTATCGCTGACCATCGAAAGAATACCGTTGGCAATAAAGAACATCACCAGTTGCAGCTGACCTTCAAAGGTAAGCACCCATGCGATCACAGGAGTAAATAAATGCTGGTCGATAATAACTGCAACAATAGAGAAGAATACGCAAAGTAATGCTGTGAATGGTAGGGCTTCTTCAAATGCTTTACCTAACTGGTGTTCTTCAATAATACCAGCACTGGCTGTGGCAAAAATAATGACAGACAAACCAATTAAACCAACAGTGGCTAAGTGAAGGGCTAAACCTATGATCAACCAAACAGCAATGAAAGCTTGAATCGCTAGGTTCACTTTGTCGCGTGTGGTGCGTTTTTTCTCAAGCTTTTTAGCATGATCCGATAAAATCGTGTGGATGGGGGCAGGGAGTTTTGCGCCGTAACCAAAGGCTTTAGTTTTTTCGAGTAAGAAAGTAGTGGCAATACCGGCAATCATAACAGGTAAAGTAATAGGCAGCATTCGGAAGAAAAATTCGCCAAATAACCAGCCAGCACGCTCTGCAATGATCAAGTTCTGTGGCTCGCCTACCATGGTACAAACACCGCCTAAAGCAGTACCAATTGATGCATGCATTAATAAGTTACGGAGAAAAGCACGAAACTCTTCAAGCTCTTGACGATTCACAGGGCGAACTTGGTTATCGTCATTAATATCATGCTCGCTGCTAGAGTCTTTTCCTGATGCCACCTTGTGGTAAATACTGTAAAAGCCCATCGCAACGGCAATAACAACGGCCATCACCGTTAACGCATCTAAGAAAGCAGATAAAAAAGCCGCAGCAATCGTGAACGACAGCGACAATACGGTTTTACTTCGAACCGAAACAACCAGCTTTGTGAAGATATACAAAAGCAAGTCTTTCATAAAATAGATGCCGGCAACCATAAAGATAAGTAACAGGATCACATCGATATTTTGCACTATTTCATGTTCAACTTGGCCGGCGGTTGTCATGCCGATAAATAAGGCCTCAATTGCTAATAAGCCTCCCGGTTGTAGCGGGTAACATTTAAGTGCCATGGCGAGTGTAAAAATAAACTCTAGCACTAATACCCATCCTGCCAGATAAGGGTTAAGTTGAAATAACACCGGGTTGATTAGTAAAAACGCAATAATGGTGTATTTATACCACTGTGGCGAAGTCCCCAAAAAATTTTTAAATATTGCTGGTAAAACGCGCTGCTGCATGGCCGTACCTTTTAATAGTGCTGGTTGTTATTGTTAATAATTAGAAATTCAGTATATCGAAAGTATTGTTATTTGGCGTACTTTTAATCCAAAAGGTCATTTATTTAACTAGATCTTGTAGATTTTTATGCACTGCGGAGTTAGTTTACTTGTTAGTTGCTGATCATCTGGTACAATCAGTGAGTTGAACACCAAATGCGGTAAAAGTAGTTGCTAACTCAAGTGGAAATTGGATGAGAATTTTTAAAGCGAAAAGCCCAGCAGGTTTTGCTGAAGAATACATTGTTGAATCTATTTGGAATGGTGACTTTCCGCCTGGCTCAATTCTTCCTGCTGAACGTGAATTGTCAGAGCTGATTGGTGTAACACGTACAACTTTACGTGAAGTACTTCAGCGTCTAGCCCGTGATGGCTGGCTAACTATTCAACACGGTAAACCTACCCGTGTAAATAACTTCTGGGAAACCTCGGGTCTTAACATTCTAGAGACGCTAGCGCGTCTTGATGAAGACAAAATGCCAGAGCTTACAGACCAATTACTTTCTGCTCGCACTAATATCAGCGCAATTTATACCCGTGCGGCTATTAAGCTTGCCCCAGAGCGTGTAATTGAAATCTTATCGCAAAGTGAAGAGCTTGAAGACAGTGCTCAAGCATTTGCTGATTACGATTATAAAGTTCACCATGAATTAGCAGTGGCGGGTAATAATCGTATCTACGTGCTTATCTTAAATGGTTTTAAAGGTTTCTACTCAAAAATTGGCTGCCACTACTTCTCTGATTCTCGTACACGTGAATTAGCGCGTCAGTTTTATAAAGACCTAACAGAGCTTGCTGAGCGTCGTGAGCATGATGGTGCGATTTCTATGATGCGTAAATACGGCCATCAAACAGGCGAAATCTGGCAGCAAATCCGTGGTGATATGCCAGAAGATATCATGGACTAAGCGTCCGTATTGATAAGTTATTATAAGAACCCAGCTAAAAGCTGGGTTTTTTTTGTTCTGTCGGTCAATTTGCACACTAATATAGAGTTATCTCAATCCACGTTTATTGCGAATCAATTTTTCCGATTAAGCATATCGTTTTTTTCGATTGTTCATTTGTCTGTAACCTCATTAAACTATCTTGCAAATTATCAATACTTACTCTTGGTTTTTGATTTTTAGTAACCATATCTAAGTGAGTATTGCATAGGCAATTGGAAATAAACTCAAATATTTGGAGATAAAAATGGGTGTATTAGTTGGCCGTCAGGCACCAGACTTTACTGCAGCAGCTGTTCTTGGTAACGGTGAAATCGTTGAAAACTTCAACCTAAAAGAAACTATCAAAGGTAAAAAAGCAGTTATCTTCTTTTACCCGTTAGACTTCACTTTCGTTTGTCCTTCAGAGCTAATCGCTTTCGACAAGCGTTTTGAAGAATTCCAAAAGCGTGGCGTTGAAGTAATCGGTGTTTCTATCGATTCACAATTCTCACACAATGCATGGCGTAACACTGCCGTTGCTGACGGTGGTATTGGTCAAGTTAAATATGCACTAGTTGCAGACGTTAAACACGAAATCTGTCAAGCATACGACGTTGAGCACCCAGAAGCAGGTGTTGCTTTCCGTGGTTCTTTCCTAATCGACGAAGAAGGTAACGTACGTCACCAAGTAGTTAACGACCTTCCACTAGGCCGTAACATCGACGAAATGATCCGCATGGTTGACGCGCTAGCGTTCCATAGCGAGCACGGTGAAGTATGTCCAGCTGGTTGGACTGAAGGTAAAAAAGGTATGGACGCAAGCCCTGCAGGTGTTGCTAAATTCCTTTCTGAAAACGAAGGCGACCTATAATCTAGGCCTTAGTTAAAGAATTAAAAAACCCGCCAATTGGCGGGTTTTTGTTTTTAAGCTCAACGATATTAGTTAAAGCGCATTGTTAGCTTAGTATAGAAATAACGACCACGTGGGTTATGTACGCTTGATACATAGCCATATAAGTCGCCATCACCATCACCGATTGCAAACGGAGGATCTTCATCAAACACGTTATTCACACCCACAGAAAGTTTGATTTTCTCTGAGAAGTTATACGCAGTTTGTAAATCAACTAGCGTTTGTGAATCAACCATACGTGATGTGTTGCTATCAAAGTCTAAATTACCGTCAAAGTCGATATCTGGTGTATCTTCAAACTCGCCAGTGTAACTAACGTTTACATTAGTATTGAAGTCACCCATTTCCCAGTTTGTTGAGAAAATCCAACGGTTTTCAGGGTAACGGTACTCGCCAGTGTAATCGCGGCCATCTTTCTTAAATTCGTTTTGGTAAGCCCATTCTAAATTGAATTTTAAGAAGCCATAATCGTTCATCGCATGCGTGTAGTTAGCTGATACATCGACACCTGATACTTCTTGTGATGAGACGTTTTCAAAGGTGCTGTAAACTTTTTGGATTACACCTAAACTCTGACCATTTTGTGGCGCTAAACGCACACACACAGTGCTGTTTTGGTCATTACAGTTGTTATCATAGATAGGGCCGAACTCTTGCTCGTCAATCTTATTATCTTGGGTAATGCTCCATACATCGATTCCAAAACCAAATTCAGCGGTTGGTGCCCAAATGAAACCCACATTCCATGACTCTGATTCTTCAGCTTCAAGGTTCGGGTTACCCGCAAATTGGATATTGTAATCTAGAGCGTTACAATCCTGTCCTGTTGCCTGACAGCGGTAAGTATCCACAAAGAATTGACTCTCTTCAGATGGACCTAAACCAATTTGTGCCAATGAAGGGGCGCGGAAACCTTGAGCCCACGAACCACGAACAGTAATTGAATCTGTAGGTGCCCAGCGAACAGCTACTTTAGGGTTTGTTGTTGAGCCAAAATCGCTGTAGTCATCGTATCGACCCGCTAACTGCAGTTCTAGGTTATCTGCTAACGGAATTGAAAACTCAATATACGCTGCGTATTGATCGCGTTCTGCAGCGGCTGAGACAGACTCAGTACCAAAGATTAACCCACGTTGAAATTGGTCGTCTGGAATATCGCTTACATCTTCTTCACGGTATTCAATACCAGCAGCCATCATTACTACATCATCGCCAAAGCTAAATGCTTCACCACTGATATTTGCATCAAATGAGGTCATATGAGACTCACCACGGCGCACTAAGCTTGTCGTGATACGGTCAATCACTGCTTGGTCATTATAGGTGCCGCCAAATGGATTATAGTTACCTGCATCGATTTCTTGTTGTAAGAAATCAGTGCGCACCCAACCTTGGCTTCTGTCACCGGTTTGCATTGATTTACTGCGACCTTTTTGAACTGCTGCTTCCCAGCTCCAGTCGCTGATCTCACCTTTTAGGCCTGCAACAAAACGCAGTGTATCTGATTCAATATCCCATTGGCGAGGGCCGGCATCTACGGTTCTGTAGCGACCAATTTCGATATCTTGGCCAAATGGGTTGTTAGGATGGCTTGCAGGTACTGTAAGGCCGGCATCTTCATCAAGCGGTGTAGGTGCCCCCGCTGCTTGCGACGTATTATGTTGTACTGCAACCTCTAAGAAAGCTGAAATGCCATTGTCGAAGTTATATTCAAATTGTGAGATAGCACCGACACGCTCAGATGCTGGGGTTACGTAGCCATACGGGCCGTAGTCAAATAAGCAGCTGCCACTTGCAGTTGCATTTTCTGCCGGGCAGGCTGGATCAATGGTTTTTTCACCATCTACATAGAAGTAGCCCGGGAAACCTCGCGATGAGCGAAAATCCATACCACCGTATGGTTCTTGGTTTGCTGTGCCTAGGCGGCCCATTTCATCAGAAGAGAGCGCTGTGTTGTTAAAGTAATCAATAATAATTGATGCGCTGCTTTTTTCTGTACTGGTACCCCAAACTAGGCTTGCTGTTTTTTCTTCGTAGTTAGGACCGTCAGTGCCACCATATCCAAGGTTTACCTCTAGGCCGTTAATATCTTTTTTTAAGATAATATTAACTACACCTGCAACTGCATCAGAACCATAAATAGCTGATGCGCCATCCTTTAAAATATCGATACGCTCAATCGCAGAGACAGGGATTGAGTTGATATCAACAAACGAATTAGTAATGCTTTCAGCAAAAGCGCTAATAGATACACGACGGCCATTAATAAGTACCAATGTTGCGTCTGAGCCTAAACCACGAAGGCTGACTGCTGCAGCACCATTAGCTGTAGAGTCTTGGTTATTACCGCGAGTAGAGAAAGTACCATTACCTGCAACTGGCATACGTTCTAATAGTTGTTGTAGGTTGTCGTAGCCCATGTTATCGATGTCTGCACGACTGATTGATTGAACCGGTGATGGCCCTTCAATGTCAGAGCGCTTAATGCGAGAACCTGTAACTTCAATACGCTCGACCTTTTCAGCTCCGTCTGACTCTGCAGCAGCTGACATAAAACTTGTGCCTGCTAATGCTGCAACTGTAAATGCATAGAGAGGTCGTTGTATAAAGCGATGGGTGTTCTTCATATATTTCAATCCTTGTATAATTGTGAAAGTGTTGTGAATTAATCACGACAAAGATTGATATCATGTAAATGGTGGCGAATGAAATAGCAAAAAAGTATGGGTTTATTAAGGGGTTAAGGTTCTTAAGTAGGGAAAGTCAGGACTGGTAAGGGGTACGAGCCTACCAAAAAGGTTAGGCTCATTTCATAAATTAAGCTTTATGTTTCATCAGGCGTTCTTTTTCACGCGCCCAATCTTTATTTTTTCCGTCTTCACGTTTGTCGTGCATCTTTTTACCTTTAGCAAGGTGGAACTCCAACTTCACCCAGCATTTTTTCCAGTACATTGCAGTCGCGATTAATGAAAAACCTTCGCGTTCTGTAGCACCGATAAGACGATCGATTTCACGCTTATTTAAAAGTAACTTACGATACCTTAAAGGATCGCAAATTACGTGAGTAGAAGCACTGTTGAGAGGCTGAATTTGACTGCCAAGTAAAAATGCTTCGCCGTTTTTAATGTGAATATAAGTCTCAGAGATGTTTACTTTACCAGCTCGGATACTTTTTACTTCCCAGCCCTGTAGTTCAACCCCTGCTTCGAACTTATCGTGTAAAAAATACTCATGACGCGCTTTTTTGTTAAGCGCGATGGTATTACTTGTCGATTTAGATGATTTTTTCTTAGCCATAGTGGCTCATATTATACGTAAAAACAGCGTTTTTACATCGCTTTTTTAAGGCTTTGCAGATATTTTCGTGTTACTAAAATTTGGGGAAATAGCCAAAGCTTGCTAAAATTCGCCGACAAAGTTGGGAGTGAATATGCCGCAAATAGAAAAAAGTGCGCTGGTAATGTACAGCAGCAAAGAAATGTTTGATTT
This sequence comes from Pseudoalteromonas sp. CH_XMU1449-3, assembly GCF_037027245.1. Lineage (NCBI taxonomy): Bacteria > Pseudomonadati > Pseudomonadota > Gammaproteobacteria > Alteromonadales > Pseudoalteromonadaceae > Pseudoalteromonas > Pseudoalteromonas sp. CH_XMU1449-3. The sequence continues at coordinate 484,601 of NZ_JAYMDY010000001.1, forward strand.
AGTGAATGATGTTGATGCTTATCCAGAGTTTTTACCACATTGCTCAGATGCTAAAATCGTTACACAACAAGCCAGTGGCATGACGGCCAGTTTAGAGATCTCAAAAGCCGGCTTAAAAAAGTGGTTCACTACCGAAAATACCTTTATTGATGAGCAAACTGTTGCACTACGCTTAGTCGACGGCCCATTTAAAAAGCTGCAAGGTAAATGGCACTTTTTACCGCTAGACGATAAAGCATGTAAAGTTCAGCTTCACCTTGAATTTGAATTTGCTAGTAAACTTATTGAGATGGCTTTCGGAAAAGTATTTAACGAAGTCGCTAAGAACATGGTTAATGCATTTACACAACGTGCTAAAACTGTATATGGAGTTCGCCCATGATCACTGTTGAAGTGGTTTTTGCTTTACCAACAACGGCAACCAGTTTGCTGGTAGAAGTACCCGTCGGTACTACCGCTGAGCAAGCGGTGATTAAGTCGGGCATTATTGATAAGTGCCCAGAAATAGACGCAAATAACCTAACACTTGGGATTTGGAATCGTACTTGTAAACTGCATCAAGAAGTAAAAGATGGCGATCGCATAGAAATCTATCGACCGCTTATTGCTGATCCAAAGGATGCACGCAGACGCCGGGCTGAAAAAGCCAAAGAAGAGGGCCGTGCTAATAAGATTACAGGTGGGCGTCCACTTAATAAGGCATAAAAAAGGGTAGCTTAGGCTACCCTTAATTAATTCGAATTAATATTACTCTTGCTCTAAAGGTGTATTAAATTCGCTAGGTTGTTCATAGTCACCCGATAACGAAACGAGCTTATCGTTTTCAAAGTTAATAGTGAGTGACTTACGTTGCTCGTTACTGCGACCAATGTTGAATACGTACAGGTAGTGCCAGGTATTTTTATCAAATGAGTCTTCAGCTACTGGCTTGCCTAGTACATACAGTACTTGCTCGCGAGTCATATTTACACGTAGCTTATCTACATCTGACTGCTCTAAGAAGTTACCTTGAGGAATGTTGATTCGGTAAACCCAGCTTGAACACCCTGCTGTAGCACTTAAAGTAAGGGTAAGTACTAACCAAAAAGAAAAAGTTTTAAACGACTGCATTATTTGTTTGAATCCTTATTTTTTATACACTGCATGATACCGATTAGTCACAGAAGGTAAAACCCTTTTCAGTAATTGTTTTTACTGAAATGCGATTAACAATCACGAGGCACAGATTTGACCACAGCAAACCCAGAAAGTTTACAGCAGCCGATAAAAAACAACGAAAATTCAGAGGCTCTGTGGCATTTGTATATAGTGCAAACACGTTTAGGTCATTGGTACACTGGGATCAGCACTAACGTTGAAAAGCGTTTTATGCAGCATCAAGCGGGAAAAGGGGCTAAAAACCTCAAAGGCAAAGGGCCTTTAACACTTATCTATCAACAGCAGGTAGGTAATCGTAGTGAAGCAACTAAACTTGAAATAAGCGTAAAAAAGCTCAGCAAAGCACAAAAAAGGCAGTTTGTTTTAACCTCTGAACTACCCAAATAGCTAACTTGGAAGCTTTTCAATAAATAGGGCTATCTTCGCCATGGCATACTCGAATAATGTAAAGTCAATGTGCGCCGCTGTGTCAGTGCTTTGATGATGATGTTTATCGTGTCCGATGCCAAAATAAATGTATGGGATCCCGGCTTTAGCGAATGAATAATGGTCACTTGCTCTGCGCCAATCAACTTTGAGATCAAATAATCGATTCAGCCTCGCTGACGAGCTAGTTGCCATAAAGGTGAGCTGCTCATCAGATAGGGTTTTAATGTCAGTTTGATATTGCGCTAGTGATTGATTATCTAAAAACGCATAGATACGCGGTTTTCGTGGGTTCACAATGAGCATATCTAAATTAATATTAAGTTTGATTTCGTCTTTATTAAGTGTTGATACCAAGTACTCGCTACCATGTAGGCCATTTTCTTCTGCATCGGTTGCAACAAAAACTAATTGATAGGGCTGGGGGCTTTGTGCAAAGTGTTTAGCTAAATAAAGTAAAGCGGCAACGCCGCTGGCATTGTCATTAGCACCAGGATAAAGCCGACTGCCTTTTTGCCCTAGGTGATCATAGTGGGCAGTAAAAATAACTTTTTTACAGTTTTCACAGCGGCTATTTTGGGACGCAATAATGTTCCGTCCTGTAGCCTTGCCAAAGAATCCTGATTGATAAGTAAAACCTTGTTCATTAACCGAATAGCCAAGTGCTACAAAGCGCTCTACTATGAAGTCGGCGGCTAATTTCGCGCCCTTGGTATTCGTTTTTCGTCCTGCAAATTGGGCCGATGTTAGCGTTATGATGTCTTGTTCTAAGTCTGTATTGGCAAATGCTTGCCCAATGCTTATCAGTACAGCACTAGCGGTAATCAATAAGCTTTGCAGTATGCGAGCGAAGCGCTTGTAATTTACTCTCGTAACGCTGTTTATCATGATCAAAGTCTGCTTTATTGTTAGCCATAGTTAAATACTTTTTAGCCAGCTTTAAGTCACCCAATTGATAGTAGGTTCTCGCTAAACCAAAATCAGTATCATGCAGGGTTGGATTTAAGTCACGGGCTTTTTTGTAGTGCTTTATGGAATCTTGATAACGGGCGGTTGTATAGGCGTCGTTTCCTAAAGAAATATGGTAATACGGGTTTGCTTGGCGTTTATTATCAAGCTTGGCTAATATAGCTTGACCTTGCTCTTTACGATCGGTCAGGTTAAAGAGTCTTGCTAAATTGCCTAAGGCGGTGTTGTTGTCTGGATCTAAACGAATCGCGTATTGGTAGGCTGTTTCTGCACTTTGATAGTCATTTGTTAATCTGAATAACACGCCAAGATTACCCCATGCACCTGAGTAGTTGCTATCAATATCAACTGCTGCTTTGTAATAGCTAAAAGCAGTATCATAATCATGTTTTAGCATCGCAGCTGCACCTTTATTGTTATAAAACATTGCTGTGATGCGGGCTTTATTGATGTTGCTAGTTTTAAACGCTTCTTGGCGGCTGTTAGGGTCAAAGTCTATCACTAAAGAGCGCTCTTCTGGGTAAATGACTTTTCTATTTACCACCAGTTTTTGAGCCTCACTTACTTTTAAGTTGATATGGCCTGTGAGTAAATTAAAGCCATTATCAAGTGCCCAATATTCTGGGATATGCACTTTTTGAAATTGTCCTGCAAGGCCAAGGTAGTCAGCAAGGCTATAGGCTAAAATCGATAACGATAAACAGTTGGCGTTTAAATTTGAGTAGGCTTGATTAGCGGTTAAGGTAGCACCAGATTGATAAGATAAAGACGCATCGCCATTTTGCAACAGGAACTTCAGCAAACGTTTAGTGCTTTGCAATGAACGGCTGTCTTTTGGAAAAGCACTATCAAGTTGCTCTTTTACATGTTCACTTAATGCAAAAATCTCTTGTTGAGTTTCAACTGGGGTTTGAGTAAACGTATTACTTTGCGTCAAAGCAAATGGTGGGGGAGCGGTATTATTTTCTGTACTACTACACGCTGTTAATAAGCAAAAGCTTGAGGCTAAAACAATGCTAGATAATTTCATCTGACCCTCTTAATTCTTGGCCTAATACCATTTAAGTATAGGCCGTGAATAAAAAAGGGTCAGGGTTAACTGTTACAAAACGTGTCAGCGTTTATCAAACGTCGCAACAAGGTCATCAAGGGTTTGCGCACTGTTCGCTAAGTCTTTGATTGCTTGCTCACTGTCAATTTGTTCACGCATGACGTTGTCACTAATGTCACTTATTTGTTCAATATTGCGACCGACATCTGCCACTACATTACTTTGCTCTTCGGTCGCAGTTGCTATTAAGGTTGCCATATCGTTTATTTCATTGGCAGCATCGTTAATGGCATTAAGTAATTCAACAGAGCTCTGCATTGCATCAACGCTTAATTGAGCTTGTGATTTTGAGTGATTGATGTGATTCACTACTAAATCAGAGGTACTGGTAAGTTCACTGATCATAGTTTGAATTTCAGTTGTTGATTGTGAAGTGCGATTTGCAAGTGCTCTTACTTCATCCGCTACAACAGCAAAGCCTCGGCCGTGCTCACCCGCACGAGCAGATTCAATCGCTGCGTTGAGTGCTAACAAGTTAGTTTGCTCAGAAATACCCCTGATAGAGTCAACAATACTGGCGATAGCTTGCGTTTTATTTGCCAACTCGTTTACTTGCTCGGTGATATTATCTATATCACATGCCAGCTCTATTATCGCTTCTTTACTTTGCGTTACCTGAGTATGGCTTTGTTCAGTGTTCTGCTTACTATTCTCAGTGAGCTTAGCCGTGTTCGCTGCGCTTGAGGCAATTTCTTGCACTGTCGCACCCATTTCATTAATTGCCGCAGCAACAGAGATTGTTTGCTCTTTTTGATTATCAAGTGCTACTGAGTTCTTTTGTGCTTGCTGAAACACATGATCAGCGCTTTGTCTGATTTCACTACTCTCTTGAGCTACTTGGCTAATTGCAGTTTCAATCTTAGAGATAAATTGGTTAAAGCCTGCAGATAAGTTAGCAAGTTCTGGCTGCTCAGAGTCAGGAAGTCTATATGCTAAATTAGCATCACCAGAGCCTAAACGGGTGAATAACTCAGCCATTTTCGACAGCGGCGAAGAAAGCGTGCGTGCAAGCACTAAACCAGCAAAACTTGCGATCAGCGCAATCACTATTGCAAAGCTGATGATTTGCCATTGTAAAACCTGAATACTTGAAAACACTTCGTGCTTAGGTACTTGGGCAATAACAAATAAATCGGTGTTTTTAATTGGACTTGCAGCCACTAAGGTTGCTTCTCCGTTGAGATCAATTTCTTGTAAATTGAAGTCGCTTTGCGTTAGCAGAGTACGCGTGATACCCGTTTTATAAACGTCATCCAACTTAGCTTTAGCGACTTTGTTTTCGTCTTTATGCAGCTGAATGAGGCCGTTTTTATCGGCAACAAATACAAAACCTGTTTCTTCGATTTGGAAGCGCTGCAGCATAGCCTGCATATCGTCAATGCTTTTAGCAAGGCCTGCTAAACCAATGCCGTTGGTTTGCTGGTGGTTTACAAACATTTTCACATCAGTCGGCGACTCTTGATAGATACTGATAGAAAAAGGCTGTGCGGTGTTTGTAAACGCAAAAAACCAACCATCTTGCTCTTGCGTTAAAACGCGCAAGAAGCCGTCTTGGTTCCAATATTGTGCAGTTTCACGATTAGCCCACGAAGCTGTTGCTAAATCGTATTGCTTAACAAGGCGGTTAAGTTCTTTTAGCAGTGTTTTATCATCAGTATTGCCTGAACGCGCCCACTCTAATACAAATTCGTTACTAGAGAGTTGCTCAGCTGCACTGATCATTTGATTTATATCGTGAGTAATATAGTTATCAATTGCTTGAAGTTTGCTAGGTAGCTCAGATTCAATCATTCGTTGTTCAATGATTTGTTTTGCACTGTATATCGCTGTTGCGCCGATTAACGCAGCAACAATGAGGGCAATTGAACTGCCAAGCAGTGTAATTTTTTTAGTAATGGTGAGTTGATTTAACGCCATGAAAGTGTCTTAGTTTACAACATTTAAGTCAGTAATTTTAGCATACACTTTACAGATGACGAATCAATGTAGGGACAAAAAAAAAGCCCAAAGCATATAAGCAATTGGGCTTGGTTTCTAACAAGCGAAACTTACTTTCCAGGGTTAAACAATTTTCTTCATTGCTGACATGTAACCACGTAGCTTGCTACCAATGATTTCAACCGGGTGCTCGCGTAGTGCTTTATTCACGGCAATCAAGGTTTGGTTATCAACTTGGTTGCTAGCACTATCAAGTCCTTTACCAATCACATCAGTGTCGATGTCTTTCATAAAGTCTTGTAGAAGCGGTAAACACGCGTGGTTGTATAAGTAACAGCCATACTCTGCAGTATCTGAAATAGTTCGGTTCATTTCGAAAAGCTTCTTACGAGCAATGGTGTTTGCGATAAGCGGCGTTTCGTGTAGTGATTCATAGTAAGCAGATTCAGCGATGATACCTGCCGCAGTCATGGTTTCGAATGCAAGTTCAACACCTGCTTTAACCATTGCAACCATTAAAATACCTTGGTCGAAGAATGCTTGCTCGCTGATTTCTTGGTCGGTATTTTGTTGCTTTTCGAATGCAGTTTCAGCTGTTTCTGCGCGCCATGCTAGTAATTTTGCGTCATCTTCAGCCCAGTCAGCCATCATACCGCGAGAGAATTCGCCGCTGATGATATCGTCCATATGCTTGTTATAAAGCGGGCGCATAATTGTTTTAAGCTCTTCACTTAATTCAAATGCTTTCACTTTTGCTGGGTTTGATAAACGGTCAAGCATGTTTGTCACGCCACCATACTTAAGCGCTTCAGTGATCACTTCCCAACCGTACTGGATTAGTTTCGACGCGTAGCTTGCATCAATGCCTTTTTCGACCATTTTATCGAAGCAAAGTAGTGAGCCTGTTTGTAACATGCCACATAGAATCGTTTGCTCACCCATTAAGTCAGATTTAACTTCTGCAATGAATGATGACTTTAGTACACCCGCACGATGACCACCGGTACCTGCTGCATATGCTTTAGCTTGCGCTAAACCGTGGCCTTGAGGGTCGTTTTCTGGGTGAACCGCAATTAATGTTGGTACACCAAAGCCACGTTTGTATTCTTCACGTACTTCTGAACCAGGGCACTTAGGTGCAACCATGATTACTGTTAAGTCTTCACGGATTTGCATGCCTTCTTCAACAATATTGAAGCCGTGTGAATAAGCAAGAGTTGCACCTTGTTTCATTAACGGCATGATGGCAGTTACAACAGCCGTATGTTGTTTATCAGGCGTTAGGTTTAATACGACATCTGCTGTTGGGATAAGCTCTTCATAAGTGCCTACAGTAAAACCATTTTCAGATGCGTTTAAGAAAGATTGACGACGCTCAGCAATCGCTGATTCACGAAGTGTATAAGAAACATCTAAACCTGAATCACGTAAATTTAAACCTTGGTTAAGGCCTTGTGCGCCACAACCGACAATAACGAGTTTTTTCCCTTTTAAAGCGTCTACACCATCAGCAAACTCTGCTGGGTCCATAAATTCACACTGCGCTAATTGCGCTAACTGCTCTCTTAAAGGAAGAGTATTAAAATAATTCGCCATTGTTAGTGTCCTATAAATACAATTTTGTTAGAAAATCAAAGAACCGACGTGGTGTTCTTTGTATGTATTAACACTATGCAATTTTTTACCTTGCGTAAAATGATATATTTGAATTAAAGTATTTCATAAAATGAAATGGTGGCGATATGGATCACAAACATCTTAATTACTTTTTGGCGTTAGCTAAGACGCTGCACTTTGCCAGAGCCAGTGAGCTTTGCCATATCAGTGCGCCAACTTTGAGCCGCAACATCAAGCAACTTGAAGAAGAAGTTGGGGTAGTGCTGTTTAATCGGGATAATCGCACCGTCAAATTAACTCGCGAGGGTGAGTCATTTATTGAGTACGCTAATGCGACGCTGGCTAACTGGCATCGTTTTAAGGCTAATGTGCAAGAGCCGCAACAGCATGTTTATGGCAATGTCAGTATTTATTGCTCAGTAACCGCCTCTTATAGTTTTTTACACCAAATACTTGAGCAACTGCGAATGCAGCATCCATATATTGAAATTACCCTCAATACAGGTGATCCTGCTCTTGCAATAAATCGTGTTTTAGATGGCCATGAAGATATGGCAATTGCTGCAAAACCTATGAAGTTACCGGGGCAAATAGCCTTTACCAGCGTTGGTTACTCACCATTAGTATTGATAGCACCAAAAATAGTGTGCCCGATCAGTGAAAAGCTTTCTGACAATGAACATATTGATTGGTCAGATTTAGAATTTATTGTTGCTGAGCAGGGGTTATCTAGGCAGCGGCTTGAGCAGTGGTGGCGTAAAAAAAATATCCATGGCCGAATTTATGCGCAGGTTGCTGGCCACGAAGCCATGGTTTCTATGGTGAGCTTAGGTTTAGGCATTGCCATGGTGCCCAAAATTGTACTGGATAACAGCCCACTTAAAGATAAAGTACAAATAGTGAGTGATGCGGAGCAGACTATTGCAGGATTTGAAATTGGTCTAGCTGTTTTAAATAAAGAGCGCCATGATCCGGCACTCAACGCAATTTGGAGTATTGCTCAATCGCTTACTCAGCAAGCAATCTAGCTTAAGATCTAGTCATTAACACTTTATTGTTAAATATATTATGTTGATACAAATGGCTTAATTTAAATTAATTATTTAGTATTGGTTTTTGTAAAAAATATTCGTGGTTTTTGCTGGTTTTACGTTTGTAAAATCCTTTTTCATTGATTTTTTTAATGGGGTTGATACCGTATTTTAAAATAATAAAACTTTCATGGCCTAGACTCATGATACTTTCAGCGCAAGCCGAACACTCTTTAAGCTACTCGAGCCACTGTCTGAAGCTCGCAATTCCTCTAATGGTTAAGTACAAAATGCCAATTACTCCGCTTAATTATGCGCTTTGGTATTGTTATGTTAGCGAAAAGAACCAAGACTTAAACGAAGAGCTTGATGGTATTATTAAAAAGCACAATACCTGTAGCCATGAGCAGGCAAAGCAGCTTTTCAACAAGTATTTATCTCGGGACGACTTGGCACTATTTTATCAGCTATCTGGCGGCTTTAATGATGTTGTAGGCAGAGTTCACCAAGATATCAATGAAGCACTTAGTTACTCAGCAGATTTTAATGAAGCCCTGCAAGAATGCCGTGACACACTAACTAGTGCAGATATAAGTCAGGAAAGCGGCTTTGATGATGTACTTGATTGTGTAGAGCGCTTAAGTGATGAGTCGGCAGCTTTGCAAAGTCGTGCACAAGATTTTCAAAATCAGCTTGCGCTGGCTTACTCAGAAATTACAGAATTAAAACAAGAGCTTGTTAGGTCACGAAGTAAAGCCGAAAAAGACCCGCTTACTGGGCTATATAACCGCGGTAAATTTGATGAAGATATCACGCGGTTTTGTCAAACCAATGACTTAGCTGAAGTCACAGTTCTTACTATGGTCGATATCGATCACTTTAAACAGTTTAACGACACCTTTGGCCATCAAAAAGGGGATCAAGTTTTGCGTGCAGTTTCGGCAAAACTACTTAAACATGTATCTAGTGTTGGTCAGGCCTATCGTTATGGTGGTGAAGAGTTTTGCTTTACCGCACAGTTTGCCAGTATTAGTGACATGACTAACTTCACTCAGCAATTACGTCAAGCTGTAACCAAATTACAAATTAAAGACCCTAAATCTAATAAGGTGTTAAGCCAAGTCACTGCTAGCTTTGGTATTGCTATAAAAGCTAAAAATAGTAATCCAGAACAACTCATAGCAAAAGCCGATAAAGCACTCTATTTAGCCAAAGAGCATGGCCGAAATCGTATCGAAATCGTCGAAGAGTAACAAACTTAACCGATATATGTATCAAATTTGTGAATAGTTGTAACCTTGCAACGACAGTTTGTTCACATCTTGATATTATGCTCTTATTGCAAAACCCCTTTGGTCGTAAAATAACAATGAAATCTCAAACGATCAGGATGTGCGCAGCGGTTTGTGTCTTGATAGGCATGCTAGTAAGTCAAGCAAGCGCCGATGACTCAACGCGCACTGAACGTGAAAGCCGTGTGGCAAATCAACAGATCGATACCCAGCAGTGGCACCTAAGTATTAATACGGGAGCTGGGGTGATCACGAACCCACTTCATGGTGGTGATAACTTACCATTAATTGTGCTGCCTGAAATCGCTTTTTATGGTGAAAAATGGTTCTTTGATAATGGCCGTTTAGGTTATTCATTCCAAGAAAGCGATACTCATGTTGTTAATTTCGTAACCGAGTTCAACCCTGAGACTCGCTTCTTTATAGATTTTCACCCTAGCAATGTTTTCGCACTGCAAACATCGAATAGCTTTATTGTTGAATCGACCACTAGTAATGAACTGGCAGAAAAGTCAGTATCTACGAACGATATTAAAAAAAGACGATGGGCATTAGATGCTGGCTTAAGCTATCACTATATTCATAATAATCATGTGATTTCTTTACAGGCACTAGCCGATGTTTCAGGTGTATATAAAGGTCTTCGTAGTGCATTACAATGGCAGTCACATCACCGAATAGGAAACCTATCTGTCGCACCTAGCTTAGGGGTTTGGTACAAATCAGCCAGACTAAATGATTATTTTTATGGTTTATCGGCTAAAGAGTCCTCATATGGGGAAATAGATGTTGGCAGTAGTTGGCAACCTTATGCTAAAATCGACGCCCGTTGGCCCCTGAGTGAGGCTAACTCTCTTCGTTTTCATTTAGCATATTATGACTACTCAGCCGTGGATGACAGTCCGCTTTTTGAACACACGTACTCGATGACTGCATTTATAGGATTCAATCATATTTTTTAATATGAAGTATTTTGTTTTTAGTCTGTGTGTGTTTGTTGCTGTTATTTGGGTTACCCCAAGCCATGCGCAAGCGACTCAGTTTGATATCACGCCAAAAGTGTGTGTTGTATTACAACAGCACGAATTTTGTGATCTTGAGTTAAAAATCAGCTGGCAAACACAGCTGCCTCAAGATCTGTGTTTGTTTCAAAATAACCAACAAATTCAATGCTGGAACGACAGCAAAAAAGGGCTTTACAGCCATAAAGCGCGGGTTCAGGTTGAAACAATATACTCCTTAGTCAATCCGCACACGGGGAGCAAAATTGCGACCGCAAAAGTCGAAGTGCAAAGCACCGAAGCAAAAACAACGAGGCGTAGATTACGCTCACCGTGGAGCTTTTTTTAATTCAGGAGCAACCAATGGCAAAGATTTTACTTGTTGAAGATGATCTCGGCTTACAGCAGTTAACACGTGATTACCTTCAACATAATGGGTTGGATGTTGCGGTCCTTGAACGCGGCGACGAAGTATTTGAATACCTTGAAAACAACCCAGTTGATTTAATGATTTTAGATGTCATGTTACCGGGTAAAGATGGCTTTAGCGTTTGCCGTCAGGTACGTGATAAATTTAGCTTACCTATCTTAATGCTGACAGCTAAAGGTGAGGACTTTGACCAAGTGATTGGCCTTGAACTTGGCGCAGATGATTATGTAATTAAGCCTGCAGAACCTCGTGTATTGTTAGCACGTATCAATGCATTGTTACGTCGCGGTCAAGCTACAAACAAAGCGCCAGAAGAGCTTAGCTTTGGCGATTTAACCATTGATAAAACTAGCCGCATTGTTACACTTAAAGGCAGTGAAATTACACTGACTTCTCATGAATTTGAGCTGCTTTGGTTGCTTGCGTCAAATGCTGGTGAAGTGTTAAGTCGTGAGCATGTTCATCAACACATGATTGGTCGTCAATATGATGGTTTAGACCGAACCGTTGACGTACGTGTATCGCGTATCCGTAAGAAATTAGGTGATAACAGTGATAAACCATACCGAATTAAAACAGTTTGGGGACAGGGTTACCTTTTTGTATCTGACGCATGGGATATGTAATTTTTAATGGGGAAACTATTTGCTAGCTTATATCTTTATATAATAGTTTCTCTGTTTCTAGTTAGTGGGGTCATAGAGCAGTTATGGCCCTACGAAGAAACCCAACAACAAATAGCCCTTGACCAAGAATTTGGTAAATCTCTGTGGTTATTAAGCCAAACTGAAAATGGTTTAGCGACACTCCAGCAAGAATTCGAAAGCGAGATAATTAATCTCACCGATCTAGCACTTCCTGAAGACCTAAAAACACAGCTCAAAAATGACCATTACCTGTATTTGTTCAATCAAGAACAAAAAGTGGTTTGGTACATAGCCCTTAATGACACTCAGCTTTTACATGTAGGCCCACTTTCAGTTGAAAATCCAAACTTTAGTTCTGTTTGGCCTTACTTTTTATTATTGACCGTGATTGGCTTGCCAATTGGACTCTGGAGCCTATTGCTTTGGCGTGACTTTAATAAATTGACGCTCGCCTGTGAAGCTGTAGGAGGATCGCAAGACTTTGAGCTTCACGATGCCTCAAAATCATTTTTTCTGCCGATTACTGATACCCTAAACGCGATGCAAGAGCGTATTCAGTATTTACTGGCTGCGCAGCAAGAACTAACTTCTTCCGTTTCTCATGAGTTTAGAACGCCCCTTGCGCGTTTAAAGTTTGCTGTTGCCATGCTCGAAGAGCAAATCGAGAATGAAAAATCCTACACTTACATTGATAACATGCAGGCTGATATTACAGAGCTTGAAGCACTGGTGTCAGAAATGCTTGAATACGCACGACTTGATTCACACCAACCAAGCTTAAAGCCCCGTTCCTGTGACCTAACAGCGCTTATCAATAGTGTGGTGAATAAACTCGAGTTTGCTACAGATATAGAGGTAGCATTGACTGCACCCAAGCAGCTTTACTACGAGTGTGACGAGCATTTTATGGCGCGTTGTATTCAAAACCTATTGGGCAATGCACAAAAATACGCAAACCATAAAATTCATGTAAGTGTTGAAGAATTAGGGGATTCAATACAAATAAGTGTTGAAGACGACGGCCCAGGGATCGCAAAATCTGAGTGGCAAAGTATTTTTAAGCCATTTACTCGTTTAGATAAAAGTCGTGACAAGAAAACTGGCGGCTTTGGGTTAGGGCTTGCCATTGTCGCTAAAATTGTTAGTTGGCATCAAGGGCAGTCTGAGGTGTGTGACTCACCATTAGGTGGAGCTAAATTTACTATTCATTTGTTTAAAAGTAACTCGCTTTAAATTGCAGACATAAAAAAAGCGCCTAGGGCGCTTTTTAAAGATTAAAACCAAAAATAAACAAGTAGCAAAGTAATAGACCGCACTTAATTATAAAAGTTCGAAAAAAGTTTAATTATTTTTCATCTAATAATGGCATTAGCATTTTTTCAAGGCCATTGAGCTTCACTTCATACATCATTGCTAGCTGTGCACCCAACTGGGAATCAGGAAATCCTTGCTGTTTAAACCACACTAAATAAGGCTCTGGCAGCAACAATAAAGGGCGGCCAGCGTACTTTCCAAATGGCATTTTAGTATTTATGGCGCGTTTGAGTTGAGCTGTATCCATCTTTATCTCAAAGAAATTTTAAAGCTAGATGATACGGTAAAAAGAGGAGAGAAAATAGGCTGTGACGGGCAAGAAACAGCCTATTTAGTGAGGGATGTAGGCCCTCAGAATAACAACCACTAATTAATTACGGCGTATTAGTGTAGTTGGTGACGACGCTTTTTCGTGAAGCCAAGTTTATTTAGCTTAACGACAATAGCTGGGTCGTCGATTCGTTCTGGTGTCTCACCGTCACGAAGAAAATGGTCACTTGGTACTTGATATACATCGAGCATCTTGTTGAATAGCACTGTTCTGATATCCATTGCAGTCATGCCATTATTTTGTAACTCATCAAGTTGCTGCTGAATATCTGAAAGTTTCCCAGCACGTGCGTCATCCGTGTTTGCTAAAAATTCGTTGGTAAACTTATCTTTCATTTAAACAACCTCAATCCACCTAACAGTGCTGAATTAAAAACAGCGGTACTACACAACACTGTTAAACTTTTTTGTGTTAAAAATAGATACTTAGCTAAGCACCTTGAAATTAATTCTACTCTTTTTTTTAGCCTGATTGCTAATCTGGATGTAAAGCTTTGTAAATAAGCTTGACCCAATAAAGGGACTGATTTGGCTTGTCGTGAAAACTAGTTAGCCAACTAACTGAATACAGTGAAAATAATTCTCAGTACCATGAAAAGGTACCGAGAATTATTTTTTACATTAAGAGAAAAGTTTTTGTTTTACATGCTCTGCGAAGCCGCTACCAGCTTCTAAATAGAAGTTATATGTGGAATCAACCCCCATATCTTCTAGTTCTTTTTGCTGATCTGGGTAGTTTGCAATCGCTGTAACTTGACCTTCATAACCAGAAGCACGCAGTTGCTCTAAGGCAAAAATATTTTGCATGTGTTTTGGCATTGCAAGCATCACCATACCGACATGTGAGTGGTTTACCCGCTGCCAAAAGTCAGGGTCAGTGGCATCAGCAAGTAACACTCTGCGGCCTCGTTTAATATGCTTATCAACAACATCCGGCTTAATATCGATACCAGCGACAAGGTTAGGGTGAGTTTGGCTGATTGTTTCATAGGCACCTGTACCAATTCGACCCATACCAAAGATCACGATTTTAGTGTCATTTAGATTCACTGGCAGCTCTTCTGCAAGACGGCTGTTACTTTCAAATTTTAGTAGCCAATGTTCAATTTTTACATACACTTCATTCGAGCGTTTATTTAAAGGTGATGCGAGTATAAAGGTGATTGACACAGCGATAGCCATGACGGCTAGCCATTCAGACGTGATTAGATTGCTGGTGGCTGCAACGGCGCAGACAATCAAACCAAATTCACTGTAGTTAGCTAAGCTAAACGCGCTTAATAGTGAAGTACGAGCACGTAATTTGAAGGCGTTTGTTAGCACATAATAAAGTGCAACTTTTACAGGCAAAACTAAGATAATGATGAGTGCAACAATCACGGCATGGCTGGTCAGCTCTGCATTCAAACCAATATTTAAGAAAAAACCAACCAGCAACACGTCTTTTAAATTAAGGAGTGACTTTGATAATTCACCGGCTTTTTTATGCGATGCGAACATCATACCGATAATCAACGCACCTAAATCACCTTTAAGACCTGCAAATTCGAAGGCCTGATAGCCAATAATTAGCGCAAAGAAAAAACCAAACAGGGGTAATAACTCACCATGCTTTGAGCGGTTTAATACCCAAAACATCACAGGGCGTAAAATAGGTAAACCTACTAATAATGCCAAAGCCCAAATGTTAGGTGCCTTACCTGTGCTGATGGCTAAGAAGATAACGGCAAAGATATCTTGCATAACTAAGATACCAATGGCGATTTTACCATGGAGGCTTGCCATTTCACCGCGTTCTTCAAGCACTTTTACAGCAAAAACGGTGCTTGAGAAGCTAAAAGCAAAACCGACTAACAATGCACTTTGCCAAGTAAGTTCGTTAAATAAAGGCAGTGCAAGGGCTCCTAGCAACAACATAAAACCACTAAAGAGCGTACTGCTTAAAACAATATGCATTGAGGCGGGCGCCCAAACTTGTGGTTTCATTAAGTTTGATACTTTGAGCTTAAGACCAATGCTAAACAATAACAAAGTAACACCCAAGCTTGCCAACGTATTCAGCAGCTCGGTTGTCTTATATCCATATAGGTTGAGTGCAAAACCCGCTAATAAAAAGCCGATAAGAGGTGGCAGCTTTAACTGATAAACAGCAAAGCCACAAACGAACGCGGTAGCAAAGTAGATTAGTTCCATAGTTTTTCTTTTGACTTCATTTGTTAGAAGTGTAGCGAAATATTTGTAGTTGGAAAACAATATCAGACAGTAAGAGTTCAAAAAATAAGCACTTATACATGATTTATCGATTAATCCGCCAAAAGCATCATTTTTTCGCTGACATTAGCTTTTAATTGTGGTTAAGATGCATTAACAAAGGAATTTAAGCCATAGGTTAGAAGCTGGCTTAAGGAGAAAAGATGTTTAAGAAAATCCTTGCATCAGTAGGTATTGGTGCAGCAAAAGTTGACACTGTACTTGAAACAGAGCATTTACAACCGGGTCAAAAATTTAATGCCGTTATTGTTATTAAAGGCGGCGATGTTGATCAAGACATATCGGGTTTAGACTTAGCACTGATGACACGTGTTAAAGTCGAAGGTGAAGATGGTGAGTACTTTACAAACCATGTAATTGAAAAGTGGCGAATTACAGATATCGGCACGATTGCAGCAGGTGCTGAAAAACATATTCCATTTGAAGCGCGACTGCATTCAGAAACACCGATCACTGAAATTAATGCTGGTTATAACCAATCACATGTGTGGCTTGAAACAGGCTTGGATATTGATTTAGCACTTGATCCAACTGATCGTGATGCACTTCATATTTATCCTAACGATGCTGTAAGCACGTTGATGGAAGCGATGGATAGACTTGGCTTTAGCTTAGTGAAAGCGGATGTTGAAAAAGGCTTCTTAAGAGCACCTACATTTCAATCACATTCGGGATGCTATCAAGAGCTAGAGTATCGACCAAACAGCCGAAGCCTATTTGGTCTACAAGAGATAGAGTTGTCGTTTGTTCCTGAAGCGCACAAAACTCATGTACTCATTGAACTTGATCGTGCCTTTAGAGGGGATGGTTATGTCGATTTAACCATTGAGCATGATCATGTAAATCTGTCGCAGCTGTGTGATCAGCTAGAACGATTATTTGCTTAGGCTAACTGCTATTAAGTTAGTTAAAACCCAGCTACGGCTGGGTTTTTTGTCTTCAAAAAGGAGAGTTATGTTTTCTGTTAAAAGTTATAGTGAACTCAGTAAAGATGAATTATTTGCCATTTTACGGGCGCGGGTTGATGTATTTGTGGTAGAACAAACTTGCCCTTACCCAGAAATTGACGAAGTGGATAACAATGAACTGACCCAGCACGTGTTCTTGTTTAAAGGTCAGCAGGTGGCAGCCTATGCACGATGCTATAAAAAGAGTGAGCAATTTAGCGCATTTGGTCGAGTGCTGGTAGCAAAGCAATTTCGTGGTGATGGTTTGGCGAGTAAGTTGGTGCAAACTGCGATAGACACATGTAAAGAGCATTGGCCTGACAAAGCGATTATGATTGGTGCTCAGTGTTATTTAACAGGGTTTTATCAGCAATTTGGTTTTGAAAATGTGGGCGATGATTACCTAGAAGATGGCATTCCACATCAAGATATGTGTTTGAAGTAGCCTAAATGGCCACTTCAAACATAAACATTTGTTAGCTTAACAGAGAGTTAGCAAATACGAGCGAAATGGCTAGTGGGCAAATAAACTTGATATACCATGGCCATACTTTCCAGAAGAAGCTATTAGCAGCTTCAGGGCATCCTTGTTGAATTTCTTTTAGCAGTGACGCGCGATGCCAAATCCAACCAACAAAAATACAACACATTAAGCCTAGAATCGGTTGACCAATCTTAGTGGTTAAGGTGATCACAAAGCCAAACAAGGTGCCTAGGTTAAAGACAATTGTAAAACTAATGAGCGCAATAATACCGCCAATGATCCATGTAGCTTGCACACGCTTTAACGCAAAGCGTTCAACAGCATAGGAAACAGGTGCTTCTAGCATCGAAATCGATGAGGTTAACGCTGCAATACTCATTAACGCAAAAAATGCAAAGCCAACAAAAATACCCACATTACCCATGCTAGTGAATAGTGCCGGCAGCACTTGGAATACTAAGGTATCTTCTGAAAGTAATGCGCCTTCAGCAGAGAAAATTTGTACGCCTTGAGCTTGAGCAACATACATAGCTGGAATAATGAGTAAACCGGCTACAAAGGCAATGAACACATCGATTAAAGTCACATAAGCGCCTAACGATACTAGGTTTTCTTTTTTGCTAATGTATGAGCCGTAGATGATCATTACGCTGGTACCAAGCGACAATGAGAAAAATGCTTGTCCTAGTGCATTCACTAATAACTCAGGGTTTAAAATCGATGAAAAGTCTGGCACTAAATACGCCTTTAGGCCTTCCATTGCGCCATCTTGCGTCATTACATAGATGATAAGCATAAACAAAATCCCTAACAGGGCAGGCATTAAGCGCTTAGACCATTTTTCTATGCCGTTTTCTACGCCTTTAGAGATAATTGAGACGGTTAAAATAATAAATGCGGCAGTGAATATAAGGTTTCTTGATAGTGACTGCTCACTAAGCCAAGTGCCTGCTTGCTCTTGACCAGCTAATTGTGCAACAGGTTCGAGGGTTGCACTCAGCATCCAGCCAGCCACAATCGCATAGAAGCTTAAAATTAGACCCGCACAAATAATACCGCCAAAACCCACCATGAAGGCGAACTTCTTTTGCCATGCTTGATTCGTTACTTTTCGAAGTGAAGTGACGGCATTAGCTTGACCATGACGACCAATTACTAACTCAGCCATTAAAGCAGGATAAGCAAGACAAAATGCTAACACTAAATAAGCCACTAAAAACGCGGCACCGCCATTACTTGCAGTTTGTGTTGGGAAACCCCAAATATTTCCTAAGCCAACAGCAGAGCCTGCTGCAGCCATAATAAATCCAAAGCGGGAGCTGAACTCCCCACGTGATGCGCTCATATTATTGTTACTTCTCTATTTGTGACGGCGCTGACAATCTACTCGAATTAACACTAAATAAAAAGGGTTAATCATCCGCATTTTGGTTGTTCTTCGTTATGTGAGAGCTGTCAGCGTAGAATTCGTGCAATTGCGCATTACAATACGAAACAATTAACACAAATGAAACATGTTTATTGGCTTTTATTTTGAATTGAAAGAGTAAAACACGCGCCACCTAGCTGCTTACTTTTTGATACTTCGACCGTACCATGATGCCAATCAACAACTTTCGCAACGATAGCAAGGCCAAGCCCGTAGCTTTCTCCATCCCGGTTACGATGTGTTTGTTCTTGGAAAAATGGACTAAATACTTTTTGCCAGTTTTGTTCGCTGACACCCGGACCGTCATCTTCAATTTTTATGGTAACGGATTCACTGGTACTCGTAGCACTGAGTAAAATTTCTGATTCAGCAAAGTCGCAAGCATTACTTAATAAATTAACAATGGCCCGAGCTAACCAGTGTAAATCCGCACAAATATCACCGCCTTCAACGAGGTGATTAATGCGCAAGCCTTGTTGTTCAAGCTTGGGCTCAATTTGATGTATTAAAGTAAGAATATAGGTTTCTAGATCAGAATGATTAAAGGTCAACTGATTTGCTTTTTGCTCAAGGGTTGCAAATGCCAAGTAACTTTTTAGCATAGACTCCATTTGGTCTAAGTCGTTTTCCATTCGAGCAAGATACTCAAGGCGCTTTTCGTCATTAGGGCAGTCTTGCGCTGCTTCAAGGCCAAACCTTAAGCAGGCGATAGGTGTGCGAATATCGTGAGATAAACTTGATGCCATTAACTTATTTTCATCGAGAAGTTTTTCAATTTGACTCGCCATACGGTTGAATGTCAGCTCAACATCTTTGATATAGGTAAAGTGAGATAAGTGAATACGGCTTTTTAAATCACCTTTAGCAAAGCGTTGTGCCGCTTCGTTTAATACGGTTAAACGCTTGGCCAGTGGCGCAATGATAAAGCCCATAAATACGCATAACCCAGCGTAGAACAACAAGGTGAGTAATACATCGTTGCCTTGCTCGTGTGTTAAGTCTTTATCCAAACGCATTTTTAAGTGGTGTGTGCCCAAAGCTGCTTCACTGTAAAGTAAATAGTAGCCTTGCTGATCTTCGAGGATAAGGCCACTAGGTTGGGTCATTTGTGTTAACAATGAATGAGGTAGCGCAAGCGACTGTGTAGGGCGATACTCTAGTTGCACAGCAAAGTTTTGGTTAATATCCGCAATAGCTTGCTCACGATCTTTAGCATCATACTTTGCGAGTTGCTTTGCAAAGCCTTTAATCATTTGTGTTTCGCTAGAAAACACATCCTGAGGTGCTTGGGTTTGTTGGCTAAAAGCATCAATTAGCCAACCCAACACGATGATTGAAAGCAGGGCACTGCCAAGGAGTGAGATATAAAACTTTTTCACAGGCGCGAGTCGTTATTGCCAAGCGGTGGCAACAAGTAAATAGCCTTTGCCCCAGATAGTTTTAATTTTTTCAGGGTGCTGAGGGTCATCATTAAATTTTTTACGTAATGATGAAATCAGCACATCCACACTTCTGTCTAAGCCATCATATTCGCGCCCTTTCGTTGCCTTAAACACTGCATCTCGTGAAACCACTTGACCTGCATTACTTGCTAAATAATGCAGTAGTAGGTACTCAGCGCTTGAGATATGAACCTCATCATTATTAAAGTAAACGGTACGTGACTCAGTATTGATTGATAACTTACCCACATTAATAAGCTCAGAGCTTGTGCTTGATTCTTGTGTATCTGATTTAGAGCGAAGTGCTGCTTTTATACGTGCTAATAAAGCGCGAGGGCGAACGGGTTTCATCATGTAATCACTGGCACCAACTTCAAGGCCAATCACTTCATCCATCTCATCATCACGTGCGGTGAGCATAATAATCGGGGCGTGATAAAACTGTCTTAAATCACGGCACACACTAATACCGTCTTGACCCGGAAGCATAATATCTAACAAAACTAAGTCAGGGGTTGTTTTACGCACCTGTTCAACCACTTGGTCGCCACGTTGGCATATGGTTGTTTGGTAGCCTTGTTCAATTAAATATTCCGCAACCCAATTGGCGAGAGAAATATCATCTTCTACTAATAAGATAGTTCCGTAATGTTCCATTATTTACTCCTGCTTAGAACAGTCGCCAACGACGTTTCTTCTGACGATTTTGATAGACCCACTGTAATTGTATTTCAGTGCTTGCAACAACCTTACCGTTATCACTGCTTATAAGTTCAAAGCCTATGGTTTGTGCTGAATCAAATTGGTATCTAAATAAGCCCTTTTGTTGCATCAACCAGCACTGAATAATGTGCTTGCTTTGTGCATTACGTAAGCAGTAGTTACCAACTTGCTCTTGATGCCATGTTAAATCAACTTCTGCGTAGCAATTTCTGCCTTCACGCAGCGCTACGCAAGTGTCGGGCAGTGCAACTAACGCATTTTCAATATCTTTCTTACCTACAGATTGCTGCTCAGCGAGTAATGGCCCTGACAGTAATAAGGTAAAGCACAAATAATACTTAGAAAACATAACGCACGCCTACCTTGGCTTTATGCTGATACTCTTGAGAAATTATAGGGCTTTGGTGAATATCGTTTGAAAACCAAGTCGATAACCAACCAGTTAAAAACACCCAATGTCTGTTAATTGGGTATTCTGCATGAAATTCAAAAATAAGGCTGTAAGAGGTATCTGGGTTATATACAGGGCGAGTTTCTAGCGCTTCAGCTTCTGAAATGCCAAAGTAGTAATTTGTAAAGTCTGCTGAGTAGGCACTTAAGCCAACGCCAGAGCGAAACTCCCAATTTCGCCAAGGAATGATCTGGCTAAAAAACGAATTCATTACCCAGCCATTATGTGCACCTGAAATATCATGCAGGTATTCAAATGAAATTTGCGAGTTTTCAAAGCGACGTGATAGGCGAAGACCTACATCAAAGTCGTAGTCGCGTGTTCTGATCCCTTCAAGCTCTTTAATTACTTCGTTACCATAAATATTTAAGCCTGTTTCATCAAAGCCAGATTGAATGTTGGTGCCGACAATATCTAAGCCCCATTCAAATTTATCGATAACACTGTAACCTAGGGTTAAACCGCCGCTAAGTTGGCTTTGGTCGTAATCGAGGTAAAAGCTGTCGTAAGAAACTGCGAGGTGTACGTCTGGCTCTATGCCATCATTGTAAGAGTCCATGCCTACAAGGTAAGAATCTTCAATGTAGTAACCTAAACCAATGCCCCAGTCCCATGCAAAGCCTTGGCTTGGCTCTAAAGTATTGTCTGCATAATAGCGGTTACTTGCTTGGCTTGTGGTACTAAGCAAGGTTAAACATATCAATAATAGGGCACTGTAAGCTCGCAATGTTGCTTCCTTGTCTGTGAGAAAGGGTAATAGCTTATAGTATATTGTTAAGGAGTTCCTGTAATCTGTAAAAAAATGTACTAGCAGGAATTAGAAGTGTAAGAAAGTGTTGCAAATTCAAGGAGGGAAGCTGTTTGCCTATGGGCAGACAAACAGCAAAAGTTAGTTACTGAACTTTTATTTTATCGATTAAAATGCTGCTCAGGTAGTACTGCATCATAGGTGTAAGCGCGCTAATTTCTGTACGGTTACACGGTCCTTGTTCCTTTTTAAATTCGTTCATTCGCGTAATCGTTTGATAAGCAGGAATCGTTACTTCTTGGTTAACTCGTGCCATACGTGCCTCTTCAGAATTTTGTTCATGTACAAAAGTCGCTACTTCAAGTTCATTCTTTATTAGCTGCTGTTGTTCAAAGCTGTAGATCAGAGGCTCACGGTGAAAGCTTGCGCTGTCAATTGATGACTTTGCAAACCATACAACATCACCGGTTTTCTTGTGAGTTAAGCGCATGCTTACTTGACCTAAGATCGTTGCACATTGCTGAACTGGAAACTGTTTTGCTACTTCATCAAATAAAGGCAGAGGCTTTTCTGGTGTTACCAATTGATATTCTGTGTCTTCTATAAGCTCAAGATCAAGCTGATGAATAGATAGAGTGTAATCTGCTTGTGCGCCTTCTGCGACAACCTTTAACTGCTTAGCTGTAAGTGCTTCAGTCAGTTGCGTATAAAGTGTATCTGTCACACTGGTTTTGTCGGCAACTATCACCACAGTTTGGTTTTTACTAACTGCATGTGCAGGCAACTGTACTGACTTCACTTTAGGAGCTGCATGCTCTGTTTGATACTCTACTTGAAAGCGTTGGCTTTGTAAGCTTGGTTTCTTTGGCATCGAAAGTAATGGCGCAGGTTCAGGTTTAAGGGCACAACCAGCTGAAATTAAAGTAAAAAACAAAACTACAAGTAAGCGCATAAAGATTAATCTACCCATAAATATTTAAGATTAAGCGTATTGTACGTTAGTCGAGGCAAAAGTTCATGATATTATGTTATAAGAAACTTCCTAAACAGACTTAAAAAAATAAATAATGAAGTACAGCTTATCTTTAATTCCCTTTCTTTTTTCTTTTTTACTGCTTTTTGCTAGCGGAGAAGCTGCTTCGAGTGATAAGCAATGGCAAACTTTCGTTGCTGATTATAATAAACACCTTACCCGAAAATTAAAAAGTAAAGGGATACCAGGTGGTTCATTGGCGATTGTAAATATTGGTCATGATGATTTTATTAATGGTATTGGTCGAACAAAAATAGAAAAAGGTCGTAAAGTCGATAAACATACCCGCTTTCGATTGGCATCAGTCTCTAAAACCTTTGCGGGCTCATTAACTGCTAAACTTGCAGCGCAAGGGGAGTTTAATATTGATGACCCAATAAGTAAGTTTATTCCTGCTTTTTCTAATACTGCTTACAAAGATGACTTAAAAATTTATCATATCCTTAGCCATTCTAGTGGCCTAGTACCTAATGCATACGATAACCTAATTGAGTCGCGTATGAGTTACCCAGATATTGTCGAGCGGCTATTGACTGTTGAGCCTATCTGCAAACCAAGCGAGTGCTACGGCTATCAAAATGTGATGTTTAGTTTGATTGACTCAGTGATTTATCAATCAACACAGATGGACTACTCACATTGGATTTCAGAATATATCTTTGCGCCTTTAAAAATGGTGGATGCCAGTGTTGGTTTTGAGGGGATGGTTAAAGACAACAACTATGCTCACCCTCATGTACGCGGTAGAAAGCGTTGGTATACATCTCGTTTAAAGAAAAATTACTATAAAGTGCCTGCAGCTGCAGGTGTAAACGCCAGCGCAAATGACATGGCTATTTGGTTAAATGCGCAGCTAGGACAATACCCAGATGTATTACCACTCGAAGCATTGATCAAACAAACCCGTCCTTATACACATACTAAAAAAGAAACTCGTCGCCGAGTTTGGCGAAGCCATGTAAAAGATGCTTACTATGGATTGGGTTGGCGTGTTTACAACTATGATGATGAAGTACTTTATTACCACAGTGGTTGGGTGCAAGGTTATCGCAGCGATATTGTAGTATTTCCGCATCTAAACATAGGGTTTAGCTTAGTTCTCAATGCAGAAACAGGGTTAATTAATGAATTAACTACCGAGTTTATTAATCGGGTTCTTAAATACACGCGAGAGCAAAAATAGCCTAGCTAAAAAGTTTAGTTACAAATTAATGCAAAATTATTTTTGCCTACAAAAAAGCCAGCATATTTGCTGGCTTTTTCTGATTCGAAATTTCACAAGGCAGGATTAACCGCGTGGTAATTGAATCTTTTTCTCTTCGCTTTGGCGATACAATACAATTGTATGGCCAATTGTTTGTAGTTTTGTTGCGCCTGTCTCGCGAACAATTGCATCAAAAATCAATGCTTTAGTTTCACGTTCATCTGTAGGAACTTTAACTTTGATTAGTTCATGAATTTCTAGAGCGCTTTCAATTTCAACTAAAACGCCTTCTGTTAATCCGTTTGCACCAAGTAATACAACAGGTTTTAAACTGTGCGCTTGGCCTTTTAAAAACTGCTTTTGTTTGTTCGATAATTTCATCATGTTACAAATTTTGCTGAATATGGCTTGAATTAAGGGTATTCTAACGCCATCTAGAGAATATTACTAATTAGTTACGTATTAATTTTATGGCAAATAAAAAACATTCAGCCAGTTCTAAGCGTTGGCTGAAAGAACATTTCGACGATCCTTATGTTCACGAAGCGCAAAAGAAAGGTTGGCGTTCTCGTGCGGTATTCAAATTAGACGAAATTCAAAACAAAGATAAATTAATCAAACCATCAATGACAGTGGTTGATTTAGGTGCTGCGCCAGGTAGTTGGTCGCAATATTTAGCAGAAAAAGTAGGGGATAAAGGTCAAGTAATTGCTTGTGATATCTTACCTATGGACTCACTAGCAGGTGTTGACTTCTTACAGGGCGACTTTCGTGAAGAAGCGGTACTTGATGCACTACTGACCCGTATTGATGGAAAAAATGTTGATGTAGTTTTTTCTGATATGGCACCTAATATGAGCGGCAATACATCTGTTGACCAAGCTGGTAGTATGTACTTAGTTGAGTTGGCATTAGATATGTGTCACCAAGTTTTAAAGAAAAATGGTGCATTTTGTGTCAAAGTCTTCCAAGGCGAAGGATTTGATCAATACTTGCAGGAAGTACGTAATAGCTTTAAAGCGGTTAAAATTAGAAAGCCCGATGCATCACGCGCCCGTTCTCGGGAAGTTTATATAGTGGCGACAGGCTACAAACTGTAGTACAGTTGTGCTGCGTTAAGTTGAATTTAAATTAATTGGATACAAGAGGTTAACTCCTTGAGCGATATGGCGAAAAATCTAATACTCTGGCTGGTCATTGCAGTTGTGCTAATGTCAGTGTTTCAGAGCTTTAATGGTGGTGATCAGGCAGATCGCCAAACAAGTTACACTCAATTTGTTAGCGACGCTCGTAGTGGCGCTATCCAAGAAGTCTCAATTGAAAGCACCACAGGTACGATTACTGGTACTAAAACAAATGGTGAGCGCTTTCAAACCATCATGCCAATGTATGATAAAGACATCTTGAATGATCTTTTAAAAAGCAACGTTAATGTAAAAGGCGTTAAGCCAGAAGAGCAGTCATTCCTCGCCAGCATTTTAATCTCTTGGTTCCCGATGTTACTGCTTATTGGTGTGTGGATTTTCTTCATGCGTCAAATGCAAGGTGGTGGCGGTAAAGGCGCGATGTCTTTCGGTAAGAGTAAAGCGCGTCTGATGAGTGAAGACCAAGTTAAAACGACGTTTGCTGATGTTGCTGGTTGTGACGAAGCGAAAGAAGATGTAACTGAACTTGTAGACTTCTTACGTGACCCATCAAAATTCCAAAAGCTAGGTGGTAGCATCCCGAAAGGCGTGTTGATGGTTGGTCCTCCTGGTACAGGTAAAACGTTACTAGCTAAAGCAGTAGCTGGTGAAGCTAAAGTGCCGTTTTTCACAATTTCAGGTTCTGATTTCGTTGAAATGTTTGTAGGTGTCGGTGCATCACGTGTACGTGACATGTTCGAACAAGCTAAAAAAGCAGCACCTTGTATCATCTTTATTGATGAAATCGATGCAGTAGGCCGTAAACGTGGCGCTGGCATGGGTGGTGGTCACGATGAGCGTGAGCAAACACTAAACCAGATGCTTGTAGAAATGGACGGCTTTGAAGGTAACGAAGGTATTATCGTTATCGCTGCAACGAACCGCCCAGATGTATTAGACCCTGCGTTATTACGTCCTGGCCGTTTTGACCGTCAAGTTGTTGTTGGTCTTCCAGATATTCGTGGTCGTGAACAAATTCTTAAAGTTCACATGCGTAAAGTGCCACTAGGCGATAACGTAGAAGCTGCGGTAATTGCACGTGGTACGCCAGGTTTCTCTGGTGCTGACCTTGCAAACTTAGTTAACGAAGCCGCGTTATATGCAGCTCGTGGTAACAAACGCGTTGTAAGCATGGCAGAGTTTGACGCTGCAAAAGATAAAATCATGATGGGTGCTGAGCGCAAGACCATGGTGATGAGTGAGCAAGAAAAAGAAATGACTGCTTACCATGAAGCGGGCCACGCAATTGTTGGTCGCATGGTACCTGAACATGATCCAGTTTATAAAGTGTCTATCATTCCTCGTGGACGTGCGTTAGGTGTTACTATGTACTTGCCTGAGCAAGACCGTGTGAGCCACTCAAAAGAGCTTTTAGAGTCAATGATCTCTAGTCTTTACGGTGGTCGTATTGCTGAAGCACTAATCTACGGTGAAGATAAAGTGACAACTGGTGCTAGTAACGATATTGAACGTGCAACCGATATTGCTCGTAAAATGGTTACTCAATGGGGTCTTAGTGAAAAACTAGGTCCATTACTTTACGCTGAAGACCAAAACGAAATGTACATGGGTGGCGGCGGTAGCCGTGCTATGAGCATGTCTGATGAAACAGCAAAAGTGATCGACACAGAAGTTCGTTTATTCTCAGATCGTAACTATCAACGTGCGGAGCAAATCCTAAAAGATAACATTGATATCTTACATGCGATGAAAGATGCACTAATGAAGTACGAGACGATTGATGCGGGTCAAATTGATGACTTAATGGCACGTCAGCCTGTACGTGAGCCGCGTGATGTTCATGACCGCCGTTCAGATGATAAAAAGCCTAGTGCGAAGGCTGAGCCTGTTGTTAATGAGACAAAAGCGGATGATTCAGTAAAAAAGGATGAAACAAGCCTTGATGACAAACCTGAATAGTCGTTAAAATATAAAAAGCAAAAGCCCCGGATGCCGGGGCTTTTTTGTAGCATAAAATTGGCTCACTATAGTTGTTGAGCAAATGCATGGAAGTTTGAAGGTAAAAATGACCGCTCTTAAGTTACCCCGAGGTCGTATTTTACACCTCGATTCCCCTGTAGTGATGGGGATTTTAAATGTCACTCCAGATTCATTTTCTGATGGCGGTAGTTATTGCCAACTAGACAGCGCTGTCAAACAAGCTCATACGTTATTAAATCAAGGTGCAAAAATAATTGATATAGGTGGTGAGTCAACTCGCCCAGGGGCACCTGATGTTTCTCTTGAAGATGAACTTGAACGCGTTATTCCTTTAGTGAAAGCGCTAAGAGCATCCAGCGATTGTATTATTTCCATTGATACCAGCAAAAGTGAAGTAATGCGCCAAGCTATAATTGCAGGGGCTGACATAATCAATGATGTCAGAGCATTACAGGAGCCTGGGGCGGTAGAGGTATTGGCACAATACCCAGAGGTAGCAATTTGCTTAATGCATATGCAAGGTCAGCCTCGCACTATGCAAAGTAACCCACATTATGATGATTTATTTGCTGATATTAACGAATTCTTTGCAGAGCGTTTAGCCGCGTGTGAGCAAGCGGGCATTCAGCTTGAGCGTATTATTTTAGACCCAGGTTTTGGCTTTGGTAAAACACTGGCTCATAATTACGAAATCTTAAATAAGTTTGATGTATTTAACCAATTCAAATTACCGGTTCTTGCGGGGTTATCTCGTAAATCAATGATCGGTAATTTATTAAATAGAGACACACATGAACGCTTAGCGGGAAGCCTTGCGGGCGCGCTGATTGCTGCACAAAATGGTGCTAAAATCATTCGCGTTCATGACGTACAAGAAACAGTTGATGTGCTTAACGTTTGGCAAGCATGTACTAAAGGAATTACAAATGAGTAAAACAAGAAAATATTTTGGCACGGACGGTGTACGAGGCATGGTTGGTGAGTACCCAATCACTCCAGAATTTGCGCTAAAGCTTGGTTGGGCTGCAGGTCGTGTTTTATCAAAAATTGGCACTAAAAAGGTCATTATTGGTAAAGACACTCGCATTTCTGGCTATATGCTTGAAACATCACTTGAGGCAGGTTTGATTGCTGCTGGTATTGATGTTGTTTTGTTAGGCCCAATGCCAACACCAGCGGTTGCATATCTTACGCAAACTTTCCGTGCAGAAGCGGGTATTGTAATTAGTGCATCTCATAATCCTTACCATGATAACGGTATTAAATTCTTTTCAAGCAGGGGCTTAAAGCTACCTGATGAAGTTGAGCTTGAAATCGAAGCTATGATGGATGAGCCAATGACCTGCGTTGCCTCTGACAAGCTTGGTAAAGCGCGTCGTTTAGAAACAGCTGATGGTCGCTACATTGAGTTTTGTAAAAGCCAATTCCCACAAGGTTTATCGCTAGAAGGTTTAAAAATTGTACTCGATTGCGCAAATGGTGCTACATACCATATTGCACCGTCAGTAATGCGTGAGTTAGGCGCTGAGGTTATCTGTCACGCCTGCGAGCCAAACGGGGTAAATATCAACCTTGAGTGTGGTGCAACCCATGTTGAAACGCTTAAACGCAAAGTATTAGAGCATAATGCTGATGTTGGTATTGCCTACGATGGTGATGGTGACCGAGTAATGATGGTTGACCACAATGGTCGTGTATTTGATGGTGATGACATTGTCTATATTATTGCTTGCCAAGCTGCAAATGACGATATTTTAGGTGGTGGTGTCGTTGGCACTGTGATGTCTAACATGGGTCTGGAAAATGCCTTAAAAGCGCGCGGTATTGGTTTTGCTCGCAGTAAAGTAGGCGACCGTTACGTAATGGAACTACTGCAGGAAAATGGCTGGAAAATCGGCGGTGAAAGTTCAGGTCACGTATTAAACCTTGATTTAATCAGCACGGGTGATGGCATTATCTCAAGCTTGCAAGTATTAGCAGCAATGGTTGCGCAGAATAAAACATTGCAAGACTTAGGGGCTGGTTTTACAAAATATCCAATGAAAATGATCAATGTTCGTTACCCACAAGGTACCGATCCAACACAAGATCAAGCTGTAGTTGATATGGTAGCGCACGTTGAAGAACAGCTAGGTGATACTGGCCGAGTATTACTTCGTAAATCAGGAACTGAACCTGTTGTACGAGTAATGGTTGAAGCTGAACAGGAAAAAGTTGTCCTTGATAGCGCACGTAAAATAGCCGCAGTTGTCGAAACTGTGAGCAAACAAACCCAAGCATAACAATAACCTCTTGTAACTTTGGGCAAGTCGAGTTAGTATCTTGCCCGCTTTCTAATGTGGAGTGGAATAATGGCAACACGTAAGCCGATGGTCGCAGGTAATTGGAAAATGAACGGCTCTCTAGAGCTTGTTGAACAGTTATCAACTGCTATCAAAAATGTTCAATCGGATGAACTGGATATAGTGGTGTTTCCACCATTCCCATTGTTGAGTTCTTTGCAGCAACAAAACGTCACGTTTGGTTCGCAAACAGTCTCTGAAAATCAAGCTGGTGCTTTTACGGGTGAAGTAGATGCTCAGCTAGTCAAAGACCTAGGCGCAGCTTATACGTTAGTTGGCCATTCTGAACGTCGTAGCATTTACGGTGAGTCAGATGACGTTGTTGCAGATAAGTTTGCGCGAGCGCAGCAAGTTGGCTTAACTCCTATCCTATGTGTGGGTGAAAGCGAGCAGCAACGTGAAGCAAACGAAACTGAATTAGTGGTTGCAGCTCAAATTGATGCTGTAATTAGCAAATTAGGTGTAGCAGCACTGAAGAATTCTGTGGTAGCATACGAGCCCGTTTGGGCCATTGGCACAGGTAAGACTGCCTCTCCTGAGCAAGCGCAAGCCGTCCACAAGTTTATCCGCGAGAAGGTTGCTTCTTCAGATAGCGATGTAGCACAGCAATTAACCATCTTATATGGTGGTAGCGTGAATGAAAAAAATAGCGAATTATTATTTGCACAACCAGATATAGACGGCGGCCTTATTGGTGGCGCGAGTCTTAAAGCAGATTCATTTACTGCTATCTGTGAAAGTGCAAAAGGGACCGTATAAGATGTACGAAATTTTATTAGTAGTTTATTTAATTGTTGCTTTAGCATTAGTTGGTATGGTTTTAATCCAACAAGGTAAAGGCGCAGATATGGGGTCATCATTTGGTGCTGGCGCTTCTGGTACCGTATTTGGCTCATCAGGTGCTGGTAACTTCATGACTAAAACAACAACAATCTTAGCAACGATCTTCTTCGTACTAAGTATTGTTCTAGGTAACCTTACTGCAGGTCAAATCAAAAAGACTGATGAGTGGGAAAACTTAGAAGCTGCGCCAGCTGTTGAAACTGTAACGCCAGCACAATCTGATGTGCCTGCGACAGAAGATAAAACGTCTGACGTACCTAACTAATTAGCTTTGCTAATTATCGTTAAGCAGTTTTCATTCCTCAAGTAAACGTAAAGCTTAACAACATACAGAATTGCATGCGGATGTGGTGGAATTGGTAGACACGCCATCTTGAGGGGGTGGTGGCTTCGGCCGTGGGGGTTCAAGTCCCCCCATCCGCACCAAAATTAAAAAGCTGTAACTCACTGAGTTACAGCTTTTTTCGTTTTAGTGCTTCATAAAACAAAATGCGCACCTTTATAGTGCTTTTATTCTAATGCCATTCCCCTGCCCGAAATTAACTAATTGATTATTAAGTGAAATAAAACTTGGAGTCTTCCTTGCTTAACTAGAGTTGGTATCTCTACAACTTTGAGGAAGCAAGATGGCAAGAATGAGTTATTTAAGTGCTATAGAACGCTATGAAGAGCAACAGCAGCTCATTCATGAACTTCTTCTTTCTATACTTGCCAGTGTTCAGGCATCGTTGACTAACAAGCAAGCGTATCAACAGCTTGTCAATCAATACCCATTTCTAGAATTACAATATTGTTTGAATGAGCAAGGCATTCAGCAAGGTGACAATGTCTGCTTTAAGCGTCAATACAACAAGAAACTGGGTCATATTGGGGCTGGGCAGGACTTAAGTGCTCGGCCTTATTTTTTACTAGCTTCGTCAACACCCGTGCCGCATTTTACTTCGCCATATATTTCGACTGCGACTAAGCATCTTTGTATCTCAGTGATCAAAACAATTCCTTCAGGCAACGATGAACAGCAGTTTTTGGTTATCGATGTGTGCTTAACAGAGCTGATTGAATTTATTATGGGAGACACCAAGCGAGCCAGAATGACACCTTACTTTAAGGTAGGTTATGGCTTGATTGTCGCTTGTTTGTTCTGCTTGGTGTTCTATCTGTTATATAAAGTATTTGCCGGAATGGTGGACTTAGTCTTAAGCGAAGACACTCAGTCAGACCCACTTAAACCATTTACTATTATTATCTTTGTTACTTTAGCGTTGGCTATTTTTGATTTAGGCAAAACAATTCTAGAAGAAGAAATCCTCATGCATAAGGATATTTTTCGCCACAGCTCAACAAGACGAACGATCACACGCTTTATCTCAACAATTTTGATTGCAGTATCGATAGAAGCCTTACTAACCATGTTTAAAGCAGCACTCGGGCAAACTGAGTATGTTATACCTGCTGTATTGATGATGTTTGCTGTGGTAGGTCTGTTGATTGCACTGGCAATTTACGTTTACCTAGGCGCCAAAGCTGAAGATGTGCTGACCCAGGTACAGCGCTTAAAAGTAAAACACTAATGATAGGGCGCTTTGTTTAAAACGCAGCGCCCTGAAATTGATTAAAGTGTACCGCCAATGCCAATACTTGGGTTAACGTACACAGGACCTACTTTAAATGGCGCATTAATATCTAGGCTTGCATAGGGGGTGCAGGCATTTAAAGCTAACATTGCAGCCGCAAGAGCAGCTAAGCGAATCATTTTTTTATTCATTACATTTGCTCCTGAATTACAATACCAGCACCCGCTGGATCACGAATAATGGCGACGCTGCCACTTCGTACTTTGTCATTTGGTGCCATAAGTACTATGCCGCCTGCGGCGGTTACTTTTAATAGGGTTGCATCAACATCAGCTACTTTAATGTAATTCACCCATGTGTTACCAATCTCGGCATCTGGTTTTTTTACAAAGCCAATCGCAGGTGTGCCATTTAAGGCTAGGTAACTGTAATTGCCATTATTTAGCGGTTTACTTTGTGCAGAATAATTACCAAGTGATTGGTAAAAGGCTTTGCTCTGCTCTGGGTTATCACTCCATACTTCTTGCCAAATCCAACCGTTATCAGTTTGCTGAGTTTCAGGGTCACCATTTACGGTATTGATCAGTGAAAAAACAGCCCCTTGAGGGTCTTCTAATACAGCAATAGTGCCA
Source organism: Pseudoalteromonas sp. CH_XMU1449-3 (assembly GCF_037027245.1). Classification (NCBI taxonomy): domain Bacteria; kingdom Pseudomonadati; phylum Pseudomonadota; class Gammaproteobacteria; order Alteromonadales; family Pseudoalteromonadaceae; genus Pseudoalteromonas; species Pseudoalteromonas sp. CH_XMU1449-3. The sequence continues at coordinate 517,113 of NZ_JAYMDY010000001.1, forward strand.
CGGCCTTTAATCTCGGTACTGCTTACTAAGACTTTACCTCCGGCTTTGATAGTTTTTTCACTAACGGCAGCGATGTCTTTACTGCTGATAAGGCTCAGCCAATGGCTGGCATTTTGTTTATTATCAAGCTCTGCCATACCAGCAATTAATTTTCCATCTAATGATGCCAGCGTATAGCTGTCGTTAACGGCTTCGAATTGCCAACCAAACACACTGCTATAAAATGCTTGAGATTGTGACAAATCAGGTGTGATCAAATCATGCCACACAACGTGACCTGAGTTTTTTGTTCCTGAATCACTGATTGCAGGTAGTTCACTAGAGGTAAGCTGGCAACCAGTCAACGAGACCGCTGTGACTGCTATTAAAATTGCAGCACGTAAGGGGGTGAGTAATTTCAAAGTTTGCTCCTTGCAAAATGGGGTCAAATAAAAGCATAGCCCATTATTTGTTTGTTATTCAATCAAAAACTATTTTCCCAAAAGGTAAAGAGTTAAATAATTATTTTGCAAAAATACTTAAAGCTTTGAGCAATGCTGTATAGAGCAAGTTATAGGCGCTAGGATGGAAATAGAATTATGAGGTATTACCTAGGTACAATTCACTTGCAATTTAGCCCGCAAGTTTATTGATTTTATTCATGTTCCTTTCGCACCACTGTAAGGCTTTTTGTTTGTTTTTAACATTAATCTTCTGGTAAATCTTGTGCAAATGAACTCGCACTGTCGCTTCGCTAATAAATAAAGCATCGGCAATTTGGGGGCATGTTGCGCCAGAAGAAAGCAAGTGCAGTACTTTAGATTCTTTAAACGTTAAGTTATTTGATTGAATTTGATTTTTTTGCTCAGTTTCGAGCATCACTCTCATCCATTTATCGCTCACCGTTCTGGGAAACCACAAGGATCCCTTTTTAATTTCTTGCAGTCCCTGTTCAAAAATATCTGTCTTAGTGTTTTTAAAAAATAACCCTTTTAGTTTTGGCCAGTCTTTTAATGGCAGCACATCCGCTCTATGAGGCATATTAAAAATTACCAGATGATGATAACCATGAGTTTTCATGAACTCACTTATTAATTCACGGTTTGTCAAGGTGTCTAAAGAGTCGTAATTAAGCAACAGAGTTTTATCATCGTTCGCAATACAGTAAGGAAGAGTCGAAGCAGGTGACACAGAATCAGCCGCGTTTTTATTAAAAAGAAAATCCATATTCACGCCAAAAACTATCGGTAAATGATAACAAGTAAATTGTGTTGCTGATTATTACGTGTAAAAAATGAAATTCCAACAGAGGAAAATCTTGCGCACATTTTTGTTTAGTTAGCTTTTGCTAACTTGGCTGCACTTTATTAAACATTACCTGAGCTAGGTACTCTTTTGAAGGTGAGAAATTTCTGAAATTTATTTCTACTTGATTGAAAAGCAATAAAAATAACGTTCATTTTTCGTTCATTTTTCGTTCATTTTTCGTTCATTTTAATTGTGTTACCCAGAAAGTTTACTGCGATAATACAAAACTAAACATTTATTTTTATTTGCTTTTTTGTAAAGAATCTAGTGGTTTATAATTCGAAAACATGGAGGTAATGCGGTTTATTTATACAGTTTTTGATAATAATTAAAATAATTATACATATTTTCACAAAACTGACATATAATACCCCTCCAGAGGAAAGATGCTTATACCTAAGCGTCTTTTTTTATGCCTGAAATTTACGGGTAAAAATATACACACACGGTATCCTTTGGAGTTTTAATTGAAATTACGTCACCTCTCACAGTTAACTGTAGCTATTGTTGCTGCATTATCTACTTCAGCCTTAGCTGAGCAAGAAAAAACCACTGCTAAACAAGATGCTTTCGAAAAAATCGAAGTAACAGCGCGTAAGCGTACAGAAAGCATTTTTGAGTCGCCAACAGCAGTGACATCAATCGGTGAAAACCTGATTGATAAAGCGAACATGAGCAACCTAGAAGACATCGGTAAATACGTACCTAACCTAAACATCACTCGTTACGGTGTAGGTAATGCAGCACATGCATCTGTGTTTATTCGTGGTATTGGTTTACAAGACCACGTGATCACAACTGATCCGGGAGTAGGTGTTTACTTAGATGGTGTTTACCTTGGTCGTCAAATGGGCTCAAACTTATCATTACCAAATGTTGAGCGTGTAGAGGTATTACGTGGTCCACAAGGTACTTTGTACGGTCGTAACACATTAGGTGGTGCAGTAAATATTATTACTAAGCAACCTGGTGACGAAGGCATTGTAACGACAACGGCAAAAGTAGGTAGCCGTGGTCGTTTAGCCGGTGACGTTTACTTTAATAACAGCCTTACCGACACTGTAAGCATGTCTGCAAGCGTGTCTTATAAGCAACGCGATGGTGTAGGTGAAGCGATTAACCTTGCTAACCCAGAAAAAGAAATTGGTGAAGAGCAAGAGTTAAGTGGTCGTATGGCGCTTAAATGGCAAGCAAGTAGCGATTTATCTTTTGTGTTCTCAATTGATGGTGTTGATAACGAATCAGGCCAATCACCATACACAATTGAACTAACGGCGCCACTTGATCCGAATGATCCATTCAATGGTGATTTCCCATTACTTACAGAAGACATGTTACCAAGCGATCCTGATGACTTAGCAACGACGGTAGCGGGTATTGAGTCGACGGCTTATTCAGGCTGGGGTACTTCATTAACAGCTGACTGGGATATCAATAATACGTATACAGCTAAGTTCATCACCAGCTACCGTAGCTCAGAATACGAAGGGGGTCTTGATGATGACGCTGTTGCCCTTAACTTATCAGAGTTCCCTGAAGAAGGCGGCGCAGATCAATATTCATTCGAAATCCAGTTAAACGGTAGCTTCGATAACATGGACTTTGTATCAGGCTTATACTTCTTTAATGAAGATGGCTTCACAAGCTCTGGCCCGTTTGTATTTAGCCCATTCAACACACCTGATGGTCTTCTGAATGATGGTACTACAGCGTCTTTTGGTGATTACGGTTACTTTGATATCAACCAAGAGACTAACTCATACGCAGCTTATATCAATGCAAGCTATGACCTAAGCGACGATTTAACTGTGGGCGGTGGTCTACGTTATTCGAAAGATAAAAAAGAAGCCGATGCCTTATTCCCAACGTTTGCGACACGTAAATACGTGAGTGCTGATTTTGATGCGGTAACATGGGATTTAAATGCGTCGTACCAGCTTAGCAATAACATGAACGTGTATGGCCAAATCCAAAAAGGTTATCAAACAGGTGGTTTCCCACCGCGTCCATTTGGTGGTCCTGATCAATTTGTTTCTTTCGATGAAACAAAAGCAATTAACTATGAGCTTGGCCTAAAAGGTCAGGTACATGAAGATGTATCTATGATGCTTGCTGTGTTTGTTACTGATTACACAGACCTGGCATTACCATTCTCAGATCCAACTGCAGGTGGCGGTTTCGTTACTATCGTAGAAAATGCGGGTGAGTCTAAAGCACAAGGTATCGAGCTTGAGACAACAATCGCATTTACTGATGACTTTACGCTACGTAGCGCAATTGGTTATTTAGATTCAGAAATCACAGAAGTAGATGACGGCGTATTAGGTATTGGTAAAGGTGATTCACCAGCACTAACACCACGTTGGACTGTGATGGTCGCACCTTCTTATTTCATTGATTTAAGTAACGGTGGCACAGTGGCAGTAAACGCTAACTATTCATACCGTAGCGATATGCAAGGTCAATCAGTTTACAACCAAAGTGAACACATTGATTCTCGTGAATTAGTGGGTTTCAACATTTCTTACTTAAACCCGAACGGTGACTTTGAAGTGACTCTTTACGGTGAGAACGTGTTAAACGAAGTATACGATGTGGGTCGTTTACAACAATCTGGTTTTGTTGGCGTAATGCGCAGCAACGACCGCAGTGAATTTGGCTTAAAATTCAAAAAAGAATTTGAGCTTTAATTACTAACAAAAAAGGGCAAGTAAATACTTGCCCTTTCTTTTTAATTATTTTTCTCTTGCTCGCGTTTTTCGCGCGCTTCTCTTAATTCTTCAGCCAGTTCTTTTGCTTTTTGCTTGGTTTTTTCAGACAGCTCACCTGCCGCTTCTTTACTCTCAATCCATGCATCTAAGGCAATTTCTTTACCGTCGTCATACATGCTTAAGCCCATTTTCTTACTCTCTTCGAGTAACTCTTGCAGTGAGTCGTCGTTAAACTCATTGGTGGCGTCTTTTACGTCGCTCCAAGCATCATTTAGGGCTTGCTTTACTTCCTCTTTTGCTTCGCTGGCATCTTTCTTGGCCTGCTCTGCGTCATCACAACCTGTTAAGGCAATACAGCCTAATAAAACTAAGCTTGCTAATTTGTTCATATTTTTCTCTAATAGTTAATCAACTATAAAGCAGTATAAGCAATAAAAAATGAATATAGCTAGAACAGCACGATTAAGTTTTCGGTTAATGGATGAAAATGATGCCGAGCTACTTTATGAGCTCGATAACGACCCTGAGGTAATGAAACATCTCACTCGCGGCAAAGTATCCACTATGCAGACCATTAAAGAGGTGTTTATTCCACGCTTGAATGCGTATCGAAATGAGCAAAAAGGCTGGGGGCTTTGGCAAGTAAATATCATAGAGAGCAATACCTTTATCGGTTGGGTATTAGTCAGGCCCATGGGCTTTTTTGAACAACCTGATTTTAGTGATTTAGAAATTGGCTGGCGCTTTAAAAGAATGAGCTGGGGCAAAGGCTATGCATCTGAGGCTGCACTTGCCATTGCTAAAGCCGTAAGCGAGCCAGAAGAAGTAAAGTCGCTCAGTGCCACAGCACTAAAAGATAACCTAGGCTCAATAAAGGTGATGGAAAAGCTGGGCCTTAAGTTTGTAAAAAACTATATCCATAAAGATGAGCACGGTGAATTACCTGCAGTACTTTATTCATGTCCTAAAGAGCAGCTTAGCTAAGTTAATCGTAACTAATTGACCTTAAGGGTTTCACATGTCTAAATGGTCAAAATAACATCAAGAAAAAGGAAGTACCATGGCAAATTTAGTCAAATACGCGGCACATCTGTTGATCGTTACCGCGATATTCTTTCATCCGTCAAGCTTTGCAAAACAAGCCGCTGTCGCAATGCCTGATAGCTACAGCAGTGATACGGCTCGGGCTATTTTAGAGCAAGGCGGTAACGCCGTTGATGCGGCAATTGCGGCACAGTTTGTATTAGCAGTGACTTTACCAGAAGCCGGAAATATCGGTGGTGGTGGCTTTATGCTGATCCAAAAAGATGGCAAGGGTGATTTTATTGATTACCGTGAAACAGCCCCTGCTGCAGCTCATCGCGATATGTACCTTGATGATAAAGGTGATGTTATTGATAACATGTCTGTGTACGGTATTCACGCAAGTGGTGTTCCGGGCAGTGTTGCTGGAATGTGGCTTGCCCATCAAAAGCACGGCAGCTTAGAGTGGAAAACTCTGCTAGAGCCTGCGGTTAAATTAGCAGAGCAGGGCTTTATTGTGCATCCTAAGCTAGCTGCGAGTATCGAGCGTTATATTGCGCGAATGGCCAAAAAGTCGGTAAACATTAACTTTGCTGATTACTTTGCCGATGCTAAAGCAAATAAGGTATTTAAACAGCCGGAACTTGCCGCCACACTAAAACGTATTCGTGATCAAGGTAAAGCTGGTTTCTACGAGGGTGAGACAGCAAAGATCATAGCGTCATTTATGAAGCAGCACGGCGGCATTATTACTGAGCAAGACTTAAAAGCTTATCAAGCTAAGTCACGTACACCAATTAAGGGTAACTGGCGCGGTTACGAAGTGCTCACATCGCCACCGCCAAGTTCAGGTGGTATTGCTATTTTGCAGTGGCTAAAAATGTACGACTTGGCAAAACCAAAAGGAACGCTTGAGCACAACTCGACCACCTATGTTCATATTTTGGCTGAGGTAGGTAAACGCGTATTTGCCGACAGAGCAGAATATTTAGGCGACCCAGATTTTTATGAGGTGCCAAAAACAGCTCTACTTGCAGATGATTACCTCAGCAATCGAGCAAGTACAATTCGCCCAGATGCCATTTCGACAACTGAGAACATCAAACCAGGTTTACACGAAAGTGAGCAAACAACGCATTTTTCTATTCTAGATAAGTGGGGCAATGCGGTAGCGAATACCACGACCATCAACTTAAGCTTTGGTAGTGGTGTGGTTGTATCGGGCGCAGGGTTCATTTTGAATGATGAAATGGACGACTTTAGTGCCAAGCCAGGTGTGATGAATGTATTTGGTGCAATTGGTGGTAAAGCTAACGAAATTCAACCTCATAAACGTATGTTGAGCTCAATGACACCGACCATTCTACTTCAGGATAATAAAGTTAAAATGGTAACGGGCTCTCCGGGTGGCACCACGATTATTAGCTCTGTGTATGAGTCTATTTTAAATGCGGTTGAATTTGATATGACTGCAGAGCAAGTGGTAGACAGCCCACGTTTTCATCACCAGTTATGGCCTAAAAATGTGATTAGATACCACACAGGTCTTGAACCAAAGGTTGTTAAAGCGCTTGAGAAGATGGGTTATACACTTGATGAACGCCATTTTGGTGACATGCATGTGATCATCAATAAAGACGGTAAATTAGATGCAGCCTCTGAAGCATCTGGCCGTGGTAAGGCAATGGTGTTTTAATTAAACTTTAAACCAGACAAAAAAGCACCCTCGGGTGCTTTTTTGATTTGGTGGGCTGTTTAACCAATCGCTGGAATAAGCCCAGCCATTTGCAAACCTTGAGCACTAATAATAAGCACACCAAACAGGGCGGCCAGTGCTAAGCCAATATTACCGCCTTTAACTTGGTAACCCGCATCAGGTTTGCTGCTTCGTTGCTTATAGACCATAGCAACCGGTAAAAACACCGCTAAAATAACCAGCGCAATGGCGGCGTAGCCAAGTGCCATAATAAACCCTTGTGGATAGAATAGCGCAAAGCCTAGCGGTGGAATAAAGGTGATCATGGCTGTTTTGATACGATCTTTACTACCATCACCTTTTTTAAATGCATCAGCAAAAAAGTCGAATAAACCTAAACTCACCCCTAAGAAAGACGTGGCCAACGCTAAATCAGCAAAAATGTTTACTGCTGTGGCAACATGTGGGCTGTGAGCAATGCTAGCGACACTGCTTACGAATCCAGGTAACCCTTGGCTTTGTAGTAAGTCGCTTTGACTCATCATGCCTTGGCTAAGTAACTGCCAAAAAATGTAAATCACTAAAGGCAGGGCTGCACCTGCCACCATTACTTTACGAAGTGTTTTGATATCTAAACCCACGTATTTCACAATCGATGGAATAGAGCCATGAAAACCAAACGAGGTAAACACCACCGGGATTGCAGATAAAATCAGACCTTGTTCAATTGGCATTTCAAGTAAGTGTTGACCGTGAACATAAGGCGTCAGCATATAAAATAAGCTGGCTAATACACACACTTTAATGGTGAACAGTACGCGGTTAAGTTTATCGACTTTGCTAGTACCTAGTGTCACCACAGTTCCAATCACAACAGCCAGAATAACTGAGCCAACTTGCGGTGCTAAAGAAAGCGATAAACCATTGTTGAGCTTTTCTTGTAATTGCGCACCACCACCTGCGATATACGCAGCGCATAATGCGTAAAACAAAAACATCACTGAAAAGTTAGCGACCCATTGCCCACGTTTACCCAACCATGACTTAGCTAACGTATTGAGGGTTGCATCTCTGTCGGCATATTGATGGAGCTCTAGCATCAGCAATGCTGTGTAGGTCATTAAAACCCAAGTTAAAAAGATTAGTGATAACGCTGTTGTGAAACCAAGCCCTGCGGAGGCGATAGGCAATGCCAGCATCCCTGCACCTATGGTGGTGCCAGCAACAATTAACATGCTACCTATTGTTTTATTTTTAAGCACTTTTTGCCCCTTAAACTTCGTGAGAGGCAAGCAAGATATAACTTGTTTAACAAAACTTAAATAGTTTTGTTATAAATCAAAGAAATTAAATGTAACCTATGATTTACATGTGCAAACAGGCTGTTGAAATCAGCAAATAACTTTTTGCCAAATAGCATGAGTATTCGTGTTGACAAAATCACCATTTAGGCGGATTCTTAAGCTTCTTCTACTTACTTTATTAAATACCATGATGCAGCTAAACCAACGACCAACAAACAATTGTATGCGCCTGACCTCATCAGTCGTATGGTCTGTTATGTGCTGCGGTTAATTAAGTAAGTTTTACTAACCGCGTTCTAAGCGGTTGGTTATTTCCCATTTAAATTCTCTTCCGCTTTTTTCGCCTTTTTAAAGGAATAAGCTTGTGCCTGTTAAAGCCTCATATTTTTTAATGGTGGTGATTTGGTCAACAACACCACTGGGTATTGTTTGGAGTAGTGAAACGGTAGCACCAACCCTGGCTGTGTTTTTACGCATGCTGGTGGGGCTGGTGTTGGCTTCGTTTGTCGTTGCTGTTGCCAATATCCGAGTGCCTTGGCATCGCCGTGCTTTATTCCTTTATGGCTATTCAAGCATAGGTATTTTTGGCGGCATGTTATTAAGTTACATGGCCGCTAAAACAGTGCCTTCTGGGTTAATATCATTAATGTTTGGCCTTGCACCAATTTTATCGGGCTTACTTGCGCAAAAGATTTTGAGCGAACCTAAGTTCAGCACCATTAAGCTTGGCGCACTTGGCTGTGCCTTAATTGGTTTATTTTTAGTAAGCCAACGCCATATTCAAGGGGGAGTAGAGCAGCTTAGTGGCCTGTTATATGTATTTATGGCAGTGTGCTTTTTTAGTTTGAGCGGTGTGATGATCAAACGGGTAAGAATTGCTATTCATCCAATGGCTACCACATTTGGCGCGTTGGTTTTTGTAACACCTCTGTTTTTTATTACTTGGTTGCTGTTAGATGGCCAACTTAATAGCCAGATGTGGAGTGCAAAATCACTGTACTCAATTGTTTACTTAGGCGTGTTTGGTTCATTAATTGGCGCGCTGGCGTATTTTCATGTATTGCAGAAGTTGAACGCCAGCACGGTCGCATTAACAACCCTGATCACACCAAGTTTTGCAATCGCGATTGGTGGTTTACTTAATGATGAGCCCATTGACCAAGCACTGATTGTTGGCGCGACCATCATTATGATTAGCCTCGCATTTTTTCAGTTTGGCGATAAGTGGCTAAAGCGCTTTAAGCGCGTGAAATCGGTAGAAATGAGTTAAGGCTAGTAGCCGCTTCGGCGGCTACATTTTTGCAATTTGAATGACTAAACGACGGTTTTTGTTGCGGTCTAAAATGTTGTCGTTGCTGGCAACATGGCGCTTTTCACCGTAACCATCGGTATCTACTTTGCTTTCATCAACCCCTAAGCTAACAATGTAATCCTTAATCGCTTTAGCGCGTTTTTTTGATAACTCGAGGTTATTCCAGCGGCCACCGTAGCTGTCGGTGTAAGAAGATATTGAAATAGATTCGATATTGGTGTCGTACTTTAAGTATTCGCCAATTTTATCTAAGCGTTTTTGTGATGATTTAGTCAGCTTGCTGGTATTAGGCTCATAGTTCATCACTGTGAACGAAATATCTTCAAAGCTGTAAGGCAGCATTGCATCTCGGCACTGTAAAAACGCCCAATAAGCTTGCTTAAAGTTGACACTCGATAAACCAACGGCAATTTTATCGGCACTGTTTTGCCAGTCTTGGTAATAAAATGTCGGTTGGTAACCTTTTTCAAGTTCGGTGAGCATTTCCCAAGCGGTTTTGTTGCCAAGCTCGCCGTCAAACTTACGTAATAGCTTCATATTTGCTAAGTCGCGAGCAGGCATACCTGCACGCCAGCTAGGTGGTACGGCTTTTAGGCCAGCAATACTGTAGTTGTCTGGGCGTACGACCATATCAAGGTTGAAGTTTACGTCTTTATTTTTACTGGCAGTGGTGCTGAAAATTGCTTCACCATAGTAAGGAACTTCATGATTTAATTGGCATTCTAAGCGAGATGTTTTAACCATTTGCCAGTTCGACATATCAGCATTAGCGGTATACTCACGCATGGCTGCATGCGCATTTATACTTGCAACTGAGGTAAATAGGCCTAGGCTTAAAGGAAGTAATGAAAGCTTCATCACGGTAATTCTCCAACAAATCATCAATGCCAAATAATTGGCAATTTTTGTGTTTAATTGCTTCAGCACACTAAACACAGGGCTAGCTGATTAATATAAAGCAAGTAATGTGCCTAAAAACTCAGTAAGAATCTGCGATTTCACACTATTTACTCTAGCAGAGTAGCCGTGGTTTTTGACATAATAGCCAGCTTACACTGGCAAACCAAGAAGACTATGGAAAATACTGAACAAACTCTTTTCGCAAAACGCTTTCGTGGCTTTTTTCCTGTTGTGATTGATGTTGAAACCGCAGGTTTTAATAAAGAAACCGATGCGTTATTAGAAATTGCTGCATCTGTACTTAAAATGGATGACGACGGCGTGTTAAGTATTGATCATACTGTGCATTTTCATGTTGAGCCATTTGAAGGCGCGAATATTGAACAAGCGGCCATTGAGTTTAATGGTATTGATCCTTTTTCTGCGCTGCGTGGTGCGGTGCCTGAAGAAGAAGCGATTAAAGAAATCTGTAAAGTCGTGCGCAAGGCACAAAAAGCAGCGGGTTGTCAGCGTTCAGTGGTAGTAGCACATAATGCAGCGTTTGATCACGGCTTTTTAAATGCCGCCATTGAGCGTTGTAAAATTAAGCGCACGCCATTTCATCCATTTGTTAGTTTTGATACCACATCATTGGCAGGTCTTGCACTAGGGCAAACAGTATTAGCTAAAGCGTGTAGGGCGGCAGGTATTGAGTTTGATAATAAACAAGCTCACTCAGCACTTTATGATACCGAACGCACAGCAGAACTGTTTTGTTTAATCGTTAATCGCTGGCAACAACTCGGCGGTTGGCCATTGCCTGAAATCGAAGCAAGTGAAGAAGAGCAAGACTCAGCCGTTAAAACGACTGAGTGATCTTACCTTCAAAAAAACGCACCATGTTAGGAGGGTAAATACGTGAAAACTGTTTACTCTCTTGCGCTATCTTAAGCTCCACCCCTGGATGCATTAATTCATTCACTTTTAAGCGACTTGTTGCTAATAAACGCGCAATCTTAATTTTCACTAAGTGTTTCTTTTTCTTTGTGTTGGCTGTTTTAATTTTAATCTGCTGCTCGCTGGCAGTGATCTTTTTGATATAATGCGCCCGTTGAGCTGGGTCGGGTATTTTATTGGCCTTTTTGCGTGCTTGCTGTAAGGCAGCTGCTTTTGTCGCTAATAACTTTTCAAAGTCATTAATTTGCTGCTGCTTTTGGCGTAAATCATGCCAGTACTGAGCAATGAAAACCCGTGTTTTAGTGCCTGATGGCGCACCAAGCTCACCGGTTTCTATTCGCATCGCATCTAAAATATTGCCACCAATAATTTTGCCTCGCGGGTTATTGGCTTTGCCGACTCGAATAAGGCGGCGAGCGCTTAAATCACAATGTAAAGCTTGGCGTTCAATGAATAAATCTTGCTCTGTTTTTATATGGCAGTACTGAGCATAACCCACTGAGATAGTGCGCGAAGCCGTTATGTTACAGGTAAAGTTTTCGACGTTTTCACGTTTTCTGCCAACAGCCCCAAGCATCACGGTGACTTCACTTTTACTTTCAATTGTGGCTGATTCAACAAAGCCTAATACAGTGATATCACCCGTGGCTTTGACGCGCATACCATCTTTTACATCACCGCTGATAATGACACTGCCATCAAATTCGACATGGCCTGTACTTACATCAACATGATGAAAACACAATACGTCGTCCACGCGCATTCCGCGGGGTAGGGCAACGGGCACGCCTTTAGCATCGGCAATCAACATATCGCTATTATTAGGATCAATTCGCGTTCCTTCGAATGGCTCAAGAGGTAAGTCTTTACCAGGTTTTGCAGGCATCACATCACCAAACACCGTAAAACCATCTTCTCCGGGTGTTGCAGGAACTCTTTGCATCAATGGCGTGCCGGGTTTAACGGTAATAATGGCACCTAAATTACGCATGTCGACTTTACCGCCAGAGGTCGCTTGCGGACTAAGAACGCGGTCTTGTGCTGTTGAGCATAAGCGCACGAATTTAGCATCGGTGCCTTCTTTAGGCATTCGGCCATGGGCAACAATCGCGGTGTAATGGGCGCCGGGTGGTTGCTTAAATTGTTGGCCTAAAAAAGTATCGAGGGCACGTAAACTAATGCCTTTAATCACGCCGGCCTCAGCAAGCACCTCTTGCGCCATATCCATGCTGACAATTTTACCGCCACGGGCTGTTGTTAGGCTTGCTTCAACCACCATGTTTTTAGCATCAACTTTTACTTCAAGCTGAGCATCAACGGCTTTAGCAACCACTAACGATTGGCTTTGATATTGGCTGCTAGGTATAAACAACTTACCTATATTGGCATCAATAAATTCGTAGCTGGCATAAGGAGATTGCTCAAGTAATTCAATTAATTGAGAACTCGTAGTAGGAAAACCCGCATCACGAGGATGCTCACACAAAGAGACATAGCCGCTTTGTTCATCGAATGAAAACATCGACATCTGAAAAGCCCTGTAAAAAACTGCCTGTTATTATAGTTATGTGTTGTTACAGGTTATTTTTGAAGAAGGGTAACAACGTCTCCTATTTCAGCACAACTTTTGTACTATGTTAAGAATTTGTATGATTAAAATGTGAAAATATGTATAAAAACTGATTTTTCTTGCTTGAAAATTCAGCATTCAAAGGCACTTAGCAAAAATTTCCCGATTAATGCCTTGAGTCTGAATAGGCTACTCAGTTATACTGCATGAACACTCTGAATGAGATACCAAATTCAGGGGCTGATTAGGATTCGACGGAATTCAAGACGCCCGAGGTGCATGTCGAGGTGCGGTTGGCCTCGTAAAAAAGCCGCAATTTAAAGTAATCGCAAACGACGATAACTACGCTCTAGCGGCATAATAGCCCGCTAGCACTTCTCCGGTGTATGTCTGTGGACCCGGTTCTGAAGTGTCACCCTACACGGACTCGCTACGGAAACCCTGGCCGGGGTTGAAGGGCTAAAACTAAGCGGCCTCGCCTTTGCAGATCGTGTTCGTCCGAGCTGTATAAGGTTAACTAAAAGACGATACTAAGCATGTAGTACCAAAGGTTGAGGCTTTTCGGACGGGGGTTCAAATCCCCCCAGCTCCACCAAATATGAAAAAGGCTGCTCTCAGAGCGGCCTTTTTTATTGCCTAAAATATTTATAAAAATGCAATTTTACTTCGAATTAAAAATGATTTGCCATTTGACTAATCCACTTTAATAGAGTTAATAAACGATATATGCTCTTGAGTAGAAATAAACCCATTTGCTTTTAACCCCTCTGTTGCTGGGCCTGATATAGCTTCTGTCAGTTCTAGTTTTATATAGGAGCGTTTATCAATCTTGTTGGCGAATTGTTGGCTAATATCGATGTCTGTATCTTTCTCCATTTTCATTTTTTCGTAGCTTGATTTATCTGAATAATTAGTATCCCAGCCTTCGGACTTAAACTTGTCGTATAGCACATAAGAAGTTCTCTTCAAGGGAAGGTTTACACCAAGGACACCATCTTTCCTGAGTATATGTATAGTGCCTTGAAACTCCAGAGTTGCATCGTTTTCAAGTAAAATCCTTTCTATGAAAAGTTGCTCTTCAGATGCGCTTTTCCAAAGGTCAGTAACAATTGAGCCTGCTAAACTGCCTAAAGTAGAGCTAATTGTTTGGCCTATTGTAATAAAAATGCCAGCTAAACCAGGGCTGTCATCGTAAGCTTTTACAGCAGCTTTTTTTAAATCAAACCCTTCAACCTCATATAATTTGAATGTAATCCTATAAGGGTTATCTGCACCATGAGTAAACACAATTTTCTCAGAAGTATCTAATGCCACTTTAGCATAAGATTCTGAGTTTATTTTTATGTTTGTCGTTTTGTAGTAGGTCTTGCTTTGTCTCTCTAATACATCTTCTGCTGACAAACTCTCAATCCTTGTTAAGAGCCAAAGCTCTTTCCCGAAAAGGTGGGAGGTTATTTTTTTTTCGAATCCTTTATATTTATCATCGTCTAAGGTAGGACTTGACTCACCGTTATGGATCCAGCCAGGCTGAAGGTAATCAATTTTTAATTGAAATACAGAATCAGTGTCGACGTAAATTGGATTATTTCCGGTTGATGGGATTTCGTAGATATTATTACTTTTTTGCTTATATAAAATAGCTTCTGAGAAGTGATTAGTCGTGCAACCACAGAATGTTAATAAGACTAATAATATTCCATATCTCATATTTATCTCCTTAATACTTTTTACTAATTTATACTTACTACATATAGCGAGGTAAAAAATTAACTGCTTGAGATAAAGCTTTGCTTAAAATAAGGGGGATTCAAGTTTTTGAGGCATTTTGGTTTTAAAATACGCAATATTTATGGTGCAGCTAGAAATTTTTTAAAGATATTTAGTTTCTTTTTATTAGATCTAATTTAAATACTTTACGGGTTTGGTTTTAGAACTTTAAGTTGTTTTTGTATTACTGCTAGTTACTTTGTGAAATTTTTGGTGCCTTCAACTTGAAGACACCTTTGTCCAGTTAAAGCTTTTGTTTTCTAAACAACCAACTGAACGGCATCAATAATCGGTTTGTTTTCTATATCAATGGTGTCGATGATGTGTTTGTGTAGGCGCTTTTTGTGCTCGGCGAAAATCGCTCGTTTTTTATCGAACTGGCTGGCAAATTCGAGGGCGGTATTAAATAAAGCTTCGTTGTTTGGGCAGGCTTGTTCAATAACATGATCCGTGGCAAGTTCGCCTGCGGTAACGCGGCGGCCAGTTAGCATCATCTCGTTAAAACGATAGTCTGGAATGGCTTTTTTAATAAAGGCGAGCATGCCCGGTAAAAACGGGATTGATAAATCCACTTCTGGGAAGCAGAAGAAACCACGGTCGC
Source organism: Pseudoalteromonas sp. CH_XMU1449-3 (assembly GCF_037027245.1). NCBI lineage: Bacteria > Pseudomonadati > Pseudomonadota > Gammaproteobacteria > Alteromonadales > Pseudoalteromonadaceae > Pseudoalteromonas > Pseudoalteromonas sp. CH_XMU1449-3. The sequence goes on from NZ_JAYMDY010000001.1 coordinate 532,220, forward strand.
TTTGCATAAACCTAAAATCGCAAGCGCACGATAAAATGGCGCCATTACCAAAAGCGTGGCCATTTATCGCTGCGATTACTGGCATTGGGAACAGTAATAAGCGTTTAAATACCGCATCCATCGAGTGCATAAAGCCACTTACTTCTGCAAATTTTTGTGCTTTTAATGCGGGCATAAGCCAATCGGTATCTATGCCCAAGCTCCATGATTTTTCGCTGCTTGAAGTGATCACCAGTGCTTTGTGTTCAGGGTTACGTTCGATTTCGTCAAGGCAATTTAAAAAAGCCTCTGCAAAAGCAGGGTTATGGCGATTTTCAGCTGTTGTCATAGTTAAGATAGCAACAGATCCTTGTGTACTTACATTCATCAGTGTCATGCTGTGCCTTCAATTTTATTGTGTTGTGGGCATAGTTATAACCCATAGGTTTAACAAAATAAACCACAAGTCTGACCAGTTGTGAATTTAGGGGCACTTCTCTTTTGGTTGATATGGTCTTTTAGTCGAAACTATTTTCCAATATATCGCTAATAGTGGTGAGTCATGGTAGCTTTAGCTCAAACACACTATTTAAAGCGTAACAATGGATTTGATCAGTTGGCAGTTTTTAGGTGGAGATTTATTAAGCCCGATCAGCACAATAATGCTCATTGTGGTTGCGGGCTTTACTTCAATGATTTCAGCAGCTTTTGGTGCGGGCGGCGGCTTAATGCTGCTGGTGATCATGGCATCCATGCTTCCTATGAGTGTGGTTATTCCTGTTCATGGGTTAGTGCAGTTAGGCTCTAATGCAAACCGCTTTTTGTTCACGTTTAAACATATTGATGGTGCAATGTTTGTGTACTTCTCTTTAGGGGGAGTCTTAGGTGCGCTGGTTGCCTCAACGATTGTCACATCAATACCCCTTGAATTAATGAAAATAGTGGTTGCTGCATTTGTGCTTTATTTACTTTGGGGTGTGACGCCAAAGCTCAGAGAAACCTCAAAGTTATGGCGTGTTCTCGCTGGACTTTGGACCACGTTTATCTCGATGTTTGTAGGGGCAAGCGGGCCTTTGGTTGGCAGCTGCTTATATGTAAATAATTATAATAAGCTTAAATTTACCGCTACTTTTTCAAGCTGCATGACAGTACAACATACCTTAAAGGCGATTTTATATGGGGCTGTGGGGTTTGCATTTTGGCAGTGGTTGCCGCTGGTTATGCTCATGATATTGAGCGGTGCATTAGGTACTTGGCTTGGCCTTAAGTTACTGCACCGCATTTCGTCAGATAAATTTAAAAAGATTTTTCGTTTAGTGTTAACGGTGCTTTCCCTGCAACTTGCGTGGCAGGGAGTTATGGCTTTTAGTATTTAAACAAACCCAGTTTGGCAACGATGCCGCGTTCTAATTCATTGAGTTGGCCTATGGTGTTATCAAGGTGCTGAGCTTCTTGCGATAGGCTCTTAGCGCCTTGGTTAATGAGCTGCATGGTATTTAAGATATCAGCGGTCACACTGGTTTGCTCTTCAGAACTTGCTGCCACGCTTTCGTTCATTTGATTAATGGTATTGATTTGTTTAGCAATATCTTTAAACACCGCTTGGCTTTTTTGATTCGCTTGGCTCACTTTATCGCTCAGTGACTTGCTTTGCTCCGTTGCGGTTACACAATCAGAGGTATTTTTGTGTAGCGATACAATAATCGACTCAATCTCAGACGTTGAATCATAGGTTTTACTAGCAAGCGCTCTTACTTCATCGGCCACCACAGCAAAGCCACGACCAGATTCCCCCGCACGAGCCGCTTCAATAGCAGCATTTAGAGCCAGTAAATTGGTTTGCTCGGCAATACTTTTTATAACATCGAGCACTTGGCTGATTTCATTACTGCTGGCGTTTAGTTGTTTAACTACGTTTGATGTATGGTCAAGTTGTGCAGCTAATTCGTCAACCATGTTGCCATTGGCATTCATATTTTGTTCGCCTTGTTGGCATAAGCGATGAACGTCGGTGGTTTGCTGTGCAGTTTGATTAGCCCCTTGTGCAATCTCTTTGGTTGCTTCACTTAACTGACTAAGCGCATTGGTTGCTGAATCTGTGCGGTTATATTCAAGCTCGGCTTCGTTTTTAGAGCGCACTGAGGCTTCGTTTACTGTGCTGGCTATCATTTCAAGCTCACTGGCTGTACTGCCTAGCTCAGTGATGATTTCTTGCACCTGCGCTATAAATCGATTGAAACCATCGACCAAATAGCCTATTTCATCATTAGATTGATAGCTAATACGTTTTGTTAGGTCGCCTTCACCTTTGACAATTTCATCAACAAGGCTATTTACGCTATCGATTGGTTTTATCACTAATAGCCGCACGATATAAATAATCACTGCCCCCAAGGTGATAAAAGAGACCAGCAAGGTAATAAACATGGTGCGTGTCGACTCAGCAATGGTGCTATGCAGTGCTTTTTGTGAGTAACCAATTTTTATGTGGCCAATTAAATTATCTAAATAGTGCAAATCAATAGTTTTACTAACCGATGCGCTATTGCTTTGTTTAGCGATAGCGGCCAGTGGCTTATTGCGATGATCTGTCACTGAAATGCTATGTACATGTTTGTTTTGCGAAAAGGCTTTAATAATCTGATTGATTAACGGCTCATCATAAGAGAATACCGGCTCGGCTAAAATAACCTGCATTTGCTCATTAAGGGCCGTGATGTCGTCTTGCCATTGTTGTGTTTGACTCGACTTTGCCAGCAGGTAGTTTGCACTGATCACGAAGATCACGCTCAGTAAAAGGCACAAAGACAGTGCCAAGGTCATTTTATATTTTAATGATTTCATTGTGCGCTCATTGAAATGGGTTAAACCACAAAGGGCTATTTTTATTAGGTGTGTTCGACGATAACGTTGGGTTATCTAGCTCAATTACGCGACGCGAGCTTAAGTTGGCTTTTGATAAAACCGTTTGTACTTGGCTGTCTGCCAAAAACATAGCGTTAAATGTGCCATCAGCAATCATCTCGTTTAGCGCATCATTTAGCTGTTTATGCAGCGTGTGGTTGTTTTTGTTGACGAAAAAGTAAAGTGGTGCGGTGTACTTAATAACTAAGTGCGGCTCAACAGTGAGGTTAAGCTCTGAGTGATTGGCAATTTCATCCCAAGGTTCATTCACCCCACGTGGGAAGTAGTCAAAGCGCTCGCCTTCAAGCATTGGAAATAAGTTAGGGTATTTTAATGTGGTAACAACGGGCAGTTGATTTGCTTTTAATATTTTCGTGTCTGGCCAAGTTTTACCTTGCCCAGCGGTAAAACGTTTTAAATCTTGTAAGCTAGTTACTGAGCTAAATAGCTCGCGATTTTGTGCTTTTACAATCGCGACTCGCATGCCAAGTAAGCCACGAAACAAGGGAATATAAACAGCTTTATAATCCTGTTCTAACTGAGTAGATGTCATGCTCCACATCACATCCAGCTGGTTGTTTTTTACATCGTTTAAGATACGTGCATTAGAGATATCTTTATTGGTTTCATAAGGGTGAATATACTCTAAGCCAGCACGTTCGATGGCGCTGATCAGTAATTTGTGGGGAAGAGAGGTATCGCCACTGTAGCTTTGAACTTTTACCGGTGCGGCAAAACAAGCCGACGTAAAAGCAAAGCAAAAAAGTAAAGCAAAATGACGCATAAAGCACCTTTGTTATTATTATGTAAACAATAAACTAAAGTGCTTTACGCGCTTTCTCAATCTTATTTCTTATGCATACGTATTCAATTGCTTAGTAGGCTGTCGATTGACTTATCACCATTAAACAATTCAAACACTTGTGGTTTTTTCGGTGTATGTTCAGCAAGGTATAGCAGGGTATCTGCTACATCTTCACGGTTGATCACCGCATCTTGGCGCGTTGCAGGGCGCGTGGTGGTTAATAGCCCCGTTGCTGCATCATTTAATAGCGTGCCAGGTCTGACAATGCTGTAATTTAATTCGCTATTGATTAAATGTTGGTCAGCCATATGCTTTGCAACTAAATACGGTTTTATACTGCTTTCAATGTTGTCTGGGGCATCAGCACCAATAGAGCTGACCATAATAAAATGCTTAACCTTGGCATCTACCGCATAATTAATCGCTTTAACTGCGGCCCATAAATCTATCAGTAAGGTTTTATCAGCACCCGTTGCGCCGCCGGAGCCCGCGCTAAAAATCACTTGTTCAACACCCTCGAAGGCACGACTAAAATCGTTTTCGAGGTCTTGCTCTACAATCGTTAAATTATTACTTTCAAGCGCAGTCAGTTTGCTTTTGTCTCTAACCAGAGCCACTACGTCATGGCCACTTGCCAGCATTTTTTCGGTGGTCATTTTACCTATTTGGCCCGTTGCGCCAATGATTAAGGTCTTCATATTAAACTCCTTCTAATTGCTGTGTAACTAAAGACCTTGGGGTGTGGATTTATTTTTAAAGGGGTACAAGCAAACTTTGAATAAAAAAGTATTATTTGGCATAGTATTGAATTAGGTACAAACTCAATTAAAAGGACTTAAAGTGAAAATATTTATTAAACTTTTAGGGTTGGTAACATTGGTTTTTTGCAATGCAGTATCTGCTAATCAATGGTTATCACCTTATCCAAATAGTGAGGTTGAAAAGTCGGTTAAACTCAGTGGCGAACAGACACAGTTAATGAGTCAGTTTGATGGCAGTAAAAAGTCATCAGAGCGATTTAGTTACACAGACTTTATTGGCGATGTAAACCACACATTGTACGAAATAAACAATGTTGCCACTCTCAAAGTATTTGAAAACTATAAACAAGCTTTACTCAGTGATGGTTTTAATATTGTTTATTCTTGTCAGCTAGACGCTTGCGGTGACAGCAGTGATTTTGCAGAGGAAGTCGGTTACTTTCAGCTCTATAATTATCATCGTAAGCCATATTATCTGCTTGCCACTAAAGGTGAAAAGCCTGAGTTTGCAGTGTCGTTATTTGTTGGCCAGTACAACAGTAAAACGCGTGTTATGAGTAGCTCAATTGCGATTAAAGAGCTTGAAACAGGTCTGATAAAAGCCAATACAGCTGCTTTTGCAAAACAGCAATCAAATCCAGTTACCAAAGCACCTAAAGACGATATTAGAGGCTCAAGCGATCATCCATTACTTAGCCGTTATCCTGGTAGTTTTATTGAAGACTACGAGCAAATTGATTACGAGGAATTTTCACTACCAACAGGAATATTTAACCGTAAAAACAAAGCGCTACCTGCTGAAGATGTGACAGGCGATATCACTCGTATTACTTATGAAATTAGAAAAGTATCAACCCTTAAGGTTTTTCATAACTATGTGTCTGCCTTAACAAAAGAAGGCTTTGAAACTGTTTTTAGTTGCGAGCGTCAAGCATGTGGTGACGATCGAAAGGCAATACAAGCACTTGGTGATCACTTGTCGGTAAAACAAGTTTATAACTATTATCGCCAGCCGCGCTATCAGTTAATGAAAAGCACCATAGAAAATCAAACAACCTATGTCGCATTTTTTGTTGGGAATTACCAAGGCACTACGCGAGTGCAGCTTGTTATAATTCGAACAGAGCCTTTACAAGGAGATTTAGTTAAAACCAATCCGGACCAAGTGTTAAAGCAACTAGAGCAAAAAGGTAAAGCAGCCATTTATGGCATTTACTTTGATCATGATAAATCAGACATTAAGCCAGAGTCAGCCGAGTCATTAAAAGTAATTGCGGATGTTTTAAATAAAAATAACAGCTTAAACTTGTACGTTGTTGGTCATACAGATGACAAAGGGAGCCCAGAATATAATTTAGGGTTGTCATCTAATCGAGCAAAAGCGGTTGTTAAAGCGCTCGTGAGTCAATACGGCATTAAAGAGTCGCGCTTAATTGGTTATGGTGTAGGCCCTTATGCGCCAGCTGCCAATAATAAAAATGATTTGGGTCGTCAGCTAAACCGGCGCGTAGAGCTAGTTGAGCGATTAAGTAATTAATCAAAAGGGGCTTTTTAGCCCCTTTAAATTTTATTACGAATTAGGTCGCGAACAATAAAGCGAGCAGGGTGAATAGCCTGACTCACGCGTTCGCTAAAAGGTCTTGGCTCATTGTTTAAGCAAGCAATTAAATGCTCAGCACACAAGGGGGCACTGCACAGGCCTCTTGCGCCAAAGCCAGTGAGCACATGCAAGCCTTGCTGAGGTTTCGTTAACGTTTGGTACTGATAACGCTTACCTAATCTTAAATTAGCAAACGCACTTACATAATCACTTTGTTCAGCCCATTCACCTGCCATAGGTAAATGGTCGATGAAGGTGCACCTTACAGCTGCTTTCGCTGCCGTTATTTCACCTAAGGTCGTTGCAAACTCGCTGTTTGTGTAAAAACTTAATAGTTGTTCGCGATTGGTGTGGTTGTCTTGCTCTTTAACTTCACGGCTTTTCGAGTTTTTTTCAAAGGTTGCGCCCATGCAATGATGGCCCTGATATTCAGGAGTAAAATAGCCCTTATGGCAAAGCACGGTCTTTAGGCGTTTTGACTGCTCGCTTGCTTGCACATGCGAGACTTGGCCGCGCACACCAACAATAGGTAGCGCTTGAGTTTGGCTAAACTGGTCACTGTGTTCACCAGCACAATTAATCACATTGCTAAAAGGCCCAAATGTTTGCTCTTTTGTGTGTAATAACCAGCCATCTGCGGTTTTTTCGAGCTTTTCAATATGGCAATTAAAGTGACTGTCCATTTTATTATTGGTAGTGGCAGTTAACGAATTTGCCGCATTAAATAGAGCTGTAACCAGGGCTGGTGGATTTACCCAGCCGCCTTTTGCAAAGAATACACCTGAGTAGCCCGTCTCTACACCGGCAATTTCGTCGCCTTCTTCGGCGCTTACATTACGCAATAATTCAGCTGGCCAAAGTTCTTTATCGGCAAGGTTTTGATGTTTATCAGCTAGGCCTTGTTTAACCGCATGTTGTAATACACCACACCACTGGTGAGGGTAGTTAAAACCATCATCAAGTAATTGTTGATATAGACGCATCGCATATAAAAAGCTATGAGCGAACATTTCACTGTGCGGTGAGTTCTTCGCTTGCAAATGCGGATAAACAGCCCCTTGTACATTGTGAGAAGCGCCCATGGCAAGCGCTTCATCTTGGCAAAACAGCGTGGCTTTTAGGCCTCTTTTTGCCAGTGAATACAGTACACTGCTACTGGCAATACCACCGCCAATAACAGCCACATTACTCAGTTCACTTTGCTGATGAGCAAAATAGGCAGGCCCTGATTGTTGCTCATTAGGCTCAGTGAGCTCGCCAATCAGCATTTCGCGCTTTTTACCATAGCCTTTTGCTTTACTCATGCTAAAGCCTGCTTCGATGAGTCCTCTTCTGACAAAGCCTGCGGCAGTGAAAGTGGCGAGTGTGGCATTTGCTCTTGAGATAGCACGCATCTTGTTGAACAAACTCTGTTGCCACATATCTGGGTTTTTACTTGGTGCAAAGCCGTCTAAATACCACGCATCGACAACTCCTTCGCTTGGGTAGCTCATGGCGTCAATGCTGTCTTGTACGTCACCAAAATAAAGGTCGAGTATTAGTTTGCCGCCTGCAAATTCAAGGCGATGACAGCCAGCCAAATTAATTGGGTATTGAGCAATTAGCTGCTCACTATACTTGTTTAAACTAGGCCAGGCTTTGAGTGCTTGAGCAAGGTCATCACGCTTAATAGGAAACTTTTCAAAAGAGATAAAGTGCAGGCGGGTAACACTTTTTTTACCACTATGGTCGGGTTGATTTTGAACTTCTTGCTCTGCATGCTGCCTATCAAGGTGAGCAGCAAAGTGCTGCCAGGTATTTAAAAAGTTAAGCCCCGTACCAAAGCCTGTTTCAGCAATCGCAAAGTGGTTACGGTCATGATTTTGTAATCGTTGCGGGATATGGTTTTGTTGATAAAACACATAATGTGATTCGGCTAAGCCATCATCATTAGAGAAATAAACATCGTCAAACTGATCGGCGACAGGGGTACCAAGGTGATTAAAATGAATATGTGCGTTTTTGATCATGGTTTAACTAATTAACTACAAACTTTTTTCATTATTTTACGTGTTTTCTTTGAAATAGTCTGGCGTTATTTATAAGCTAGACATTCAGAGTACATGTGTACGCTAGAAAGCTGACCACTTCGAAAGTAATTTCAGCGTAAAATAGAACACAATTTAGTATAGAGCTAAGGTAATTACCCATGAGAAGAGCCGTTATTACGGGCATCGGTGTTGTTTCAAGCATCGGTAACAACAAAGAAGAAGTATTAGAATCATTAAAACAAGGCCGTAGTGGTATCGCGTTCAACCAAGAGTTTGCTGACTACAACCTACGTAGTAACGTATCTGGCAAAATCGATATTGATGTTAAAGAGTTTGTTGATCGTAAAGCAATGCGCTTTATGGGCGATGCTGCTGCATACGCTTATATCTCAATGTCACAAGCGATTGCAGATGCTGGCCTTAGTGAAGATCAAGTTTCAAACGAGCGCACTGGTTTATTAGTGGGTTCAGGTGGTGGTTCATCTAAATGGCAAGTTGAAGCGGCTGACATTTTACGTGAAAAAGGCGTAAAACGTGTTGGTCCTTACATGGTACCACGTACTATGGCGAGTACGACTTCGGCGTGTCTTGCAACACCATTTAAAATTAAAGGTGTTAACTACTCACTGAGCTCTGCATGTGCGACATCTGCACACTGTATCGGTCACGCGGTTGAGCAAATTCAACTAGGCAAGCAGGACGTAATTTTTGCAGGTGGTGGTGAAGAGCTTCACTGGACGCTAGCAATGGAATTCGATGCAATGGGTGCATTGTCTACTAAGTACAATGAAACACCAGAGAAAGCATCACGTACATACGATGCAAACCGTGACGGTTTCGTTATCTCTGGTGGTGGCGGTATCGTTGTTGTTGAAGAGCTTGAGCATGCACTTGCTCGTGGCGCGCACATTTATGCAGAAATCACAGGTTACGGTGCAACGTCTGACGGCTACGACATGGTAGCTCCATCAGGTGAAGGCGCTGTACGTTGTATGAAGCAAGCAATGCAAGATCTTGAAGGCGGTATTGATTACTTAAATACTCACGGTACTTCAACACCTGTTGGTGATGTGAAAGAGCTTGGCGCTATTCAAGAAGTATTTGGTGGTAACTCACCAATGATCAGTGCAACCAAAGCGATGACAGGTCACGCTTTAGGTGCAGCAGGCGTTCATGAAGCAATTTTCTCGCTATTAATGCTTGAGCATAACTTTGTTGCTCCATCTATCAACATTGATGAACTAGATGAGCAAGCTGAAGGTCTAAATATTGTAACTGAGCGTAAAGACGTTGAACTAAATACAGTTATGTCTAACAGCTTCGGTTTCGGTGGCACTAACGCCACATTAGTAATGAGCAAATATAAAGGTTAAACCTCTCCAGTATTTGCTTAAAGCCGAGCAATAGCTCGGCTTTTTCATTTGTTATAAAGTCTTAGTTGTTACCTATCCGAATACTGATAAATTCGCTACAATAGCGCCACTTTCTGCCTCTCGGACACACAAATGAAAATTCTTGCAGATCAAAATATGCCATTGGTTGAGCAGTACTTTGCCGATTTTGGTGATGTTGAGCGATTTGATGGCCGTAATCTTCAACCCGAGCAGCTAGTCGGGGTCGATATCTTGTTAACCCGCTCTGTTACCAATGTAGATAAAGCCTTACTCACTCAAGCAGATAAATTAAAATTTGTAGGCACAGCAACCATAGGTGTTGATCACATTGATACCGAGTTACTTGCTGAGCGAAATATCGCATTTAGCAGCGCACCAGGTTGTAATGCCGTGGCGGTTGCTGAATATGTTATTAGCTGCTTGTATGCCTTGAGCCAAGAAAATGCCAGTTCATTACAAGGTAAAACCATCGGCATAGTGGGTGTTGGCAGTATAGGTAGCTGTTTACGTGATAAGCTTAGCCTGCTTGGTATGAATGTATTGTTATGTGATCCACCAAAACATGAAGCCGGTGAGCTTGCAGAGCATATTGAGTTAGACACATTACTAGCCCAAGCCGATATTGTGACTTTTCACGTGCCATTAGTTAAACAAGGTCCGCATAAAACCTTGCACATGCTAGACGAAACACGCTTAAAAGCACTTAAGCCGGGTATGACGATTATCAATGCAAGCCGTGGTGATGTGATTGATAACCAAGCATTGCTAGCATCGTTTGAGCAAGGCGCAAAATTAGATTGTGTGCTTGATGTTTGGGAAAACGAACCCAATATACTGACACCTCTGCTTGATTATGTACGTTATGCCAGTGTGCATATTGCAGGGCATACACTTGAAGGCAAAGCCCGCGGTACACAAATGCTGTATCAGCAAGTATGTGAGCTTGAAGGCATCGCAGCGCTTAAGTCTCTGGACGATTTTTTACCAGAGCCAATTAGCCATTCTGTCACGCTTGGTGAAACCTTTAACCAAGACGATATAGGTCGCTTGGTGCACTTAATTTATGATGTGCGTCGCGACGATGGCATTTTACGAAGTAAATTAGCAAGCGAAGGCTTTGATAGTTTACGTAAGAATTACCCGCCACGACGCGAGTTTAGTACCTTGTCGGTGGCTGCCAACAGTGCATGTGAAGGCGCATTAGCTGCACTGGGATTTAGAATTAACGAATAAAGCCATTTGCTTTATTCAAAAGAGGAAAACACATGTCGCAAAAATTTAATGTAGCCGTATTAGGTGCCACAGGTTTAGTGGGTCGTCAGATTATCGAAACTTTAGAAGATCGTAAGTTTCCGGTAGACCAATTATTTTTACTTGCAAGCAGCCGTAGTGCTGGTGAAGAAATTCAATTTCGCGGTGAGAGTATTGAAGTAATTGATGTTGAAGAGTTTGATTTTAGCCAAGCTCACATTGGTTTATTTTCAGCAGGCGGCAGTGTTTCTGAAAAATACGCACCGATTGCGGCGGACGCAGGCTGTGTGGTAATTGATAATACCTCACACTTTCGTAATGACTACGATGTGCCACTAATTATTCCTGAAGTGAATGCATCAAGCTTAGCGGATTTCAGAAACCGCAACATCATTGCAAACCCTAACTGCTCAACGATTCAAATGCTGGTGGCATTAAAGCCAATTTATGATGCTTATGGCATTGACCGCATTAACGTATCAACTTATCAAGCTGTATCGGGTGCGGGTAAAGAAGCCGTTGATGAACTAGCTAAGCAAACAGCAAACTTAATGAATGCACGTCCGATGGATAATGCCGTTTTCCCTAAACAAATTGCTTTTAATGTGATCCCACAAATCGATAGCTTTGAAGATAACGGTTATACCCGCGAAGAAATGAAAATGGTCAACGAAACACAAAAAATCTTAGGTGATAACAGTGTTGTGGTTAACCCTACTTGTGTTCGTGTTCCCGTGTTCTTTGGTCACAGTGAAGCGATTAATATTGAAACGCGTATGCCAGTAGATATCGAACATGTGAAGCAGCTATTAAACGATGCACCTGGTGTAGAGTTTATTGAAGACTTAGCCGATTATCCAACTGCAGTATCAGACGCAAGTGGTAACGATACTGTATACGTAGGTCGTTTACGTGCTGATATTTCGCATCCTCATGGTTTAAACATGTGGGTTGTTAGCGATAATACGCGCAAAGGTGCAGCAACAAATAGTGTGCAAATTGCTGAAGAGCTTATCGCAAATTATTTATAAATCTGATGATTTAGGCTGAGCTAAATTTAAGAAAAGCGGCAATTTGCCGCTTTTTTTGTGAATTCACTGCCAAATTATTGCCGCATACGCTGTAAAAGCGTATAAACTTAACGATAACAATAAAAAAGCCTCTCAGCCGCTATTATTTAAGCTATTTACTATCAAGGTGTTGCAATAGATATTGCAAGGCAACTAAGTTATAGTTTGCAGCTGGAATAGAGCTTGCAAGAAAACATAATTAAGAATCAATTCTGCAAGAATTACTTGATGTTTAAGCAACCAAGGTTGCTGCGTTAACATTTAAAACATAAAGGATCAGCATGCGCGGTTTAGCAACACTCTTCATATTAGCGTCTGCATTGGTGGTAACACCGACATACTCTGATGAAGGCACCACACTTAAAGGCCCTAAAGGTGTCGATTACGGTGCGCAGGGGCGCTCTATTGGTCCAATTAAACCGACCGATACATTATGGCGTATTGCCGCTAAAATTCGCCCTGACAACTCTGTAAGCATTTATCAGGTCATGCAAGCTCTGTATGACAAAAACCCATCGTCATTTTTAGATCAAAACCTAAATCATATGCGTGATGGCGCATACCTAAAAATTCCAACCATTGCAGAAATGCGTGCGGTCAACCCGACATTAGCAAAAGCGCGTTCTGAACAAGATGATGAGCTGTGGGAAAAAAAGAAAAACGGCACGTTGACTACAGCTGAAATTAATGAATCGCAAAAGAAAGTAACTCAAGCCCGTAAAGTTGATGTAGACGAAGCAAAACAAGAACTTAAGCAAGAAATCAACACTATTAAAACGGAGCAGGGCACGCAGCTAGTAGAGTTACAAAAGCAGTTTAAATCGTCGGTTGAAAATGTTGAAGAAATCCTAGCTGAGAACAACAAGCTCAAAAAGCAACTGAGCGGTATTTCTAAAGAGCTTGAAACCGTTCGCGATCAACTTGGCCAAGACAGTGAAATTCAAAAGCAGCTGAAAGAACTGATCACTAAACAAAATGAAATCATAGAGCAGCAAAAAGCAAAAAAGATTGAAGAGGACAGTGGGTTTAGTTTTTCGAATTTACTGAGTAACCCATTTGTTCTCGGGGCATTAATGTTTATTCCTGCATTACTTATCATTGCAGCCGTTGTGATGTTTTTGAAAAAACGTAACAGCGCCAATGATGATACAGATGCCAGCGATGACGATGAATTTTTACCACAAAGCCCAAGTTATAACCCTGATGATGATTTAGAGCCGATTGTAGAAACTGATCCGCTAGTTCCTGATCCGGTCGAAGACAATGATGACTTGAGTGTGCGGTTAGATGACGACTTAGACCAAGACATGCTGCCTGATGATGACATCATTTTTGACGACAGCATTGATGATAGTTTTGATGAAGATGACAGTGTTTTAAATCAAGATGAACTAGAAGGTTTATTAAGTGATGACATCGAGTTTAATGATGAGTCTTCAAGTAGTGCTGACGATGATGATTTAGATGCATTTTTACAGCAAGATTTCGATCAAACCGATGACGATAGTTTAGGTGATGAAATTGACCTAGATAGCGAACAGTCTCCAGCAGATTCATCGGGTGATATTTTAAGTGCTGATGACATTGATGATCTATTTGATACTGATGAAGATGACTCGTTAGATAACGCCAATGATGAAATGGCAGCGCTTAGTGAAGAGCTTGCAGAAGATGACGCTGAAGATGATTTTGACATTGATAGCTTAATTGATGAGCAAAACAACACGGATTCTAATCAAGACGTAAACCTAGACGATATTGATGACTTACTCGATGAAAATAATGATGCCTCAAAAACTAACGTTGAAGCTGAACTCATCGATGAAGATGATTTCGATATCGACAGCTTAATTGATGAAGCGCAAACAGACGAGTCAGCAGCCGAAGCTAACGATGCATTAGAAAACGACGATCTTGATGATGCGCTGGGTGTTGATGACATTGACTCGCTGTTAGATGAAGCTCAAGAAGAAGCGCCAGCCGAAGAGCTAAGTGCGGATGAACTCATCGATGAAGATGATTTCGACATCGACAGCTTAATCGATGAAGCACAAACAGAAGAGCCAGCCGCTGAAGCTAACGATGCATTAGAAAACGATGATCTTGATGATGCGCTAGATGTTGATGACATTGACTCATTATTAGATGAAGTTCAAGAAGAAGCGCCGACCGAAGAACCAAGCGCAGACGATTTAATCGACGAAGACGAGCTTGATGATGATTTAGATGTCGATGACATTGATTCATTGCTAGATGAGACACAAGCAGAGCCTGAAGCAGAACTTGTTGAAGAGCAGGCTGAAGAGCTTGCAGAAGAACCTAGCGCAGACGATTTAATCGACGAAGACGAGCTTGATGATGCACTCGATGTTGATGACATTGATTCATTGCTAGATGAGGCACAAGCAGAGCCTGAAGCGGAACTTGTTGAAGAGCAGGCTGAAGAGCTTGCAGAAGAACCTAGCGCAGACGATTTAATCGACGAAGACGAGCTTGATGATGCACTCGATGTTGATGACATTGACTCGCTGTTAGACGAAGTTCAAGAAGAGCCAACTGAAGAAGCTAGCGCAGACGATTTAATCGACGAAGACGAGCTTGATGATGCCCTCGATGTTAATGACATTGATTCATTACTAGATGAGACACAAGCAGAGCCTGAAGCGGAGCTTGTTGAAGAGCAGCCTGAAGAGCTTGTAGAAGAACCTAGTGCAGAGGATTTTATCGACGAAGACGAGCTTGATGACGAACTAGATGTTGATGACATTGATTCATTGCTAGATAAGGCACAAGCAGAGCCTGAAGCAGAACTTGTTGAAGAGCAGCCTGAAGAGCTTGTAGAAGAACCAAGCACAGACGATTTAATCGACGAAGACGAGCTTGATGATGCTTTAGATGTCGATGACATCGACTCACTATTAGATGAAGCTCAAGAAGAGCCTGAATCTGAAGAGCTGGTTGAAGAGTCAATTGAAGAACCTAGTGCAGACGATTTAATCGACGAAGATGAGCTTGATGATGAACTAGATGTCGACGACATCGACTCATTATTGGATGAAGCGCAGGAAGAGCCAGAACAAGAACCAGTTGAAGAGCTTACCGAAGAGCCTATTGCGGATGATTTAAGCGATGAGTTTGATACCGATGAAATAGACTCACTACTTGATGAGGTTTATGCAAAGTCAGAAGAACCTGAGTTAACAGATGAAAGTAGCTCAGATATTGATGACAATGCTGAGCAAGACGATGAACTCGATGTAGCAGATATTGACTCATTACTTGATGAAGACACTAGTGATGAGCAGGACTCTGACGTTGATGATGAGCTTGAAGAGCTTATTCAGCAAACAAATGAGCTGAAGCAAGACACTGAAGCACAGATATCAGATTTAAGTCATGAACAGAGTGACAGTGCAGATCATGATGAGAATCTACAAGAGTCGCTAGAAGATTTAGCCGATGCTGATCAAGCGGTTGATGACATGAATGTTGAATCAATTGCATCAGAGTTGGTTGATGATACGGATGATAGTGACGAAGTTGATATCGATGAAGCGCTTAATCAAGAGTTTAATGAAGATAGCGATGAGCTATTAGATGAAGATGATAGCCTTGACGAGTTTGATGATCCGTCACTGAAAAGTGTTGATGAGTTATTAAATGAAATTGGTGAAGAAGATGACTATGTCGAAGCACCAGACTGGTCAATAGATGAACCAGAGCAAGACATAGAAGAAGTTGAAATTGATTTAGGCGATGATCCGCTAGCAGATGAAGACCTAACTGATGAATTTGATTTAACCGCCGACGAAGAGCCATTACAGCAAGATACCGTGACTCCTAGCCAAGAGTTGGAAGAGTATCCAGAGCTTGAGCTAGATGAAGCCGGTTTTGAATTGGATGAATCTGATGAAGACATTTCTGGTGAGTTAGATGAAGATGCACCATTACAGTTAAGTCAGGCAGAGCAAGACCTTGCTAATTCATTAGCAACGGGTAATGAGCTTGATCAGCTAGACGATGATTTTGATGATGAGATCTTGCTTGATAATGAATTTACAGAAGATGATATTCTTGACCCTGAGGACGACTTATCGGATCAATCACAGAGTGAAGGCACAACAGAGTTAACGAGCGAAGCGCCAATTGACGATGAGGTGGCTGATAGCCAAGACGAATTAGAAGAGTTCCCTGAATTCGAATTGGACGATATTGAACTTGATGATGCCGTAGAAGCTGAGCAAACATTAGCTGATATCGAGTCTAATTTAGCTGACGAGGCTGATTTAAGTGAGCTGTCAGACGATGAAATCGATGATGATTTTATGGCAGACCTTACTCAAACAGACTTTGATGCACTGTTAAATGAACTAGCAGAGCCAGATGAAGCTGATATTGCTGATGCAAGTGAATTCGACGTTGATTTTAATGCACTATTAAATGAAGACTTACAGGGTGAAAGCGAACAGCCAGTTGAACCTGAAGTACAGGCATTAGATGCCGAGGAGCAACAAACTACTTCAACGGATGAGTTTGTAGATATCGATTCATTACTTGAACAAAGTGACGATGAAGCACTCGACCACGAACCTTATGATGAGGTTGATATGGATGTAGGACTGAGTGATTTTAATGACTTACTAGCGGGTGATAACCCAACTGATGTTGATGCCGAAAGTGGTGGTTACTCAGCAAAACTGGACTTAGCTCGAGCATATATCGAAATAGACGACTTTGACTCAGCGCTGCAAGCCATTGAAGATGTTATTGCCAATGGCCCAGAGGAAGTGCAAGAAGAAGCACAATCACTTAAGGCTAAAATTAACGAGTAATAAGTAAAACTGACAATAAAAAACCGAGCTACTAGCTCGGTTTTTTATATCTAAGCGAAGGTTATTGCTTGTCTTGTAAGCGACGAGCTTTGAAGTCAGACTCGGCTTTCCACTTAGGCCAATCGCCGTTATCAGCAAGTTTGGCAGCAATATCAACAATCAGTTCAATATCTTGCTCAACACCGCCCATAGACCAATCTGCTGAATAGTCGTCAGCTTCTTTATGATATTTGTGCGCGATGTAATCAGGATCTGTATCACCTAAACTCATAAATAGTAAGCTAGGAACGCCTTGTTTAGCTAAAGAGAAGTGATCAGAGCGGAAGAACAAACCATTTTGAGGACGAGGGTCCATTTTTACATGACGACCTTGTGCTTTCGCTGCATCTGCAAGGTAGTCTTCCATTTCAGACATGCCTTTACCGTATTGTAATATGTAGTCAACGCCGTCTAGCACGTTCATACCATCAATATTAAGCAGCGCGACCATTTGCTTGGTTGGTACAATCTCGCCAGTAGCGAATTGTTCTGAGCCAATAAGCCCTGTTTCTTCGGCCGTAAAGTTGGCAAAGATAATAGAGCGTTTAAATGGTTTTTTCTTATGCATTTCAGTAAGAATACGGGCTATTTCAACCGTTGCTGCGCTACCTGATGCGTTATCAACAGCACCATTGTAGATTTTCACGCCGTCATCAGTTTGCTTGGTGCCAAAGTGGTCCCAGTGCGCACCAATTACAATGTACTCATCAGGAGTTTCGCTACCTTTAAGCGTTGCAACAACATTATGCGATTGCGCTTGAGAGATATCACTTTTCAGTGTCAGCGCTGCTTTCGCTTTTAAGTCGACAGGTTTAAAGTCAGCTTTTAGTGCGTTGGCTTTTTCAGTTTGATAATCAAGGCCTGCTTGAGCAAAAATTTCATTTGCCGCTTGCTCATCAATCCAACCCATTACAGGGATGTCAGAAGCATTCTTATCTTGGTCGATTAAGGTATATTTGCTACCCGTGTTCGAGCTTTCTACAACGCCCCAAGGGTATGCGGCAGGAGCAGTTTCGTGAACGATAAATACTGCTTTTGCACCTTGGCGAGCACCTTCTTCATATTTGTAAGTCCAACGACCGTAGTAGGTCATAGCATTACCGGTGAAAAGCGTGTCGTCTTGCGTGGCAAAACCAGGATCATTAACAAGCACGATAATTGTTTTGTCTTTTACATCAATATCTGCAAAGTCATCCCAATTATATTCAGGTGCATTAATACCATAGCCAACAAACACAACATCAGAGCCATCAATGTTGATTTCAGGGTTAATTTGTTGGGTACGGGCGGTAAAATCACTGCCAGCATTAAAGCTTAAATCACCCACTTGTAAGGTCATGTTTTGATCTGGAGTGAGTTTTGCCATGGTAACTGGCTGTAAAAACTCGCCATTAAAACTACCGCTTAAGCCGAGTTTTTTATACTCGTCGGCTAAATAGTTAATGGTTAGTGTTTCGCCTTCAGTTAAAGGGCCGCGGCCTAAGAATTCATCAGAGGCGAGGGTTTTAATATGTGAGCGTATATTGGCAATGTTTACGGCTTCATTGCTTTCAGCGTTCGGTTTATCAGTGCTTGTTGTTGGTTGCTCAGAGCAGCCGAATAAACCAATTGCAAGTGCCAAGCTTGCATACTTAAGGTGAGTTGTCATAGTTTTTCTGGTTGATTGCACAGGGTTTCACTATATGGGACGCGAAGGGGGGCTGTCTAGAAAGAGTCTATAAATAACTAATTATTCAGGATGAAAGGATAATAATGCACCTTTCATCCTGTCAATTTTACCACCACGCTTTATCAATGGCGGTATCTTGAATTTTAAATACCTCTCCAACTAGCGGAGTACTCAGTGATACTTGCTCTTGTCCTGCTTTTTTAGCGACACGTTTAAGTGGGTCATACCAAGCATGAAAGGCCAGATCGAATGTTCCATTATGCACTGGCACCATCACATCACCTTGTAAATCGAGGTGAGCTTGTACTGATTGTTCTGGTGTCATGTGAATGTCAGCCCAATCTTTGTCGTAAGCACCGGTTTCAATAAAAGTGATATCAAACGGCCCATAGCGATTACCAATTTCTTTAAAGCCAGCAAAATAGCCAGAGTCACCGCTAAAATAAAAGCGCTTGTCATTTACTTTAATAGCCCAAGAGCCCCAAAGAGTTTTATTGCCGTCTGTTAAACCTCGGCCAGAAAAGTGCTGGGTTGGGGTAAATACAATTTGGCTATTTGCCATATTTTGCTCTTGCCACCAATCAAAGCTATGCACCTTTTTTTCATCAACGCCCCATTTTTTCAGGTCGTTTTCGACTCCTAATGGCACATAAAAAGAATCTGTTTTATCAACAAGCTGTTTAATTGCCGCTTTATCTAAGTGGTCATAATGGTTGTGTGAAATAAACACCTTGGCAATGTTTGGTAACTCTGCAATGCTGATAGGTGTTGGCTGAAAGCGCTTTGGCCCCATGAATGAAAAAGGCGAAGCGCGTTCTGAAAATACCGGATCAAATAGCCAGTATTCGCCATACACTTTCGCTAAAATAGAGGAGTGACCTAATTTCACAAAATGCACTGTGTCATTAGATAAACGCTCAAGCTGTGCATGAGAAACACAGTGCATAGGCAGTTCACCTTTTGGCTCTGCATCAATTTTCTTTTCTGTAATAAAGCGTTTGAAGATACCTAGCGTTTTCTTAAAGCTGGGTCTTTCTACCTCAGCAGTATTGTGGAACTTGCCATCAGATAATTGCGCAGAGTGGCTATTATCACTCACGCCTTCAGCGGCTAATTGATTATTCATAATAAACACTCCTATCACAATGCATAGAGTGGCGATTGCGAGCCATTTTAGAAATTTCATATCGTCACCATAAGTAAACTACACGGTGTAGTTTTTCATGGTTTGCTATAAAAGTAAACTATCTAGTGCATTTTTTATTTTTGCGTTACACTAGTAACCCTTATCGGAGGGGTCCATGAAATTATCACAGAGAAAACGATTAGATATTTTGAATGCAGCTGAGACATTGTTTTTTCAGCAAGGTGTTGAGCATACCAGTATGGATCAGGTTGCAAGCTTAGCGGGAGCCTCAAAGCGTACCGTATATAATCACTTTGAAAATAAAGATGTGTTGTTTCAAGCCATTCTAGTGTTTATGTTTGAAAAAGTCCGCCAAGAGCAAGCGGTTGTATTTGATGCCGCTGTGCCAATTGCACAGCAGTTAACACGCATTGCTGAACAAGAAGTGGCGCTTTTGACCTCTGAAGAGTTTTTAAAAGTAGCGAAAGTCGCTTTTATGCAGATGTTACAGCAGCCTGATTTAGCAAAATCATTAGCCAGTAATAACATGGGCTGTATGCAAGATCTGGTGGCGTTTTTAGAAGCGGGTGTGCAAGCACAGGTTTTAACTATTGATGATGTTGAGTTTGCAGCGAAACAGTTTGTGTATCAGTTAAAGTCGCTGATCTTTTATCCGTTGCTGTATGGCTTTGAGCGCCAAGAAGGCGACTCCGATAACAAAGTAATAAGCGAAACTGTAAAAATGTTCTTAGCGCGTTATGGGCGCTGATATTTTGGAACATAAAAAAGCCCGCTTAATGCTGGGCTTTTAAATAATTGTAAAAGTATTACTTCACTTCTTTACCAGCTGCTTGTTGGTCAGCATGGTAGCTTGAGCGAACAAATGGACCACAGGCCGCATGTGTAAAGCCAATTTCGTCTGCATAATCTTTTAAAGCATCAAACTCTGCTGGCGGCACATAGCGTTTAACCGGTAAGTGGTGCTTAGAAGGTTGTAGGTATTGACCTACTGTTAGCATATCAACGTTATGCTCGCGTAAGTCACGTAACACTTCTTCGATTTCGCTAATTTCTTCACCTAAACCTACCATCAAACCAGACTTAGTTTTCACATCTGGATGTGCTTCTTTAAAGCGGCGTAACAACTCAAGTGACCATTTATAGTCAGCACCTGGACGCGCTAATTTGTATAAACGCGGTGCTGTTTCTAGGTTGTGGTTAAATACATCTGGCGGCGTCTCGATTAAGATATCAAGGGCTCTGTCCATACGACCACGGAAATCAGGTACTAGAATTTCAATCGTGATTTCTGGGTTATGCTTACGAATTTCACGAATACAGTCAGCAAAGTGCTGTGCACCACCATCACGTAAATCATCACGGTCTACTGAGGTGATTACAACATAGCTTAGCTTCATGTCTTTAATAGTCAGCGCTAGCTTTTCTGGCTCAGCTGCGTCTGGCTTTAATGGACGGCCATGGGCAACATCACAGAACGGACAACGACGAGTACAAATAGCACCTAAGATCATGAAAGTCGCAGTACCATGGTTGAAACATTCAGATAGGTTAGGGCACGAAGCCTCTTCACACACTGAGTGTAAACCATGTTTACGCATCGCTTGTTTAATACCATCAATACGTTCAGTTGATTTTGGTAAGCGAATTTTTAGCCACTCTGGCTTACGCAACATTTCGTTTTTTTCAGTCGGTAAAACTTTAACTGGGATCAGTGCCATTTTTTCTGCATCACGCAGTTTTACGCCTGGTTCCATTTTGACTGGTTTATTCATTCGTTTTCAAACCCTTCAGTGTGCTTAACCACAGTAGCATTAAGCTTTTTAATCATGTGTTTTACAAGCCCTGCACCTGCTTGCTCGAGGTTTTGCGGACCGTTAAGATCGGTTGTTTGCACCATGTTCATGCCAGCATAGCCGCATGGATTAATACGTAAGAATGGACTTAGATCCATACTTACATTTAGTGCTAAACCGTGGAAAGAGCAACCGCGGCGAACGCGAAGGCCTAATGAGGCAACTTTGCTGTCGTTAACGTAAACACCGGGTGCATCCGCTTTCGCGTAGGCATCAATGTCGTAGTCTTTTAACGTATCAATAATGCACTCTTCAAGCCAGGTTACTAGCTCCCTTACACCAATGTTTAAACGACGTAAGTTGAATAGCACATACATCATTTGTTGGCCTGGTCCGTGATAGGTAACTTGACCACCACGATCCACTTGGATCACTTCGATATCACCGGTATTTAATAAGTGCTCAGCTTTGCCTGCTTGGCCTTGCGTAAATACTGGCTCGTGCTCTACAAGCCAAATTTCATCTGCTGTGTGCTCATCACGGGTGTCGGTAAAAGATTGCATTTTTTGCCAAATTGGCATGTAACGCTGACGACCTAGTTGACGAACGATTAATTCTCTTTCGCTCACGACTTACTCCGTAATCGGCCTATAGCATGTGACGTACGTCATCGATGTTGCTGATCACGTTGTAAATTTCTTCAATGTGCTCTTTACTTGTAACGGTTGCTACAAGCGTTACAGATTCGTAATTACCTTTGCTGCTTGGTTTTACCTTTGGCGCATAATCGCCAGGTGCAATTGGTTGCAGCTTTTCTAGGATCTGATCTGTTAGATTTACGTTAGCTAAGCCCATGATTTTAAATGTGAATGGGCATGGGAAATCTAAATACTCGTCAAACTTAGTATTTTTTACAGGTTGAACCACGACGGTGACTCCTCAAACAGTGAGTGTGCTTAATAGAGGTGTTCTCTGCCATTTCTTGGCGTTAAGCAAACTTAGATTACGACGCACTCGACCCAGCGCGACTGATATGGGGCGCATTCTATCATTTTTCAGACAAAAAAAAACGCCTTGCGGTGCAAGGCGTTTATAAACTTTATGACCAGATTACTGAATTTGTAAACGTAGGTAATCGTAGATCTTGCTAAAGAAGCTGCCTTCTTCCACTTCCTCTAGTGTAACTAGTGGATATTGTGCAATTTCTTCACCTTCAAGCTGTAAGAATAGCGTGCCTACTTTAGTACCTTTAGCAAGCGGCGCTTCTAATGTTTTATCAAGCTCGAAGTTCGCTTTTAAGTTTTTACGCTGACCACGTGGAATAGTAATAGGTGTATCTTCTAAGATACCTAACGATACGTTTTCTTTGTTACCCATCCAAATACGTTGCTCAGCAAAGCTGTCGCCTGCTTTATATGGCGTGATTGTTTCGAAAAAGCGGAAACCGTAGTTTAATAGTTTTTTGCTTTCAACTTTACGAGCACGTTCGCTTTCTGTGCCCATTACTACCGCTATTAAACGCATGTCATCTTTAGTTGCAGAAGTTACTAAGCTATAACCCGCTTCTGATGTATGGCCAGTTTTAATACCGTCAACGTTCATGCTTTCATCCCATAACAATGAGTTACGGTTGTATTGCTTGATGCCGTTAAAAGTGAATGATTTTTTCGCGTATACTTCGTACTCATCTGGTACATCGCGAATAAGTGCAGCACCTAATGTTGCCATATCACGTGGTGTCGTGAAGTGTTCGTTAGTATCTAAACCATGGCTATTCACGAAGTGGCTGTTAGTCATGCCAAGCTTTTCAGCGTGGGCATTCATTAAATCAGCAAATGCGCTTTCACTACCAGCAATGTGTTCAGCCATTGCTACACAGGCATCGTTACCTGATTGAATAATGATACCGTGGTTTAAGTCATCAACACTGATCTGCTTACCGACTTCGATAAACATTTTTGATGATTCAGGAAAATTCTTTGCCCAGGCTTTTTCACTGACTGTAACCATATCAGTTGGTGCAATATTACCTGCTTTGATTTCAGTACCAATTACATAACTGGTCATCATTTTGGTTAAACTAGCCGGTGCTAATTTTGTATCAGCTTCGCCTTCGGCAATTACTTTACCTGTGGTGAAATCAACCAAGAAATAACCTTTCGCATTAACTTGAGGTGGGGCAGGGATAATTTGGGCTGTTGCAGAAAATACGCTAGCAGTGCAAACAAGGCCACAAACGCCACTTAAGATTTTATATTTTATAGATTTCATCGTACTCATTAATGGTTAAAGTTAAACATGTTGCGTTGACCTATTCTAAAGGTCTTACTCACTGTAAAGCAAGAACGCGTTCTGAAATTGGTTTTGTTTTAGCTTTTCTAAAACTGCTTGTGCTTCTGCGGCATCTTTTATTGGACCAAGACGTAATCGATAGATTCCATCTTTTTCAATAATGTTTGTTGGCACATGATATTGCTGACGAAGTTGAAACGCGAGCGCTTCAACATTAGCAAGAGTACTTCCCGCTGCAACCTGAATGTAGCTTAAACGAGGGGCAGAATTGGCAAGGGTAACAGCCTCAACCTTAACACGGGCTGTACCTTGTCGGTAATAACCTAATTTATAGGCCGCAGAATAAGATAAATCGATAATCCGGTCATCATGAAATGGGCCACGGTCGTTTACGCGTACAATTACTGATTTTCCATTATCTAAATTTGTTACTCTGGCAAAGCTCGGTAGCGGTAGCGTTTTATGGGCTGCTGTCATCGCAAACATATCGTACACTTCGCCGTTTGAGGTGTGATAATTGTGAAACTTTCGACCATACCACGAAGCAATGCCTTCTTCTACATAGCCTGTTTCATCTAACATCGGCGTGTAGCGTTTACCACGGACTTCGTAAGGGCGACTAGCGCTTGCACTTTTAACAACCGGGGTGACTATGGCATCTTGCATTTCAAGTTCGGTTGGTTTTCGAAGCGGGGCTGCATCATGCTCCATAGCATAACGGCCTTGCTGAGATGAAGAGCTACATGCTGCTAGCAGCACAGAAAATAACGCTATAAGTAAGTAATTAACTCGCTGTGTCATTATTTTAAAAGCATCCTTTTATCGGTGGCGATAGACATGATAATGCCAAATCCTGCCATTAAGGTCACCATCGAGGTGCCACCATAACTTATCAGAGGTAACGGAACACCGACAACCGGTAGTAAACCCGAAACCATGCCAATATTTACAAATACATAAACAAAGAAGGTCAGTGTTAATGCGCCGGCAAGCAGTTTACCAAACGCATCTTGTGCGTTTACCGCAATATATAAGCCACGACCAATAATAAACAAGTACATACAAAGTAATAAACAAACCCCAAACAGGCCAAACTCTTCGCTCAGTACAGAAAAGATAAAATCGGTATGACGCTCAGGTAAAAACTCTAATTGTGATTGTGTGCCTTGCAGCCAGCCTTTACCTTCAACGCCGCCAGAACCTATCGCAATTTTCGATTGAATAATGTGGTAACCCGAGCCAAGCGGGTCGCTTTCAGGATCTAAAAAGGTCAGTACCCGTTGTTTTTGATAATCAAGCATCACGTAATGCCAAAACGGCCATGCTGCCAAACCAACAGTAGCAGATAAAAAGCCAATAAGACGCCAACTTAGCCCAGATAAAAATAATACAAATATCCCTGAGCTGGCAATCAGAATAGAGGTACCTAAGTCGGGTTGCTCTTTAATTAAAATGGTTGGCACCATTACAATCGCAAAGCCAATAATTAAATGGATGATTCTTGGCGGTAAATGGTTACGCCCGATATACCATGCAACCATCATTGGCACGGCAATTTTCATTAGCTCTGACGGCTGGAAACGGGTCACACCTAAGTCAAGCCAGCGCTGTGCGCCTTTTGAACTAACCCCGAATAACAACACCCCAACCAGCATTAAAAGCCCCACGCAGTAGAGCGGAATAACCATACTCTTTAATGTGTTAGGCGAAAACTGCGCGAGTATAAACATACCTAAGATAGCGCCAAACATACGTGTTGCGTGGCGTATCATCATGGCAGAGTCTTGGCCGCTAGCGCTGTAAACAATAGCAAGGCTGGCTACCATCATCGTCATAAGGGCAATAAGAAGTGGTAAATCGAGGTGTAGGCGCTGCCAAATTGAGCGTTTTTTATTTAATGGGATCATGGCGCGTCACTTTGGGCTATTTGAATCGGGTTCGCTGAAAAGTAGTAATCCATTAATTGACGCGCAATAGGCGCACCAACCGTACTACCACCACCGGTGTTTTCAACCACCACAGAGACCACAATTTGTGGGTCGTTATAGGGTGCAAAACCAACATAGATAGCGTTATCACGTTGGCGCTCTTTAAGTGATTTAGCGTCGTAACGCTCACCTTGAGCAATACTCACAACCTGAGCAGTACCTGTTTTACCAGCTGGGTCGTAATTCGCCCCTTTAAAAGCTTTATGCGCCGTACCTGTGACTTTATGTACGGTGTTGTGCATCGCATCTAGCGCAATTTGCCAATGATGAGGATTTTTTAATACTACAGGTGGCTTTTCATCATTATTAATTTGCGTTACTTCGTTTTCTTTTTTAGCGACTTGTACAAGGTGCGGAGGATGATCGAGCCCGCGGTTCACTAATATGTTGGTAGCATTAGCTATTTGCATTGGTGTTGCGGTCCAATAACCTTGGCCGATACCCACTGAAATGGTGTCGCCGCGCCACCATGACTCTCTAAAGCGGGCTTCTTTCCATTCTCGCGATGGCATAATGGCAGATGTTTCTTCATGAATATCGATTCCAGAGAGCTCACCAAAGCCAAATTGCGTCATAAAGTCACTGATTTTGGTGATCCCTAAACGGTAAGCAACATCGTAAAAATAGGTATCGCATGATTCTTCAATAGCACGATAAACATCAACATGACCATGGCCCCAACGTTTCCAGTCACGCCATTTGTGCTCCACATTAGGAATTTGGAAAAAACCCGGATCCCAAATTTGTGTTTGCTCGGTTACCAGTCCTTCTTCAAGGGCAAGGATCGACATATGAGGTTTTACTGTAGAGGCAGGTGCATAACGCCCTTGCGTGGTACGGTTAATTAGCGGTCGGTCTGGGTTTAACAACTTTTTGTAATCTGTACTGCTGATACCATGGACAAATAAATTCGGGTCATAACTTGGGTTGGAGTAGAGTGCTAAAACGCCGCCATCTTTAGCATCAAGCACCACAATGGCACCACGCATATCTTTTAAGGCATGTTGAGCAATTTGTTGCAGGCCAATATCTAAAGTCAGTACTAAGTCGTGACCTGGTTCAGGTGGCGTGAGGCTTAAAGTACGGATAACTCGGCCACGGTTATTCACTTCAACGCGTTGTGAACCAACTACACCATGAAGGAGTTCTTCGTAATACTTTTCGATACCCAGCTTACCAATGTCGTGCGTTGCACGGTAGTTAGTAGCTTGGTCTTCAGCTTCAAGTTTGGTGAGTTCTTTTTTGTTGAGTTTGGCAACATAACCTAAGGCATGGGTAAGGGTATCGCCATAAGGGTAATAGCGAGCTAAACGCGCTTCGATACTAAAGCCAGGAAACTTATGCTGATTAACCGAGAACTTTGCAACTTCGGTTTCGTCTAAACGGGCTTTTAATACTTGGCTTTTAAAGCGGCGATTATGCTTAATGTCATCTAGAAAGTCAGCTTTTTGTTGCTCAGTTATTTCGATAACTTTTTCAACTTCGCTCAGTGCCTCTTCAAGGTTATCAACTTCCTCGGGGATCACTTCTAAATTATAAACTGGCTTGTTTTCAGCCAGTAATACGCCATTTCTGTCGTAAATAAGCCCACGGTTAGGGGCAATTGGAATAACTTTGATGCGGTTATCGTTCGAACGTGTTTGATAGTCTTGATGTTCGATAACTTGGATGTTGTATAGGTTAGATAACAACACACCAATTAACAGTGTAACAAACACAAAACCCACAAATGCTCGGCGAGCAAATAAGTTTGCCTCAGCCGAGTGGTCTCGAATCGTGGGTCTGTGTTTTCGCATTGGCTTTACTACTCGCGATGATAAGGATGGTTGTTATTCAAGCTCCAGCCTCGGTAT
Organism: Pseudoalteromonas sp. CH_XMU1449-3; assembly: GCF_037027245.1. NCBI lineage: Bacteria > Pseudomonadati > Pseudomonadota > Gammaproteobacteria > Alteromonadales > Pseudoalteromonadaceae > Pseudoalteromonas > Pseudoalteromonas sp. CH_XMU1449-3. Next base: position 559,627 of record NZ_JAYMDY010000001.1, read on the forward strand.
AGGCTTTCTGCAACAATGATGCGCACTAGCGGGTGCGGTAGTGTCAGGTTTGATAATGACCACTTTTGCTCAGACGCTGCAATACACTCAGGTGCTAAGCCTTCTGGTCCGCCAATCAATAAGCTAACATCGCGACCATCAAGCTGCCACTTTTCCATACTTTTTGCCAGCTGATGGGTATCCATGGGTTTACCGGTGACCTCTAGCGTTACAATGCGGTTGCCTTTAGGGATAGCAGCAAGGGTCTTTTCGCCTTCAAGTTGTAAAATACGTTTGATATCCGCATTTTTACCACGTTTACCTGCGGGGATTTCAATTAGCTCAAGGGGCATATCACGTGGGAAGCGACGTTGATATTCTGTGAATCCGGTTTCAACCCATGCTGGCATTTTGGTGCCAACAGCAATCAATTGTATTTTCAAAATGGTTACCTATGTCCTTGCTAAGGGTTAGCCCCAAAGTTTCTCTAGATCATAGAAGTCGCGAGATTGGTCTTGCATTACATGCACAACCACATCACCTAGGTCTACAAGCACCCATTCGCCTTCGTTTTGGCCTTCGTAACCGAGAGGCTCTTCACCTGCATGGCGTGCTTCTTTAGCAACGTGATCAGCAATCGATTGTACATGGCGTTTAGAGTTACCTGAGCACACTAACATGTAATCAGTAATGTCAGACTTACCACGAACATCAAGCTGTACCACATCACGGGCTTTCATATCGTCGACTTTATCAAGGGCAAATGCGAGTAGTTGTTTAGAATCCAAAGTGTTTTCTCAAAAATAAATAATCTTAATTTGTTATTTTATCACGCAGGCAGTATTTATTCATCTGTTTGGTAAAGATGATGCTGCGCAATGTATTGACTTACATTGGTAGGTAAAAGTTCCGCTATACCGTCATTTAAATGCAGCTTTTTTCTGATTTCGCTTGAGGCGGCATTAACTTGTAAGCCATTTAAAAAGAATAACTTACCTGCAGGGGCTTGTTGTAGCTGGCTAAGTTGCTCTGTTACGGCATTCTCTTTATAAGCTGCAAGTTCACCAGATACTTGGCAGTGCTGCCCCGGGCGCTGGTACACGACGATATGACAAAGTTTGACAATCTCTTGCCATTTAAACCATTTATCTAGACTATTGAATGAGTCCATGCCGATTAAAAACATAATCGGCGCTGCTGGGTTTTCTGCACGAAGCTCTTCTAAACTCAGCAAAGAATAAGACGCACCTTCTCGGTTTAGTTCACGGTAATCGATAGCAAAATGCGGATTGTCGTCAATCGCAAGTTTTAGCATATTAATGCGATGCTCATCACTTATTCCTGGCTTGGCTTTATGAGCAGGAATAGCGCAAGGCATGAAGTAAAGGGTATCGAGTTGGCACTGCTGAACACACTGCTGGGCCATATTAATATGACCTAAGTGAATTGGATCAAAGGTGCCACCAAAAATAGCAATCATGAATTGTTACTCTTAGTCAAAGACCGGGTGGCAAGGTAAAGGTATCGCCACAGGTTGGCAAAACACTAAGCATATTTGCATTAATGCTTGGTAGGGGGCTACAAGGTTGCCTTGTTTATATGCGGCATCAAACTGAGCTAATTGTTTGGTAATTTGTTCGAGTACTTGGATGTTCAAGCGATTTAAGGCCTGTTGCACAACAGCTTGTTGGTTTTTCCAAATATTATACTTTTTGTATAAATCAGCCATATTGGCACCATTCAAGCGCCCGTGTTGCATAGCCAGTAAGTTAGCTGCTTCTTTATTGATGGCCCAAAAAATACTCATGGCTTCAGTGTTATCAGCAGCCAGTTTAGTCATTACTTTAACCGCTTGTTCGGCGTGGCCATTTAATAAAGCATCACTTAAATCAAAAATATCAAATTTTGACTGATTCAGTAGCCCTTGCATAACGGCTTGCTGGTCAATTAGCTCACTACCATATAGCAAAGATAGCTTTTCTAACTCTTGATGACAGGCAAGTAAATTTCCTTCTGTGGCATCAATTAAGCTTTGTTTCGCGTTGTTATGAAGATTTAAGTTTAAACGGTAGCATTGCTCATCTAACCAGCGGCTCAGGTGATTACCTGTTAATGGGTAACAAGGAACAAATAAGCCTTGCTTATCGAGGGCTTTAAACCAAGCACTGCGTTGAATATCTTGGCTGGCTTTGGCACCTTTTAAAACCAAAATAGTATCGGGATTAGCAAGCTCAACAAGCTGCTTAAAGATTTGACTGCCTTGCGTACCTGGTTTTTGCTCGTTTAAATCAAACTCAATTAAGGTACGAGCGCTGAACAGTGACATACTTTGGTATTGAGCAACAATTTCTTGCCAATCAAAACCCGGCATTAAAGTAAATTTGATTACCTCGTCAAAGCCTTGCTGTTTAGCTGCTTGACGAATTTGCATGATGCACTGAGCAATTTGATAAGGCTCTTCACCAAACACCATGTAAAAAGGCGCGAGGCCTTTTTTTAACTGGCTAGGAAGCTGGTTTGCATAACAACGCATTACAGTTGTGATAACTCACGAACAATACGACGACTCGCTTGCTTACGAATTTCGCCTAATAGCAAATCAAGCTCTTTTGCTTTTGCAAGGGCATTGTCTGGGTCGTCTTGGTAGTTACGATACAATTCAAAGCTTTGATTAATCGCTTTTTGTCCAGGGCGCTTCAGGGTATAGCTTACGCTGTAGGCAAGTTCATATTCAGCAACCTGACCATTATCAAACAATGACAGAATTTGACGCTCTAAACGATCTCTGTGAATCTTTAATTCAGGGTGTTTACCAACTTGGTTAAGCTCAACTTTACTCGCAATCAGTTCTTTTTCAACTAATTCGAATAAGGCTGACTTTTCATCATCACCAACAAGGGTGATTACTTTCAAGTCGTCAGGCAAGTTAGAGGCTTTCTTTAAATGAAAGCCACAACTTGTCAGCAGTAAACAGACTAGCGCAAGGGCTAGTCCGTTTTTCAGTGCTTGAAGCGCTGCCATCTTAGTTAGCAACCACGTTAAGTAGTTTGCCAGGTACGTAAATTACTTTACGGATAGTCGCGCCTTCAGTGAACTTAGTCACGTTTTCTTCAGCAAATGCTAATGCTTCAACTTGCTCTTTGGTTGCATCTGCAGGCACTGTTAACTTAGCACGTAGCTTACCGTTAACTTGTACAATGATTAGCTTCTCATCTTCAACAAGTGCTGACTCATCAACTGTTGGCCATGCTGCATCTAAGATGTCGCCTTCTTTGCCAAGGTCTTGCCATAACTGGTGACACATGTGCGGTGTGATAGGCGCAAGCATGATAAGTAATGCTTCAAGTGCTTCGTTAGCAATTGCCACATCTTGTTTATCAGCAAGTGGTGCCTTAAGTAACTTGTTCGAGATTTCCATGATAGCAGCGATTGCAGTGTTGAACGTTTGACGACGTTCAACGTCATCAGTCACTTTTGCAATTGCTTTATGAAGTTCACGACGAAGAACTTTTTGGTCGTTGTTTAATGCTGATTTATCAAGCGCTTGGTAGCCTACTGTTTCTACATCAACAGCGTATTTCCAAATACGTTTTAAGAAACGCATTGCACCTTCAACACCTGAATCAGACCATTCAAGAGTTTGCTCTGGTGGTGCTGTAAACATCATGAATAAACGAACTGTATCTGCACCGTACTCGGCAATAACTTGTTGCGGGTCGATACCGTTGTTTTTCGATTTCGACATTTTGCTCATGCCCGCAGAGAATACCGGCTCGCCATCTTCTTTGTGCCACGCTTTAACAACACGACCTTTGTCGTCTGTTTCAGTTTGTACGTCTGTTGGTGAAATCCAGATATCACCGCCTTTCTCATCTTTACGATAGAAAGTATCAGCTAGTACCATGCCTTGACATAATAAGCGCTCAAATGGCTCATCTGAGTTTACTAAACCAAAGTCACGTAATAGTTTGTGGAAGAAACGCGAGTAAAGTAAGTGCAAGATTGCATGCTCAATACCACCAATGTATTGGTTTACTGGTAACCAGTAATTGGCAGCACCTGGCTCGATCATGCCTTCGTCAAAACGTGGGCTACAGTAACGAGCGTAGTACCAAGACGATTCCATGAAGGTATCGAAGGTATCAGTTTCGTGGAATGCAGGCGCGCCATTTACAGTTGTTTTAGCCCACTCAGGATCAGCTTTGATTGGTGAAGTCACACCATTCATTACAACGTCTTCTGGTAAGCGAACTGGAAGCATGTCTTCTGTTGCTGCAAGCTCATCACCATTTTCGTCGCTAAGCATTGGAATTGGAGAACCCCAGTAACGCTGACGGCTAACACCCCAGTCACGTAGACGGAAATTAACTTTACGCTCACCTACACCCAGCGCTTCTAGTTTGTCTGCAACGGCATTAAATGCTGCTTCAAACTCAAGACCATCGAACTCACCTGAGTTAACTAACACGCCTTTTTCTGTGTATGCTTGATTGTCTAAATCAACCGTTTCTTCAGAGCCTGCAGCTGGTGCGATAACTTGGGCAATTTCAAGGCCATAAGCTGATGCGAACTCGTAGTCACGTTGGTCATGTGCAGGAACAGCCATAACTGCGCCTGAGCCGTAATCCATTAATACAAAGTTAGCAACCCAAATTGGTACTTGCTTACCTGTTAATGGGTGAATCGCATAAAAGCCAGTTGCAATGCCTTTTTTGTCCATGGTTGCCATGTCTGCTTCAGCGATTTTCGTGTTTTTACACTCATCAACAAACATAGCTACAGCGTCGCTGTTTTTAGCGGCTTCTTGTGCAATTGGGTGACCTGCAGCAACTGCTACGTAAGTCACACCCATAAAGGTATCTGGGCGCGTTGTATAAACACTGAATGTATCTTCGTTATCGGCACGCTTAAATTCGATTTCTAAACCTTCAGAGCGACCAATCCAGTTGCGTTGCATGGTTTTAACTTGCTCAGGCCAGTGATCAAGTTTATCTAAATCGTCTAGTAGCTCTTGTGCGTAATCAGTGATTTTGATGAACCATTGTGGAATTTCTTTTTGCTCAACAATAGCACCTGAACGCCAACCACGACCATCAATAACTTGTTCGTTAGCAAGTACAGTTTGGTCAACTGGATCCCAGTTTACTGTTGACATCTTTTTGTATACTAAGCCTTTTTCGTAAAGCTTAGTGAAGAACCACTGTTCCCATTTGTAGTATTCTGGGTGACATGTTGCGATTTCACGATCCCAATCATAACCAAAGCCTAATTGCTTTAACTGGTCGCGCATGTAATCGATGTTTTCGTAAGTCCACTTAGCAGGTGCTGTGTTGTTTTTGATTGCCGCATTTTCAGCAGGTAGACCAAACGCATCCCAACCCATAGGTTGCATTACGTTTTTGCCTTGCAAGCGTTGGAAGCGTGATACTACGTCACCAATGGTGTAGTTACGAACGTGACCCATGTGGAGTCGGCCGCTTGGGTATGGGAACATAGATAGGCAGTAATACTTTTCTTTGCTCTCATCTTCAGTGACTTTAAATACTTGGTTTTCTTCCCAGTAGGCTTGTACTTTTGACTCAATGTCTTGCGGGTTATATTGCTCTTGCATCTACGATTCCAGACTTCTTGCAAATTAATAAAAAATTGTCGATAAGGATAACCCAAAATACATGCTAATCACAGCGGCAAATAGGCGCTTTTGTTAATTTTCCAAGGAAATATATTTTCAGGGCAGGTTAACCTATACTCAACTAGAATAACGGTTGATTTTTCATCATTTTTGAAGGAGTAAACGATGGCAGATTATAAATCTTGGCTTAGCGATTTAAGTGCATGGCTTAAAGACGTAAAAGATCATGAGCTAAAAGATGCAATGGAAAAATTTGTTGAGTCAGAGCAGGCACTTAAAGACTTAGGACAAGAAAAGCTTAATCAGTATCGTGACTATCTGCAGCGCGATATCGACCACATCAAAGAAAACGACAGTCACTATGATTCACTCGCATGGCTAGAGCTTAAAGAATCGCTTTGGTATGAGTTATCGCACATTGAAGATAAAACCCAACTCGAATGGCAAGCCTTAAACCAAGATTTTCAACATAATGGTGTTTATCAAGAGGGAGAATGGATAGCCATGGGCACATTAGTATGTAAAAATTGTCAGCATAGTTACGATGTTTACCATGCTACGCAAATTACTCCTTGTACTGAATGTGGCGGTATTTATTTTCGCCGTAAGGCATTACAACCTTAATCAGTGACGCAGGCTTGTGCTGGGCGTTACCTATAATGCCCAGTCAAGACTGGGAAATAAGAAGTTAGAATGACAAAAAAACTAATCCCTCTACCTATTTCTGCGTTAGCGCCTAAGATTGCAGCAAGTCATGTTGCGACTTGTATGCAAAACCCATATCCAGAAGCGTTGCCATTTATTGGTCAACAACGTGCACAAAGTGCCCTCGATTTTTCACTCGGAATGGAATTACCGGGTTACAATGTTTATGTGATGGGTGAAGCGGCTCATGGTCGTTACACCTTAGTAAAAGACAAACTCACAGCCCATTCAAAAGACCGCCCAACGCCTAATGAGTGGTTGTATGTTAACAACTATGATGACCACCGCGAGCCAATCGCGTTATTTATGCAAGCAGGTCAATCAAAGCAATTAGCTGACGATATAGATTCATTCATTGACGAAGTACTCGATACATTCCCAGCAGCTTTTGACAACCCGGGTTATCAACGCAAGAAAAAGTCAATCGATCGTGAATTCACCGATACTTACGATGCGGCAATTACTGCTGTTGAAATTGCAGCTCTTGAACAAAGTGTGGCACTGATTGAAGAAAATGGCGTTGTTGGGTTTGCGCCTTTAGTGAATGGTAAACAACTGAGCGACAGTGAATTTGCTGCTCTTGATGAGCCACTGCGTATCGAATTTTATGAGGTTATCGAAAAGCTTGAAGATGCGTTAATCGAAGCATTAATTGAGCTTCCTCGCTGGAAACGAGAGTCATCCGAAAAGCTACGTAACCTTAAAAAATCAACTGCTGAGCTTGCCACTAAGCCACTCATTAAAGCCCTTGAACATAAATACGCGACACACATCGGTGTATTACGTTATTTAAAAGATATTCGTGAAGAAATCATTGATGCGGTACTTGAATGGCTCGACGATGATGAAAACGACGAAAACAAAGAAGACTTTGACCGTAAAGGGATGCTCACAGACTTCTTTGCGCCAAACATTCTAGTCGAATACAAAGAGGGCGATGCAGCCCCTGTGGTGTATGAGCCAAACCCGACCTTTGGCAATATTTTCGGCAAAATTGAATATGCGACTTCGCAAGGCTCGCTTATCACCAGTTACCGCTCAATTCAGCCAGGTGCACTGCATCGTGCTAATGGTGGCTATTTGATTATGGATGCCGAGAAAGTCATGGCGAACCCACAAGTGTGGGATGGCCTTAAACTTTCTTTAAAAACGCATCAAATCAAAAACGACTTACCATATCAAGACAGCTCTGTGGGAAGTAGCTTTACGTTACGTCCTCAGCTTATTCCTCTTGATGTAAAAATAGTGCTGCTAGGCTCTCGCGACCTTTATTACACCATTGGTGAATATGACGAAGAGTTTGCAGAGTTATTCCGTGTCCTTGCTGACTTTGATTATTACTTGCCAAGTAGCGATAAACTGCAATATCAGTTTATTACCAAGGTGACTGAGTATTGTCAGCAAACACTCAATTGCACGGTAAATGAAGCGGCAATGGCGAGGTTATTAAAGTTTAGTTATCGCCAAGCTGAGCACCACAACAAGCTCTCAGCTCGCTTTGCTGATGTATTAGAATTAGTGGCAGAAGCCAGTTTTTATGCCAAACAAGATGGCCAAACAGTGATTGATGCTCATCACATAGATGAAGCCATTGTTGGTAAGCAATACCGTACAGGGCAAATTTCTGAAACCATGCTGAGTGATATCAAAGAGGGGCAAATTTTAATTGCAACCGAAGGTCACGCAGTGGGCAAAGTAAATGGCTTAACTGTGCTACATATTGGCGATACCTCATTTGGTACACCTGCACGCATTACAGCCACTGTATACGCGGGTGCAGATGGCGTTATTGACGTTGAACGTGAAGCCGAGCTGGGTAAAGCCATTCACTCAAAAGGGGTGATGCTATTAACTGGTTACTTAGGTAATAAATATGCTCAGCAATTTAGCCTAACGCTCAGTGCCAATATCGCAATAGAGCAAAGCTATGGCTACATCGACGGTGATAGCGCCTCATTAGCAGAGCTGTGCGCGCTTATATCAGCCATTACAAACTTACCTATTAGCCAATCTATTGCACTGACAGGTTCAATTAACCAGCATGGTGATGTGCAATCAATTGGTGGCGTAAACGAGAAAATTGAAGGTTTCTTCAAACTTTGCAAAATGCGTGGCTTAACCGGTGAGCAAGGGGTGATTATTCCTAAATCAAACCAAGTTAATTTAGTGCTTGATGACGAAGTACTCGATGCCGTTGAAAAAGGGCGCTTTAATATTTATGCCGTTGAAACCGTTGATCAAGCACTGAGCTTATTAATGGATAAAGACGCAGGTGAAATGACCGCAGAAGGTTACCCTGAAGGTTCTATTAACGCGCTAGCCTTAGCAAGGCTTGCCAATATTGCAGATATCGTAAATGGCGACAATGATGATGAGAAGGACGCAGAATGATTAATTTAATACTTTTACTGATCATTGGTACTTTTTGTTTTTTAATTTTTAAAAACAGTAAAAAGGCGAAGCTACAAGCCCTTGAAAATGAAAAACTCGCCGCCGACTTTTTAGCGAACAATAGTAAAGCTGACGATGTTCATGAAACCGCATCTGGGCTGCAATACAAAATTGAGCAAAGTTCAGGGAATGACACAAAGCCAAGTGCAACCAGTAAAGTAAAGGTTCACTATCATGGCACGCTTATGGATGGCAGTGTTTTTGACAGTTCAGTGGTAAGAAATTCGCCAATCAGCTTTGGTTTAAATCAAGTCATTGCAGGTTGGACCGAAGGCTTACAGCTAATGAACGAAGGGGATAAGTTTACCTTTTATATCCCGCCTCAGCTTGCTTACGGCCGTAAACGCGTCGGCAGCATTCCAGCAGGTTCGCTACTTATATTTGATGTAGAGTTGATTAAGATAGAATCTTAAAATGTTAAAAAGGCTTCATCATGAAGCCTTTTTTAATTGCCTGCTAAAGTAGTTGAACAGATTTACCTCAATGCAAACATTATTAAATGTAAAGTAGCTGAGACTTTTAAAGTAATTTGCTCTTTCGAACATGCACGTTGCAGTGTAATAACTAGTTAATCTTGCGTTGACAAAATTGCTCGGTCGCTATAAAAGGTCTACAGTACCCTTTTAGGGTATTTTATTTGCGCTGAAGTAGTAAAGCCTCATCTCATTTTTTAAAATGAACTTCTATAGCCCATAGAAAACCTTCAGAAAATTAGGTTGTTTCTTGTATTTTGGTTATTTTAAAGTTGTATTAATAAAAGGATTTTTGAATGTACAAACTTATATTATTGTTTATTATTTTTTCGGGAATATCCTTGCCTGCTTTTGGTCAGGCAGAAGTTGAAATCTGCAATAATTGCTCTCAAAGTCAAAAAGACAAGGTTGCAAGGCTAAGCGTTAACTCTGATACTAAAGCTGTCATTGTGGTCGATATGATTAATGAAACAGCATTAAAATATGATACTAACTACATTGAAGATCGTTATGGTGAGCCATTAGTTAGTGTTTCTTTGTCTGAGCTTAGTAATGATGAAGCTTTTGATTTAGACCTTCTCTATGAATACCGCAAAGAGTTAGTACGTGTAATAACGCGTGCTTCTGAAAAGAGTATGCTTAAAAATGCGCAAAGTACTCAACGTAATATATCGACTCCTAAGTATACTAATTCCAATGTAAATGATAATTCTCCGATAGGAAAGGGGATTGAAGTCAAGGGAAGTCCCTATGACTTTTTGCTTGCCAGTTATTTTAGAAATGATGTTTATGACTTTTATTTTGCGGGTGAGACATTAGCTTTAACAAAAATATTATTACCAACTAAGGGAACAATTAAATTTCCGAATATGAATAAGTTAAAGCTATATGTTCGTATAAACTTTTATAGTGATGATTTGGCTAAAAGCCTAAATGGTTTTGTTAGCGTAACACTAAACCCAGTAATTAAGTCATTTAATATTTTAGGTGGGCGGGATGGATTTAAAAACTCAATTCCTTTGAACCAAGACGAAATTAGTGGTCATGATTTTATATTCGCAAATGCTAAGAGCGAAGATAAAAATGAGAGCGAAAGAAATGAACACGCCAAGTTTGAAAGATACTCCAGCTCACTAGAAGGAGGAGTTAGCTGCCGAGTTGTGGAAACCAAAACGAAGGGAAATAAAAAAATATACACTTATCAATGCTAGCGTTATAAGTTAAAGAGTGGAGTTACCACTCTTTAACTGTCGTCTAAACTTTTACTTGTTATTTTTAATCCTAGCAAGCACACCAACAGTACCGAGTAATATCACCACCGCCCACACAGGCCAATTGCCGTATTGGCTATAAATACTATCGCCTTTAATCAAAGTGATATTGGCCTCAAGTACATCAGCTTTAAATTGTGGCATAGCTAATTGTGATTTAGCGATAGGGTCGTAAACGGCGCTAATACCATTATTAGTAACACGAATTAGTGGGCGCTGTAACTCTAGGGCGCGCATACGCGCTATTTGCATGTGCTGATGCGGGCCATGTGAGTCACCAAACCATGCGTCGTTACTCACTGTGAATAAAATGTCGGAGTCACTGCGATAATTACCACGAACCAACTCAGAAAAGGCAATTTCATAGCAAATAGCCGGTAAAATATTTAAACCATTTGCGCGTAAATTGTTTTGCACTTCATCGCCGCGAGTGAAAGATGACATAGGTAAATCAAACAGTGGCGCAATTGGACGCAAGAAGTCCTGAAACGGCACAAATTCACCAATAGGTAATAACTGATGCTTTTGATAGCGGTTTTTACCTAAATATTGATAGTGGCCTTCACTGTCATCGTGTTCTTTTTTACCAAGCACTATTAAAGTATTAAAAATGTTACGCGTGTCGTATTGGTAATCAACGATACCGGTAATAAGCGCGGTGTCATTAAACGTTGCGGCACTATCAAGGCCTGTTAAATATTCGGTTGATAATGCTTCAAGCTCAGGCACAGCAGCTTCTGGCCAAACAATTAAATCAGCATTCCAATGCAGGCGAGTCATATCTTGGTATTTGCTCATAGTCGTCCAGAACTCAGACGGTTCAAAGCGAAGATGCTGTTTAATATTACCCTGCACTAGTACAGTTTTAATGGTTTTGTCTTGGTAGTGTAGCTGGCTGCTGCTTGCAATCGCATATAAGCCAGCAAATAGGGCTACAGAGACGATAAGAGGTTTACCATCTTTATTTGCTAGGCGATATAAAGCAAACGCAATTAATATACATACAAGCGTAATCCCAAACTCACCAATCACTGGGGCTAAAAAATTAAGTGGGCTGTCTGTTTGCGTGTAACCAAAACTCAGCCACGGAAAGCCCGTTAGCAATGTGCCACGTAAGTATTCTGTTGTTGCGATAGCGGCGAGCAACCAACATATAAAGCTATATGGGCCTGTAGCAAGGCGTGTTGCCAGCCAAGTAGCTAATGCAGGATAAAGGGCTAAATAAGCACAAAGCAGCACCATTAACGAAAGTGATGCGATTAATGGCATGCCACCAAAGGTCGCTATTGATACATGCACCCAGCTTATACCTGCACCAAACCAACCTAAACCAAATATAAAGCCATATTTAGCACTTTGTTTAGCGGCTAATTTACCGTTTGCGAGAGGGTTAATGCAGTAGAGTAGAGCACCAAGGGAAAGAAAAGTTATAAACCATAGGTTATAGGGTGCGTAACTTAAGGTTAAAAAGAGGCCCGCAACAAGTGCGAGCCAGGCTTTTTTATCTTTTGCAAGGTGACTTAGGTTAGTTAGCAGTTTCTTCACTGTCGTTATCATCAGCCTTTGGAATGGTGACTTGCAATTGTAAGATACGGCGGTTATCTGCGTTAGTGACTTTAAATTGTAAGCCTTCTACCTCGATTGTTTCACCACGGCTTGGCATGTGGCCAAATGCATGTAAAACAATACCACCTATGGTGTCAGCATCTGAGGTGCTGTAACCAGTTTTAAAATACTCATTAAAGTCATCAACTTCAGTCAGCGCTTGCACAGCGTAAACGTGTTTTGCAACTTGGCGAATATCTTGTAGGTCTTCACTTTCATCGTGCTCATCTTCGATTTCACCAACGATGATTTCAAGAATATCTTCGATAGTGACAAGACCAGACACACCACCATACTCATCAATAACAATCGCCATGTGGTAACGTTGTTGACGGAACTCATTAAGCAGCGTGTCTACACGTTTACTTTCAGGCACTACAACTGCAGGACGCAAATATTCACGTAAAGAAGGCAGTTGCTCATCTTTATTGATGATCAGTGGTAATAAATCTTTTGCTAATAAAATACCCTCAACATGGTCTTTGTCTTCACATACCACAGGAAAACGTGAATGTGTTGAATCAACCATCATAGGTAATAGCTCTTCTAATGGTGTATCAACCTCTAAGGTTACCATTTGCGAGCGTGGGATCATGATGTCCCGCACTTTCAGCTCTGATACACCTAGCACCCCTTCAATCATATCCTTGGTTTCAGGGTCGATAAGGTCGCGTTCTTGCGCATCGGCAATTACTTCTACCAGCTCTTCTCTATTCTGGGGTTCCCCTTGCAACATTTGGGCTATGCGGCCCAGCCACGTTTTGCCAGAAGAACCCTGGCTAGTTTGCGAGTTGTCGTCGCTCATTGCGTCTAATTGCTCCGTTAATTTAAATATCGTCTCGATATGGGTCAGCGATGTTCAGATCGGCAAGTAATTGCTTTTCTATGCTTTCCATTTCAAGTGCATCTTCGTCCTTTATATGGTCAAATCCAAGTAAATGCAAGCATCCATGGATAACCATATGGGCAAAATGGTCGTGAAAGGTTTTTTCTTGCTCAATTGATTCGGCTAAAACAATAGCCGGACAAATTATTAAATCACCTACTAAAGGTAACTCAATGCCCGGTGGTGCTTCAAATGGAAAAGATAAGACATTAGTCGGTTTATCTTTGCCGCGGTAATCATTGTTGAGCTGCTGGCTTTGTGCTTCATCACTGATCACTATAGTCAGCTCTGCATCTTCACGGTAGTTGCTAAGGGCTTTGTCAGCCCATAGCTGGAATTGTTCAAAGCTTGGTAAGTCGTCAAACTCACAGGCTATTTGTAAATCTAATTCGGTCACGAGTTTGCTTCTTGTTGGTTTGCTTGCGCTTCTTTCGCACGTTGCTTCTCTGCACGTTTTAAACGTTCTGCTTCATCGTTTCGCTCATAAGCTTCAACGATACGAGCAACAACCGGGTGGCGAACCACATCGTGTGATTGGAAGAAGTTAAAGCTAATTTCATCGACACCGTTTAATACTTCGATGGCATGACGTAGGCCTGAGCGGGCACCGCGCGGTAAATCGACTTGTGTAATATCACCCGTGATCACCGCTTTTGAATTAAAACCAATACGGGTTAAGAACATTTTCATTTGTTCTGCTGTGGTATTTTGGCTTTCATCGAGAATAATAAACGCGTCATTTAGCGTACGACCACGCATGTAAGCAAGGGGCGCAACTTCAATCACGTTTTTCTCAATTAGCTTTTCTACACGCTCAAAACCCAGCATTTCAAATAATGCATCGTATAAAGGGCGTAAATACGGGTCGATTTTTTGGCTTAAGTCACCCGGTAAAAAGCCTAGCTTTTCACCTGCTTCAACCGCAGGACGAGTTAATAAAATACGGCGAATTTCTTGACGCTCTAAGGCATCAACGGCTGCAGCAACCGCTAAATAAGTTTTACCTGTACCAGCAGGGCCAATACCAAAGGTAATATCGTGATGCAAAATATTTGCTACATACACGCCTTGATTATCATTGCGCGGTTTAATAACGCCACGGCGAGTTTTAATCACCATGTCTTTGCCATATACACCTGGGTTTTCATCTTGCTCTAGCGCATTTGATTCGCTAATTGCCAAATGTACGGCTTCAGGTTCAATCTCGCCAATCAGGCCGCGAATAGGTTGAGTTTCAATATAGAGGTTTTTTAGTATCTCAACAGCCGCAGCTGCAAGGTGCAGTTTACCGGTTACTCTGAAGAAATTATCACGGTGTGCAATCTCAACACCAAGGCGGCGTTCAATTTGCTTAATGTTTTCGTCAAACGGACCACATAAAGATGAAAGGCGTTTGTTGTCGGCGGGTTCTAAATAAATCTCTAATGTTTTTAACTGATTACTCAAAATTGCTTCCTATTGATGGGTGCAGGCTGTGCCTGCACCAAGTGTCACCCTAAGGTACGAAAGTAGCAACGCCAATTTCGTTAGGGGCCGTAGCGGCCTCAGCTTCAGCAGCTTTATTTAAAATAGCTGAAGGTGCCACATCACGGCGTAAGTTCATTTCTGATTCTGTACGAATTAACTCACCACGTAAAGAGTTTGGCAATGCTTCTGTAATACGTACATCAACGAATTGACCGATCACTGAGTGAGGGCCTTCAAAGTTAACCACTCGGTTGTTCTCAGTACGGCCACGTAATTCCATTGGGTTCTTCTTAGAAGGACCTTCAACTAGGATACGCTGTTCGGTATCAAACATTTGGCGACTGATTTGCTGCGCCATTTGCGTGATACGGTTTTGCAGAATGTATAAACGTTCTTTTTTCTCTTGCTCTGTTACGTCATCTGGTAAATCAGCAGCAGGCGTACCAGGGCGCGCACTGTAGATGAAGCTAAAGCTCATATCAAAACCAATATCATTGATAAGGTTCATAGTTGCTTCAAAGTCCGCTTTACTTTCGCCAGGGAAACCAATGATGAAGTCTGAAGACATGCTTAGGTTAGGGCGAATTTTACGTAACTTACGAATCGTAGACTTGTACTCGAGTGCAGTGTGACCACGTTTCATAAGGTTAAGAACACGGTCTGAACCACTTTGCACTGGTAAGTGTAGGTGGTCAACAAGCTCAGGTACGTCTGCGTACGCATCAATGATATCTGGCGTAAATTCTACTGGGTGCGATGTGGTATAACGAATGCGGTCAATACCGTCAATCGCAGCGACATAACGTAATAGATCAGAGAAGTAACAAATTTCACCGTCGTGAGTTTCACCACGATACGCATTTACGTTTTGACCAAGTAGGTTTACTTCGCGAACACCTTGCTCTGCAAGTTGGGCAACTTCAAGTAATACGTCATCAAGAGGGCGGCTTACTTCTTCACCACGCGTATAAGGAACTACGCAGAATGTACAGTATTTAGAACAACCTTCCATAATTGATACAAACGCAGTTGGGCCTTCCGCTTTTGGCTCAGGTAAACGGTCGAACTTTTCAATCTCAGGGAATGAAACGTCAACTACCGAGCTGCTGTCGCCACTTTGCACTTGCTTAATCATTTCAGGTAAGCGGTGTAATGTTTGCGGGCCAAAGATTACATCAACAAACGGTGCACGTTGACGAATTGAGTCACCTTCTTGCGATGCAACACAGCCACCAACACCAATGATTAATTCTGGTTTGTCGTCTTTTAATAGTTTCCAACGGCCTAGCTGATGGAATACTTTCTCTTGTGCCTTTTCACGGATTGAACAGGTATTGAGTAAGATCACGTCAGCGTCTTCAGCTTCTTCAGTTAACTGATAGCCGTTAGTCGCATCTAGTAGATCAGCCATTTTCTGAGAGTCGTACTCGTTCATCTGACAACCCCAGGTTTTAATATGCAGCTTTTTACTCATTGAAATATAGCCTCGTTTTCAATTCGGTAGTGACACAAAAATGTGTTAGAAACAGGATTAAGTGGCAAGTATGCCGACTTAAAGGACGCGTATTTTAGCTGGATACCCGCACAGATCCAAGTATAGTTTTTATCTTTGTGGTGTGAAATCAAACAAGTCACTGTTTTGAAATTCATAAGCGGTAAATGCACTGACACGCAATATTGAATTACGTTACAATTTATCCCGTATTTAAATAGCCAAATGAGCGAATATTAAATGAATAAAAATAAGGTAATTGTTGTCGGTGGCGGCATGGTAGGTGCTGCTACTGCTGTAAAACTGGCCAAGCAGGGTAGGGATGTCACCGTTATTGAAAAGCACCTTATCGATGCTGATCAAATTTTAAGCTCAGATAAGGTAGATATTCGCATTTCGGCTATTAATCGTTTTTCAGAGAATTTACTTGATGAGCTTGGTGCAATGCCGTTGCTAAGACAAAATCGTATCGCACCTTATCAACAATTAGAGGCCTACCAGCAACAAGGCGAAAATTTATTGTTTGATAGCCATGAGATTGGCGAAACGCATTTAGGTCATTTAATCGAAAATAATTTAATTCAAGCAAGTCTTTGGCAGCAATTCGCCAAGTACAACATCGAAGTGATAGAGCAACTATCAGCCATTACGGATATTACTCAAACGGCTGATTCAATCACCTTACATTATGGCGATACTCAATATACCGCTGATTTAGTTGTTGCTGCAGATGGTGGACAGTCACAATTGCGGACTAAAGCTGGTTTAGGTGTAACGGGTTGGCAATATGGCCAGCATTGCATGGGCGTGTTAATCAAATTAGATGCCCCGCAGCAGGTAAAAACGTGGCAACAATTTACGCCAAGCGGCCCAGTAGCATTTTTACCGATGCAGGCGCCTTATGCTAATTTAATTTGTTATCACGAGGCTGCGGTTTTAAAGCAGTGGCAAAAGTTGTCGAATGAGCAACTTAAAGCAAAACTCATTGACCATTTTCCTGAGCTACCGGGCGACTTTGAATTACTTGAGCATGCTGTTTTTCCACTTGCACGCCAACACGCCAATGATTATTCGCACGGACGTTTAGTTTTAGTGGGTGATTCGGCGCACACAATTAACCCGCTTGCTGGGCAAGGTGTGAACCTAGGGTTTCAAGATGTTGTAGCACTGGCAGATATTTTGGCAGATCAACCTGATGTTGGTCAGCAAGCGTTATTAAAACGCTACGAGAAAAAACGCCGCCACGCTAATTTACTGATGATGAGCATGATGGATGCATGTTACTTTGGTTTTTCAAACGAGATTAAACCATTGAGCTGGGTGCGCAGTAAGTTTTTAAAGCTTGCTAATAACACAGGCCCTGCAAAGAACTGGGTTTTAAAGTACGCGATCAGCGGGACATTAAGTTAATCGTAAAAAATTAATCTTCAAAAGACAAAGAAGCGGGGTAATGAAAATTAGCCCGTTTTTTTGTGCTAATACTGAATATACTTTGGAGAAACTTGAAACTTGAAACTTGAAACTTGAAACTTGAAAGGGAAGTAAGTAGTTGGCTGGGATACCAGGATTTGAACCTGGGAATGGCAGGATCAAAACCTGCTGCCTTACCGCTTGGCGATATCCCAACGCTAAACTTGAAGAGTTTTAGTTCTACTTAAGAACATGGTGCGGAAGGAGAGACTTGAACTCTCACAACCGAAGTTACTGGAACCTAAATCCAGCGCGTCTACCAATTCCGCCACTCCCGCATCATTTGTACTAAAAGTACTGGTAGTTATTTTAGACTCTTCATTGAGTATTCTTTATCACTTTAAGAAAGTGGCTGGGATACCAGGATTTGAACCTGGGAATGGCAGGATCAAAACC